>NZ_BSQO01000001.1:0-813055 GCF_030268385.1 Kocuria sp. NBRC 114282 | reverse complement strand
TATCACCGCCGCCGTCGACAGGCCCGTCTGGGTCGATTGACCCCCATCGAATACGAGACCATCATGAACCCCGCCGTGAGCCTCGCGGCCTGACACCCCAACTGTCACCTGTTCGTGCGGCAGTCCCCATCGGCGGGCTCACGCTGTGGGAGGCCATCACCGGGCAGCTGGATCGCTTCTTGAAGGGCGTGGCAGTCAAGACCCCCGGGCGGGCCAAGACAGCCAAGACGGTGCTCACGCAGATGTTCGGCCTGGCGGCCCGGCATGATGCTGTGCGGGCGAATCCGGTGCCGGACACACGGTTGCCTGAGCGCCGCCCCAAGGCGGTGCGGGCGCTCAGCGTGGACGAGGTGCGGGCTCTGCGGCGGGGTCTGCACGCCTCCCTCGCGGAGCCGGTCAAAAGCGGGCCGGCGCGGGCGCAGGACCTCGCGGAGGTCGTGGACGTGGCCCTGGGCACCGGGGCGCGTGTGGGTGAGCTTCTAGCCCTGCGGTGGGCTGACGTGGACCTCGGGGCCTCCCCCGTGACCGTGACGATCAGCGGCACCGTGGTCCGCACGGAGGAGGCCGGGCTCGTCCGGCAGGGGCATGTCAAGACCGCTGCCGGGTTCCGCACGGTAAACGTGCCGCGGTTCGCCTCCGATGTGCTGCTGCGCCGATCCGTGGAGGAACTGCCGAACACCCGCGATCTGGTGTTCCCCTCGTCAACGGGGACGCTGCGCGAGGTGAACAACCTTGAGAGGCAATGGCGCGACGCCCGGAAGTCGGAGGATCTCAAGGGATTCGAGTGGGTCACCTGGCACACCTTCCGGAAGACGGTGGCCACGCTGGTGGATCGGTCCTCGGGGACGGAGGACGCGGCGGCGGTGCTGGGCCACGCGGGTACCGCGGTGACCTCGAAGCACTACGTTCAGCGGGCGTCCGTGGCGCCAGACGTGTCAGGGACACTGGAGCAACTTGGTGACCGATGTCCTTGCCACTACGCGCCCCCCGGGCCTACTATGCTGGCAGGTAGCTAGGGATGAAAAAGTTCCCCGAGCGCCGATTCGAGAAACCCACGCTTCGGCGTGGGTTTCTGCGTTCAGGAGAACATCAACCACATGTTGCTCGCATACATCGATGAGATCGGCGAACCGGGAGCGTTCGTCGCGCCTGAACATCCCCGCTTCAACACGAGTCCGGCGTTCGGTTACGGCGGGTTCGTGATCCCTGAGGACTACGCCCGTGAGTTCGGGGCGATCTTCCAGAGAGAGAAAAACGCGCTCTTTGCCGCGGAAGTTCGTGAGGCTGACCACCCTGGGCGATGGGAACGCAAGGGTGCCCAAATCTTCCGGCCAGCTACCCCCACGAAGTACCCCGAGCAGCTGCGCGTCTTCGATCACCTGGTCCGGACGGTACATGAGCACGGCGGCCAGCTGTTCTACTACGCCGACGAAAAGCCCCTTGGCACGGATAGGCAAACGAGTCTTGATCCTGCCAGGCGCGAGGCGGAGGCCATGCAGGAAACGTTGAACCGTCTAGCCCGCCACGCTGACACCCACGGGCAGAACATGATGGTAATCATCGACCAGATCAACGAGAAGACGCGAGCAGAAAGACTGCCGAACATGTATGGCCACATCTTGGGCAGGGCAGCAGGGCACCAGGAGATGCGGCGGATCATCGAGCCTCCAATGCACGTTGACAGCCAACTAAGTGCCAACATCCAGTTCGCGGACTGGGTTGCTGCCTGCGTCGGCCGAGCGTTTGATTACCAGCTCATCTCCTCATCACGCTACGAGTGGGTAACCGATGAATCGGCTCTCCGCCAGGTGCGTGGGTCCTTCACTCACGAGTCCAAGCTGCACCTCTGGCAGCGATCTGTAAGTGACCTTCACCACTCCGAGGTCTTCAACCGCTCACGGCGACTCTTCCCCACCCCCAGGGGACAGGTGCTGGGTTTATCGATCGACCCTGACGCAGGACGGAAGATGAGGGCCATCGCGGAAAAATCCATGCGGTGACCATCCAGCTGGCACCGACGCACGCACCAACCCACTGCCCCCACTACACGCAACGATCTCCCGGAACCAAAACGCGGGGTAGGCGTGGGATCCTGCAAGTTTCTGGTTCGAGATGAGAACGGCCCCACCAGGCATCGTGCCTGGTGGGGCCCTCTCTTCACTGCTCCCCCGACTGGACTCGAACCAGTAACCCTTCGATTAACAGTCGAATGCTCTGCCAATTGAGCTACGGGGGAAGGTGCACGTCGCCGTGCAACAGACAGACACCCTACCCCGTGCGGTGCCCCCGCGCAAAAACCGTCCGGGCCTCGGCTCAGGCCGGGCGCAGCTCGCGGCGGCGGGCCTCCAGGTCCAGCAGCTGGCGGCTGATCTCCCGGAAGCGCTCGGGCTGCTCCACCGACGACGTCCGCTGCAGCTCCGCGCGCAGATCGGCCTGGCGGCGATGGATCTGGCGGTCGAACAGGTGGTTGATCACCCCGGAGGCGTAGCGCTCGAGCTGCTGCGCGGAGGACGCCGGCAGGGCCCGCATGGACAGCCCCGCTAGATAGCCGTGCAGCTCCTGCGGAAGGGCCGCGCGAAGGGCCTCGATCCAGCCTCGCCCCGGGGTGATCTGCTGATCCGCGCCGATACCGGCGAGCACCTGGACCACCCCGCGATGCACCGCGGTGTGCACGGGATGCGCGCACTCGGCCTCGGTGAACTGCTGCCACTCGGCCGGGCCCAGCAGGTGTGGCACCTGCACGACGACCTCCAGCGCCTCCTTCTCCGTGCGCAGCAGCGGGTCGCGAGGATCCGGCCACTCGATGCGCGGAGGATGTGCGGCGCCGTCGTCGGGCGGGCCGTCGGAGTCCTGAGGGCCGCGCGGACGCTGGTCCGAGCCATCGACCGGGCGGTCGAACGTGCGCTGCAGCCCCGCGCCGCGCCCCTGACCGCCGCTCTCACCGCGGGCGTCGGCGCGGGCGGAGGCCTCGACGGCCTGCACGACGTCCGGGACCTCGAGCCCCAGCCACCCGGCCAGCTGGCGGGCGTAGGCCGGGCGCAGCGTGGTGTCGCGGATGCGGGCCACGATGGGGGCGGTCGCGCGCATGGCCTGGACGCGCCCCTCGAGGGATTCGAGGTCGTAGCGCTTCATGGCCGCGCGGATCGCGAACTCGAACAGCGGTCGCTTGGCACTGAGCAGCGAGCGCACAGCGGCGTCCCCGCGGGCCAGACGCAGCTCGCACGGATCCATGCCGTTGGGCTCCACAGCCACGAAGGTCTGGGCCATGAAACGCTGGTCCTCCTGGAAGGCACGCAGGGCCGCCTTCTGCCCGGCCTTGTCGCCGTCGAAGGTGAACACGACCTCGCCGCCGGAGCCGTCGTCCGAGAGGAAGCGGCGCACGACCTTGATGTGCTCGGCGCCGAATGCGGTGCCGCAGGTGGCCACGGCGGTGGGCACCCCGGCCAGGTGCATGGCCATCACGTCCGTGTAGCCCTCGACCACGACCACCTGGCGCTGCTTGGCGATCTGGCGCTTGGCCTTGTCGATGCCGTAGAGCACGGTGGACTTCTTGTAGAGCTGGGTCTCGGGGGTGTTGAGGTACTTGGGGCCCTGGTCGTCGTCGTAGAGCTTGCGGGCGCCGAAGCCGATGATCTCCCCGCCGATCCCCCGGATGGGGAAGATCAGCCGGCCGCGGAAGCGGTCGATCAGCCCGCTGCGCCCGGAGGAGAACATGCCGGTGCCCTCGAGCTCATCGTCCGTGTAGCCGCGCTTGCGCAGGTGATCCAGGAGCCTGCTCCAGCCCTGCGGGGCGTAGCCGACGCCGTAGTCGGCGGCGTCCTGCGGGGAGAAGCCGCGATCGCCCAGGTAGGTGTGCGCGGCGCGGGCCCCGGCGGTGCGCAGCTGGGCCTGGAAGTACTCGGCGGCGACCTTGTGGGCGTCCAGCAGCCGCTGACGGCGGCCCACCATGGCCTTGTCCGGGCCGCTGCCCTGTTCGTAGTGCAGCTCGTAGCCGATCCTGGCGGCCAGCCGCTCGACGGTCTCGGCGAATGTGGTGTGCTCCATGGCCTGGACGAAGGCGATGACATCGCCGGACTCGTCGCAGCCGAAGCAGTGGTACGTGCCGTACTGCGGGCGGACGTGGAACGACGGCGTGCGCTCGTCATGGAAGGGGCACAGCCCCTTGTAGGAGCCGATGCCGGCAGACTTGAGCGTGACGTAGCCCTCGACGATCTCGCGGATGTCCGTCCGCGAGCGCACTTCGTCGATGTCCTCGCGCTTGATCAGTCCTGCCACCGCACCAGTCTACGACCCGCCGCCAAGCCCCCGATCAGTCGATCGGCTGCCTGTGGACGGGGCTGTCCTGGGCCTCGGGGTCCAGGGTCCGGGTGGCCGACAGCGCCCCGCCGCCCAGCAGCGCGGCCAGTGCGAAGGCGAAGAAGCCCCACGGGTAGGCCAGCCCGGCGGAGAGCAGGGTGCCGCCCACCAGCGGTCCGGAGATCGCGCCCAGGCGCCCCGTGCCGGCCGACATGCCCAGCGCGGTGGCCCGGACCTGCGCAGGGTAGTTGGAGGCGGTGAAGGCGTAGACCAGCACCTGCGCGGAGAACACGAAGCAGCCGGTGATGAAGACCATGACGTAGATCCCGCCCAGCGGCAGTCGGATCACCAGCGCTGCGAGCATCACGGCAGCGCCCAGGAACCAGACGATGCCCGCGACCCGCGGGGTGAACCGATCGGCGGCCCGCCCGGCAATGAACAGCCCGACGATCGCGCCCACGTTGAGGATCAGCAGGAAGCCCAGGGCGTTGCCGAGGTCGTAGTCGGCGGCGCGCATGATCTGCGGCAGCCAGGTGTTCAGGCCGTAGACCAGCAGCAGGCCCATGAAGGAGGCGATCCACAGGATCACGGTGTTGCGACGGTACGGACCGGACAGCAGCAGGCCGGCCCCGACCTTCTCCTGCTGGGCATCCGATCCGGCCCGGGTGAGGGCCTCCTGGCGCTCCAGCCGCGCGACGAAGTCGATCCCGTAGTGCTCGGCGACCGCCCGGGCCTCGTCGCGGCGGCCCTGGGAGAGCAGGAACTCCGGGGACTCCGGCAGGTAGCGCAGCATCAGCGGCACCAGGATCACGGCCGGAAGGGCGCCGGCGATGAACATGGCGTGCCAGGACAGCTGCGTCACGATCCAGATCGCCAGGGCGGCGGTGAGCACCGCCCCCACGTGGTAGCCGGTCATGACCGTGGTGGTCGCGTTGCCAGTGCGACGGGCGGAGGAGAACTCGGTGACCATGGAGATCGCGGTGGGTAGGCAGCCGCCCAGGCCCACGCCGGCCAGGAAGCGCAGGATCCCGAACACGGCGATCGAGTCGGTGAAGGCCATGGCCAGGGTCAGCAGGGAGAAGATCGTCACCGCGCCGATCAGCATCCGACGGCGGCCGAAGCGGTCAGTGGCCCACCCCATCCCGAGAGCGCCGACCATCATGCCGAACAGCCCGGCGGTCGCCACGGCGGTGCCGGAGGCGGGCGTGAGGCCGAAGTCCGCGTCCTCGATCATGGACGGCATGACCGCACCCAGCACGACGGCGTCGAACCCGTCGAGCAGCACGGCGATCCAGCACAGCGGCGCCACCCAGGCGCGGCCGCGCAGGACCTGGTTCACGGGGGTCTCAGCGGGCACGGTCGTGTCTCCTTCGCGCAGGGCGATTCGGGGTTCGGACCCACGGGACGCGGGCCGGTTCACTGTAATCCGCGTCACTCGCCGCTCGAAGGCCGGTTCCGTTCAACGGGATGACGGCATGCCGACAGTCGCTGCCGCCGGAGGGCCGTCTTCAGCGCCGGATGATCGACTGCCGACGCAGCTCCTGGACGAAGACCACGGTGCCCACGCCGACGAGGATCAGCCCGACGACCAGCCCGAGCAAGCGCACCCACGCAGCCACCTCGATCAGGTGCGGCACCACGATCGACAGCGCGGCGATCAGCAGGACGATGGCGGAGACGATCATCCCGGGGGCGCGCGATGCCTCCTGGAGCTCTGACGAGTCGATCCCGGCGGGGACGCGGCCGTTCGGGGACTGCTGTGCCGATGCCATGATCTGGCGCTCCTTGGAGGGTGGGTGCGGGCGGGGCCCGGTGCTGGGGGCTGGTCCGGTCTCGGGCCGGCGGCAAACAATGACGCGGCCCCTCGGCGCCCCATCCTACTGAGGTGTCCGACGGGCCGCGTCGCGTGCGCCTGAACCGCTCAGGCGAGCATGATGCCGGCGATGGCAGCGGACATCAGGTTGGCCAGCGTGGCCGCCAGGATGGCGCGGATGCCGAGCTCGGCGATCTCCGGACGGCGCTCCGGGGCCAGCCCGCCCAGGCCGCCGAGCAGGATGCCCAGCGAGCTGAGGTTGGCGAAGCCGGTGAGGGCGAACGTGGTGATGGCCGCCGTCTTGGGGCTGAAGCTCTCGATCTGCGGGCCGAAGTCGGCGAAGGCCACGAACTCGTTGACCACGACCTTCTGCCCCACGAAGCTGCCGGAGGCCACGGCCTCGTTCCACGGCACGCCGATCATGGTCATGATCGGGGCGAAGACCCAGCCCAGGATCTGCTCGAACGTCAGATCGGGAGCGCCGAACCAGCCGCCGATGGTCCCGATGATCAGGTTGACCAGGGCGATCAGCGCGATGAACGCCAGCAGCATGGCGCCCACGGTCAGCGCCAGGCGCAGGCCGTCGCTGGCGCCGGCCGCGGCGGCGTCGATCACGTTGCGGTGCTTGAGGGCGTCTCCCGGATCCTCCACGACGACGGCCTCCTCAGGCCGCTCGCCATCGGCCCAGGGGGCATCGGCTACGGCGTCGTCGGTCGCTGCGACGACGGGGACGTCGCTGTTCTCGGCGGCCAGCTTGGCGGCACCGGCCTTCTCCAGGCGGTCGGCCTCCTCGTCCGAGACGGTCTCCGGCTCGAGGATCTTGGCCATCAGCAGCGCGCCCGGCGCGGCCATGAAGGAGGCGGCGATCAGGTACTCGAGCGGGGCGCCCAGCAGGGAGTAGCCGACCAGCACGGAGCCGGCGACGGTCGTCAGCCCGCCCACCATGACGGCGAACAGACCGGAGCGGGTGAGCCCGGGGATATAGGGGCGGATGACCAGGGGCGCCTCGGTCTGCCCCACGAAGATGTTGGCCGCCGTGTTGACGGACTCGGCGCGGCGGGTGCCCAGCAGCCAGCCGATGCCGCGGCCCAGCCAGTTCACGACGAACTGCAAGATGCCCCAGTGGTAGAGCACCGCGGTCAGCGAGGCGAAGAAGATGATGACCGGCAGGACCTGCAGCGCGAAGACCACGCCGTCCTCCGGCACGAGTCCGCCGAAGACGAAGCTGATGCCGGCGTTGGCCGAGCCGATGACCTCCTGGACGCCGTTCGAGACGACCTCGAGGACCCGCTGACCGAACGGCCAGTAGAGCACGGCGATGCCGAACACGACCTGCAGGCCGAGCGCGGCCACGACGGTGCGGAGCTTGATGGCCCGCCGGTTCGAGGAGAGGAGGAAGGCGATGAGCAGGATCCCTGCCATGCCGCCGATGCCCCAGAGGATTCCGATCACGGTGTGCTGCCTGTTCCCGCGTCCTGCGCGTGTCGTCGGTGCCTGTCGGCGAAACGGTGGTGCGGGAACTCACCTGCAGAGTCCCGCTGTGCCTCCGCCGTCATGCGGACGCGGGGGCAGTCTAAGGGAGCTGAGCGCGGGCTGAGGAGAACCTGGCAGTTCGGCCCGTCGCGCTGGTCCGGACGCCCTCGAAGGAATCACCAGAGAGGGGTATCCCCCAGCCGCCGGTCGGTGCCCAGGATGCGGTGATGCAGCCGCACCGCCGAGGTGTCGGTCAGCGAGGCCACCTGGTCGATCACGATGCGCAGGCGCAGGGCCTCGGCACCGGGGCCTCCGCCGACGTCGTGCCAGTCGCCGCGGAACTCCGGGGCCAGGTAGCGGCCATCCGAGTCCATCATGGCCTCCACCAGCAGACGCAGGGTCTCGCGCTGGCGGTCGTAGACCACCTGCGAGTCGCGCTCGGTCATCACGTAGGTCACGGCGATGCCCTTGAGCACGGCGATCTCCACGTCGGTCTCGTGCGGGACCACCAGGGAGGCGTCGTAGCGGGTCAGCGGATCCGAGCCCGTGACTCGATGCGTGGCGGCCACGGCCGACGTGGCGAAGCGCCCGATCAGCTGGGAGGTCATGTCCTTGAGCCGAGCCAGGTCCTGGCGCGATCCCCGCATCTCGGAGGCCCATTCCGGGGCGTTCTCCAGGCGGGTCAGCGCCTCGTCCATCTCGGCGTCCTCCGCACCCGGGAGGTACCACTCGCGGGTCTTGTCGAACACGCGCTCGCGCTGGGCGGGGTCCTTCAGCCGGGACAGCCGCACGGCTCCTGCGGCGACGGCGTCCTCGACGTCGTGCACCGAGTAGGAGATGTCATCGGCCAGGTCCATGACCTGTGCCTCGAGGCACTTGGTGCGCGCCGGGGCGCCCTCGCGCATCCATTCGAAGACCGGCAGGTCGTCCTCGTAGACGCCGAACTTCCGCGAGCGCGTCCCGTCCGCCTGCTGGGGCGCCTCCGAGGCCCGCCACGGATACTTGCACGTGGCATCCAGTGCGGCGCGGGTGAGGTTCAGCCCGGCGGGGCTGCCGTCCGGGGCGATGACCTTGGGCTCCAGGCGCACGAGCAGCCGCAGGGTCTGCGCGTTGCCCTCGAAGCCGCCGATGTCCCCGGCGAGCGCGTTGAGCTCGGTCTCCCCGTTGTGCCCGAACGGCGGGTGGCCGAGGTCGTGGGACAAACAGGCGGCGTCGACGACGTCCGGGTTGCGGCCCATGAGCCGGCCGATCTCCCGGCCGATCTGGGCGACCTCGAGCGAATGCGTGAGGCGGTTGCGCGCGAAGTCATCGGCGCCCGGGTCGACCACCTGGGTCTTGGCGGCCAGGCGGCGCAGGGCCGAGGAGTGCAGCACGCGGGCGCGATCGCGCTCGAAGTGGGAGCGGTACTTGTTGTGGTGATCCTCGCGCACCCACCGCTCGATGTCGGGGGCGCTGTAGCCCTGCTCGGCCTCGCGGGTGCGGTCGACGGCAGCGAGCATCTCCGCCACGCCCTCGAGGGGAAGCTCCTGCTGGTTCTCGTGGTTCAGCTCATCCGTCACCAGGCCATTGTGCCCGCTCGGGGGCGCCTCAGCCGCCGGAGACGTCGAGCTCTGCGTCGACCAGACCCAGGCGCTGGTCGTCGTGGATCTGCCGGTCCTCGAGCCAGCGGTCCGGCAGAGCGGCCTTCTTGGGGTTGCCGGCGCGACCGCGCGGCCCCTCCACATCAGCACCCGGGTACGGCTGATCCAGGTCCATGGAGGAGAGCAGCTCCTCGAGCTGATCCAGCGTCTCGACCAGGGACAGCTTCGCGCGCAGGTCGCCGCCGACCGGGTAGCCCTTGAAGTACCAGGCCACGTGCTTGCGGATCTCCCGCAGGCCCTGCAGCTCGTCGCCGTCCTGCTCGGCCAGCAGCTGGGCGTGGCGGTAGATGGTGGCGGCCACAGCGCGCAGTCCGGGGCGGGCTCGCTCCCGGCTGCCGTCGAAAGCGGCCTGCAAATCGCCGAACAGCCAGGGCCGGCCCTGGCAGCCGCGGCCGATGACCACGCCGTCCACACCCGTCTCGTTCACCATGCGCACGGCGTCCTCGGCGGACCAGATGTCGCCGTTGCCCAGGATCGGCATGTCCGGGATCGCCTCGCGCAGCCGCGCGATCGACGACCAGTCGGCCTGGCCGGAGTAGTGCTGCTCCAAGGTGCGCCCGTGCAGGGTCATCCCGGCGATGCCGAGGTCGCGGGCCATCCGACCCGCCTCGAGGTAGGTGAGGTGGTCATCGTCGATGCCCTTGCGGGTCTTGATCGTGACGGGCAGCCCCTGGGCCTCGCGGACGGCGGCGGAGAGGATCGCCTCGAAGAGATCCGTCTTCCACGGCAGCGCGGATCCCCCGCCGCGCTTGGTCACCTTGGGCACGGGGCAGCCGAAGTTCAGGTCGATGTGATCGGCGATGTCCTCCTCGACCACCATCCGCACGGCCTTGCCCACGTTGACCGCGTCCACGCCGTAGATCTGCACCGAGCGCGGGGTCTCGTGCGGGTCGTGGTGGACGATCTGCAGGGACTTCTCCCGCCGCTCCACCAGGGCGCGGGCGGTGACCATCTCGGTCACGTACAGCCCGCCGCCGTGGGCGCGGCACAGCGCGCGGAAGGCCTTGTTCGTCACCCCGGCCATGGGCGCGAGCACCACGGGGACGTCGATCGTCAGCCCGCCCAGACGCAGCGGCGGCAGGTCCAGGGTCACGGCCTCGTCGGCAAGCGTGGTCTCGATCGTCCCCGGGCCGAACGGCTGACGGTACGACGACAGCCCCTGCGCTTGCTGCGCGAGGGCGGTCTCCTGGCGGGGCTCGGCGGTGGTGGTCATCCGGGCATCTTCCCACAGGACCGTCGCCCTGTTCGGGCGATCTCCGGCACATTCCACGGTCGCCGGTGCCTCGTCCGGAATCCGGCGATGGAGTTCACATGCGCAAATCAGTCGCCTAGGATGGGAGCAGACCCGGCGGTGCACCTCGATGCCGCTCCTCCCCCACCGACAGGAGATCGCCGTGACGCACAGTCCGACCGGCTCGCAGCCGACCCCCGATGCGGGGCAGGGCCCCTGGGGTCACCAGCCTGCGCCCGGGACGCCCGGACAGGCAGCGGCTCCTCAGCCGGGACCGCATCAGGGCTGGGGCGCCCCCATGGATCCGGCGGCCACGCAGGCCGCCTGGCGCTACTCGGCGCGCTCCAAGAACAACACCGTGGCATGGCTGCTGTGGCTGGGCGGGCCGTTCCTGATCGGCCTGCCCATCCACGACTTCTACTTCGGCGCCGTGGGACGCGGTCTGCTGAAGCTGGGGCTGATCGTCTTCGCGTTCATCGCCCTGTTCGGCGGGATGATCGGCGGGGCCGCCGCTTCCGGCAGCAGCGAGAGCACCGCTGGCGTGCTGATCATTCTCGGGGTCGTGCTGTGCCTCGGCTCGTTCGTCGCCATCCTGATCTGGTGGATCGTGGACGGCGTGACCATGACCTCGCGCCTGGAGCGCACCAACGACCGCATCCGCCGCGAGATCGCCGCCCAGCAGGGCGTCGATCCCTGGTCGTTCTGAGCCGGCCATGACCTACCCGCACCCCGCCGGCCCCTGGCCCTCACGCCCCGGCCCCTGGACCCCTGCGCCCATGGATCCCGCGCACCGCCAGGCCGCGGTGCGCTATGAGGCCCGCGCCAAGAAGCCCATCGCGGCCTGGATCCTGTGGATCCTCGGCCCGTTCATGCTCCACGTCCCCGTGCACGACTTCTACCTCGGCGCCGTCGGCCGCGGGTTGGTCAAGCTGATCCTGGCGGGCATCGCCTGGGCGGGGGCCATCACGGCCTACGCCATGCTCATGGTCACCTATGAAGAGGGCTTCGACACCGGCGAGCCCGGAAGCGTCGGGGACGCGGCCATCACCGGGCCGGGCCCCGTCTTCTGGGCCGCGCTGATCGTCATGGCTCTGACTGGGCTGGTGACCGTCATCTGGTGGGTCGTCGACAGCGTGGGCATGAGCCGACGGGTCGAGTGCCTCGACGGGCAGCTGCGCCAGGAGCTCTCCCGCGGCCACGGGGTGGATCCCTGGTCCTTCTGAGCGGCGCGGCCGTCGCGCGCTTCCCATGCCACGACAGCGGCCGGTGCCTCCCCAGTGAAGGGGAGGCACCGGCCGCTGTCGTCAGCCCAGAAGGTGCGGGCTCAGACGGTGAGGCTCACTCGGCCGGATCGGCATAGGTCACGGACTCGTCCACGACCTTGGCCACCCCGTCCGCGACGAGCTGGGCGCACACGATCGCCAGCGGGCGCATGGCGTCGGTGACCTCCACGCGCACCGGGTAGCGGGCCACGAGCAGGCCGAGCAGCTTGGCGACCGCGATCGCGGCCTCCTCGTCCGGCAGCTGCGGGTCCCAGCCGACCAGGACGTCGGTGGGCAGGTCGTCGAGCTCCTCGAGCCGCTCGGCGTCGGCCTGCGAGCGCTCCTGATCCAGCTCGAGCGAGCGGTAGCTGATCGCGAAGGCGCCGATGCTCCCGCTGCGCCCCGCCCCGCGGTCGATCCCGCGGCGCAGCACGATCGCCCCGTAGGCCTGGGAGGTCTCGGAGAGGAACTGCTGGTTCACCTTCCCCAACGACAGCTCGGCCGGGGCGTCCCAGGCGTTGACGGCGCGGTAGAACTCCCCCACCGCCTTGGTGAGCTCGACGGAGCCGGTGGCCAGGTCCTCGATCGCCTCGGTGGCCGAATCGCCCTCGCCGATCGGCTGCGGCGGCAGGGCGCCGGGCGCGATGACGACATGGCGGTGCGTCATGACCGGCACCATGCCGGAGTGCTCGGCGAAGCCCGCCCCCGAGGTCTCGGGTGCGGCCTTGGTGCGCAGCGGCCTGTCCGGGAAGGCCTCGGCTGCGATCTGCCGCAGGCGGTCCGCGATCAGCCGGCCCGTGCCCTCGCCGCGGTTGGCCGTGGCGACCTCCGCGAAGGCCCACACCCGCTCCGGGTGCAGCGGGTGCAGCTGCACGGCTCCGCCGCCGATCACCACGTCGTCGTCGACGGCCACGACCGTGCGCGACCACGCGGGCTCGTCGGTGTCCGGACCCATCAGTGCCCGCAGGGCGACGACGGGGTCGGCCTCGGGCGCAGGCAGGACCTCGAGCAGGGCGAGGTCATCGCCCTGCTCCCAGGAGCGAAGTTCCACACTCATGCGATCCCCCGCTCAGCAGCCCAGCTTGTCGGCCAGGTACGAGCTGACCTTGTCCAGGGAGACGCGCTCCTGGGTCATCTCGTCGCGCTCGCGGATGGTCACGGCCTGGTCCTCGAGGGTGTCGAAGTCCACCGTCACGCAGTACGGCGTGCCGATCTCGTCCTGGCGGCGGTAGCGGCGGCCGATGGCCCCGGCGTCGTCGTAGTCGATGTTCCAGCGGCGCCGCAGCTCGGCGGCCAGGTCCCCGGCCACGCCCTTGAGGTCGTCCTTCTTGGACAGCGGCAGGACCGCGGCCTTGACCGGGGCCAGGCGCGGATCCAGTCCGAGCACGGTGCGCACGTCGGTGCCGCCCTTGGTGTTGGGGGCCTCCTCCTCGCGGTAGGAGTCCACCAGGAACGCCATCATGGAGCGCGTGAGGCCGAAGGACGGCTCGATCACGTACGGCGTGTAGCGCTCGCCGGAGGCCTGGTCGAAGTACTGCATCTTGGTGCCCGAGGCCTCGGTGTGGTTGCTCAGGTCGAAGTCCGTGCGGTTGGCCACGCCCATCAGCTCGCCCCACTCGGAGCCCTGGAAGCCGAAGCGGTACTCCAGGTCGATCGTGGCGTCCGAGTAGTGGGCGCGCTCGCCGTCCGGGACGTCGAAGCGGCGCAGGTTCTCGGGGTTCACGCCCAGATCGGTGAACCAGCGCTCGCAGTCATCGACCCAGGTGTCGAACGAGGGCTTGGCCTCGTCCGGGTGCACGAAGTACTCGATCTCCATCTGCTCGAACTCGCGGGTGCGGAAGATGAAGTTGCCCGGGGTGATCTCATTGCGGAAGGCCTTGCCGATCTGGCCGATGCCGAACGGCGGACGCTGACGGGCAGCCGTCACCACGTTGAGGAAGTTCACGAAGATGCCCTGGGCGGTCTCCGGGCGCAGGTAGTGCTTGCCCTTCTCGTCGTCGACGGGGCCCAGGTAGGTCTTCATCAGGCCCGAGAACTGCTGCGGGTCCGTCCACTCGCCCTTGGCGCCGCAGTTGGGGCAGTTGATCTCGGCCATGGACTCGGGCGCGCGACCCTTCTTGTCCTCGAAGGCCTCCTCCAGGTGGTCCTGGCGGTGGCGCGTGTGGCACGAGGTGCACTCGACCAGCGGGTCCGTGAACGTGGCGACGTGCCCGGAGGCCTCCCACACGGCCGAGGGCAGGATGATCGAGGAGTCAAGGCCCACCATGTCCTGGCGTCCGCGCACGAAGGTCTGCCACCACTCGCGCTTGATGTTCTCCTTGAGCTCCGCGCCCAGGGGGCCGTAGTCCCAGGCCGAGCGCGAGCCGCCGTAGATCTCACCCGCCTGGAACACGAAGCCGCGTCGCTTGCACAGCGAGATGACGTTGTCCAGCGTGGACTTGGGGGCCATGAGATGCACACTCCGGTATCTGCCGCGACCGCTGGCTGCGGCCTGGCGTGGGGTTTCCGTACGGGGTCCTCGGGTGCACGAAGGCACCGACCGCCAGGGTAGTCAACGACGACGACGGCCCGCGACTCCCGGTGCGCTCAGCGGTGCTCAGCTCTCCAGACGGCGAATGCGGTCATGTCTGCTCCCTCTACGGCGACCCTGATCAGCCGCTCCGACCGAGCAGCTCGACCAGCTGCGCCTCGCTCAGCGGCGGATGCTCGGAGGTCGCCTCGGGAAGGGAGATCGCATCCAGCAGCAGATCCGCGTAGCGGTGCACGAGCTTCGGATCCACAGACCCGGCGCGCTCCTGCACCGCCCCGAGCATCGTGAAGAACATCGGCAGGTCGGCAGAGCTGAAGTCGGCGCGGATCTGGCCGTCGCTCTGAGCGCGCGCGATCAGCTGCTCGATCAGCGGGATGAACTGCGCGCGGACCCTGAGCAGACGCGCCTGGTGCTCCGAGCGCCCGTCGAGCAGCTGCCCGATGGCCACGGAGTCGCTGATCCAGCCCCAGTGTCGAAGTCCACGGCCAGCTCAGCGCCAAGCCGGTCACGCCGTGGCCCAAGGTCCTCATTACGGCGCTGATGTCCGCCGTGGTCATCTCGATCATCGTCCTGGCCTTCTCCTGGCCCACGGTGACCTCCGAGCCCAAGTCGATCCCGCTGATGATCGCGGGCCCCGAGCAGCAGGTCGAGATGGTCCAGGACCAGCTCGAGGACGCCCAGCCGGACCTGTTCGACATCACGACGGGCGATGACCGCGACGCCGCCGTCGAGGCCATCGAGCACCGCGACGTCTACGGCGCCATCGTGATCGGCCAGCCCGTGGAGGTCCTCTCCGCCTCGGCGAACAACGCCGCGACCGGCCAGATCCTGCACCGCGTGGGAGAGCAGCTCGGCCAGAAGACAGGCATGCCCGTGACCCAGACGGACCTGATCCCGTTCAGCGAGAACGACCCCAATGGCGCCGGGCTCGGCGTGCTGTCCTTCCCGATGGTCATGGGCGGGCTCGCCGGAGGCATCGTGATCGGACTGCAGGTGATCGGCGGCGGCCGCAAGATCGTGGCAGTGCTGGTCTACGGCGTGCTCGCGGGCTTCGCCGTGACCGCTCTGGGCGGGCCGCTGCTCGACGTGTTCCAGCGCGAGTTCGAGCTGACCTGGCTGGCCGTCGGACTGGCCTTCGCCGCGATGTCCGCGACCGTCGCCGGTCTGGTGACTCTGCTGCGCACCCCCGGCATCCCGGTGGCCGCGCTGCTGTTCATGTTCTTCGCCAACCCGATCTCCGGCACCAACTCCCCCAAGGAGTTCCTGCCCGGCCCGTGGGGCGAGATCGGCCAGTTCTTGCCGCCCGGGGCGATCTCCACGCTGATCCGCGACATCTCTTACTTCCCGGAAGCCGACACCACCATGCAGTGGCTCGTGCTCTCGGGGTGGCTGGTCCTCGGCATCGTGCTGATCGGCATCGGGCTGGCCTCCGAGCGACGGGCGGTGCGCCGCTCGGGCGGCTCCAAGGCGGCCGTCCAGGACACGTCGATCGACTACTCGTCGAGCTCTGCACCGGCCGCCGCTCAGAGCGGACGGCACGCAGCCCGCTGACCCGACCGCTCACGACGGCCGCCGCGCTCCCTGACGAGCGCGGCGGCCGTCGTCGTCTCAGGCGCTGCTCGCCTGCCGCTTCCAGGGCAGGGACACGACGACGAGGCCCACGAAGGTCAGCGCCGTCCCCAGCACCGTCAGCGGGGCGACCACCGCGCCGCTGGTCGGCACGAGAAGATCCAGCAGCAGCGCGCCGGTGAGCATCCCGGCGGTCAGGGACAGGCTCGTGCGCAGGATCCCGATGATCCGCGAGAGCACCGCTCCTGCCGCCACGAACAGCACGCCGCACACGCCGCCCAGGTAGAGCCACCATTCGGAGGGGAAGTGCCACGGCGGCAGGTCAGCGGTGAGCCGGTGGATCACCGTGGCGACGATCAGCGCCAGCACGCCCTCGGCGAAGTTCAGCACGGTCGGGGTGATCGGCGTCCCGGCCTCCGCCCCGATCCGCCCGTTGAAGGCCGTCTGCAGGGCGGAGCCGAGCCCGGCCAGCACCGGCAGGAGCAGCAGCGCCAGGACCACCGCCATGCTGCGCTGAGGAGCTCCCTCCTCGCCGCCCAGGTGGGGCAGCTGCGCGATCAGCACCGCGACCACGATGATCGCCGTGCCCAGCAGGCGCCAGCCGGTCAGCGGCTTCATGCCTCCGGGGCCGATGCCCGCACGATCCACCCCGAGCCCGCCGACGGACTGGCCCACGACCATGCCCAGGATGAACACCGAGACGCCCACCATCGGCGTGGTCACGGTCTGCACCACCACCAGGAACGCGCCGAAGACGCCGGAGAGCAGGAAGATCGCGGGCAGGCGTCGGGCCCGGAAGGCGCCCAGCGCCGTGATGAGGCCGCGCCGCCCGGCGGGGATCAGCGCGGTGCCCAGCAGCACGATCGCGAAGCCCACGGAGAAGCCGGTGAGGCCTGCGGCCACGGAGTCCCCGGTGCGCGCGCCCAGCTCGCCGTTGACGCGCGACTGGACGGCCATGGCGCCGCCTGCGAGCACGGCTGCGATCTGGGCGATCAGCACCGTGACGGGACTGTGGGTCTGCGCCGGGGCCATCACGACATCCTGGGGCGGCTGCGGGTCCTCGGGCTGGTCGGCATTCTCGGGGAGGGGTTCAGAGGTGGGCACCGGATCAGGCTACTCCCGGGCCCTTCCGGTCCTCCCCGAGCTGGGCTCATGGCCTCGGTGGGCCACAATGGAGCCATGACCACCACCGGAAGCACCCCCGAAGAGCTGCCCATCCGCGACGAGATGATCCGACTGGGCCAGGCCCTCAAGCTCGGCAGCCTGGTCGAGGACGGCGCCATGGCGCGCACCGCCGTCGAGGAGGGCATGGTCCAGGTCAACCACGACATCGAGACCCGCCGCGGCCGACAGCTGCACGACGGCGACGTCATCACTTACAACGGGACCTCGCTGGTCATCCGCGCCGAGGGCTGAACGGGCCCCGGCCTGGCTCAGCGTCCCAGGACCATGCGGGTCAGGTACTCATTGACGTGCCCGATCTCCTGCGGCGAGACGCTGTGGCCGATGCCCTGGTAGTGGACCTTCATGGTGTCCGCATGCTCCACGAGCCACTCGGCGGTCATGTCCACCAGCTGGTCGTTGACGATGGGGTCCTGCGGGTCGCGGCCCCAGAAGAGCTTGAAGGGCTTCTCCTTCAGCTCGTCGTCGCGGAAGATCTCCAGCGGCTCCGGCACCACGAAGCCCGACAGCCCGATGACCGCAGTGATCTCGCTCGGCATGGCCCGCACCAGCGACGTGGCGATCGACATGCCCTGGGAGAACCCCAGCAGCGTGGTCGACGGACGCCCCTCGGCCTGCTCCCGCAGCCACCCCACGAGCGGCTCGACCGCGGCGCGGATGGCCTCGGGTCCGAAGGCCTCCTCGTCGTAGAGCGGGAACCAGCTGTAGCCGGGAGGCTGGGCCAGCGGGGCGCGCACCGAGGCCACTACGAAATCCTGCGGCAGCTGCGGCACCAGGCCCATGAGGTCCTGCTCGTTCGAGCCGAAGCCGTGGAAGAGCACCAGCAGGGGCGCCTCCGGGGACTCGGCGGGGTCACGGTTCCACATCACGACGGGGTTCTCGCTCATGCCGACCATCATGGCATCCGCGCGCAGCACGCCCCGCTTCCGTCGCTCCTCTCGCTCCCGCGCGGAGGAACTGCCGCTGAGGGGACGCAACGAACGTCTTCCCGCGCCTGAATCGTGTCGCACGCGTCCCTTCACGAGATCTCGCACTCGGGCGGCGGCTCGTCAGGGCCCTGCGAGCTCCCGCGCCCGGACCGCTTGCCGATGTGCCCGCACCAGGGTGACGATCCTCGGCTCGCATCCAGGATCCGTCGGATCCACGACGTCGAGATCCGTGTGCACCACACGCAGCTCCGTCCACCCGGCCGCTTCCGTAGCCCGCTGCCGCTCCACATCCCGAAGTCGCTGCCGGGGGTCCTCGTGGACCGCACCGTCGACCTGCACGGCCAGCCGGTGCCTGCGATCCGCGAGGTCAGGGTGGACCCGACGGCCACCCGGGGATCGGATCTCGAGATCAGCCTCCCACCCGGTGAAGCGATGGTCCTCCAGCACGAGCCGCGTATAGGTCTCCAGCGGCGAGTCCACTCCGACGACCGCGCGCAGCAGGGCCTGGCGCACCCTGCGGACGCCGCGATGGCTCTCGAACCGCTCGAGATCGGTGCTGAGGTCTCTCTGGCTGCGAAGCGCCGGCACGCCCCGGCTGATGCCCGTGCGGTGCTCGCAGATCACACCGTCGATGACGGCCACGAGCTGCTGGTGAGTCATGACGTGCCGACCGCGAGCGTCTGTCGATGCGGCCAGGTCCAGCAGTGTTCGGGCCGGGGACGTGAGGCGGACCGATCCGTCGGTCCAGAGATCCTCGGCATGGAACTGACTCCGGTGCCCGACAACGCCGCGTCCTCGAGGCCTTGATCCTGTCGAGGAGCACAGATGGATGCCGCCGACATGCCCGAGCCTGCCGGGGAGCCGGAAGTCGTGGAGGATGGCGGCCGTCGTGTGGCTGGCTGCCCAGCCTTCCTGCTGCAGAGCCGGGAGGATCCTCAGCAGACCGGATCTGGTGCGGGGGTCAGGGCGCGAATCGGCGCAGGACCACAGGCCCTTGCCCCAGGAGCAGTACTGCCTCCCCGACAGATGACGCTTCGCGACGCCTGCCGCTTCAGCCTCGGCGGTCGTGAAGACGCGGCCCTGCAGGCAGGCAGGTGGACTGTGACGTGGTCTCGGCATGGCAGACAGTGCAGCGGATCACGGCGCCGACCGATGCGAACGGATCCACTCCCCTCCGTCGTCGCCCCGGTCCAGTGCCCGAAAGGGCGTCTGTGGAGGCATGAACTCCGTACTTCGGATCTGCGTTGCCCGGGATTCCGTGTGGACCGGGGATCTCGTGCGCCCAGTACGCCGAGGGGACGCACAGGGCGCACGGGATCGCCGACGGGACGCATCGGACGTCTAATCAGGCGTGAATCGTGACGAATGGGTCCCCTCGGCGGCGAGGAGGGTCGATGCGTCGCTTCGGTAGGGCCCCCTCAGGAGAGGAAGGCGGCTCGGACCAGCTCGCCGATCTGCTCGTGCTCGATCAGGAAGCCGTCGTGCCCGGCGCCGGAGCGGATGGTGCGGTGGGGGACGTCGCCGGGCAGAAGCCGGGCGAGGTCCTCGGACTCCGAGGGCAGGTAGAGCCGATCCGAGTCGACCGAGGCCACGAGCCAGTCGCAGGTGGTGGCCGCGAGCGCCTGCCTGACGCCGCCGCGGCCGCGGCCGACGTCGTGGCCCATGAGGGCGTCGTTGAGCACCAGGTAGGAGTTGGCGTCGAAGCGGCCCACGAGCTTGGCGGCCTGATGATCCAGGTAGCTCTCGATCGCATACCGGCCCCGACGGCGCCCCGGCAGCGGCGCCCCCGGATCCTCGCCGGCCTGCGCCGCATTGCCGAAGCGCGCGTTGAGGTCCGGTGCCGCGCGGTAGGTGGTGTGCGCGATCCGCCGTGCGATTCCGAGGCCCACGGAGGGGATGACGCCGTCGTAGTAGTCGCCGCCGCGGAAGTCGGGGTCGTTGCGGATCGCCAGGCGCTGCGCCTGGCCCCATGCGATCTGCTCGGCGCTCGAGGCGGCGGTCGAGGCGATCACCGCACAGGCGCGCACCTGCTCGGGGAACGTGGCGGCCCACTCGAGGGCCCGCGCACCGCCCATGGAACCGCCGACGACCAGCCGCCAGGACGCGATGCCCAGCTGCTCGGCCAGGCGCTGCTCGGCGCGCACCGAGTCGCGGATCGTCACCGCGGGGAAGTCCGATCCCCACGGAAGACCGGCCCGCGGGCTGCCCTCCGGGATCAGGGTCGACGGACCCGTGGAGCCGTAGCAGCCCCCGAGCATGTTGATGGCGACCACGAAGAAGCGGTCGGTGTCGATCGCCCGCCCGGGCCCGACCAGTCCGTCCCACCAGCCCGGTGCCTCGGCGGAGACACGGTCGAAGGAGGTGGCGTCCTCGGCGACCCGTCCGCGCGTGACATGGGTGTCTCCGGTCAGCGCATGCGGGACGAGCACCGCGTTGGAGGCGCGGTCGTCGAGCTCGCCCCAGGTCTCGTAGGCCAGCTCGACATCGGGTAGCACGGCCCCGGATTCCAGCCCGAGGTCGCCGATGCGGGCGCGGCGCAGCAGCCCCTCGGTGCGGAAGGGCTGCTGCGAGCGCGCGGTCGTGCCCTGGATGGCGGTCACCTCAGACCGCTCCCCCTGCGCCGCGCGCCTTGACCGCGGCGAAGCCGAGCTCCAGGTCCGCGAGGATGTCGTCGATGTGCTCCAGTCCCACGGACAGGCGCACGAACCCCGGGGCGACGCCGGCGGCCAGCTGCTCCTCCGGGGAGAGCTGAGCGTGCGTGGTGGAGGCCGGGTGGATGACCAGCGAGCGGACGTCACCGATGTTCGCGACGTTCGAGTGCAGGCTCAGCGCGTCCACGAAGGCCTGGCCGGCCTCCGAGCCGCCGTCGAGCACGAAGCCGAGGATCGAACCTGCGCCGCCGGGGACGTACTTCTGCGCACGCTCGTGCCACGGAGAGGACTCGAGCCCGGCGTAGGACACGGCTTCGACGCCCTCGTGGGCCTCCAGCCAGGTGGCGACCGTCTGAGCGTTGGCGACGTGGCGCTCCATGCGCAGCGACAGCGTCTCGATGCCCTGCTCGATCAGGAAGGCGTTGAACGGGGAGATGGCAGCGCCCATGTCGCGCAGCAGCTGGGTGCGGATCTTGAACGCGAAGGACACGTTGGCCCCGAACGGCCCGTTCTCCCCGAAGACCTCGCCGAACACGAGGCCGTGATAGGACTCGTCCGGCTCCGTGAAGCCCGGGAAGCGATCCGGATAGCGGGTGTAGTCGAAGCGCCCGGAGTCCACGATGAACCCGCCGACCGAGGTTCCGTGCCCGCCGAGGAACTTGGTGGCGGAGTGGATCACCACGTCCGCGCCGTGCTCGAACGGCCGCAGCAGGTAGGGGGTCGCGATGGTGTTGTCGACCATCAGCGGGACCTCGGACTCGTGGGCGATCGCGGAGACCGTCTCCAGGTCCAGGACGTCGTTGCGGGGGTTCGGGATGGACTCCGCGTAGAAGGCCTTCGTATTGAGCTGGACGGCGTCGCGCCAGGCCTGGGGATCGTCCGGATCGGAGACGAACGTGGTCTCGATTCCGAGCCGGGACAGCGTGTGCTTGAACAGGTTGAACGACCCTCCGTACAGCGACGGGCTGGCCACGATGTGATCGCCGGCCCCGGCCACGTTGAGGATCGCGTAGGTGGTGGCCGCCTGACCGGAGGCGACCATGACAGCCGCGGTCCCGCCCTCCAGGGAGGCGATGCGGTTCTCGACGACCTCGGTGGTGGGGTTGGTCAGTCGGGTGTAGATGGGCCCGACCTGGCTCAGCCCGAAGCGACCGGCTGCGGTCTCGGCGTCCGGGAAGACGTACGAGGTGGTCTGCTGGATCGGCAGCGCGCGGGCGCCGGTGACGGGATCGGGCTCCTGGCCGGCGTGGATCTGACGGGTCTCGAAGCTCCAGCCCTGCGGGGCGGAGGGGGTGGGCTGCTGTGCGGACATGTCGGCGACTCCTTGTCTTCCGGGGCCGCGGACCGAGGTCCGACGCACCCGTCGGACCGGGTGCCGTGACCCGCGCTTGCCGTGTGCGCGTCTGCGCACCGGCCCGGTCCTCACCCAGGGCACCCCACCGCGGAAGGAGGGTTGCCGGCCAGCTAGCTGGGGCTTGTCGCTGGCTCTCGTGACCTGCCTTCCATTCTCGGACGAGCGCGGCTCCGGCGCAAACCCGCGTGCGGCGTCCTGTGGCGGCCGCTGTCAGAACAGCAGGGGCCCGGCCAGGAAGCCCACGGCGTCCAGCAGGAAGTGCGCGATGATCAGCGGCATCACGCGTCCGGTGCGGCGGTAGAGCCACAGGAACACCAGTCCCATCACCACGTTGCCCAGCGCCGGACCGACGCCCTGGTACAGGTGGTAGCTGCCGCGCAGAAGGGCCGAGCCGATCAGCACGGCCGGCCACGTCCATCCCACGCGCAGCAGGCGATCGGCCAGGAACACGACGACGATGATCTCCTCCACGAGCGAGTGCCGCAGCGCCGAGGCCAGCAGCAGGATCACCTCCCACCAGGAGGTCCCGCCCGCATTCGTGACGATCTCGGCGGTGATCCCGAGCTGGCGGCCCGCCTGGTACAGCGCCAGGGTGCCCAGTCCCATGACGGCGAAGAGCAGCGTCCCCAGGCCCAGATCCGCCAGCGGGGCCCGGCGGTCCAGGCCGATCCGGTGCAGCAGCCCGCGCAGCTGACCGGCCGAGCCCGCCAGCAGATAGAGCGCCAGCAGCGGCGGGACCAGAGCCAAGAGGATCCCGAGGCTGCGGCGCAGGACGTCGAACAGGGGGAAGCCGCTCTGCGCCGCGTTCATGGAGGCCTTCGACTCGGCGATCGAGCTGGTGGACAGCGTCTCGGCGAGGTCGAGGAGCGACCAGAGGGCGCTGGCCCCCAGCGAGACGCCCAGCACGAGCAGGATCTGCAGCCACAGATCGGCTCTCTGGGAGCCGAACGACGGCTGGGCTGGGGCCTGGGAGCGCTGTTCGGTCATGGGCTCCATTGTGGGCCAGGGGCACGACGGCAGCGGCCTATGCTGTCGGCGCCGGTTCTTACGATGGGCGCCATGACCTCCCAGAACTCGGATCTTCCGCTCGCTCCCCCGTCGGCCGTGCGTCGCGACCACGTCCGCGAGTTCCACGGCGATGCCTTCCTGGACCCGTACGAGTGGCTGCGGGACAAGGAGTCCCCGGAGGTCATCGCGCATCTGGAGGCCGAGACCGCCTACGCCGAGTCCGCCACCGCCCGGCTGGCCCCGCTGCGCGAGCGGCTCTTCCAGGAGGTCCGGACCCGCGTGCAGGAGACGGACCTGTCGGTGCCGTGGCGGCGCGGCGACTGGTGGTACTTCACGCGCACCGTGGAGGGCGGGGAGCACTCGGTGCAGTGCCGCGTCCCGGCTGCTGAGGAGGGGTGGGAGCCGCCGCAGATCGTGGCAGGTCAGTCCCTGCCCGGCGAGCAGACCCTCCTGGACGCCAACGCCCGCGCGCAGCCGCACGAGTTCTGGTCGCTGGGCGCCTTCGACATCACCCACGACGGCACCCGGATGGCCTGGGCCGAGGACACCACCGGGGATGAGCGCTTCACGGTGCGCGTCCACGACTTCGCAGCCGACCGGACGCTCGACGACGAGATCCCCGAGACCTCCTACGGCGCCTTCCTCTCGCCCGCCGGAGACGCCGTCTTCTACACCGAGGTCGACGACTCCTGGCGGCCCTGGCGCCTGCGCCGGCACGTGCTCGGGACCCCGCTCGAGCAGGACATCACCATCGCCCAGGAGGACGACCCCGGCCTGTGGCTGGGGGCCGAGCTCTCCTCGGACCGACGCTGGCTCGTGCTCGAGACCGGGTGCTCCGAGTACTCCGAGGTCTCGATCCTGCGCATCGAGGAGGCCGGCGAGCAGGCCCCACAGGTGGTCGTGCCGCGCGGGGCCGGCGTTCTCGCCTCGGCGGAGCCCGTGCGGATCGACGGCCGGGACGTCGTCCTGCTCCAGCACGATCGCCAGGCTCCGGATGGACGCCTGAGCCTGATCGAGCTGTCGGACCTGCCCGGCGAGCCGGCGGGACTGTCCGGCGACGGATTCCCGCCCGGCATCGACATCGTGGCACCCAGGGAGGGGCTGCGCGTGCTGGGCTTCGCCGCCACACAGCATCACCTGGTTCTCGAGGTCCGTGAGGACATCCTGCCGGGGCTGCGCATCCTGCCGCTGAAGGGACTCGGCACGGAGAGCCAGGCCGAGCCCCATGTCCTCGAGGTGCCCGGCGAGCTCACGGCTGTCTCCCTCACCGCCGCTGAGCCGGACTCCCCCGTCCTGCGCTTCACCGCCGAGTCCTTCGTGATCCCGCGGCGCGTCTTCGACCTCATCCTGGATGCGCCGGGGACCGAGCTGCCCGAGCCGGTCCTGCGCCGCGAGCAGCCGGTGCTGGGCGACTACTCGGCTGCCGACTACAGCGTGGAGCGCGACTGGGCCCAGGCCGAGGACGGCACGCGGATCCCGATCACCCTCATCCGCCGCCGGGACGCCGCGCAGCCGGCACCCGCGGTGGTCTACGCCTACGGCTCGTACGAGATCAGCATGGATCCGTCGTTCTCGTACTCGCGGATCTCGCTGCTGGACCGCGGTGCGGTCTGGGCCATCGCCCACGTGCGCGGCGGCGGCGAGCTCGGGCGGCAGTGGTACGAGTCCGGCAAGAAGGAGCACAAGCGGCGCACCTTTACAGACGTCGTCGCGGCGACCCGGCACCTGGGCGCGCGCTCGGACATCGACGCCGACCGGGTCGTGCTGATGGGCGGCTCGGCCGGCGGACTCCTGGTCGGCGCTGTGCTGAACCTGGCCCCCGAGCTGTACTGCGGTGCGGTGGCCGCGGTGCCGTTCGTGGACCCGCTGACCTCCATGCTCATGCCCGAGCTGCCGCTGACCGCGCTCGAATGGGAGGAATGGGGCAATCCCCTCGACTCCGCGGAGGTCTACCGGACCATGAAGGCCTACTCCCCCTACGAGAACGTGGCCGCGCGCGACTACCCGCCGATCCTGGCGGTGACATCGCTGAACGACACCCGCGTGCTCTACGTGGAGCCCGCCAAGTGGGTGGCGGCGCTGCGCCACGAGAACCCGGACAAGCGCGAGCAGATCCTCATGCGCATCGAGATGGCCGGCGGCCACGGGGGCGCCTCCGGGCGCTCCCAGCAGTGGCGCGACAACGCGTGGGAGGACGCCTGGGCCCTGGAGCGACTGGGGCTGGCCTGACCCGCAGGGCTGCGCCCTCTCAGACCACCCGTTGGCCAGGGACGGCAGACTCCAGACGTTCAGACCTCATGGCGGCTTGAGCGGGAGGGCCCGACCCGCTCGAGGAGCAGGACCACGGGGATGAGCAGCACGCCGGCGGCTGCTGCGGCACCGGCAGCGGCCCAGGCGTCAGCAGCCTGCGTCGGCCAGCCCTGCAGAACGGCCGCACCCGCTCCGGTGACGCCTGCCGCCCAGCCCAGCGACATCCACAGCGCTCCGGTGCGCACCGCCGCCCATCCCAGCACCACGCTGGGGACCAGCACAGCGCAGGCGGTGGCGGCCAGCCACGACCAGGTTCCCTCGGTCTGCGTCAGCATCAGCGGCAGGAGGCCAAGGACCGACAGACCCGCAGCCACCGCCACCGCCGCACGCGGCGACCAGCGCGAGGCGGCCAGGCGCAGCAGGGCCCCGTGGAAGACGACCTCCGCCGCCGCTGCCGCGCACGCTGCGAGCACGGCCGTCGCAGCGATCGCGCTCCTGCCCCCCGGCATGACGAACAGGCCGCTCGACCCTGCTCCGATTCCGGGCAGCTCGGCCGCCCCTGCGCCGCCGAGCACGCCGTAGGCCACCAGCCCCGCGCCCACCGCACCGGCGAGCAGGGCGACAGCCCCGCCCAGCGGACCGGCCGCGGGGCTGCTCCGATCACCCCGCGCCGGGAAGCCCAGATCTCGCACACCCGCTCGGGCCAGGAAGAACCAGATCAGCAGCACGGCGACCGGCAGCGCGAGGGGCACCCACTGCCAGGACTCGCCCCACCGGGCCAGGCGCATGGCCAGCACGTAGGAGGCGACGATCGAGGCGATCACCGCCCACAGAGCCCGATGGTCGCCGCGGTAGTTCCAGATCGTGGTCATCCGTGCTCCTTCAGTGTCTCGTCACGTCTCGGAGTGCAGATCGCGCCCGGAAGCATGGCTCCCGGGCGCGATCGAGCTTCACGAGAAGGCTCAGGAGACCCCGAGCTTCTCCAGGATCAGCTCGCGGACGCGGCCGGCGTCCGCCTGGCCCTTGGTGGCCTTCATGACCGGACCGATCAGAGCGCCCACGGCCTGGACCTTGCCGCCCTTGACCTTCTCGACGACGTCCGGCATCTGCGCCATGGCGTCGTCGATCGCGGAGATCAGCACGCCCTCGTCGGAGACCACGGCCAGGCCGCGGGCCTCCACGATCTGCGCCGGGGTGCCCTCGCCCTCGGCCACGTGGCCCAGGACCTGCTTGGCGATCTTGTCGTTGATGGTCTTCTCGCCGATCAGCGACTCGACCTCGGCCACGTGCTCCGGGGTGACGCCCAGATCCGCGATCTCCACGCCCGCGTTGTTGGCCAGACGAGCGATCTCGCCCATCCACCACTTGCGGGCAGCGGCCTTGGAGGCGCCGGCCTCGATGGTGGCGGCGATCTCCTCGGTCACGCCTGCGTTGACGACGTCGCGGAACTCCTCGTCCGAGTAGCCCCACTCCTCCTTCAGGCGAGCGCGGCGCTGGGCCGGAGGCTCGGGCAGCGAGGCCCGCAGCTGCTCCACCCAGGCGGGATCCGGGCACACGGGCACCAGGTCCGGCTCGGGGAAGTAGCGGTAGTCATCGGCGTCCGACTTGGGACGGCCCGAGGTGGTCGAGCGCGTGTCCTCGTGCCAGTGACGGGTCTCCTGGACGATCTTCTCGCCGGCCTTGAGCACCGCGGCATGGCGCTGGATCTCGTAGCGCACGGCGCGCTCGACCGCGCGCAGGGAGTTCACGTTCTTGGTCTCCGAGCGCGTGCCGAACTCGGTGGTGCCCTTGGGCATCAGGGAGACGTTGGCATCGCAGCGCACGTTGCCGCGCTCCATGCGGGCATCCGAGATGTCGAGGTTCTTCACGATCTCGCGGATCGCCTTGACGTAGGCCTTGCCGAGCTCCGGAGCGCGGTCCCCGGCTCCGACGATCGGGCGGGTCACGATCTCGACCAGCGGCACGCCAGCGCGGTTGTAGTCGACCAGCGAGAACTCCGCGCCCTGGATGCGACCGGCACCGCCCTTGTGGGTCAGCTTGCCGGCGTCCTCCTCCATGTGGGCCCGCTCGATCTCGATGGTGAACGGCGTGCCGTCCTCCAGCTCGACGGTGAGCTGGCCGTCGAAGGCGATGGGCTCGTCGTACTGGGAGGTCTGGAAGTTCTTGGGCGTGTCCGGGTAGAAGTAGTTCTTCCGGGCGAAGTGCGAGACCGGGGCGATCTGGCAGCCCAGGGCGAGCCCGAGCTTGATCGCGTACTCCACGGCCTTGCCGTTGACCACGGGCAGCACGCCGGGCAGTCCCAGCGAGACGGGCGTGGTGTTGGTGTTCGGCTCGTCGCCGAAGGTGTTCGGCGCCCAGTCGAACATCTTGGTCGCGGTGTTGAGCTCCACGTGGACCTCGAACCCGAGCACGGGGTCGAAGTCCTCCATGGCCTCCTCGAAGGACAGGATCTGATCGCTCACTTGGCGCCTCCCTCAGTGGTCTCCGACAGCTTGGCCACGGCTTCGACGACGTCCGGCAGGTCCTTCCAGATCGGGCCTCCGTTCGCCTCCTCGAGCAGCCGCTCCAGACCGGCGGCCGCGCGGTAGAGGCGCGCGTCCTCACGAGCGGGGGCCATGAGCTGGAAGCCGACCGGCATCCCGTCCTCGGGCGAGAGGCCCGCCGGGATCGAGATCGCCGGGACGCCCGCCAGGTTGGTGGGGATCGTGGCGATGTCGTTGAGGTACATCTGCATGGGATCGGCCTGCTCGTCGACCGAGCCCAGCGGGAAGGCCGTGGTGGGAGCGGTGGGCGAGACGAGGACGTCGACCTGCTCGAAGGCGGCGTCCAGATCGCGCTGCACGAGCGTGCGGACCTTCTGCGCCGAGCCGTAGTAGGCGTCGTAGTAGCCGGCCGACAGGGCGTAGGTGCCCAGGATCGTGCGGCGCTTGACCTCCGCGCCGAAGTTCTCCGCGCGCGTGGCGGACATGACGCGCTCGATGGTCACGTGCCCGTCCTTGGGCAGGGCGCGCTGGCCGAACCGGACACCGTCGTACTTGGCCAGGTTGGAGGAGACCTCCGAGGACATGATCAGGTAGTAGGCGCCCAGGGCGTACTTGAAGTTCGGCGTCTCGATCTCGACGACGCTCGCCCCTGCCTTCTCCAGTGCCTCGACGGCCTCGCGGAAGCGCTGCTCGACGCCGGGCTGGAAGCCCTCGCCGGTCAGCTCCTTGAGCACGCCCACGCGCAGTCCCTTCAGCCCGCCCTCTGCTGCGCCGTCCCGGGCGGCCTGGACGAAGCCCTCGGCCGGATCGCTCAGCGAGGTCGAGTCCTTGGGGTCATGGCCGCCGACGACCTCGTGCAGCATGGCCGCATCCAGCACGGTGCGCGCGCACGGGCCGACCTGGTCCAGAGACGAGGCCATGGCGATCACGCCGTAGCGCGAGACCGACCCGTAGGTGGGCTTCACGCCGACCGAGCCGGTCACGGCGGCCGGCTGGCGGATGGAGCCGCCGGTGTCCGTGCCCAGCGCGAGCGGGGCCTGGAACGCGGTGACAGCTGCCGCCGAGCCGCCGCCCGAGCCGCCCGGGATGCGGCTGAGATCCCACGGGTTGCGCGTGGGCCCGAAGGCCGAGTGCTCCGTGGTGGAGCCCATGGCGAACTCGTCGAGGTTGGTCTTGCCCAGGATCGGCATGCGCGCCGCACGCAGCTTCTCGGTGACGGTGCCGTCGTAGGGGCTCATCCAGCCCTCGAGCATCCGCGAGGCCGCCGTGGTGGGCTGGCCCTTGGTGACGATCAGGTCCTTGACCGCGATCGGCACGCCGGCCAGCGGCGGCAGCTGCTTGCCCTCGGCGCGATCCCGATCCACACCGGCGGCGACCTCGAGGGCCTCCTCCGCATTGAGGTGCAGGAACGCGTTGAGACCGGACTTGCCGTGGCTGCGGTCTTGTGCGGCAGCGCCGTCGGTGGCCGTGATGCGGTCCAGGTGGGCCTGCACGGCCTGCACCGAGGTGACCTCACCGGCCTGGAGCTTCTGCGCGAGCTCGGCCGCGGACAGTTCGATGATGTTCTCGCTCATATCGCCTCAGTCCTCTTCCAGGATGGCCGGGACCTTGAACTGCCCGTCCTCCGCGTCCGGTGCGCCCGACAGGGCCTCTTCCGCGCTGAGCGTCTGCCCCACGACGTCCTCGCGCATCACATTGCGCAGGGGCAGGGGGTGGCTCGTGGCGGGGACGTCGTCCCCGGCGACCTCGCTGACGGAGGCGACCGACTGCACGATCTGGCCGAGCTCGCCGGCCAGCGACTGCAGCTCATCCTCCGACATCTCGATATGCGCGAGGTCTGCCAGATGGGCGACCTCATCGCGACTGATCGCGGACATGCACGCTCCTTGTTCTTCGGTGTTGCTGTCTTCGGTGTTCACCGTGCTCGTGATGCTCGATGAGGCCCGCGCAGCGATCCTGCCGGTGGCACGGACCGGCAGAGGCTCGACGACGGGGCCAGCTCGGCCCATCCTATCCGCCGCCCCGGACAGACCCCGCTCCGACCGGAGCGGCCGCGCCCGGCCCCGCCCACCGAGTGGCACCGTCGGGATGCCGACGACGCCTACCCTGGAGGCAGACGACAGACGCCCCCTCGCCGGGGCACCGCACCACCTGCCCCTGAAGGGCGGAAGGAGGCCCGCATGGCCAAGAAGGACGGCAAGCCGAAGAAGGACCGCGGAGCAGCGCGCCGCGCCAAGGCAGCAGCCCGAGCGGGGACGCGCCCCTCCCCCGGAGCGCGCACGCCCTCGCAGGACGCGGCGAACGCCTGGCGGCAGGGCGTCTCCGAGGCGACCGCCGACACCGTCGATCAGATGGCCGCCCACGTGCAGACCGTGGCCCTGCAGCAGCTGGAGGACTTCGGCGCGTTCCCCGCCTTCCTCATCACCGCGCGCCGCGACGGGGAGTTCGAGCTGGACAGCATCGAGCCCGCCGAGGAGGGCGCCACCGTCGACGAGCTCGAGCCCGAGGATGCCGCCGAGCTCACCGAGCTGCACCACTCCGACGATCCCGAGGCCGCCCTGCGCGCCATGGCTCTCGAGAAGGCCCCGGAGCTGCTGGGCGCAGCACTCGCCCTGCCGGCCACACTCCCGGATCGCTCCGGGGCTCCTGCGCTGGTGATCGAGATCGAGCACCGCGACGGCGTCAGCCTCACTCTGGTCCAGGGCTACAGGATCGGCGGCCGCGGCGGCGCCAAGTCCACCGAGCTCGAGGACCCGACCGTGGAGCAGCGCGAGGCTTCCCTCCTGCGCCGCCCCCGGCCTTCCGAGGGTGCGTCTCGCTCCGAGTCCTCCCGTGCCGCCTCGCAACCCGAGGCTTCCGCGGACGTTGCTCAGCCCGAGTCCTCCGAGAGCGCTTCGCAGACCGAGCCTGCTGAGGGCACCACCCCCTCGGTATCGGGCGACCCGCAGGACTGAGCACCGCCAGCCTCCTCCGGCAGGTCGCCCGCATCGAGAGGCCCGCGCGCGTGATCTCCTCGATCGGTACGCCGACGGCTCCGTCCTCGAGCGGTCTCCGTGTGTGCTCCCGTCAGCCACCGTCGCGGTCACGACCATCGAGTGGCCTGAGCGTGTGCCGGCCCCCATCGACTGACCCCGTGATGTGCGCTTGAGGCCCCAGAGCCGCACTGCGGCACCACTCGATCTGCGCGGGGCCCCATGAGCACAGACCGAGACCACTCGATGTGCCACAGGCGCCCACATCACAATCTGGGGCCGATCGATGCGCTGAGCGGGGTGCGTGCCGACTCCAGCCAGTGGAAGAGGCGCACCACTCGGCGCTCGGCGAGCTCTCGGGGTCCCGAAGCTTCCTGAGGACATGCGAGAAGCCCCGCAGCGTGAACACTGCGGGGCTTCTCGGTCCCTGCTGACGATCAGATGATCGTCAGATCTCCGTCGGTGCGGAGACTGATCGAGTGGATCAGGCGGGGATGTTCAGGGTCTGGCCCACGAAGATCAGGTGCGGGTCAGCCACGGTGTCCGCGTTGGCGGCGAACAGGGTCTCCCAGTCGGTGCCGTGGGCAGCCGCGATGGAGCCCAGGGTGTCGCCCGAGGCGACGGTGTAGGTGCCGGCAACGGCGGGCTGCTCGGCGACCGGAGCGGCCGGAGCGGTGTACTCGACGACCGGGGCCTGCTCGGCGACCGGAGCCTCAGCGGCGGGGGCCTGCTCGGCGACCGGAGCCTCAGCGGCGGGAGCCTGGGCGGCGGGTGCCTCAGCGGCGGGAGCCTGGGCCACGGGGGCCTCCTCAGCGGCCGGGGCCGGAGCCGGAGCCGGGGTCTCGACGGACTGGGTGGAGACCTGGGTCTCAGCAGCCGGGGCCGGGGTGGAGGCAGCGGCACCCGAGTAGCCCGAAGCTCCCGACAGGCCCAGCTTCTGGGAGCAGGAAGGCCAGGCGCCCCAGCCCTGCTCGGCCAGCACGCGCTCAGCCACAGCCTTCTGCTCGCCCTTCGAGGCATTCGCGGCACTGCCGGATCCGCCGAAGGCGGCCCAGGTCTGCGGGGTGAACTGCAGGCCGCCGGAGAATCCGTTGCCGGTGTTGGCGTTCCAGTTGCCGCTTGCCTCGCACTCGACGAGCTGATCCCACTGGTCGGCCTGGGCGGGGGCAGCCGCACCGAGGAGGGCCACGCCGCCGATGACGGAGGCGGTGCCGGCGACGATGGTGTTCTTGATGGTCTTCTTCACGACAGGCTCCAAGACGGCGCCGTCTCCGCTCGTGCCGTCCCCGGCGTCATAGCGTCGCTGTCTTTCCGTTCCAAGTGGTCTGGGTCAGGGATGCAGCTGTCGACAGCGATGACGGCTGACTGCATCCTGGATTTCGTGGGGCACCCGACGAGCAGTCGAGGTGCTGGATCGGAGCCCGCAGGCCCTCTCCGGAAGTTCGAAGATCACGATACCGTAACGATTCGGCTTGGCAACCCTTTTGAGCTGTGATCTATGCCAATCTGAAAGGTTGACCCCCGAGGATCCAGATCCCTTCAGCGGGACGACCGCGAGAGCCGTTCCCTCCCTCGACGATCCGCCCGGATCTCCGGCGCGCCTCGCGAGGTCACAGCACCATAACAGCAAGGTCACGGTCAGGTCACGACCCGCTGTTGAGGGGACAGCTCGAACGGAGCCCGCAGCCCCGCCCGAAGGCCCGTTCGACCCACGACGGCGCAGGTCAGCGGGGCGTCAGGAGGCAGGCGAGATGCTGCTCACATTCGTTGACCAATCAGTCCTCCGCATGGACCTGGGCATCCTCAGCCTCCTCTGAGGGGCCCTGGAAGGCCTCCGGCCCCTCCGCGAGCAGCCGCGTGAAGTCGGCCTCGTCCAGCACCGTGACCCCCAGCGACTCGGCCTTCTCCAACTTGGATCCTGCCGAGGCGCCGGCCACCAGGAAGTCGGTCTTCTTGGACACGGACCCCGAGGCCTTGCCGCCGCGGGTGAGGATCGCCTCCTTGGCGGAGTCGCGGGAGTAGTCCTCGAGCGTGCCGGTCACCACGATGGTCAGGCCCTCGAGGACCTTGGGAACGGAGTCGTCGACCTCGTCCTCCATGCGCACGCCCGCAGCGGCCCAGGACTCGACGATCTCGCGGTGCCAGTCCACCTGGAACCAGTCGATGACCTCCCGTGCGATCACCGGGCCCACGCCGTCCGTGGCGGCCAGCTCCTCCTCCGAGGCCTCGCGGATCCGGTCCATGGAGCCGAAGGCCGTGGCCAGCGAGCGCGCCGCCGTGGGGCCCACGTGCCGGATGGACAGCGCCACGAGCACGCGCCACAGCGGCTGAGAGGTGGCCTTGGCGAGCTCGTCGAAGAGCTTGACCGTGTTGGCGCTGGGCTTGGACGGGTGCTTGGCGCTGCCCTTGGTCCAGAAGTACGGCACGAGCTCGGTGTCCCCGGGCCGGGCCCCTGCCCCGCGCTTCTGCCGCTCGATCTTCACGTCCTTCAGCATCCCGGCGGAGAGGTCGAAGAGCTGGGCCTCCGAGGTCAGCGGCGGATCGGCGGGCTCTGCCGGACGCGTCAGCGCCACGGCGGCCTCCTCCCCCAGCGCCTCGATGTCGAAGGCGCCGCGACCGGCCGCGTGGAAGACCCGCTCCTTGAGCTGATCCGGGCACGACCGCGCGTTGGGGCAGCGGATGTCGACGTCGCCCTCCTTCGCCGGGCGCAGCTCGGTGCCGCACGACGGGCAGTGGGTGGGCATCACGAACTCGCGCTCGGTGCCGTCGCGCAGGGCGACGACGGGCCCGACGATCTCCGGGATGACGTCTCCTGCCTTGCGCAGAACGACGGTGTCCCCGATCAGCACGCCCTTGGCCCGCACGACGTCCTGGTTGTGCAGCGTGGCCATCTCCACCGTGGAGCCGGCGACGAGGGCCGGCTCCATCACGCCGTACGGGGTCACGCGCCCGGTGCGGCCCACGCCCACGCGGATGTCCAGCAGCTTGGTGTGGACCTCCTCGGGCGGATACTTGTAGGCCACCGACCACCGCGGCGTGCGGGAGGTGTGCCCGAGCTGGCGCTGCGTGGCGCGGTCGTCGACCTTGACCACGATGCCGTCGATGCCGTGGTCCAGGGAGTGGCGCTTGTCCCCGTACTCGTCGATGTACTCCACGACCTGGTCGATGCTGCTCAGCACCCGGGAGTACGGGCTCACCGGCAGGCCCCATGTGGCCATCAGGTCGTAGGCCTCCGACTGGGCGCTGATCTCCAGCCCCTCGGCGGCCCCGATGCCGTGCACGTACATGGACAGCGGGCGCTTGGCGGTCTCCGCCGGGTCCTTCTGCCGGAGGGAGCCAGCGGCGGCATTGCGGGGGTTGGCGAACGGCGCCTTGCCCTCCTCCACCCGCTGGGCGTTGACCGTCTGGAAGTCCTGGGTGGAGATGAAGATCTCGCCGCGGATCTCGATCTGGCGCGGGATCTCGTCTCCGCGCAGCTGCTGCGGGATGGTGGCGATGGTGGCGACGTTGTGGGTCACGTCCTCGCCGGTGGTGCCGTCGCCGCGGGTGGCCGCCCGGACCAGGCGGCCGTCCTGGTAGAGCAGGTTGATGGCCAGGCCGTCGATCTTGACCTCGGTGAGCCAGCGCAGCTCGGCGGCCCCGTGCAGGGTCTGGACCTGGGTCTCGGCGCGCTCCAGCCAGGCGCGCAGCTCGTCGATGGAGAACACGTCCTCGAGCGAGTACATCCGCTCGAGATGGCGCACCGGGGCAAAGGCCGCCGAGGGCTCGCCGCCGACCTCCTGCGTGGGCGAGTCGTTGGACTGCAGCTCCGGATGCAGGGACTCGAGCTCCTCGAGGCGCCGGTAGTCCTGGTCGTACTGGGCGTCCGAGACGGTGGGGGCGTCCTGCTGGTAGTACTCCACCCGCGCCTGGCGCACGCGCTCCACGAGCTCGGCGTACTCCTCCCGCAGGGCGTCCGCCGGGATCTCCCCCGCGGACATCTCGACGGGCTGGTCCTGCTCGGCTGCCTTCGCGGCCTGCGCCGCGGTCCTGTTCTGCTGGCTCACCCCGTCATTGTGGCGCACTGCTCCGACGACACAGCGTCGACGACGCCGGGGCGGGCAGGACCCGCAGATCCTGCCCGCCCCGGCGATCCGAGAGCGCTCCCGGGAGAGCTCAGTAGGCGACGTGCCGGCGCCGCGAGTGCTCGTCGAGCCTGCGCACGCTGAGCGCGGCGTGCGGACGGCCGCGACGGGCATCCCACACCACGACCTCGGCGGTGCGCAGCTCGGTGCCGCGTCCGTCGCGCTGAACCGCCACGGACGGCGCTCCGGGCAGCAGCAGCGGGGCGCCGAACTCGACGTCCCACCGCAGCGGCGCGGGGGCATCGACCATGGCCAGGGCGCGTGAGGCCGTGTACATGCCGTGGGCGATGGCGCCCTTCATCCCGAGCGCCTTGGCCGAGGCCCCGCTGAGGTGGATGGGGTTGACGTCCCCGGAGACGGCCGCGTAGCGCCGACCGGTGTCGGCGCCGAGCTGCCAGCGGGCGGTGGGCAGCGGCGCCTCGAACTCCGGACGCGATGCCTGCTCGGCCTTCTCCTCCTCCGGCAGGCGCACGCCCCGGGCCAGGTACGTGGAGGTCCCCGTCCAGGCCAGCTCCTGGGTGTCCTCGGTGCGCAGCTCCGCCACGACGTCGAACTGCGCCCCGGAGCGATGCGGCCGCAGGTTCTGGGCGCGCACCGTGATGCCCACGTGCTCGCCCACCAGCAGCGGCAGCTCGTGCACGACCGAGTTGGACAGGTGCACCAGCCCAAGCAGCGGCAGCGGGAAGTCCTCGCGGGTCAGCAGCGCCATGGCAGCGGGGAACGACAGCGCGTGCAGATAGCCGCTGAAGGCCTCCACGCCGCCGTCGGGCCGCGTGCGGATCGGGGCCCCGACCACCTCGCAGAAGCCGCGGTGTGCCTGGTCGTCGACGGGGACGTCGGCCACGAGCAGGTCCACCGCCGGCAGCTCGAGCCGAGTCCCGCCGGAGGAGGCGCTGCCCGAGCCCAGCCCAGGGATCGCGCCGGCCGCCTTGGCCCACAGGCCGCGGACCGTGCGGGTGCCCGCGCCGAGTGCCGATCCCCCGGCCGCCCGGGCGTAGAGCGGGCCGAGCGCGGGCAGCTCGGGCAGGAGGACGACGTCGCGATCGGCGCCGTCGAGGTGCGTCTGCTGGTCGTGCATGCTCACGCTCCCACCAGGTTCTGCCCGCACACGCGCAGGGTCTGCCCGGAGATCCCGGCTGCCGCATCCGAGAGCAGGAACGCGATGGCCTCGGCGACGTCCACCGGCAGGCCTCCCTGCTGCAGGGAGTTCAGGCGGCGGGCGACCTGGCGCCGGGCCATGGGGATCTTGGCGGTCATCTCCGTCTCGATGAAGCCTGGAGCCACCGCATTGGCGGTGCCGCCGCCGGCGGCCAGCTCCGGGGCCAGCGCGGCGACCATCCCGACCACGCCGGCCTTGGAGACCGCGTAGTTGGTCTGCCCGCGATTGCCCGCGATGCCCGAGGTGGAGGCGAGCCCCACGACCCGCAGCCCCTGGGCCAGCGGGTCGGCCAGCAGCTGCTGCGTGATCCGCAGCGGGGCCTCGACGTTGACGGCCTGGACCGAGGCGAAGCGGCCCTCATCCATGTTGGCCAGCATCTTGTCTCGGGTGATCCCGGCGTTGTGCACGATGCCGTCGATCCGCCCGAACCGGGTCCGGCAGTGCTCCAGGATGCGCTGGCCGGCGTCATCGGCGGTCACGTCCAGCGGCAGCGAGGCGGCCCCGATCGCATTGGCCAGCTTGGCCAGGGCGTCACCGGCGGCCGGGACGTCGATCGGCACGACCTGGGCGCCCTGCGCGTGCAGCAGACGGGCGATCTGCTCGCCGATCCCGCGGGCGGCGCCGGTGACCACGATGACCCGGCCCTCGAGCGGCGTCTCCCCCAGCGCGGCCTGAGCCAGCGAGGCGGGTCCGGCCTCCGAGGTGACGGGCAGGAACTGCCCCGAGACGAACGCGCTGCGTCCGGAGAGCAGGAAGTCGAGGCCGCCGAGCACGGAGGGGGCATCGACGGCGACGCCGTCCGCCACCACGATGCCGTTGGCGGTGGCCCCTCCGCGCATCTCCTGGGCCAGCGAGCGGACCAGGCCGACCGCGCCCTGCCGGGCCGCGTTGCGGCGCACGGACTCGGTCCCGGCCTCGACGGCCGAGGCCGACACGGCGACGGCCGAGCCTGCTGCCACGCCCTCCGCTGCACGGGAGACAGCCACCACGCGGGCGCCGCGGTCGAGCCGGCGCAGCACGGAGCCCAGCGACAGCGACGGCGCCGTGAGATCCGACGGCCCGTGCGCCTGGCTCAGCACCAGCAGCGCGGCCTGGATCCGCTCGGATCCCTCGGCGACGGCCTGGGCATCCCGGCGGACGTCGTGCCCGCGAGCGCTCAGCGACTGGGCGAGGGCATCGGCATCAGCCGACGACGACTCGTCCGCGATCACCAGCACGGTGCGCGGCTTCTCCGGCCTCCCGGCTTCGTGGCGGGTCAGCGACACCGGGGCGGGCAGCCCCAGAGCGCCGGCCACGGAGCGGCCGGGGCCGGTGGCGACGACATCCAGGTAGGCGTCCTGCGACGAGCGCAGGTCGGTCAGGGTTCGCGTCCAGCGCGGGGTCTTGGGCATGCGAGGGCCTTTCGAAGGAGTGCGTGCGAGGTCTCGGAGGTGTGTGCTGCCGGCGGGTCAGTCCTGCGGCTGGGCGCGCAGCAGGGCCACGACGCCCTGGCCGCCGGCGGCGCACACGGAGATCACACCGGTGGTGGGACGGCCCAGCTCGACGGCGCGGGCCTTGAGCTCCTTGGCCAGCGAGGCCACGATGCGGGTGCCGGTGGCGGCGAAGGGGTGTCCGGTCGCCAGCGAGGAGCCGTTGACGTTCAGGCGCGAGCGGTCCACGGGGCCGACCGGCTCGTCCAGGCCCAGGCGCTCGCGGCAGAACTGCTCGTCCTCCCAGGCGGTCAGGGTGGCCACGACCGTGGAGGCGAAGGCCTCGTGGATCTCGACCAGGTCGATGTCCTGCAGGCGCAGCCCCTGGCGAGCCAGCAGGCGCGGCATGGCGTAGGCGGGGGCCATGAGCAGGCCCTCGTCACCGTCCACGAAGTCCACGGCCGCCGACTCGACGTCCACGACCTCGGCCAGGCGCGGCATCTTGTGCTCGCGCGCCCAGTCCTCGGAAGCCAGCAGGACCGCCGAGGCGCCGTCGGTCATGGGAGTCGAGTTGCCTGCCGTCATGGTGGCCTCGCCCAGGGACTTGCCGAAGACCGGGGAGAGCCCGGCGAGCTTCTCGGCGGTGGTGTCCGGACGCAGTGTGGTGTCCCTGCGGACGCCGCGGAACGGAGTCACGAGGTCGTCGAAGAAGCCGCGGTCCCAGGCAGCGGCGAGGTTCTGGTGGCTGGCGGCGGCCAGCTCGTCCTGGGCCTGGCGGGTCACGCCCCACTTCTTGCCGGTGATCGCCTGCGACTCGCCCATGGACAGTCCCGTGCGCGGCTCGGCCACGCCGGGGGCCACGGGGGCGAGATCGCCGGGGCGCAGCTTGGACAGGGCCTTGAGCTTGGCGCCGGTGGTCTTGGCGTAGTTCAGCTCGAGCAGCACGCGGCGCAGGCCCTCGCCCACGACGATGGGGGCGTCCGAGGCCGAGTCGGCACCTCCGGCGATCCCGACGTCGATCTGGCCGCAGCGGATCTTGTTGGCGATCAGCGAAGTGGTCTCCATGCCGGTGGCACAGGCCATCTGGACGTCGATGCCCGGGGTGCGCGGATCCAGTGCGGAGCCCAGCACGGACTCGCGGACCATGTTGAAGGCCTTGGGCTGCTTGAGCACAGCACCTCCGGCGACGGCTCCCAGGCGCTGTCCGGCCAGCCCGGTGCGTGCGACCAGGCCGTCCAGCACGGCGGTGAACATGTCCTGGACCGAGGCCTGGGCGTAGGCGCCGCCGGACTTGGCGAACGGGATGCGGTCGCCGGCCACGACCCACGCCGAGCGCAGGCGGGGGGCGGTCTCCCCCGTCTCGGCGCCGCGGGCGAGATCTGCGGGGGTGGGAACGGACTCGGAGGCTGCAGAGGCGGTCATGGGGGATCTCCTGTGGATCGAGGATCGGTCGATCGCGCATCTTTCTGCGATCTGGGTCACTAGATACCGAGAGTACCTGATACTCTCGGTATCGTGAACCGCTCAGCAGTGCAGCACCGCAACCGCCTCGGGACCGCCGAGGACCCGCAGCAGGCCGATGGCCGCGCCCGCCGATGGAACCGCCACCGGGAGCAGCGCCGCCTCGAGCTGCTGCGGCTGTCCCGCCGCGCCGTCGCCGAGCTGGGCCCCGGCGCCTCCATGGCGGAGATCGCCGCGGCCTGCAGCACCTCCAAGTCGGTCTTCTACCGCTACTTCAAGGACAAGGAGGGCCTGCGCCGCGAGCTGGCCACCTATGTGGTCGAGCGCATGGCCCAGCGCATGCGCAGCGCGGCCGCGGAGGCCCCGTCGTTCCGCGCCTCGATCCGCACGATCGTGGAGCAGTACCTCTGGCAGCTAGAGAACGCCCCGGACGTCTACCGCTTCGTGACCCAGGGCACGGACGGCTCGAGCGAGGACCCCGTGGGCCGCTTCGCCGCCGCCGTCGCCGATCTGCTGGTGGAGGCCCACCGCCGCCACGCCCCCACCGAGCGATGGCTCGAACCGGCGATGGCCCGCTACTGGGCCGCCGGCGTGGTCGGGATGGCCCGCGGCGCCGGAGAGTCCTGGAGCCTCTCCGAGCCGGATGACCGCAGCAGGGACGAGCGCCCGCAGCTCGACGAGTTCGTGGAGATCGTCACCGGCTGGATCATCGCCGGCACAACCCCGCCCGGCTCCGATGCCGCTGACTCCCAGACCCCGGCGCGCGCCTCGCCCTGAGCCGTCGCCCTCTCACTCGACCTCGCACTGAACCGTCCCAGCACTCCCGACAGGCCGCACAGCGGCCGAGCCGATCCACCGCAGGAGGACACCATGACCACCATCGCCGAGAAGAGCACCACCGCAGCCGCCGAGCAGGCAGCCGGCCCTCACCTGGACCCTGCCGCAGAGAGCGCTGTCGTCGACCACGACGTCCTGCGCGACATCCTGGCCGGGCGCTGGGCCGAGCAGCGCCGCCAGGCCCGCCGCCTGGCCGCGGACCCGCGCCTGCACATCGCCCCGGGCACCCACTGGTCCGAGCACCGGGAGAAGACCTTCGACAACCTGTCGATCCTGGCCGAGTCGGATGCCGTGCGCGCCGGGCTGCCTGCCTCCCTGGGCGGTTCAGGAGATCCCGCCTCCTACCTCTCGGGCTTCGAGGAGTTCGTCCTCGCGGATCCGTCGCTGCAGATCAAGGCGGGCGTGCAGTGGGGCCTGTTCGGCTCCGCCGTCGTGAACCTGGGCACCGAGCAGCACCACCAGCGCTGGCTCAAGGACATCTGGTCCCTGAAGATCCCGGGCGCCTTCGCCATGACGGAGACCGGCCACGGCTCGGATGTGGCCTCGATCGCCACCACCGCCACCTTCGACGCCAGCACGCAGGAGTTCGAGATCCACACGCCCCACCGCGGGGCCTGGAAGGACTACCTGGGCAACGCCGCTCTGCACGGCCGCGCGGCCGTCGTGTTCGCCCAGCTGATCGTCGACGGCGTGAACCACGGGGTCCACGCCCTGTTCGTGCCGCTGCGCGATGACGAGGGCGAGTTCCTGCCCGGCGTCGGCGGCGAGGACGACGGCCACAAGGGCGGTCTCAACGGCATCGACAACGGCCGCCTGCACTTCGACCACGTGCGCGTGCCGCGCGAGAACCTGCTCGACCGCTACGGCCATGTGTCCGAGGACGGCACCTACACCTCCCCCATCGAGTCCCCGGGCCGCCGCTTCTTCACGATGCTCGGCACGCTGGTCCAGGGCCGCGTCTCCCTCGACGGTGCGTCGATCATCGCCGCGCGCGCCGGGTTGGACATCGCCCTGACCTACGCCTCGCAGCGCCGTCAGTTCGCCCCGGTCAAGGGCGAGGAGGAGTCGGTGCTGCTGGACTACCACCAGCACCAGCGCCGCCTGTTCCCGCTGGTCGCCAAGGTCCTGGCCGCGGGCTTCGCCCACGACGAGCTGCTCGAGGCCTTCGACGGCGTCTTCTCCGGGCGCAACGACACCGACGAGTCCCGCCAGGACCTGGAGACCATGGCCGCCGCGCTCAAGGCGACCTCCACCCGTCTGGCCCTGGACTCCCTGCAGGAGTGCCGCGAGGCCTGCGGCGGCGCTGGCTTCCTGTCCGAGAACCGCCTCACCGGGCTGCGCGCCGACCTGGATGTCTACGCGACCTTCGAGGGCGACAACACCGTTCTCATGCAGCTGGTGGCCAAGCGCCTTCTCGGCGACTTCGCCAAGGGCATCTCGTCGTTGCCGGCCGCGGGCAAGGCGCGCTGGGCCGCCAGCCGCGCCGCCGAGACCACGCTCAGCCGCTCCGGGCTGCGCGGGCTCTCCCAGGTCCTGCGCGACACCGGCGACCCCCGCCGCTCGGTCAACTTCCTGCGCGATCCGGAGACGCAGCACGGCCTGCTCTCCGATCGCGTGCGCACCATGGTCGAGGAGGCCGCCGAGAACATGCGCGGCGCGGACCGCTCCGACCCGCAGGCAGCCGCCGACGCCTTCGACCGCAACCAGAACCGCCTCATCGAGGCCGCCCGAGCCCACGGGCACCTGCTGCAGTGGGAGGCCTTCACCCGGGCGCTCGACGAGATCGACGACGACGGCACCCGCCAGGTCATGATCTGGCTGCGCGACCTGTTCGGGCTGAGCATCATCGACGAGAACCTGGACTGGTACCTGGCCCACGGCCGCCTGTCGCTGATGCGCGGTCGCATGGTCGATGCCTACCTGCAGCGCCTGGTCGGGCGCCTGCGTCCGCACATCATGGACGTGGTGGCGGCCTTCGACTTCCCGCAGGAGCTGCTGCGCGCCAAGATCGCCTCGGGCGCCGAGGCCCAGCGCCAGCAGGAGGCTGCCGATCACCGCGCCGCCGAGGAGGCGGCCGGCGTGGCCGCCGCGGCCGAGGGCTCGTCCCGGGACTCCTCGGACGCCGAGCACCCCAGCGCTGATCAGACCGCGCCCGCGCAGGCCGATCCCACGCTGGACGAGCCGCTCGAGACCATGTGAGCGCACCGGCTGGGCTCGTGCCGCACGAGCTCAGCCTGACGAGGGGCGGGGCCCCGGGACATCGGTCCCGGGGCCCCGCCCCATGCCCGCAATCGCCCCCTGCTGCGCAGCCTCGGCCGCTGGGGCCGGGTGCCAGGTCGGGCGTCGAACCCGCCCTGTCATCCCCTCGGCGACATCCAGTGGCGCTGTGGTGTGCCCTGCTCCGTCGAGTGGCGTCGGGGTGTGCGTCTGGACGCGGCGGCGCACACCCCGGGGCCACTCGGTGCAGCGAGGAGCTCCAGCGCACACCACGGCGCCACTCGATGGGGGCGGGGGCGGCGGTTTCAGAGGGCCAGGGCAGCACGGCGCCGTTCCTGGAGCTCGCAGAGCTGGAATCAGCGGTGAGGCAGCGGCCGGCCGGCGCAGGTTCCGCGACGCCGCGTCAGGTCGGGCATCGTCGACGCGAGGCCGAGCGCTCACCGCGCAGCGGTGCGGGCCGGTGCGGATCGGTGCGCAGGCCGGCGGTCCGGTGCCGCCGACCTGATGGAGGTCGGACCTAGGCGGCGCCGCCGTCGAGCTCGTGGCGCAGCTCGATCGGCACGAACGTGGTGGTGTCCTCGTCGGCCGGGCGCGAGCTCACGGCGTCGGCGACGATCACCGTGACGTTGTCGCGAGCCCCGGTGCGCAGCGTGGCGTTGACCAGGACGTCGGCGGCCTCCTTGGGGTGGGGCACCGAGTGCACCACGCGGGCGATGTGCGCCACGGAGACCTCGCCGGTGAGCCCGTCCGAGCACAGCACCAGGCGATCGCCGGCTCGCGCCGGCAGGACCCACACGTCCGGCTCCCAGACCTGGCCGGTGCCCAGCGCGCGCGTGATCACGTTGCGGCGCGGATGGACCATGGCCTGGGCCGGGGTGATCTGCCCGATCGAGACCAGGTACTGGACCTCCGAGTGATCCACCGTGATCTGCTGCAGCTCAGGCTGCGGGGCCTCCGGCGCGCCCGGCACGGGGGTGAGGCGCTCGGTGGAGGAGCCCTCCTCCAGGCCGACCTGCTGCGGCGGCTCCACGCGCTCGTCGGAGATCGGGATGACGTCCGTGACCTCCACTCCCGCCTCCTTGTAGGCGGAGAACTGATCCGTGGCCCGCTTGGCGACCGCAGCGTGATCTGGCGCGGGGGCCTCCCCCTGGGGGCGCAGCAGGCGGTAGGTGCGCGAGTCGCCGATGTTGAAGACCACCCAGAAGGGATCGCCTCCCATCTCGACCAGCCAGGCACCGGTGACGGTGGTCCCCGCACGCCCGCCGAGCTCGTCCTGGATGGAGCTGTCGGCCTGGTGGAGCACCGCACGCAGCTTGCGCACCAGCACGAGGGCCTCGGCCGGGATCTCCGGATCGAGCTTCATCTCGCGCTCGATCCGCTCGCGGAACCGCGCCACGTCCTCCGGCGGCTCGGGCTCGGCGGGCACCTCGACCTCGGCGGGCCTGCGGGAGCTGAACAGCGCGGAGCCGCCCAGGGTGCGCACGGCCATGGCGGAGGCGACCTCGCCGGCCTCGTGACCGCCCATGCCGTCGGCGACCGCGCACATGGTCCGGGTGACCACGAGCGAGTCCTCGTTGGTCTCCCGGTGACGACCGCGGTCGGTCGCGGCGCCTGCTCTGATGACGAGCGGAGCACTCATTCGTAGTCAACTTCCAGTTGGGGGCCGGTCCCAGCGGTGACCCGCACGGGGCGGACGTCGCCGAAGCCCCGCACCCTCTGCGGCGGCTGCGGGTCAAGGATGAATCTGTCGTCGTCCTCCAGGACGGAGGCCGTGGAGGCGTCGACGAGGACGCCCCCGGGCTCGGCCAGCGCGACGAGTCGCGAGGCCAGGTTCACGGTGGGCCCGTAGAGATCGCCCAGGCGCGGGAGGACCCGCCCCCAGACGAATCCGACCCTTGTCTTGGGCAGCTCGGGGTCCTCCAGGATGGCACGTCGCAGCGCCAGCGCGATCAGCGCGCCCTCCTCCGGGGACTCCGACATGTACATGACCTCGTCGCCGATGGTCTTGATGAGGCGGCCCCCGCCTGCGGAGATGATCTCCGCGCAGCGCTGCTCGAAGCGCTGCACGAGAGCCGCGAGAGTGCGCTCGTTCATCTTCCGGGACAGGGTCGTGAAGGAGACCATGTCCGCGAAGCCGATCCCGCGGGCCAGCGGCAGCGAGGCGGACTCGTCGCCCACCTCATCCGGCTGGGGCGCATCCATGGACCTCTCCTGGCGCATGGCCAGGCGCTGGACGGCGCCGTTGAGCTGGCGGCGCCAGGTGTAGAGCAGCAGGTACTCGAGGTCCTCCTGGATCCGCGGCAGCAGCTCGAGCAGCTCCTGCCGAGCCTCTGCATCCGAGTATCCGCGGTTCATCACGAGGTCCTCGACGATGGCCTCGACCTGCCACACGACCATGCGGTCGGTCATCTGCGCCATGGCCCGGATCAGCGACAGCGCCGCCTCCTCGGAGAGCCGATCCGATTCGACGATCCCCGAGATCCGGCGCAGAGCCTGGCTGTCGCGCTGCGTGAAGTAGATCTCGTCGGCACTCATGTTGGGGAAGCCCATGGCTCGCCAGATCTTGCGGGCGCTGAGGATGGACAGCCCTCCAGCGTGGGCGGCGCGCTTGCGGTCCATGGTGCGCTCACCGCCCAGCAGACCGTACTCCAGGCCGTGGAAGGCCTCGCGGGACTCCGGGGAGCCGTAGGCATCGGCCTGCACCGGGTTATGCATGTTGAGGTTGATCGCCGCCGTCTGCGGGCCGACCTCGGGGTCCTCGAAGGTCTCGTCGAGCTCCCCGTCCACCCGATGCGCGCCAGGATCGCCCGAGGGACCGCTCGACCCCTCGGCCGGCGGCTGCCCGAGGCGACTCCCGGTGGCGGGGCCCACGACGGGCAGCTCGCGCGTGGTCGTCGGCCGCGATGAGCCGTCCTCGGAGCCGGTCCGGGCTGCGGACGGGTGCGCGGGCCGGGCGGCCGGATCGGCGGGTCGCTGCGAGGAGCCGGCCCCGCGCAGGCGCGAGAACCAGGACTGCGCGCCTGGCCGTGAAGGATCGCGATCCGTCATGCTGCGCTCCTTCCGCTTCTGCGCCCGGCCTCTGAGGCCGCGGCCGTGCACGTCGACGGGGTCGCGCGCCGGGCCGCTGTGCGCGGGCCGATCACCAGGCGGCCCCTGTGCTCGGCCCCGCCGGAGGATACCCGCCCGGGGCCTGGGGGCTCCACCCGTAGGCGGGTCCGGGGGTTCCGGGGCCCTGCTGACGACGGAAGCGGGCGGATTTCTCCTCGATCAGGCCGGCGAACTCCTGGACGCTCGGCGAGTGGCCCAGCCGCAGGATCCCCGCCTGCCCGAAGTCCGCACTCAGCGTGCCGATCCCGGCACCGCCCATGGGGCCGCGGGCGCGGCTGCCGTGCACGGACACGAGCCAGGCCAGCGGGATGCGCACTCCCCCGGACGGCGCCGACGGGCCCAGCAGCATCAGCCGCTGGTCCGTCAGCACGAAGCGGGTCCTGGCCCAGCGGATCACCGGGCGCAGCACAGCCAGCAGGATCACCAGGAGCAGCAGCAGAGTCACGACCCAGCCCAGGGCGGTGTGGACGGTCGTCCACGGCTGGTCCATGGGGCGCCAGCGGACCTCGAGCGCACGCTGGAGCAGCGAGTGCAGGAACACGGCGATCACGAGCACCGCCAGGGGGCGCCACAGCTTGCTGGCATGGGCCCGCGTGGAGACCACCACCTGCTCGCCGGGGCCGAGCTCGAGCCGTGAGCTCATGCTCGGTCTCCTTCCTCGATCGGGCGCAGATGCACCACGTCGGCGGCCGAGACGGCGGTGCGTCCGCCGTCGTGGTCGATCAGCAGCGCGCCCCGCTCGTCCAGGCCCACGGCCACTCCCTCGAGCGGGGCCTGCCCGCCGGGCAGCTCGGCGCGCACGCGCCGCCCGAGCGTGGACAGCAGCTGCTCGACGGCTGCGCGCAGCTCTCCGGGCCCGGTCAGCGATTCGGGGGATTCGGCGAAGAGGCGGTAGAGGGCGGTGAAGCGCTCGGCGATCTCCACGAGCAGGTCGCCGCGCGAGGCCTCCGATCCCTCGCCGCGCACGCTGGCAGCGCCCTCCGGGGCGACGGCCACGTTGAGCCCGGCGCCCAGCACGAGGGCCGGGGCGGGGCCGTCGTGGACCACGAGCGAGGCCAGCACGCCGCAGATCTTCCGGAAGCCGCTCCCGGTCTCCACGAGGACGTCGTTGGGCCACTTCAGGGAGGCCTCGATGCCCTGAGCGCGCAGGGTCTGGGCGATCGCCGCGGCCAGCAGCACGGTCAGCCAGGGGAAGCTCTGCGTCGGCAGCGGCACAGCCGTGGGACCGGAGCCGTGCGCGGGACGCAGCAGGAGGGAGAAGGTCAGGGCGTCGCCGGGTCCGGTGACCCACTTCCTGTCCAGGCGCCCGCGGCCCGCGGACTGGTGCTCGGCGGCCAGCAGGCTCAGATCGGGCAGCGGCTGTCCGCGACGGGCTGCACGCTGGGCCCGCTCCACCAGCTCGTCGTTGGTCGAGGGGATCTGCGGCAGGACCTCGAACGGCGAGCGCAGGACCTCCGCCAGCCGGTCGGTCTGGGCGTCGTCGAGCAGAGGGGCGGCCTGGGCCCGGGGGTCCGTGGGGGTCATCGTCGCTCCTGTCTCGGTCCTTGCCTCGTCCGCCGCTTCTTCCACCGCCGGGCGAGGCCGCGGGCGAGGCCCGTGCTGTCAGTGCCTCGGTCCACGAACCGCCCGGTGCCGACCACCCTTGGGCCGACATCCGCAGCGGGTTGCTCGTGGCGTCCGAGCGGCCCGCTATGTTCGTTTTATACACAGTAGTAGTCGGGCTCCCGGAGCGCCTGCAGGTGACTTCCGGGGAATCCACTGACTGCTCGCCGTCGACCATGACAGGAGAGCGCCATGGCGATCATCGCCGTCACCTACGTCTACGGCGGGGACCCGCAGGCCCTGACCGAGCACCGCCCGCGCCACCGCGACTTCCTGCGCGAGCTGCTCGCCGACGGCTCCCTGGTGCTCGCCGGCCCCTACGACGACGACCTTCCCGCCGGTGCCCTGCTGCTCATGCGCGCCGAGACCCCGGAGGCCGCGCTCGAGCTGCTGGCGCCCGATCCCCTCCTGGAGGTCGGCGTGATCACCGAGCGCACCGCCCGGCCGTGGAAGATCTCGATCGGCCAGCTCGGCTGATCCGACCCGGACGACGGGAAGATCCCGCACGGCCCTGCCGGAGCCCCTGATGTTGTAGATCCCCCACAACGGGTCTGCTCGCAGGCCCTCCCTAGACTGGCCTGCATCCCACCGCCCGCATGCTCCCGCCGCACTGGCCCATCGGCCGGCACGGCGCCCGAGCGCCCCGTATGAGCTCTGAGGTGCCATGACCCACGACCTGTCCACGACGGCGGGCAAGATCGCCGACTTCCGCGAGCGCCGAGAGCGCTCGTACGCCCCGGCCGGAGAGGCCGCCCTCGAGCGACAGCGCTCCCGCGGCAAGGGCACTGCGCGCGAGCGCGTGGACCAGCTGCTGGATCCGGGCTCGTTCGTGGAGTTCGACGCCCTGCGGGAGCACCGGAGCACCGCGTTCGGCATGGAGTCCAAGAAGTTCGCCGGCGACGGCGTGGTGACCGGCTACGGCACCGTCGACGGCCGACAGGTGGTCGTCTACTCGCAGGACTTCACGGTGCTGGGCGGGTCCCTGTCGGAGGCCAACGGCGAGAAGATCGTCAAGGCGCAGAAGTTCGCGCTGAGGAACGGCTGCCCGCTGATCGGCATCAACGACGGCGGCGGCGCCCGCATCCAGGAGGGCGTGGCGTCGCTGGCCATGTTCGCCGACATCTTCAACATGAACGTGCGGGCCTCGGGGGTCATCCCCCAGATCTCGCTGATCATGGGTCCGTGCGCCGGCGGTGCGGCCTACTCCCCCGCCCTGACCGACTACATCATCATGGTCGACCAGACCTCCCACATGTTCATCACCGGCCCGGACGTCATCAAGACGGTCACCGGCGAGGAGGTGGACATGGAGACCCTGGGCGGGGCCCGCCAGCACAACGAGGTCACCGGCACCGCCACCTATCTGGCCGAGGACGAGTCCGACGCCCTGGACTTCCTCCGGGAGCTGCTCGAGTTCCTGCCCTCGAACAACCTCGCCGAGGCGCCGCTGCTCGAGCACGACCAAGGCCCCGATCCGACCGAGGACGACCTCGCACTCGACGAGCTGATCCCGGACTCCGCGAACCAGCCGTACGACATGCGCGACGTCATCGCCGCCGTCGTCGACGACGGGCACTTCCTGGAGATGCAGGAGCTCTACGCGCCGTCGGTGATGATCGGCTACGCCCGCGTGGAGGGCCACACGATCGGCATCGTGGCGAATCAGCCTATGCAGTTCGCCGGCACCCTGGACATCGCCGCCTCGGAGAAGGCCGCGCGGTTCGTGCGCCACTGCGATGCCTTCAACATCCCGATCCTCACGCTCGTGGACGTCCCCGGCTTCCTGCCCGGCACGGACCAGGAGTTCAACGGCATCATCCGCCGCGGGGCCAAGCTTCTCTACGCCTACGCCGAGGCCACGGTCCCGCTGATCACCGTGATCACGCGCAAGGCCTACGGCGGCGCATACATCGTGATGGGCTCCAAGAAGCTCGGTGCGGACATCAACCTGGCCTGGCCCACGGCCCAGATCGGGGTCATGGGCGCTTCCGGAGCCGTGGAGATCCTCTACCGCCGCGACCTCAAGGCCGCCGCAGAGGCCGGCGAGGACGTCGAGGCCAAGCGCCAGGAGCTGATCACCCAGTACGAGGAGCACCTGCTCAACCCGTACCAGGCCACGCAGCTCGGCTACGTGGACGCGGTGATCGCCCCGTCCGAGACTCGCGAGAACATCGTGCGCGGCCTGCGCGGCCTGCGCGACAAGCGCGCCTCCACGCCCGCGAAGAAGCACGGGAACATCCCGCTGTGAGCGCCGAGCAGACGGACGCCCTGGGCACCGGGCAGGACGAGCAGCAGGCTCCCATGCTGAAGTTCGTGGGCGGGAACCCCACCCCGGAGGAGGTCGCGGCGGTCACCGCCGTGGTGCTCTCCGCCACCGCGGAGACAGAGACGGCCGCCGGCGGCACCGCTGGACGACGCGCCCAGAACCGCCGGGCCCGCCTCGGCCTGCGGCTGCGCCCCGGCCGCGGGGCCTGGCGGCGCACCCTGCCGTTCCGGTGACGTCGGGGCCGTTGCGCACCGCGGCCTAGACTCGGCCCATGGCTTCCGCATCCTCCGACTCCGCGTCCTCGCACCACGAGCAGGAGGCAGCGCAGCAGCCGCGTCGCCGCCCCACGCCGCTGGACGCCGTGGCCGAGGAGTACTTCCGCTCCATGCTGCGGCTGAATCCCGCGTGGGCCATCGAGCTGGGCGCCCCCGACCACGGCTGGGGCTACCGCGACGTGAGCCCCGAGGGCCTGTCGGCGGAGTACGACGTCACCCGCGCGGCGGCCGCCGCACTGGCGCGCACCGAACCCGTCGACGACGTCGACCACGTGACCGCCCACGCCTTGGACTCGCAGCTGAGCCTGGACACCCGCCTGCACGAGGCCGGGCTGGACGGATCGCGCATCAACAACATCTCCTCCCCCGTGCAGAAGATCCGCGAGGCCTTCGACAATCTGCCCAAGTACACGGAGCAGGACTGGGAGGTCATCGAGCGTCAGCTGCGCTGCGTGCCCGAGGCCGTGGACTCCGCGATCGTCGCAGCACGCCACCAGCAGGCCCACGGGCCGGTCACCGCCGCGGCACAGCTGGCCAACGCCGCTTCGCTGGCCGACGGCTATGCCTCCGCGAACGGGTCCTTCATGAACCTGTCCCGCTCCTCCCGGGTGACCCAGCTGCCTCCCGAGCTTCGACGCAGCGTCTACTCGGGCGTCGATCGGGCCCGTCAGGCCTACGTGCGCTTCGCCGACGAGCTGCGCGAGCTGAGCCGCGAGGCGCCCGAGGAGATGGCGGTCGGACCCGAGGAGTACCGGCTGCGCCTGCGGCAGTTCACGGGACTGAGCCCCGATCTGGCCCAGACCTACGAGTGGGGCATCGACCTGCTGCAGCGCATCGTGGCCGAGATGAGCGCGACCGCCGAGCGGATCCTCCCGGACCACGCCGGCGACGACCGGATCCAGGCGGCCATGGACGCCCTGGACGAGGATCCCCACCGCCAGCTGCACGGCCGCCACCAGCTGCTGACCTGGATGCAGGGCGTGAGCACCCACGCCATGGACGCCCTGTCCGGAAGCCACTTCGAGATCAGCGACGAGATGCGCCGTCTCGAGTGCCGGATCGCACCCACCTCCGACGGCGGCATCTACTACACGCCGCCCTCGGCCGACTTCCGCCGTCCCGGGCGGATGTGGTGGTCGGTGCCGGAGGGCAAGGAGGTGTTCCGCACCTGGGGCGAGCGCACGACCGTCTACCACGAGGGCGTCCCCGGGCATCATCTGCAGTTCTCGCACGTGGTCGCCCACGCGCAGGAGCTCAACCTGTGGCGCCGGCTCGGACTGTGGGTCTCCGGGCACGGCGAGGGCTGGGCGCTGTACGCGGAGCGCCTGATGTCCGAGCTGGGGTTCTTCGAGGACGACGGCGACCGCATGGGCATGCTCAATGCGCAGCGGATGCGCGCGGCCCGCGTCGTCTTCGACATCGGCTTCCACTGCGGGTTCACGATCCCGGGGCGCCTCGGCGACATCCTGGGCGGAGCCGAGCCGGGCCGGGCCTGGACGCCGGAAGACGGCTGGGCGTTCCTGCGCCGCAACATCGTGATGGACCCGGACAGCCTGCGCTTCGAGTGGATGCGCTACATGGGCTGGCCGGGTCAGGCGCCGTCGTACTCGCTGGGGATGGAGGCCTGGGAGCGCTCGCGCCACCATGCGGCCGCCCAGGCCGGTGCGGACTTCGATCTCGCCCGCTTCCACTCCCGCGCCCTGGGCATCGGCTCCGTGGGTCTGGACACCCTGGACTACGCGCTGAGCCTGTAGGCCGTACCCCGTCGCGCCGACGTGCCTCCGTGCACGGATAGCGCGACGTCGCGCACGCAGGCACGGCAGATGAGGCGCGAGGTCAACGCACCGCGCGGAGCTGGTGTTCCCCTGGGAGTCGGTGGGGAACATCACCGGGATTTCGCGTAACAGACTGTCATATTCCCTCGCGCGACTTGCATCGAGCGTCCTAGCCTTTCATGCATGTCCACCTCGTCCTCCGCGGCAGAGTCCCGCACCGCCAGCGCGCCCGAGCACGACGGATCCCGTCGTCGTCTCCCCGCCCTCCTGTCCAACTTCTCCTTCCAGGTCATCGCGGCCCTGGTCCTGGGTCTGATCCTGGGCCTGATCGCCCGAGCCATCGGCGGCGATCCCGAGACCTCGCCGAACGCCCTGATGTCGGTGCTCGACATCATCGGCAGCACCTACGTCACGATCCTCAAGGCGGCCGTGGTGCCGCTGGTGGTCACGGCCGTGATCGCCTCGATCGCCAACCTGGATCAGGTCACCAACGCCGCCCGCCTGGCGTGGAAGACCCTGCTGTGGTTCTGCATCACCGCGCTGATCTCCGTGGTGATCGGCATGGTCCTGGGCGTCGTCGTCCAGCCCGGGTCGAACCAGTCGATCGAGGCTCCCACCGAGCCCTACTCCGGCACCGAGGGCTCCTGGCTGGGCTTCCTGCAGTCGATCGTGCCGGTGAACTTCCTGGGCCTGGGCGTGGACGCCGAGCTCACCGACTCCGGAGCGATCGACGCCGCCGCCAGCTTCAACATCCTGCAGATCCTGGTGATCTCCATGGTCGTGGGCATCGCCGCGCTGAAGGTCGGCGAGCCGGCCAAGCCCTTCCTGGACGTCATCCGCTCGCTGCTGGCGATCGTGCAGAAGGTGCTGTGGTGGATCATCCGCCTGGCTCCGATCGGCACGCTGGGCCTGATCGGACGCGCCGTCTTCGAGTACGGCTGGACCTCCATGGGCTCGCTGGCTGTGTTCGTCGTGACCCTCTACGTGGGCCTGGCCCTCGTGCTGTTCGGCGTCTACCCGCTGCTCATGCGCCTGAACGGGCTGAGCATCCGGCAGTGGCTCTCCGGCGCCTGGCCCGCCATCCAGATGGGCTTCGTCTCGCGTTCATCGCTGGGCACCATGCCGCTGACGCAGCGCGTGAGCGAGCGCAACCTGGGAGTGCCCTCCAGCTACGCGTCGTTCGCGATCCCGCTGGGCGCCACCACCAAGATGGACGGCTGCGCGGCGGTCTACCCCGCACTGGCGGCGATCTTCGTGGCGCAGTTCTACGACGTCCCCCTGGAGCCCATCCACTTCGTGCTGATCGCGCTGGTCTCCGTGCTGGGCTCGGCGGCCACCGCCGGGACCACGGGCGCGACGGTCATGCTGACCCTGACGCTGTCCACCCTGGGCCTTCCGCTGGCCGGCGTGGGTCTGCTGCTGGCGATCGAGCCGATCATCGACATGGGCCGCACCGCCACGAACGTGGCAGGTCAGACGGTCGTGGCCGCGATCGTCGCCAAGCGCGAGGGCATCCTGGACCGCGGGCTCTACGACGCCCCCCGCAGCGGCGGCGACCCGTTCGTCGAGGAGACGACCTCCTCGCAGCAGGCCGTCGCAGCTTCGGACCAGCCCGGCGACGCCGAGGCCCGCATCCCCGACGAGGACGCCTCCGCACACCGGGCCACCGCCCCCGATTCGGCCGCGGCACACGGCTCCGGTCGGGCCTCGCAGGCCTGACTCCCCCTTCCGGGACTCGCCAGGGCTCACCGCTTCCGGGAACCCCCGGCCGGACGACGACGGCGGGCATCTCCTTCTGCAGGAGATGCCCGCCGTCGTCGCATGTCCACGCTCGTCGAGATCCCGCTTCCGTGCACGCGTGGCGCCGAGATCCCGCTTCCATGCGCTGAATCGCGGAATCCGCGCACGGAAGCGGGATCTCGGAGAGGTCGGTGCATTTCAGCGCGATCTCGGCGCAGGGAGCTGGGCAGGTCAGTCCGCCGAGCGCCGTGCACCGCGGATCTGACGCCGGCTCCGCCTCGTGACCAGGCCCGCTCCCGTCACAGCCAGGCAACTGACTCCGAACCTGCGTCATGTCCTGGCGACCCGTCGGCTCGGGATCTACAGTGTGGAAATGTGCTGCAGATCACATCGGCGATGCCTCGTCGTCGCGCAGCCCACCGCGAGAGTCGAAGGAGCCTCCCATGACGGTCTACGCCCACCCCGGACAGCCCGATGCCAAGGTCGAGTTCAAGTCCCGCTACGAGCACTTCATCGGCGGGAAGTGGACCCCGCCGGTCAAGGGCCAGTACTTCGAGGACATCACCCCGGTGACCGGCAGGGCCTTCGCGGAGGTCGGCCGCGGCACCGCTGAGGACATCGAGGCCGCGCTCGACGCCGCCTGGGCCGCCGCCCCGTCCTGGAACGCCTCCACCCCGACCCAGCGCGCTCTGATGCTCAACCGCATCGCGGACCGCATGGAGGAGAACCTCGAGAAGATCGCCGTGGCGGAGACCTGGGACAACGGCAAGCCGGTGCGCGAGTGCCTCAACGCCGACATCCCGCTGGCCATCGACCACTTCCGCTACTTCGCCGGCGCGATCCGCGCGCAGGAGGGCTCGCTGTCCCAGCTCGACGAGGACACGGTCGCCTACCACTTCCATGAGCCGCTGGGCGTCGTGGGCCAGATCATCCCCTGGAACTTCCCCATCCTCATGGGCGTGTGGAAGCTGGCTCCGGCCCTGGCCGCTGGCAACTGCGTGGTCCTCAAGCCCGCCGAGCAGACCCCGGTCTCGCTGCTGGTCGTGATGGAGCTGATCCAGGACCTCGTGCCGGACGGCGTCATCAACATCGTCAACGGCTTCGGCGTGGAGTGCGGCAAGCCGCTGGCGTCGAACCCGCGCATCCGCAAGATCGCGTTCACCGGCGAGACCACCACCGGCCGGCTGATCATGCAGTACGCCTCCGAGAACATCATCCCGGTGACGCTGGAGCTCGGCGGCAAGTCGCCGAACATCTTCTTCGAGGACATCGCCCAGGAGAAGGACGGCTTCTACGACAAGGCGCTGGAGGGCTTCGCGTTCTTCGGGCTCAACCAGGGCGAGGTCTGCACCTGCCCGTCGCGCGCGCTCGTGCAGAAGTCCATCTACGACGAGTTCGTGGCCGCCGGCGTGGAGCGCGTCGAGAAGATGGTGCAGGGCGATCCGCTGGACACCGACACCATGGTGGGAGCGCAGGCCTCGACCGATCAGCTCGAGAAGATCGTCTCCTACCTGGACATCGGCAAGAAGGAGGGTGCGGAGGTGCTCACCGGCGGCGAGCGCCTGGAGCTGCCCGGCGATCTGGCCGACGGCTACTACGTCAAGCCCACGATCTTCGCCGGCACCAACGACATGCGGATCTTCCAGGAGGAGATCTTCGGGCCGGTGCTGTCGCTGACGTCGTTCCAGGACTACGACGACGCCATCTCGATCGCCAACGACACCCTCTACGGGCTGGGCGCCGGCGTCTGGGCCCGCAGCGCCAATACCTGCTATCGCGCCGGTCGCGCCATCCAGGCCGGTCGCGTGTGGGTGAACCAGTACCACAACTACCCGGCGCACTCGGCCTTCGGCGGGTACAAGTCCTCGGGCATCGGGCGGGAGAACCACCTGATGATGCTGGATCACTATCAGCAGACCAAGAACATGCTGGTCTCGTACTCCGAGAAGGCGCAGGGCTTCTTCTGATGGGCGCGCAGGACGAGCCGGACGTCGCCCTGCAGGCACGACCCGGACCGGAGGACGACGTCGCGCGCGTGGGCTACACCCAGGCCGCAGTCGAGCTGCTGCGGGAGCTGTGGGGCGTCCACGGGCCGCTGATGCTCCATCAGTCCGGCGGGTGCTGCGACGGCTCCGCGCCCATGTGCTTCCCGGTCGGCGAGTTCCGCACGGGAGGCGCGGACGTCCTGCTGGGCACCGCAACGCTCGACGACGCCTCCGGGGAGGAGCTCGGCGAGCTGGAGCTGTGGATCTCGCGCGAGCAGTTCGGGGCGTGGAAGCACACTCGGCTGCTCATCGACGCGGTGCCCGGGCGCGGCTCCGGGTTCTCGCTCGAGGCGCCGCTGGGCCGGCGCTTCCTCACACGAAGCGACCTCTGCGCGGTCTGAGGGCTGCGCAGCCCCAGGGGCGGCGTCGGATCGACGCTTCCGTGCACCTGATGAACCGATCCGGTGCACGGAAGCGTCGACCCGACGGTCGCCCTCCCCCGTCACCCACACCAAGACCGAGACCGAGAAGACGACCGCGGGCATCGAGACCCGCGAAAGGCGCGGAGGCGCCGTCGTCGCACATGAGAGGGCTCCGAGACCGACGGACGGCCTGGGGCCAGCACCGAGAGGATCTGAAGGATCATGACGGATTCCACCACCGAGAAGATGTCCGCTGCGGTCGTGACCGCCTTCGGCGAGGACCTCGAGATCGAGGACCTGCCCCTGCCCGAGCCGGGGCGCGACCAGGCCCTCGTACGGCTGATCGCCTCCGGCGTCTGCCACACGGACCTGCACGCCGTGCACGGCGACTGGCCCGTCAAGCCCGAGCCGCCCTTCGTCCCGGGCCACGAGGGCGTGGGCGAGGTCGTCGCCGTCGGCGAGGGCGTCACCCGCGTGTCCGTCGGCGACCTCGTGGGCAATGCCTGGCTGTGGAGCGCGTGCGGGGAATGCCAGCACTGCCAGGAGGGCTGGGAGACGCTGTGCGAGAACCAGGTCAACGGCGGCTACAGCATGAACGGCTCCTTCGGGCAGTACATGCTCGTGGACGCCCGCTACTGCCCGCTGATCCCGGAGGGAGCCGATCCCTTCGAGATCGCCCCGGTGCTGTGCGCCGGTGTCACGGTCTACAAGGGGCTCAAGGTGACGGGGGTGCGCCCCGGCCAGTGGGTCGTGATCTCCGGAGTCGGCGGCCTGGGCCATATCGCCGTGCAGTACGCGGTGGCCATGGGCATGCGCGTGATCGCGGTCGACGTCGCCGATGACAAGCTCGCCCTCGCCGAGCGCCACGGCGCCGAGATCACCATCAACGCCATGGGCCCGGACCCCGCCGAGGCCATCCAGGAGGCCGTCGGCGGAGCTCACGGAGTCCTGGTGACGGCGGTGCACCCGGATGCCTTCGGCCAGGCCATCGGCATGGTCCGCCGCGGCGGGACCATCGTGTTCAACGGCCTGCCGCCAGGCGACTTCCCGGCCCCGATCTTCGACATCGTGCTCAAGGGGCTGACCATCCGCGGCTCGATCGTCGGCACCCGCAGGGACATGGAGGAGGCCCTGGAGTTCTACTCCCGCGGTCTGATCCACCCGACGTTCAGCAAGCGCCCGCTGAACGAGATCAACGAGGTCCTGGACGAGATGGACCACGGGAAGATCGAGGGCCGCGTGGTGCTCGAGTACTGAGTCGGCATCCGTTCACCGCAGACTCCCCGACGACGCCTCCGCGCCTCGATCCTCCCCGGGCCGGCACGGGGGCGTCGTCGTGCCTGGGCGACGTCGCCCGGAACCGTCGTGCTGTCGCGTCCGAGTTCCTATGCTTGCTGATGAACGACCCTCAAGGAGGCAGCCATGAGCCCGACCAGCAATGCCGACAAGCCCGCCGAGCGCGAGGAGATCCCCTCCACGCTCGAGCGCTCCGATCAGAAGGCGCAGGACACCTACGCCGCAGCGCTCGAGAACGCGCGCGAGGAGTACGGCTCCGGAGCCCGCGCGCACCAGACGGCCTGGGCGGCGGTGAAGCGCACCCATGAGAAGGTCGGCGACCACTGGGAGCCCAAGGACGAGAACGGCCCGTCGGACGAGCGCTCCGAGAACGGCGGGCGCACCGGCGGTGAGTCCGCAGGCGGCGTCGACGCCAACGCGACCAAGGACCACCTCTACGAGGTCGCCCAGCGCCTGGAGATCGAGGGCCGCTCGGAGATGACCAAGGACGAGCTCGTCGAGGCCATCCAGAAGGCGAACGACCGCAAGACCGCCCAGGCCCGCGAAGACTGAATCCCGGTCGCCGGGTCAGGGCATCACGGGACCCGCAGCGTCCACTCGTCGGTGCCGAACTTCTCGTCCACGAGCTCCTTCGCACGGGCGAGCTCCTGGTCGGTGTAGTCGCCCTCGTGCGAGCGGTAGTGCGACAGGAAGTAGGAGCGGAAGGACTCGATGATGTCCGCCCGCGCCATGCCGGTCTGGCTGCGCATGGGGTCCACGCGCTTCTTGGCGGACTTGATCCCCTTGTCGGAGAGCTTCTCGCGTCCGATGCGCAGGACCTGCAGCATCTTGTCGGCGTCGATGTCGTAGCTCATGGTCACGTGGTGCAGCAGGGTGCCGTCAGCGAACCGGCGCTGGGCCGCCCCGCCGATCTTGCCCTGCGGGGTGGCGATGTCGTTGAGCGGGACGTAGTGCGCCTCCACGCCGATCTCCTGCAGCGCCCCGAGCACCCACTCGTCCAGGAAGGCGTAGGCACGCTCGTTGCTCAGGCCCTCGACCAGGCTGGCGGGCACGATCAGCGAGTAGGTGACGCAGTTGCCGGGCTCCATGAACATGGCGCCGCCTCCGGTGATGCGCCGCGTGACGCCCACCTCCAGCTCCCGAGCCGCCTCGGAATCGATCTCGTTGCGCACCGACTGATACGAGCCGATGACCACCAGGGCGTCGTTCCAGTCCCAGAAGCGCAGCACCGGACCGCGACGGCCGGCGGCGAGCTCCTCCGACAAGACCTGATCCAGCGCCACGTGCTCGGCCGGCGGCAGGGTCTTCATGCCGATGACCTCGATGTCGAGATCGTCCCAGGACACCGCCGCGCCCACCGCGCGCCGGGCGGCGATCCCCACGGCCTCGGTCGTGAAGCCGATCAGCTCGACACCGCCGTCGCGCCGGTCCAGCGCCGCCTGGATCGCCGCGGCGATCTCGGCCACCGACGACGACGCGGGCAGCCCGTTCAGCGCATCCGTGAGGTCTTCGAGGGCGTCGTCGGGCTCCAGGAAGAAGTCGCCCGAGACCACGGCGTCGCGGAAGACCGCGTCGTCTCCGTCGCCGTCGACCTCCAGATCGACCACGACCAGCTTCCCGCCGCGGACCTTGTACTCACCGTGCATGACTGAACCTGCCTCTCCGAGCCCGCTCGAGTCTCCGGGCTCTCGACGTGTGCTGCCAGCCTGGCCCAGGGAGGTCTTCCTCGCCAGGGATCTTCGCCACCCGCCGAACTGACGCCTCCCTGCAGGATCCGTGCCGAGTCGACGCCCACCCGCGCCATTCGGGCCAATCGGCGCAGGGAAGCGTGAGTTCGGCATCGGCGATGCGGGTCGACCGCGACCGCTCACGCCGACGCACGGGAAAGCACCTTCCCAGAGCCTCCTACAGTGGGGACCATGACCGACCCGATCCTGCTGCTGGCCTCCACCTCGCCGTCGCGCGCCAAGCTGCTGCGCGATTCCGGCATCGCCTTCGACCAGCTCGGCTCCGAGGTGGACGAGGACGCCGTCGTGTCCGAGGCCGGACTCACCGAGCCGTCGGAGATCGCGCTGGCTCTGGCGCGAGCCAAGTGCGAGGCCGTCGCCGCTCTCCCCCAGGCGGCCGGGCGGCTGGTCATCGGCTGCGACTCGGTCTTCGAGCTCGACGGCCAGCCCCTGGGCAAGCCGTACACCGCAGCGGTCGCCCGCGAGCGCATCGGGCAGATGCGGGGACGCACAGGGCACCTGCACACCGGTCACTGGCTGATCGACACCCGCAGCCCCGACGACGGCGGCACCGGGCTCAGCGGAGGCGCCCTGGCCGGGGCGGATGTGACCTTCGCGGCGATGACCGACGACGAGATCGCCGCCTACGTGGACACCGAGGAGCCCCTGTGGGTGGCCGGTTCCTTCACCCTGGACGGGTACGGCGCAGCCTTCATCGAGCGCGTCGACGGGGATCTGCACGCGGTGATCGGGCTGTCGATCAACACCCTGCGGCAGCTGGCTGGACGAGCCGGCGTCCCGGTGCGGCGGCTGTGGGGGCGCGAGGCCTGAGCCGCGGCACAGCCGACGATCGCACCAAGCGCACCGCTGCGTCGAGGGCACGGCCGCGAGCGCTCCAGCACCTGCATCGGACCGGCTCCCGGGAGGCGGTCGTCGTGGTCTGCCCACGGCTAAACTCTCCTGATGACCTCCTCCCGCGGCGCTTCGGAACAGCCGCCCGACCCGCACGCCGGTGCCCGGACCGACGGCATCCGCGAGCAGCTGCGCCTCGGCTGGCTGACGGGTCTGCCTGCCGGGGCGGCGGTGATCCCCGTGGGGCTGGCCTTCGGCGTGCTGGTCATCCAGTACGGCCTGCCCTGGTGGGTCGCGCCGCTGCTGTCTGGAATCGTGTTCGCCGGCTCGATCGAGTTCCTGCTCGCCGGGCTGCTGGCCGCAGGAGCCCCGCTGGTCCAGATCGCGCTGACCGCGCTGATCGTCAACTTCCGCCACGCGTTCTACGCGCTGACGTTCCCCCTGCACCGCATCCGCAGCATCCCCGGGAAGACCTACGGCACCTTCGCCCTGACCGATGAGGCCTTCGCCCTCACCTCCGGTCGCGAAGCGCAGCGCTGGTCCGGCACGCGCATCCTGACGCTGGAGGGGACCTTCCAGCTGTTCTGGGTCGCGAGCTCGACCGCCGGCGCTCTGCTGGGCTCGCTGATCCCGCCGTGGATCAAGGGGCTGGACTTCGCGATGACGGCGCTGTTCGTCGTCCTGGCGATCGACGCCTACAAGGCCCGCCGGTCCCTCCCCCAGCCTGTGATCGCGGTGGGCATCGGGCTGGTCAGCGCCGCGCTGTTCGGTGCGAACATGCTGGCCCCTGCCATGGGCGCCTACGTCCTCGTGCTGATCATCGGCTACCTCATCAGCCGTGCTCGCGGGCGGGAGCTGCCGCGCACGGGCGAGCTGGACGTGGTCGATCCCGACGATGGCACGACGGCCGGGCAGGAGCCGCGAGATGTCTGAGCCGAGCTACATCCTGGCCGCCGTGGGCGTGGCCGCGGGCATCACCTGGGCCCTGCGGGCGCTGCCGTTCGCCGTGCTGGCCCCGCTGCAGGAGTCCCGGCTGCTGCCCTACATCGGCGACCGGCTGGGCGTGGGCGTGATGATCATCCTGGTGATCTACACCCTCGAGGACCTGGACCTGGTCTCGCCGAGCGTCTCCGTCCCGGCGGCGATCGCGCTGGCGGTGACCATCGGACTGCACCTATGGCGCGGGAACATGATCCTGTCCCTGCTGGTCGGCACGCTCACCCACGTGGTGCTGGCGTCACTGTGGCAGGCCTGAGGCCGGCCCGGCTCACCACAGCTGCCCCACACCGCGCACCAGCAGGATCACGCCGACGATCCCCAGCCCCCAGGCCGCGGCATCCGGTGCGGTGCGCACCGCCAGCTCCCGCACCGACGACAGCGGACAACTCGCCCGCTCCCCCAGGGCCAGTCGTCCCAGCGCGAGCAGCGCCGCCGGCAGCACCATGACCGCGCAGTACAGCCCCAGCACGATCCCCGAGGCCACCGGCCCCAGGTCGTAGCGCCCGATCCCAGCCATCGCCGCGAGATACGGGATCATGGTGGCGGCCTCGACCAGCCCGGCCGCCATGGCCAGCAGGCCCACTCCGCGCCAGCTTCCGGCCACGCGATCGGCCCGGTCGATCCACCGCCTCATGGAGGCTTGGGGGTCGCCCCCGCGCTTGCGCACCTGCTCCGGATCCAGCCACCAGCTCAGCCACGCCAGTCCTGCGCCGAGCACCACCAGGACCACCGCCCCGGGGCGCTGCTCGAGCAGCTGTCCGAGCGGAGCCAGCGTCGCCTGGAGCCCCGCCAGCAGGACGAGTCCCAGCATCCAGTAGAAGACGGCGATGACCGCCAGATAGGCCAGCACTCGCAGCGCGATCCCCCGCGCGCTGACGCCTCGCGATCTGCCGCTCATCAGCAGCAGGACCGCTGGCAGGGCCAGGGTCCCCATGCTGGTGGCATCCAGCAGGGCCAGCCCGGTGAGCACCATCTGGTCGCCGCTGCTGATGGTCGTGAGCTCTCGCATCGCATCCATGGCAACCAGCCTCGCGAGCACGGCCGTGTGCGGGCATCGGCCGTCGGGGGCATCTTCCACGCGGGGCGCCTGGACTTTCGGGGGAGATCTCACCACGACATCCCCGCGGCGCGCGGCGCTCGTATAGCGTGAGCGCCATGACCACCGCCGAGCCCCGCACCGCGGAGTGGCTCGAGCCAGGAGCTGAGCCGCCGCCCGAGCATCAGACAGCCGCAAAGAGCACGTCCCGGCCTGCGGGCCTGGCTGTGCGTCGACGCGACGTCGCGGTCGCCTGCGCGTATGCACTGCTCGCCGTCCTGGCGCAGCTTCTGCTGCCTTTCGAACCCGCCACCCGCGTGCTCGGCATGCCCGTGCCCGGCTGGACGGGGCTCGCACTCCAGCTCACGGCGGCCGCCGCTCTGGTCCTGCGCACGACCAGACCATGGGTCGTCCTGCTGGTCACCGCCCCGGCTGCAGCCGCGTCGGTCGGCCTCGACGCCGGCCCTGTCTCCGCCCTGCTGCTCTTCGAAGCGATCTTCACCTCTGTCCACTACGGCTCACGTCGCCTCCATCGACTCACGAGCATCCTGTGCCTGGGCGCGACGGCCGCAGCTCTTCTGGCCGCACTGGCCCTGCCCGAGCACCGTGAGCTGTGGACGCAGCTGGTCGTGATGGCCGGCGTCGTGCTGATCCTGCCGCTGCTGTGGGCCGGGGAGGTCCGCGGTCATCAGGAGGCCCGAGCCCAGGCCGAGCGGGCGGCGGAGGCGGAGCGGGAGACGGCCGCTCGTCAGCTGGAGCTCGAGCAAGCGCGCGCCGCGCTGCGCCTCCAGGAGCAGCGCACGCACCTGGCCCAGGAGCTGCACGACGGGGTGACCGGGCACCTATCGGCCGTCGCCCTGCAGACCGGCGCGCTGCGATCGAGCTCGGCCCTGCGCCAGGACCCCGCGGCGCTGGAGCGCTCCCTCGAGGTCGTGCGCACCAGCGCAGTGGAGGCCATGGCCGACATGCGGCGGCTCATCGACGTCCTGCGCACGGATGAGCCCGCCGATGACGACAGCGCTTCCTGGGATGGGCTCAGCGCTCGGCTGCGCGCCCTGCGACCGGAGGCCACGATCGACGTCCATCCCGCAGCAGCGGCACGACTCGACGCCGCCGGGCTCAGCGGGCAGGCGCTGCGCATCGGCCAGGAGGCGGTCACGAACGTGCTCAAGCACGCCGGACCGGGCCCTGCGTCGCTCCTGCTGACGGACGACGACGGCCGCGTCGTGCTGGAGATCCGCTCGCCCCTGGCCGACCATGCCGTGGCCGACGACGGCTCCGGGATCGGCCTGCCCTCGATGCTCCGACGCGCTCGGGAGACCGGCGGGAAGCTGGAAGCCGGTCCGGTCGACGAGCGGACCTGGCACGTGCGCGCGTGCTGGGACGCGCACACGCTCGCATCGGGATCGTCGGAGATGGCGGCCGGACCGACGGAGCCTCACCGACGTGCAGAGGAGCCCGCCCGGTGACCACCGTCGTCCTGGCCGATGACCACGCCGCCATCCGCGCCGGTGTCCGCCTGATCCTGGAGACCGCGCAGCCGCCGATCCGCGTGGTGGGCGAGGCGAGCACGGCGCAGGATGCGCTCGAGCTCGCTGCGCGCGCCCGCCCGGATGTCGTGCTGCTCGACGTCCGCATGCCCGGGGCGAGCGGGCTCACCGTGATCGAGGCCCTGCGCGGCACGGGCGCTGCGATCGTCATGCTGACGTCGTTCGCCCTGGACGACTACGTGCTGGCCGCCCTGCGTGCAGGGGCCGCAGGCTTCCTGGTCAAGACGGCCGAGCCGTCCGAGATCGTCGCCGCAGTGCAGCGCGTGGCGGCAGGCGATGCGGCGCTGTCGCCGGAGGTGATGCGCACCGTGATCGACAGGGCCATCGCCCAGCCGGACGGATCAGGGCAGGCGGAAGATCCGCAGCCTGCGGGGCCTCCCGGGCACACGCAGGCCACGAGCGCACCGATCTCGGCGCAGGCGTCGTCGGTTCGGACGGCAGCGTCTGAGCAGCGGGCTGCCGCGCCGGCGTCGGGCGCATCGGGCTTCACCGAACCGCTGACCGGACGCGAGCGGGAGGTCCTGCGTCTGCTGGCCCAGGGGCTGAGCAATCAGCAGATCGCCGCGCGGCTCGTCGTGGCGGAGTCGACCGTCAAGACCCACGTCTCGCACGTGCTCGCCAAACTGGGGGCCGCCTCGCGGGTGCAGGCCGCGCTGTGGTGGGGCCGTCACGGCGAAGGATGACGCCCCCGCGACCGTCCCTTGTTGTGCGAACGGCACAGCCCCGCTGACGCAGTCTGATGACCCGCCCGAGCCGTGCAGAGCGCGATCTCGGTGCCGTCGGCCCGTCGTCGGCGTGCCGCACTCCCACCGGACCGCCCACGTCAGAGCCCGCACGCACAGGAGACGTCCTGCCCCGGAAGCCGCCCCTGGCTACACTCGAGGCCATCTCATGTGCGCATGCCGCACGGGCTGAAGGAGCCAGCCTCGGCACCGCCAGCTTTGTCGATCCCCTACATCTCGATCCGCGGGCAGATGTGATCGAATGAGCGTCTGATCCGCCCCCTGCCCAGGGGAACGCCGTACCTGCGCGCGAGCCGCGTCTTTTACAGGAGAGCAACCACAGTGACCGCACAGAAGGCCCCCGAGACCGGCACCTCCGCCGCGCGCAGACCCGTCACCAAGGTGCTGATCGCCAATCGCGGCGAGATCGCTGTGCGCGTGATCCGTGCCGCCCAGGACGAGGGGCTGACCTCGGTCGCCGTGTACGCCGATCCCGATCGCGACGCCCTGCACGTGCGCATGGCCGATGAGGCCTATGGCCTGGGCGGCACCACCGCCGCGGACTCCTACCTGGTGATCGACAAGATCCTCGACGCCGCCGCGCGCTCCGGCGCCGATGCCGTCCACCCCGGCTACGGCTTCCTGTCCGAGAACGCGGACTTCGCCGCGGCCGTGATCAATGCCGGGCTGACCTGGATCGGTCCGCCCCCGCACGCCATCTCGTCCCTGGGCGACAAGGTCGCCGCCCGCCGCATCGCCGAGGCCGTCGACGCCCCGCGCGTGCCCGGCACGACCGACCCGGTCGACAGCGCCGCGGAGGTCGTGGCCTTCGCCGACGAGCACGGGCTGCCCGTGGCGATCAAGGCGGCCTTCGGCGGCGGCGGCCGCGGCATCAAAGTCGCCCGCACCCGCGAGGAGATCCCGGAGCTCTACGAGTCCGCGGTGCGCGAGGCCGTCGCCGCGTTCGGTCGCGGCGAGTGCTTCGTCGAGCGCTTCCTGGACGCCCCGCGCCACGTCGAGACCCAGTGCCTGGCCGATGCCCACGGCAACGTGGTCGTGGTCTCCACCCGCGACTGCTCGCTGCAGCGGCGCAACCAGAAGCTCGTGGAGGAGGCGCCGGCGCCCTTCCTCACGGAGGAGCAGAACGAGCGTCTCTACTCCTCGTCCAAGGCGATCCTGCGCGAGGCCGGCTACCAGGGCGCGGGCACCTGCGAGTTCCTGGTCGGCCAGGACGGCGTCATCTCCTTCCTGGAGGTCAACACCCGCCTGCAGGTCGAGCACCCGGTCTCCGAGGAGGTCACCGGGATCGACCTGGTCCGCGAGCAGTTCCGGATCGCCCGCGGCGAGGCCCTGGGCTACGACGACCCCGTCGTGCGCGGCCACTCCATCGAGTTCCGCCTCAACGGCGAGGACCCGGGACGCGGCTTCATGCCGGCTCCGGGCACGCTGTCCACGCTGCGCTTCCCGTCCGGGCCCGGCGTGCGCGTGGACTCCGGCGTGGTCGAGGGCGAGACGGTCTCCGGCAGCTTCGACTCCATGATCGCCAAGCTCATCGTCACCGGCGCCGACCGCGACCAGGCGCTGGCCCGGTCCCGCCGCGCGCTGGCCGAGCTGGAGATCGAGGGCATGGCCACCGTCGTGCCGTTCGACCGCGCGATCGTCTCGGACCCGGCGTTCGCCCCGGCCGACGGGCAGCCGTTCGCCGTGCACACCCGCTGGATCGAGACCGAGTTCGTCAACGACCTCGAGCCGTTCGCCGGTGCCCCGGGCTCGGGCAGCGAGGCCGAGGAGCGCCAGACGGTCGTCGTGGAGGTCTCCGGCAAGCGCCTGGAGGTCGTCCTGCCGGCCACAGTGCTGGGCTCCGGCAAGCCCGCCGCAGCACCGGCGGCCAAGAACCGGCGCGAGCGCGGCCGCGGTGCCGCCAAGGCCTCCGGCGACGACCTGACCTCGCCCATGCAGGGCACCGTGGTCAAGCTCGCGGTGAAGAACGGCGCCAAGGTGTCCGAGGGCGACACGGTCGTGGTCATCGAGGCCATGAAGATGGAGCAGCCGCTCAAGGCGCACAAGGACGGCACGGTCTCCGGGCTCGACGTCTCCCCCGGTGACACCGTCTCCGCCGGCACGACCCTGGCCACCATCCGCTGAGCCGCCGGCCCGCCTGGGCCGCCTGGGCCGCCTCGTGAAGGGGCCGGATCGACGCTTCCCTGCGCCGATCCGACCCCCGGCCCCGTTTCCGCCCCCAGCCTGCCGCGCATGCGTGATCATCGCGCCCGCGCTCGCTTCTCTCGCCCCGAGCTGCGCACCGCCGCCGCTTGGAGCCGCAGCCCCCGCAGCCTCGCCGGCGACCCGAGCTTCGAACGAGTCACCCGCAGCCTCTGGGCCAGGCTGCCACCCGCTGCGCGTTCACGGACGACGACGGCCGCGGACCAGCTCGTCTCCGTGGGCGAAGGTGAACCGCAGCCCATCCTGAGGGTCTGGGAGCGAGCCGCGCTGCTGCAGCTGCACTACGCGGACAGCCTTCTCGTCTCCCACCTGAGTGCTGCGCAGCTGTGGGGGCTGCCACTGAGCTCCTCACCCGCGCCCTGGACGCGCGGATTGCTGGGCGAGGAGTCCCGTTTCCGAGCGCTGGAATCCTGGCCGCAGCTGTCCTGCGTGGAGCAACGGCAGAACGAGCACAGCGGGGCGATGCTCCTCCACAAGAGCCTCGGGCTGCGTTCGGTGCTGCTGAGGCTGCTCGTCGTGCGCACTGGATTCGCTGAGCCATCCGTGAACCTGCCGATCATCGTGCGGGACGGGTCGCGGTTCGTGCTGGACCTGGCCTGGCACGAGCAGCGCACGGCGCTCGAGTACAACGCCTGTGACTTCGTCTGCTGAATGGCGGGGTTCTTCGGTCGCTTCGTGGCGGGGTCAGGTGACACCGATGACCAGGGTGCTCTGTGCGGCTTCGATGACGTCGTTGGTGATGGTGTCGAGTTCGTTGATCTTCAGGACCCGCTGGATCTGGGGGAAGAGGCGTTCGAGGAGCCGGAAGTTGCCGCGGGTGATCCGTGCGATGGCTGCGATGGCTTGGGCGTCGGTGAAGTCGTCGGGGTCGAGGGTCTTGCCGAGGGATCGCCAGTGTCGCTCGAGGACGAACAGCAGTTCGTCTTGTCCCAGGGGCCGGTACTGGTGGGCGAAGCCGACTCGGCTGTAGAACTGGGGGTAGTGGCTGAACTGCTTCTCCAGGCCGGGCATGCCGATCAGGATCAGGGCGATGTCGTCGCGGTCGTAGCGATCGCGCAGCAGTTCCAGAGCGGCGGGACGCAGTCGTTCGGCCTCGTCGACGATGATCAGCTCCACGTAGTTCCTGCCGTGTCGCCATCCCCAGGCCTCGGGAGTGGCCGTGCCGGGAGGTACGAGGTGCTGCTCGATGCACATGTTGGTGCGGGTGATGGCTTGGGTCAGCTCGTCCTTCAGGGTCCGCGGGGTGGTCAGCACGCTGGGGGTGTAGAGCACGGTGCGGCTCCGGTTCAAGGCGGCGTAGATCTTGGCGTCGTTGTCGGAGCGCGGCCCCCAGTAGGTCAGCAGGTCATGAGCCTTCTCGTAGTGTGCGTAGCGGCGCGCGGAGAGTGTCTTTCCTACGCCGGCTGATCCGAAGCACAAACCGATGGCGTGCCCGCGGCGCACGGCCTGGTCGTGGTGCTCTTGGTTGACGGCCTTGCAGACGAATTCGTCGTGATCGAAGACGCGGATCTCGGTGATGTCGCGGGGGTCGTAGCGGATCACGACCGAGCGTCCGACGTAGCCGGCCAGAGTTGGCGAGACGTAGCGCAGGCCCTGGAAGCGGATGCCATCGCGGCGCACGACGCGGGTCTTGGCGACGGTCAACAGCAGTCTGTCGAGGTCTTCCAGGCTCTCGGGCATTCGGGGCAGCCAGCCATCGGCGATCCACGCGCTGCGCGGGGAGGTTCCGAGCTCGCTGTGCGTGCGGTCATTGTAGGTGGCCACGAACGCCTCCAGGGCGCTATCGAGGGCGGCCAGGGACAGTTTCGGTGTCGGCCAGGGGTGCCCTTCGGTGATGTGTCCGGGCAGGGTGGCGAGTAGCTCGGTGTTGATGGTGCCGAAGAACCGCTCGATCTTGCCCCGTCCCTGGGGTCGGGCGACGGTGGAGTGGATCAGTCGGATGTGGAGGTCGACGGCGGTGTGGGCGAGCTGGTCACTGGTGAAGTCGCTGCCGTGGTCGACGTAGAGCACGTCGGGCAGGCCGCACATCGGCCAGGCCGGGTCGGTCTTGTGCCAGATCGCTTGGCGCAGCGCCAGGGCGGTGTTCATCGCCGACGGTGCGCCCAGGAAGACTGTGTAGCCGCAGACCGCCCGGGAGCAGTCGTCGAGGATCGTTGTCAGCCATGGCCGTGTGGGCTTGCCGTCGGTGCCCACCACCAGGATGTCGAGCATGGTGTGATCGGATTGCCACATCGCGTTGGGCAGCTCTGCTTGCCGGCGTAGCACCAGCTCGTGCTTGTCGCGGTAGGACGCTGCGCCCTCCAGGGCGAGGGTGACCATGCCGGGATCCAGGGTCCGCACGATGTCCCACACCACCGAGTAGGAGGGGACCGGCCACCTCCGGGCGGCGCAGATGCCCGTGACTTTGCGATGGATCGTGGCGATGGCCGGCCGCGGCTTGCTCAGTGCCAGGCCCTCGATCAGGTCGACGAGGTCGGGCGGAAGGCGGCGGGAGCCGGCGTCCGCCCGTGAGGCTGTCTCCAGTCCGGCGTAGCCGTCGGCGCGGTAGCGGGCGTGCCAGCGCTCCAGGGTCCGCAGCCCTACATCGGTCTCGCGAGCTAAGCGCGCGAGGGGCACCTGGTCCTCGACGTGGAGCCTGAGGATTCGCCACCGCGCTCGAGCGTCCACGACGCACCTACTGCAAGGCGTTCTCGCACCCGCGCTCGGCGCGCTGAAGGGCGCGGTAGACCGTGGAGCGGCCCACGCTGAACAGCTCGGCCAGCTCGCCCACGGTGTGCTCGTCGGCAGCATGTAGCTGGACGAGGTGAGCTTCTTGCCGGGGGGTGAGTTTCGGTGACTTCCCGCGCAGCCGGCCCTTGGCCTTGGCGACCTTCATCCCCTCGCGGGTGCGGGCACGGATGAGGTCGGCTTCGAACTCGGCGACCATCGCCAGCACGTCGAACAGCAGTTTCCCCATCGGGTCGGTCGGGTCGTACACCGATCCGGCGATGCTCAGCTTCACTTCCCGCGCCGCGAGGTCGTCGGCGATCTGGTGGGCATCACGGACTGAACGCGCCAGCCGATCGAGCTTGGTGACCACGAACGTATCGCCGTCCCGACAGGCAGCCAGCGCCTGCCGCAGGCCCTCACGGTCGGCGTTGCGGCCCGTGAGCCCGTGATCGACGTAGATGCGCTTGGGGTCGACGCCGAACGCCGCGAGTCCGTCACGCTGCGCGGTCAGGTCCTGCTCGTCGGTGGAGACTCGGGCATAGCCGACCTTCAAGGGGGACATGCTCCCCAGTGTGTCATATAGCCTCCCTTCACCGGACAGTTCACCGGACGGGTCTTACGGGACAGACCGCCAGGCGTGCCGTCGTTCCTCTCGATAAGTAGCGGTGGTGTCCGGTGAGGGTTCCCCTTACGGGCATGCGATCTGGGCTGACGCCTGTGACCGAGTGTTCAGTGCGCGCTGTATAGTTCAGTCCATGCTGACTATTGCTTCGCGTCTCGACGTGATGAACCGCCTGGGTCGTGCACTGGCCGACCCCACTCGATCCCGGATCATCTTGACCCTGCTCGACCATCCCGCTTACCCGGCGGAACTGGCCCGAGATCTGGACCTGACACGCCCGAACGTGTCCAACCACCTGGCATGCCTGCGCGATTGCGGGATCGTCGTCTCCGAGCCCGAGGGTCGTCGGACACGATATGAGATCGCCGATTCGCACCTGGCGCAGGCGCTGACGGCACTGGTCGATGCCACCCTGGCAGTGGACGAAGACGCCCCGTGCATCGATCCCGCCTGCTCGCTTCCCGGATGCGACGCAGCTGGGGAGGGCGCATGATCCTCACCTCGGTCTTGCAGGCGATGGGCCTGTTCGCAGCGACCAACATCGACGACATCATCGTGCTCTCCCTCTTCTTCGCGCGAGGGGCAGGCCAGCGCGGCACTACCGCCCGCATTCTGGCCGGCCAGTACCTCGGATTCGCCGGCATCCTCGGTGCCGCGGTCCTGGTGACCATCGGTGCCGGAGCATTCCTGCCCTCGGCAGCCATCCCGTACTTCGGTCTCATCCCTCTGGGCCTCGGCCTCTGGGCCGCATGGCAGGCCTGGCGCGGAGACGATGACGACGATGACGACGAGGCCAAGGTTGCCGGCAAGAAGGTCGGCGTGTGGACAGTCGCAGGCGTCACCCTTGCCAACGGCGGCGACAACATCGGCGTCTACACCCCTGTCTTCCTCAGCGTGGAACCTCTCGCAGTAGTCGCCTACTGCATCGTCTTCCTCGCGCTCGTCGCGGTCCTGGTGGCCCTGGCAAAGTTCGTCGCCACCCGCCCCCCGATCGCCGAAGTGCTCGAACGCTGGGAGCACATCCTCTTCCCCATCGTTCTCATCGGCCTCGGCATCGTGATCCTCGTCAGCGGCGGAGCCTTCGGACTCTGACGTAGCGGCAGCGATCCAAACGGCCCCGACCGGGCGCACCCCTCTCGGTTCAGACCGCGACACCTACCTGCAGCCAGTCCTGCGTGATCGCGGCAACAAGACCGCCACGGAGCGCTGCAAAAACCCCGCCACCAAGCGAACGAAGCCACAACAACGCCCGCGTCCATGACGAGGACCGGAAGACCTACGGCGATGAGCAGCACCGGCTGCACCTCCTAGCCGATGCCGGCTGGTACGTCCGCACGGTGGTCGCCGCCGACCTCAAGGATCCGCAGCGCACGGCCGCCTTGCTGTACTGGCTGCGCACGCACCTCGCCTGATCAGCCCTCCTCGCAAGCCCGCGAGCCTGTGCCCTGCGCCTGCATCGGGGGTCGAGATCCCGTTTCCGTGCATCCGCGCCGCCGAGATCCCGCGCAAATGCGGCAGATCGCCGAATCCGCGCACGGAAGCGGGATCTCGACCAGACCTCTGCACGGAAACGGGATCTCGGCGCGCGCGGTGCGGAGAAGCGCTGGCTCGGCCCGCGTGCAGGCGTGCGGGGGCGTGGCGGTCGGCAGACGACCACATAGTGAGACTGAATATCACGATACGGTCACGGCTCAGTCGCCTGTCGGGCGTTCCCATCACCTCGTGGAAAGCACCGCCATGTCCTCCTCCGCCGAGCCTGCCGCGCCTTCCGCCGCAGCCGTCGACAGCACGCCCCCGGTCAACCGCAGCAAGGTCGTCCTGGCCTCGCTGATCGGCACGACCATCGAGTTCTACGACTTCTACATCTACGCCACCGCCGCCGTGGCGGTCTTCCCCGTCCTGTTCTTCACGGGCGAGAACGACACCGCCAAGCTGCTGGCCTCCATGGCGACCTTCGGCGCCGCGTTCGTGGCCCGCCCCATCGGCTCGGTGCTCTTCGGCCACTTCGGCGACCGCGTGGGGCGCAAGGCCACGCTGATCGGCGCGCTGCTGACCATGGGCATCGCCACGTTCCTGATCGGCCTGCTGCCCACGTTCTACGCGATCGGCATCTGGGCGCCGCTGCTGCTGACGATCCTGCGCTTCTGCCAGGGCCTGGGCCTGGGCGGCGAGTGGTCGGGCGCCGCCCTGCTGGCCACGGAGTACGCCGAGGAGGGCAAGCGCGGCCGCGCGGCCATGTGGCCCCAGCTCGGTGCGCCGTTCGGATTCATCCTGGCCAACGGCTTCATGCTGCTGCTGACCATGGCCATGGGCTTCACCTCCGGCGCGGTCGACGGCCTGGACCACGGCTTCCTGGCCTGGGGCTGGCGCATCCCGTTCCTGGCCTCGATCGTCATGGTGGCCATCGGCCTGTACGTGCGCTTCGCGATCGCGGAGACCCCGGTCTTCCAGCAGGCGCTGGACGCCAAGCAGGATGTGAAGTCCCCGCTGGGCGAGGTCTTCCGCACCTCCTGGCTGCAGATGATCCAGGGCACCTTCATCATGCTGGCCACCTACGTGCTCTTCTACCTGATGACCGCGTGGATCCTCTCCTACGGCATCGGCTCCCCCGACGCCGGCATGCTCGGCATCCCCTACCGCTCGTTCCTGGTGATCCAGCTGATCGCGGTCCTGCTCTTCGCCGGCATGGTCCCGGTCTCCGGCTGGCTGGCGGACCGCTTCGGGCGCCGCTCCTCGCTGCTGGTGATCACGGCCGCCATCGTGGGCTTCGGGCTGATCTTCGGCTGGTTCATCGCCCCGGAGAACCTCGGCACCGGCACGGAGATCAACATCATCCGCCTGCTGTGCTTCCTGGCGCTGGGCATGGCGCTGATGGGTCTCACCTTCGGCTCCATGTCGGCGGTGCTGCCGGAGCTGTTCCCCACGAACGTGCGCTACACGGGCTCGGGCATCGCCTACAACGTGGCCTCGATCCTGGGCGCTGCGCTGACCCCGTTCGTGGCGGTGTGGCTGACCTCCCGCTTCGGCGTCTCGGCGGTGGGCATGTACCTCTCGCTCGCCGCGGTCATCACGTTCATCGCCCTGTGGTGCTCCCCGGAGACCAAGGACGTGGACATGCGCTCCGTCGGGACCCGCTGAATCCGCCGCCGGCACGACGGGGGCCCTGGAGCTGTCAGCTCCAGGGCCCCCGTCGTGCTCGCCGAAGGGCTCACAGGCGCTGGTGCAGGCGACGGGCGGCCTCCGAGATCGTGCCGGACAGCGACGGGTACACGGTGAAGGTCTCCGCCAGGTCATCGACCGTCAGCCCCTTGGACACGGCCACGGAGAGCGCGAAGATCAGCTCCGAGGCGCGCGGACCCACGACCACGCCGCCGAGCACCGTGCCGGGGCCCTTGCGGGCGATGACCTTCACGAAGCCGTCGTCCACGGCCATCATCTTGGCCCGCGGGTTGTTCGGCAGCGGGATCTTGTGGACGTCTGCCGCGTAGCGCCCGGAGCGGACATCGCCCTCGGTGATGCCCACGGAGGCGATCTCCGGGGAGGTGAAGATGTTGGAGGCCACGGTGGACAGCCGCAGCGGGCGCACGGCATCGCCCAGGAAGTGCGAGACCGCGATCCGCCCCTGCATGGCCGCCACGGAGGCCAGCGGCAGCTTGCCGGTGCAGTCGCCGGCGGCGTAGATCGACGGCACGGTGGTCCGCGAGACGCCGTCGACCTCGATGTGCCCGGACTCGGAGACGTGCACGCCGGTGTTCTCCAGCCCGAGCCCCTCCGTGTTGGGGACCCCGCCCACGGCCATGAGGCAGTGCGAGGCGGAGATCTTGCGGCCGTCGTTCAGGGTGACCACCACGCCGTCGTCGACGCGCTCCACAGAGGCGGCGCGCGAGCGGGACATGACGTTGAGCCCGCGGCGCTCGAAGACGTTCTCGAGGACCTCGGCGGCGTCGGCGTCCTCGCCGGGCAGCACCTGATCGCGCGAGGAGACCAGGGTGACCTTGGCGCCCAGCCCGTTGTAGGCGGAGGCGAACTCGGCGCCGGTCACGCCCGAGCCGACCACGACCAGGTGCTCGGGCAGGTCAGTCATCGAGTAGAGCTGCGTCCAGTTGAAGATCCGCTCCCCGTCCGGGCGGGCGGAGCCGAGCTCGCGCGGGTGGGCGCCCACGGCGATCAGCACGGCGTCGGCTTCGAGGTCGTACTCCATGCCGTCGGCGGCGACCACGTGCACGGTGCGGTCATCGAGCATCGAGCCGCGGCCCTCGACGATGTGCACGCCGTCGCGCTCCAGCCCGCGGCGGATGTCGCGGGACTGGGTGACGGCCAGGCGCAGCAGCCGGGTGTTGACGACCTCCAGGTCGACCTCGAGCCCGTTGAGGCTGTCGTCGTCGCTGGTCGCCCCGGCCACGTGGACGCCCAGGTCCTGCGCCTCGGTGAAGCGGTTCATGGTGTCCGCCGAGGCGATGAGAGTCTTGGAGGGGACCACATCGGTGAGCACGGCGGAGCCGCCCATGCCCTTGTCCTCGATGATCGTGACGTCCGCACCCAGGGTCCGCGCATGGAGAGCGGCCTCGTAGCCTCCCGGGCCTCCGCCGATGATCACGAGTCGTCTGGTGGGCTTGCGCTGAGAGTCCTGGGATGAGATCACGAGGTCATTGTGCCAAAGACGACGGCGACGCCGGGTTCGCGCGTGAGCGCCCTCACCGCCAGCGACAGGCCCGAGCGGCGTCACAGTTCCCGCACCTGCGCGCGTGCCGATATATTCGCGGTCGTGAAGACGGGTGCGGCGCGCCCGTCGATGACGCGACCTTGAAGGCCTCATGCACCCCCTGTCCCTGGACCTCGCAGGTCAGAACCGACAGCTCGACCCCCGGCGCCCGTGGACCGTGGGCTCCTCCCAGTTCGCCGATGTCCGCATCGATCACCCAGGCGTTCAGGACATCCACCTGATCCTGCGGTGGTCCGGGGCCTCCTGGACGATCGAGGACCGCGGCTCGGAGACCGGCACCGCGTTCAACGGCTTCCGCCTCCACGCCCACATGGCCGCTCTGCTCGAGTCCCCCGCCCAGATCACCCTGGCCCCGGACACCGGGCGCGGCTTCGTGATCGCCATGACGCCGCAGCGCCCGAGCGCACCGGCGGCCGGGCCGGGTCCGTCGGGCGCGGGTGCCGCGGGCCCCTCGTCGACGACGGCCCCCGGCGCGCGGTCCGCGAGCGCCGCTCAGGCTCCGGGTCAGCAGACGGGACAGGGGTCGACGCCCGCGGACGCCCAGCAGGCACAGGGGCAGCGCAGCGCCTCGCCTCAGGCGCCGGGCCAGCAGGGCTCCATGCAGCAGGCCACCGGGCAGCACGGCTCTGCGCAGCGAGCTCAGGACCAGCAGGGCCCCGCGAACCGTGCCCCGTCGCACCAGGCGCCCGCACCCCAGCCGCCGGCGGCCGATCCGGCCCAGGCGCGTCCCGTCGATCTGCACTCCGAGGACATCCAGCTGGCCTCGGTCGAGCCGACCGTGTTCGCCCTGCCCGTCGAACAGGCCGCCCAGGACCGAAGGAACCGCGAGCGCAGCACTGAGCAGAACCGCCCGGCCCGGGAGCAGTCCGGCCCGTCGCTGGATGACATCCACTCCGCCGAGATCCCCGCGGCCTCGGCCGAGCCCACGGTCTTCGCGGTGTCGATGAACCGGGAGCTGGCCCCGCAGCGGGAGCAGGGCCCTGATGCCGAGGACGCCTCGGGCGCGGATCCGGCCGTGCAGATCGAGCAGCGCTCGTGGGTCAACCGCCCCGAGGCCGCAGAGATCCTGCGCGCCCCGGAGGAGGACGCCCAGCTGCGCTCCGGCATGCGCCTGTCGCCGGCGTTCCGGGCCCGTGAGATCGGCGGGACGCTGACCGTCGGACGCGATCCGTCGGCGGACGTGCTGATCGACGGCCTGCTGGTCTCGCGCCGCCACGCCCAGGTCAAGCGCACCGAGCGCGGCTCGATGCTCACCGACCTCGGCTCCACGAACGGCACGTGGGTCAACGGCCAGCGGATCTCCGGGACCGTCGAGCTGCTGCCGGGCGCGCAGGCCGTGATCGGCGGCGTCCCCTTCCGCCAGACCGAGGTCGGCCTGGCGGAGGTCGTGCGCACCGAGGGCAACACCTCGATCATGGTGCAGGACCTGACCTACACGGTCCCCGACCGCAAGAACCCGCGCCAGCGCAAGACGCTGGTCGACGACATCACCCTGGAGATCCCGGACCGGTCGCTGATCGCCGTGATCGGCCCGTCGGGCGCCGGCAAGTCCACGTTCCTGAACTGCATGCTCGGCGACGTCAACCCGGATCAGGGCCGTATCGAATACCACGGTCTGGACATGGCCCAGTTCGGCTCGGCGCTGTCCTCACAGATCGGCATGGTCCCGCAGGAGGACGTGCTGCACCGCGAGCTGACCGCCCAGCAGGTTCTCGAGTCCACAGCCGCGCTGCGCCTGCCCGAGGACGTCGATCGCAAGTCCCGCAAGGCGCGCATCGCCTCAGTGCTCGATGCCCTGGGCCTCACCGAGCACGCGCGCACCCCCGTCTCGCAGCTCTCCGGCGGCCAGCGCAAGCGCGTCTCGACCGCCATGGAGCTGCTCACGGGCCCGCGCTACCTGTTCCTGGACGAGCCGACTTCCGGACTGGACCCGGACATGGACTTCGAGGTCATGGACCTGCTGCGGCGCATGGCCCACGGCGAGGTCGGCGGCGCGGACGGCTCGACCGTCGTGGTGATCACCCACTCGACCGCGAACCTGGACCTGGCCGACCGAGTCCTGGTCCTGGCCCCGGGCGGCTCGGTGGCCTACTTCGGCGAGCCCGCCGGGATGATGCCGTACTTCGAGCGCTCCCAGGGCCTCGGCCCGCAGGTGCGCGAGGTCTACAAGGGCCTCAAGGACGACCCCGCAAGCGCTGCGGCCGCGTTCCGGCACGAGAACGACGACGACGCCCCCCGCGAGCGCGTCCGCGCCCAGACGCCCACGGCCGCCCCGCATGCGTCGTCGCGACGCGGCCTGTTCCAGCTCTCGGTGCTGCTGCGGCGCCAGATCCAGCTCATGCGCACGGACGCCATGTCGGTGCTGATCACCACGGTGCTGGCGCCTGCGCTGCTGGCCCTCCTCGTGCTGGTGGTGCCCGGCGATCACGGCCTGACCATGCCGGAGTCCACGGACTCCGAGGTCAACCAGCCGCAGATCCTGCTGATCGTCATCCTGCTGGCGGCGGTCGCCCTGGGCCTGTTCCCCGCCTGTCGCACGTTCCTGGACGAGAAGCGGATCTTCCTGCGCGAGGCCCGCACGGGCCTGGGCGTGTGGCCCTACGTGGGCGCCAAGACGCTCGTCACGATCTCCACGTCACTGGTGCAGTCGCTGATCCTGGTGCTGGCCGTGCTCGCGCTGATCCCGAATGAGCCCATGGGTGCCTGGGGGCCCATGTGGCTCGAGCTGTGGATCGTGACGTTCCTGCTGACCATGACCTCGTGGCTGCTGGGCTTCCTGGTCTCGGCCATGGTCTCGCGCTCGGATGTGGCCATGAACGTGGCCTCGCTGCTGGTGGTCGTGCAGCTGATCTTCTGCGGCGGGCTCTTCGCAATGGACGGTGCCACCGACGGCATCTCGCGCGCCGTGCCCACCCGATGGGCGTACGCGGCCATGGGCCAGACGGGCGATCTGAACGAGATCGTGCGCGTGGCCGCGGTGACCCTGCCGCAGGAGGAGGCCAACGCCGATCTGCAGGAGGAGCACGACGAGGCCGCCCAGAAGGCGCGCGATGCCGGGACCCCCGAGCCGCCCGCTCCGCAGATCCCCGAGGTCGATGACTCCAGCGCCGTGCTCGACCCGCTGTGGAAGCGCAGCACGCTGAACTGGTGGGGCTCCACGGGCATCACCGCCGGCTTCGGGATCGCCTTCCTGCTGCTGTCCGTCTTCCTGATCCGCAGGACCAAGCAGCGCAAGCGCTGACACGACTGGCCGTCGCGCCCGTCCCGCCTCGCGGCGGGGCGGGCGCTGCGCTTCTCGGAAGGACCCCGCGAGGTCATCGCGCTGTCGCTGCGAGCTGTCGTCGCGACGGGCACGGATCTGCTTTGCGGCGTCCGAAGCCGCTGGCAGGATGAGTGACGACGAGGGCGTCGACAGCCCGGTCCGTGCACGCACCGGGACGCGGTGCGCCGCAGGCCGGTCGACGCCAGGACGAGCACCGATCCCGCCTCTGGAGGCCCGCACCGTGACGCAGCAGCCCGCATCCGCCGATCCCTTCGCCCAGACCGACCCGTTCGAGCTCGCCCAGCGCGCCGCCCAGGCCCTGCGCGAGCGCACCGGGGTCGAGACCCACGAGATCGCGCTGACCCTGGGCTCCGGCTGGGGCGGAGCCGCCGATCTGCTCGGCGAGACTGTCGCGGAGATCCCCGCCCCGGAGATCCCCGGCTTCTCCAAGCCCGCGCTGGAGGGCCACGTGGGGACGCTGCGCTCGATCCGCCTTGCCGACGGCCGCCACGCGCTGGTCATCGGGGCCCGCACCCACTACTACGAGGGCCGCGGCGTGCGCGCCGTCGTCCACGGCGTGCGCACCGCAGCCGCTGCCGGAGCCTCCACCATGGTGCTCACCAACGGCTGCGGAGGCCTCAACCCGGACTGGGCTCCCGGCACCCCGGTGCTGATCTCGGATCACCTGAATCTCATCGGGCGCTCTCCGCTGGAGGGCGCCACCTTCCAGGACCTGACCGATCTGTACTCCTCGCGCCTGCGCGATCTGGCCCGCACCGTGGATCCCTCGCTGCCGGAGGGCGTCTACGCGCAGTTCCCCGGCCCGCACTACGAGACCCCCGCCGAAGTGCGGATGGCCGGGGTGCTCGGAGCGGACCTGGTGGGCATGTCCACCGCGCTGGAGGCCATTGCCGCCCGCCACGCCGGCCTGGAGGTCCTGGGGCTGTCCCTGGTCACCAATCTGGCCGCCGGCATCCAGCAGACGCCGCTGTCGCACCAGGAGGTCGTGGAGGCAGGGCAGGCCGCCGGACCGCGCATCGCCGAGCTGCTCGCGCGCATCGCGGGTGAGATCCGATGAGCGCCGAGCACAATCCCGTCGGCACCGCCGAGGTGCAGGCCGCCGCCGAGGGCGCCAAGCTCCTGCTGGCCGTGCGCGAGTGGATCGAGCAGGATCCGGATCAGAATGATCGCGACGAGCTGCGCGGGCTGCTCGAGCAGGCCCAGGACCCGTCGGCCCCGGAGGATCAGGCGCGGGAGGCCGTGGCCACGCTCGCCGAGCGCTTCAGCGGGACCCTGCAGTTCGGCACGGCCGGTCTGCGGGCCGCGATCGGCGCCGGACCCATGGGGATGAACCGCGCCGTCGTCCAGCGCGCGGCGGCCGGTGTGGCCGCCCACGTGCTGGCCGTGGCCGGAGCCGAGCCGGCGCCGAAGGCCGTGATCGGCTTCGACGCCCGCCACCGCTCGGCGGTCTTCGCCCGCGACACCGCCGCGGTGCTCACCGCCGCCGGGCTGAGCGTCGAGCTCATGCCGCGCCCGCTGCCCACTCCCCTGCTCGCCTGGGCTGTGCGCGATCGCGGCGCGGAGACCGGGATCATGGTCACCGCCTCTCACAACCCGGCCACGGACAACGGCTACAAGGTCTACCTGGGCGGGCGCTGCGTCGAGCCGACCGCCCGCGGCTGCCAGATCGTCCCGCCGCACGACGCCCAGATCGCCGAGCGGATCGAGGCCGTGGGCGATCTGCGCGAGCTGGAGCTGGCCGAATCCGGCTGGCAGATCCTGTCCGAGGACATCGACCGGCAGTACCTCGAGGCCGTCGCCGATCCGGAGGCTGAGCGCAGCAACTCCCCGCGGATCGTGCTCACCGCCATGCACGGCGTCGGCGGCCCCACCGCCCTCGCCGCGCTGGAGCGTGCCGGCTTCGATGACGTCCATCCCGTGGCGGAGCAGTTCGAGCCAGATCCCGAGTTCCCCACCGCGCCGTTCCCGAACCCCGAGGAGCCCGGGGCGCTGTCGCTGGCGCTGGCTCTGGCCCGCAGGCTCGACGCCGATCTGGTGCTGGCCAACGACCCCGACGCCGATCGCTGCGCGGCGGCCGTCCCCGATCCGGCGGATCCCCGCTCCCAGGACGGTTGGCGCGCGCTGAGCGGGGACGAGGTCGGCGCCCTGCTCGGACTGGCGGCCCTGCGCCGCCTGAGCGAGTTGGCCGGCTCCGCCTCTGCCGCGGGCACTGCGCAGGCGGCAGGTCCGGCCGCCTCGGCATCGCCCTCCGAGACGGCGGAGGCGCAGCCGTCCGCGCCGGTCCTGGCGAACTCGATCGTCTCCTCGCGCCTGCTCGGGCGCATGGCCGAGTCCGCCGGGGTCGCCCACCGCGAGACGCTGACCGGCTTCAAGTGGATCGCCCGCGTGCCGGGGCTGGTCTACGGCTACGAGGAAGCGCTGGGCTACTGCACCGCTCCGGAGATCGTGCGCGACAAGGACGGGATCACCGCCGCCGTCGCGATCGCCGAGCTGGCCCGGGCGGCTGCCGCCCAGGGGCGCACCCTGGTCGATGAGCTCGACGACCTCGCCCTGCGCCACGGCCTGCACGCCACGTCGCAGCTGTCGATCCGAGTGTCCGATCTGGAGCTGATCCCGCGGATGATGACGAGGCTGCGCGAGGACCCGCCCCGCGAGCTCGCGGGCTCCGCTGTGGCTTCCGTCGAAGACCTGGCGCACCCGGAGCCGGACTCGGACCTGCTGCCCACCGAGGGCATGCGCCTGCTGAGCGAGGACGGAACCCGAGTCATCGTGCGGCCCTCGGGCACGGAGCCCAAGCTCAAGTGCTATCTCGAGACGGTCATGCAGCTCGGGCACCGAGACGAGCTTCCCGCCGCCCGACGCCGCGCACAGGATCGTCTGGAAGCGCTCACGGAGCAGCTGCGGGCCCTCTTCACCGCCTGACGGCTCGACCCAGCACGTCACCCTCCCGCGCCTGCGTGCCCGGATGCCCTTGGAAGATGCGAAGCCGCATCGAGGCACGCAGGCGCGGGTTGGGGTCGGGCAATGCCGGATCAGCTCACGGCCACATGCGCGCAGACCAGCGCGAAGCTGATGAGGAACAGCCACGAGCGCACGCCCTGGAAGACCTCCCAGAGCCGTCGCATGCCGGACCAGGCTCCTGCCGTGGACTCGTCGTCCTGCCAGAAGTGCGTCCGGAAGTTGATCGGCACGTTAACGATGATCGTGGTGATCAGCGCGATGCCCCAGAGCACAGCCGCCAGCACGGGCAGGGTGGCTCCGCCCAGGTCGACGGCCCCGGAGATCAGCAGCACGAGCGAGGCCGTCATGAGCACGGGCATGATCCGCCCGAAGGTCTTCACGAGCCCCTTCTCGGCGATCACGTGGTTCTGCCGGTCGAGCTGGCGCAGCACCGGGTGCACGAACGCGTAGGAGCCGAACTCGGCGCAGGCGGTGAAGCCCGGGACGAACAGCCAGAGGAAGGCCAGCCAGGCCGTCATCGGCGCTTCTTCAGGCGGTCGGACAACCGCGTGCCGAAGGACATGGCGTAGGCCATCGGCTTGGGCATGGAGCCCGAGGGCATCATGCCGATCGACTGGGCCATGCCCATCTGATCGGCCTCCTGCCAGCCCTCGATGATCTGGCCCTCATCGGACCAGCGCACGATGCTGATCGAGTCGAACACGACCGGGCGGCCCGTGGCCGGGTAGCCCATGAAGGTGCCGGTGTGGGTGCCGGAGCCGTGGAAGACGACCGTGACGAGGTCGCGCTCGCAGATCATCTCGGTGATCTCCACGTGGAAGTCCGGGACGGCCTCGAACACGCGGTGCATGGCCTGGAACATGCCCTCGTGCCCGGGCGGCAGCCCCTCGCGGATCTGGTCGTGGAAGACGACATCGGGGTGGACGGCGCGCTTGGCATAGTCCCAGTCCTGGCGGTTCCAGGCGTTCTCGAGGTAATCGACCATCAGCATGCGGTTGCGCTCGATGTCGAGTCCGGGCCGCGACGGCTCGGCGGGGGTCGGGGCGGGCTGGGCGTCGGTCATGGTCTCGCGCTCCTCGGGGTCGGGGTGGTCTCGGTGGGGTGGGTGGGTTCGGCTGCCTCATCGAGGTCGGGTCGGGCGGCCCGTCGGGGTCCGTCGTCTCGACGACGGCGCCCGACGGCCGGTCCTGCTGCTCGGTGGCGGCCCATCAGTGCTCCTGGTGCGCCGCGCTCAGCGGCTGGACGGGGCCCAGCGCCTTGAGCTGGGCCTTGGCATCGGCGGCGAAGATCCGGGGCGTGACGGCCGGGCCGAAGCGCTTGAGGAACTGCGCGTTCAGTGCCGGGCCGATACCGGGGCGGTGTGCCGAGGCGCCGACTCCGCGCGAGGCCCGGGCGATCATGTTGGCCGTGGGCCGGCGGGCGGACTCGTAGGCGCGCAGCGCCTCGGTGATGCCGCGGTCCTGAGCCAGCAGGGAGCCCAGGACCACGCCGTCGCTGAGCGCGGTGCCCGCTCCCTGGCCGAGGTCGAAGGTCATGGCGTGGGCGGCGTCGCCGGCCAGGGTGATGCGGGCGCTGCCCCAGCGCCGCAACGGCGGCTGATCCATCGTGTCACGGCGGGTGATGACCTCGGTGCGCGAGACCAGCTCGGCGGCCACGGGATCCCACTCGGCCAGCAGCGAGGCCATGGACAGCTGCGAGCCCAGGCTGTCGCCCTCCGGGGAGGGCCCGGAGGGGCGAACGCACCACCACACGATGGTCTCGTCGTCGAGCCAGAAGTGCGCGAAGCGCACCGCCGCGCCGTGCATGATGCGGAACGTCCCGGGCATCGCACCGGTCACCGGGGCCTGGGCCATGCCCCAGAAGTGGGCGTAGCCGGGATGGCGCGGCGGATCCGCGTGGTGCAGGGTCGCCCGCACCGCGGAGTTGATGCCGTCGGCGCCCACCACCGCGTCGAAGCGGTCCTCGGTGCCGTCGGTCAGCACGACCCGCGGCCCGCCTGCGGCGTCGAGGACCTCGCGCACGTTCGTGCCGCGATGGAAAGTCATCTCGGGCGAGCTGTCGGCGATCACATTGACCAGATCGGCGCGCTTGATCGCGATCGGCACGGAGTCGTCGAACTGCCGGCCCTCGGCCACGGTGTCGATCGTAGTGAACTGCTCGCCGCGGGCTCCGGACATCTCGAAGCTGGTGATCGGCGAGCTCACCTCCCGCGCCCGGTCCATGAGCCCCATGCGCTGCAGGGCCATGACCCCGGCGTACCACAGCACATAGCAGCCGCCGTCCCTGGACTCCAGGGTGGGGCGGGCGTCGAAGACGTGCACGTCCCAGCCCCTGCCCTGCAGGGTGCGCGCGGTGGCCAGACCCGCTGGGCCTGCTCCGATGATGGCCAGTCGACGACGTTCCAGCACTGTCCTCACCTCTTGACGGCTGATGCGACGAGCGCTCCGCCCAGGGTCACGAGCCCGGCCGCCAGGGTGACGGCGCCCGCCTGGACGAGGACGTAGAGCTCATTGGGCTCCTCGCGGTTCTCACCGTTCGAGGAGAGGAAGAATCCGGCCGGCATGAGCACGGCCGAGGCCGGCACGGCCCAGCGCGCCACCTGAAGCGCGGGGCCCTTCAGCTCGGTCTGCTCGGCCAGGATGACGGTGACGGCTCCCAGCGTGGCCAGGGATCCGGCGTGGCCGTGGCCCGAGCGCGCGAAGGTGCGCTGGAACTCGGTGCCCTCGGCCTCGCCCCGGGTCAGGGCCAGGACGTAGTTGCCCCCGGCCTCGATTCCGATCGTGGCCAGCAGCAGCAGCCCTTCAGCGGCGCGGGCTCCTCGGCGCAGCGGCTTCATGGTGGTCTCCTTCATGGGGTCGTTGACTGTCGGTCGGCTCGTCGAGCCGGTATCGGCGACGACGTGCGAGGCGGAGGCACAGGCATCCGGTCTCATCACATCAGCCCTGGTCGGCTGGGTCTATGGGGATTCCGTCGACTCCCCGTGCGCTGTCCTGCCCGCCCGCACCCCCGACAGATGTCACGGGTGGGCGGGCGGGTCACAGCACGGGGATGATCTCCTTCTGCGCGGTGCCCCAGGGATGCGTGCGGTAGATGGCGCGCAGGACGATCTCGTTGCGGACGGCGATCATGGGCTTGGCCGTGAAGGTGGAGACGGAGGAGACCTGGCGGGAGGACTTCACGAAGCCGTTGGCCCGGTCCCTGCGCCGCTCCTCGAAGCTGCGCAGCGCCTCGGCCACGGAGGCCTCGCGCTGGAAGGCCAGGGCCACGCTGAGCCCGTCCTCGATGCCCTGACCGGCCCCCTGGGCCATGTCCGGCGTCATGGGGTGTGCGGCGTCACCGATGATCGTGGCGCGGCCACGGCCCCAGTGCTGGAGCGGGTCGCGGTCCAGGATGTGGTTGCGCAGGATGCGCTCCTCCGGGGTCGAGCGGACCATCGACTGGACGTGCGCGGGCCAGCCCCGGAAGCGGCGGATCGCCTCGGCCTGACGTTCCCCCGGCACGTCCGGATACCGCGGCGGCGCCTGCAGCAGCGCCAGCCAGTACAGCTCGCCGTCGCTGACGTGGTAGTGCAGGATCCGCCCGGTGGGGCCCCAGTAGATGGCCATGTCGCCGGGGACCAGCTCGGGGTGCTGGTAGTCGGTCGTGCCGTGCCAGGCGGTCAGCCCGCAGTAGCGCGGCTCGGCGGGGCCGTGCAGCTGGCGGCGGATCACGGAGCCGATGCCGTCGGCGCCGATCACGGCATCCGCGCGCAGGATCTCGCCGTCCGCGGTGCGCACGTCGACCCCCGAGTCCGTGCGGTCGAAGCCGGTCACCGAGATGCCGAAGCGCACGGTGCCCGGCTCCAGGGCCTGCAGCAGGGTCTGGTAGAGGTGCGTGCGCGTCACGCCCACGGCCGGGCAGCCCGCGCCGGCGGCCAGCTTCTCCACGTCCAGGGTCCCGATCTGGCGCTCGCGCCAGGTGAGATAGCGGTGGCGGCGCACCACGGTGCCGCGCTCGATCACCGGCTCGGCCAGCCCCAGCCGGTGCAGGCAGTCGATCACGTTGGGCCACAGGTGGATGCCGGCGCCCAGCTCGGCCGTCGAGGCGGTCTCGCGCGCTTCGAGCACGCGCACGCCGAAGCCCGCCTGCTGCAGCGCGTTGGCCGCCGTCAGTCCGGCGATGCCGCCGCCGACGATCACGATCTCTGCTCTTCTCATGGCTGCTCGATCCTGTCCTCGTCCCGTGCGGCACCCGAGGCCGCAGCCCCGGAGCCCGCGTATTGAACCCTGCTGCCGACGGCCTCCGGCTCCCTCGCCGGAACGGTGCCGACGGCGTGCGAGCCGCGGCCCTCGTCGAGGATCTCGAGGAAGCCGCGCAGCTGCTCGATCAGTTCCGTGGAGTCCTCGACCTGCACGGCGTGGCCGATGCCGTCGAAGGCCACGTGGTGCAGGCGCGGGTGCGCCTGTCGTGCCCTCTGCACGTCCTCGGCGGACATGAGCCCGCCGCGGTCCTCGTCGGCCTGCAGCAGCGCCACCGGTCCGTCGAAGCGCACGAGCAGGTCCTCGGCCGGGCACGGGGCGGCGAACTCTCCGTCGTGGTAGGCCTCCAGCACCGCCGGGTCCAGCTGCTCCGGCGAGCGCGACACCGCTCGCAGGACCAGGGGCGCGTCCGCGAGGTAGGACCGCGTGATCGAGGGATCCGGTCGCCGCGAGTGCAGCGGCGAGTCGATCACCACGAGCCCGTCGATCAGCTCGGGTCTGCGGGAGGCGGCCGCCATCGCGACCCAGCCGCCCAGCGAGTGGCCGCTGAGCACGACCGGCTCGGGGCAGTGCGCCTCGAGGAGGTCGATCAGGTCCCCCGCCATGGCCTCCACCGAGTAATCCCCTGCCGCTCTCCCGGAGAGCCCGTGTCCGCGCAGGTCGGGGGCCAGCTGCGTGTGCTCCTGCAGACCGGCCATGACCGGCTTGAAGACCTGCCAGCGAGCGCCGAGACCGTGGACGTGCACGATCCGCGGCACACCCCGGCCCAGGCTCCCGTAGGCCAGGACGGGGTCGTGCGCGCTCCACAGCTGCGGCAGCGGGCGAGCCTTAGGAGACACCGTGATCCGCCTCGGCCGCGCCCAGCACCAGGGCCAGGTGGAAGCCGTTCGAGCTGGAGGTCGTCACGACGACGGGGCCTTCGGCCTCGCCGCGCGAGATCGCCCCGGCGGCCAGGACCACGTCCAGCAGACCGCCCACGGCGAAGGAGTCGCCCAGCACCGGGCGGCTGGCGTGGCGCTGGGCCTGCGGCAGAACACGGCCCAGGGCCGACTCGGCGGCGGCATCGGAGCCGGCCGAGCCCTTGAGGTCGACCCACACGTGGTGCACGTCCTGCGCCGAGACGCCGGCGCGCTGCAGGCCGTCGCGCACGGCGCGCTCCATGCCCTCGCCCTCGGCCGAGACCGAGCCGATGCCCAGTCCGTCGGAGGCCATGCCGGTGCCGAGCAGCTCGGCCAGCGGCTGGGCACCGCGCTCCAGGGCGGAGTCCCGGTCCTCGATCAGCACGCTGGCAGCGCCCTCGGCGGCGTGCCAGTCGCCGCCGTCGAACAGGCCCAGGTCCCGCAGCCCGCGCACGACCGACGGGGTCAGCGCCTCGGCGGAGGTGCCCAGGATCGCGTCGGCGCGACAGCGCCGGATCTCCTGGGCGCCCATGCTCAGCGTGAGCGCCCCGGCGGCGCGTCCTGCGGTCAGCGTGGTGGTGGGGCCCACGCAGCCCAGGTTCATGGCGACCTGGCCGGCGGCGGCGTTGTAGACGGTGTTCGGGAACAGCGCCGGGTTGGCCGCGGAGGGGTCCTCGTCGAACAGGGGCTGGGCGAAGCGCTCCATGACGTCCATGGGCCCGATCTCGGTGCCCAGGATGATGCCGGTGCGCTCGCCTGCGGTGTGGTCGGCGTGCTCGAGCGCGGACTGCGCGGCCACGACCGAGCCGATCGCCAGGCGATCCATGCGCCGGCGCACGCGGGGGGCCAGCTGCTCCTTGCCGGTCGCCGTGAACAGCCCGACCTGCTGGCCCTCGACCTCGGTGAAGGCCTGTTCGCCAGCGGCCACCGCCTCCTCGAGCGCCGACACCGTCTCCCCGGCGGAGGTCACCGCGCCCAGACCCGTGAGGACGACCCGGCGATCGCTGACCGGCAGGCGCGTGTCCTCGTGATCGCGGGTGAGCACGAGCGAGGCGTTCGCCCCGCCGAAGGCGAAGTTGTTGCAGATCGCCGCGTTCGTCTCCATCGGCTGCGCCTCGATCGGCACATGGCGCAGGTCGCAGACCGGGTCGGGGGTCACGAGCCCGGCGGTGGGCGGCGCGGTCTGGGTCTGCAGCGCCTTGACCGTGACCATGGCCTCGGAGGCCCCGGCCGCACCCAGCAGGTGCCCGATCATGGACTTCGTCGACGACACCCGGATCTGGTCCAGGTCCTCCCCCAGAGCCCGTCGCATGGCGGCGGTCTCGGCGGGGTCGTTCTTGGCGGTGCCCGTGCCGTGGGAGTTCAGGTAGCCGACCTCGGAGGCCGAGACCCCGGCCTGGCGCAGCGCCTCCTGGATGGCCCGGGCCGCGCCGCGGCCCTCGGGCTCGGGGGCGGTCGGGTGGTAGCCGTCGGCGGACAGGCCCAGCCCGGCGAACTGCGCCAGGACCTCCAGGCCCAGCTGCTCGGCCAGGTCCTCGCGCACGAGCACCATCATGGCCGCGCCCTCGCCCAGCGAGAGTCCTTGACGGTCGGCGGAGTACGGCTTGGCCGGCTCCGGCGACAGCGACTCGAGCGAGTTGAACCCGGCGAACAGCACATCGGACAGGGCATCGGTGCCGCCGGTGAGCACGGCATCGGCGCGACCGTCGGCGATCAGCTCGGCGGCATAGCCCACCGCGTTGGCGCCGGCGGCGCAGGCGGTGTTCAGCGACAGGACCGGGCCGCGGATGGCGTGGGCTCCTGCCACGGCCTCGGCCAGGCCCTGCGGGGTCGAGTACGCCAGAGCCTCGCCCTTGCCCTCGCGCCCGGCGCGCTCGTCGAGGTACCACTGCTCGACCGAGAGAAGCCCGGCGTTGCAGGTGCCCAGGACCAGGCCCCAGCGCTCCGGCTCGATGCCGAGTCCCTCGGCTGCGGCCATGGCCTCCTCGGCGGCGATCAGCGCGAAGTCCAGCGCCGGATCGTCGTAGCCCTCGGGGTAGCCGGCGCGATCGGCGGGCTTGTCCAGCGGGGCGACCTCGCCAGCGATGTCCGTGCGGATGCCCTCGGTGGACAGACGCTGGACGGTGCGGATCGCGACGCTGCCGTCGCGCACGCCCTCCCAGGTGGCCTCGGCGCCGCGGCCCTGCGAGGTCACCGCGCCCACGGCCACCACGACGGGACGGGGCTGAGCTGCTGCGTGCTGCTGGTTCATTCGGATCGTTCCCCCTGGTCTGCGGTCTGGTCGGCGGCGCCGGTCCCGGCGGCGCGCGAGGTCTGGGCGCGGCGCAGCACGGCTGCGCCGGACTGGCCCTGGAAGCCCTGGGCGAGTGCGAGCGCACCGGAAGGGCCGTCGTCGGACAGCGGCAGCGGCCGGGCGCTGCCCAGCACGAGATCGAGCTCGGGCTCGCCTGCCTGCTCGGCGGCGGTCCCGACGATCGCCGGAACCGTCCCGGCCTCCAGCACCAGCGCGGCCACGGCCACGTTGAGCAGCCCGGAGGCCGCCGTCGTGTGCCCGGCAGCGCCCTTCACCGCCGTCACGGCCGGACGGGCAGCGCCCAGCGCCTCGCTCAGCGCCTGGACCTCGCGGGCGTCGCCATCAGCGGTCGCGGTGCCCTCGGCCACGACGGCTGCGATCTGCTCGCCGTCGATCCCGGCCCCGGCCAGCGCGGCGCGCACGGCGCGGGCCAGTCCGTCGCCGTCGGCCAGGGGCGTGAAGACCCTGGCGCTGTCCTGGCGGGAGGACACGGCCTCCAGCCCCGCGTAGACGCGGGCCCCGCGGGCGGCGGCGTGGTCGGAGGATTCGAGCACCAGGAACACCGAGCCCTCGCCGAGCACCGTGCCGGCGCCCTCAGCGGCGAACGGGTGCGGCTGGTCCTGCCCGTGCTGCAGCAGCCCCCAGTCCTGGTACTTGGACTGGTTCCACCACGACGTGGCGTCGTCGAAGCCCCCGACGACCACCACCTCGGCCTCGCCCCGGCGGATCGCGCGCAGGCCCATGCCCAGGGCGGACATCCCGGCCTCGGCGGCGCCCGAGACGTAGGCGTTGGTGCCCTTCATCTCGAGCACCTTGGAGATGTAGAACAGCGAGGCGGCCTGCAGGCCCTCGACGTAGAACAGCGGGTAGAAGTCGGCCGCGCCCTCGGCGCCCATGACCTGGTAGTCGACCGAGCCGTCCTCGTCGCGGGCCAGCAGCACGGCGTCCATGACCTTGTCCGGCTCGGAGATCTCCTTGGCGCTGGCCAGGTACAGCCCGGCCTGCTCCAGCTGGCCCTCCAGGCCCGCATCGCGGACGGCATGCACGGCGCCCAGTGCGGCCAGGCGGTCGTTGCGGATCATGTTGCGCAGCATGCGCCGGTCCACGAGCGGCTTCAGCGCCGACTGCAGCTCCGCGACCTCCGCGCTGGCGCGGCAGTCCAGCGACGAGGCGTCGAAGGACTGCGTGGGGGCGACCGCGCTGCGTCCCTCCAGCAGCGCCTCCCAGTTCTGCTCGGCGCTGTGTCCCAGGCCCGTGACGGCGCCGATGCCGGTGATGACGACGTCGCTCATGCGCCGACCTCGCTTCCCTGTCCGGTGCTGTCGGCGCCGTCGACGGTCCCGCGCGCATCCGGCGCGCCGATCGGGGCCACGCGCTCCAGGCGCAGCGCGTTGACCTTCATGACGGACTTGCCCTCGACCGAGGCCGAGGCGCGGTAGGTCTTCTCACCGGTGCGCTTGACCTCCAGCTCTAGGACGTCGCCGGGGCGCACGAAGGTGCGGAACTGCACGCGGGTGGCCCCGCCCAGCTGCAGCGCAGGCGCCGCGGCCTCGGCGGTCTCGTCGGTCGTCGACTCCTCGACGATCGCCGCGAGCTCGGCCAGCGAGCCCAGCAGCAGGACGCCCGGCAGCACCGGGAAGTCCGGGAAGTGGTCGTCCAGCAGGTCCATGGTCCCGCCGACCCCGCGCACGCCGCGGGCGCTCACGCCCGGGACGAGCTCGGTCACCCGGTCCACGCCGGTGAGCTGAGGCATGCGGGTGGTGCTGCGCTGCGTCATCGTGCGGCCTCCTCATCGGCGGGTCGGGCGGGCCGCGCCGCGTCGTCGACGTGGCGGGTGATCACCGTGCAGGCGTTCGTGCCGCCGAAGGCGAACGCGTTGACGAGCACGGCGTCGGTGTCCAGGACCCGGCCAGGCTGCGGGGCGTAGTCCAGGTCGCAGTCCGGATCCGGGTTCTCCAGGTTGATCGTGGGCGGGACGCGGCCATCGGCCAGCACCCCCAGGGCTCCGAGCGTTCCGAGCGAGGAGGCCGCAGCCGTGAGGTGACCGCTCATCGACTTCACGGAGGTCATCACGAGCTCGCCGGCGTGGGCGCCGAAGACCTCGCGCACGGCCTGGGACTCGCTGACGTCGTTGCCCGGAGTGGAGGTGCCGTGCGCCGCGATGTAGCCGATGCGCTCGGCGGGGACCCCGGCGTCTTCGACGGCCCGGACCATGCACTGGGTCACCCCTCCCCCGGGAGGCGGCGGATCCGTCATGCGGTAGGCGTTCATGGTGGCGGCGTAGCCGGCGATCTCGCCCAGGATCGGGGCGCCGCGGCGCAGGGCGGACTCGCGCTCCTCGAGCACGAGCATGATCCCGCCCTCGCCGAGCACGAAGCCCGAGCGGTCGTCGCTGAAGGGCCGGGAGGCGCGCTCGGGCTCATCGGCGTGGTCCTTGGTCAGCGCTCCCAGCAGGGAGAAGCCCAGGACGTCGAGCCAGGTCACGAGCGAGTCGTAGCCGCCGGCCAGGGCCGCATCGGCCCCGCCCTCCTGGATCTGGCGGAAGGCCTCGCCGATCGCGTGCCCGGAGGCGGTGCAGGCCGTCGAGACGGACTCCACCGCTCCGCGGAAGCCGGCCTCTCGGGCCAGCACCGCGGCAGGGATGTTCTGGTCTCGGCGCAGCACGTCCTCGATCAGCGGCCTGTGCAGGGGCAGCTCGGACTTGACCCGGTGGAAGAACTCGGCCATCTCCTGCAGGTCGGGACGGCCGGCGGTGGCTCCGACCACCACGGTGCGGCGGTCGGCCTCGTCCTCGTCGCGGGCGGCGGGCAGCCCGGAGCGGCGCAGCGCCTCGAGCCCGGCGGCCACGCCGAAGGCTCCCTGCCGGGAGAGCAGCTCGGCCTCGGCGACGTCGGGCACCAGCGTGCGGGCATCCTCCACGGGCACCGTGCCGGCGATGCGCACGGGGTAGGTCGAGGCGTCGAACTGGGTGATCTCCCGGACGCCGCTGCGACCGGCCACCAGGGACTCGAGGGTCGACTCGGCGTCCAGGCCCAGCGGCGTCACGGCACCGGCGGCGGTGATCACCACGCGGCGGCGGGCGGTCTGGGCGGGGCTCATGCGCGCACCAGCGTCTCGTAGAGCCGCCGCGAGGTCTCGCGGTCCTGCAGCGTCTCGGCGTCCATGAGCGAGCACATGATGTCCTCCGCCTCGAGCACCAGCTCGCCGTCGGCCGCGGCGCGGCCGCTGAGCACGGCGATCTCCTCGGTCCAGCTCACGACCGTGCCGGTGAGCTCCAGGCGCTGGCCGGGGCGGACCAGCCCGTGGGTGCGCAGCTCGCCCACCTGCAGCAGCGCCGCGCGGCGGGTCAGCTCGGTCGAGCCCATGATCAGCCAGGTGCCGGCCTGGCAGATGCTCTCGAGCACGAGGCTCGGCGGCATCACGGGCGGCTCGCCCTGCCAGTAGGGCTCGGCCAGCGAGGTCGCCTTGACGGCGCGCACCGACTCGTGCGGCCTCAGCTCCTCGATCCGATCCACGAGGTGGAATCTCATCAGTGCTCCTGACGGTGGTGTGTCAGCTGGTGGTGGTCGCGGCCGGCGCGGCCGGCACCGGGGCGACCCAGCGGCTCGGGCCGCAGGGCGGTGCCTGCGCCGCCGTCGTGCCGCGTTCGGAGGCGGCCGCGTAGAGGACGACCTGGGCGATCGCGTAGTCACGGGTGTGCGAGAGGCTCACGTCCGCACCGGTGAGGCCCAGCCGGGCGGCGGTGGCCGCCGCGCGCCCGGTGAGCTCGAGCCGGGGCCGGCCGCTGAGCTCGCGCTCGATGCCGATCTCCGTCCAGCCCACGCCCCGGCTCATGCCGGTGCCCAGGGCCTTGAACGCGGCCTCCTTGGCGGCGAACCGGGCGGCGAGCCGCTCACCGCTGCGCCGTCCGCCGCGCAGCGCGTAGGCCAGCTCGGCGGCGGTGAACAGATCCGGCAGGCGGTCCGGGAACCGCTCGGCGAGGCGAGCGAGCTTCTCGGTCTCCACGAGGTCCACGCCCACCCGCACCAGCTCAGCCTGCGGTTCCCGGACCGTCATGATCAGGCCCGGGAGGCGACGAGCTCGGTCAGGTTCGCCACGGTGAAGTGGCTCATGACGTCCTCGGGCGAGAGCTTGCCGTCGAGGTCCTTCTCCGCGATCTGGGGCATGACCTTCTTGAGCTGCTCCATGCCCTTGGGGGTGATGACGTCGGCGTCCTCGTCGCCGAACTCCTCGTCGGGGATGCCGCCCTGGACGTAGCTGGCCAGCTCGTCGGACTGGATCTTCACGCCGGTGGCGCGGTCGATGCGGAAGAGGATGTCGAGCAGGTCGATGGACTCGGCGCCCAGCTCGTCGAGCAGGGTGGACTCGGGCGAGATCTCGTCCAGGTCCAGGGCCAGTGCCTCGGCCACGCAGTCGCGGACCTTCTCGTAGAGCTCGGTGTTGGTCTCAGCGATCGAAGCGGTCATTGCGCTCTCCTTCTGTGTGTCAGTCCGAGCGGTGTGCTCGGCGGATCCTTCGGGGTGGTCGGGTGGTTCGCGGCGCGCCGGTCGGCGCGGGTCACTTGGGCCGGCCGAGGCCGAGCTGGGCGGCGGCGCCGCCGTCGACGGCCAGGCACTCGCCGGTCATGTAGGCGGAGTCCTCGCCTGCCAGGAAGGACACGACGCCGGCGATCTGCTCCACAGCTCCGAACCGGCGCATGGGCAGCTGCCTCTTGATCCCCGCGCCGGACTTCGCCACGAGCTCCTCGACGAGCTCGGTCGGCACGAAGCCGGGCATCACGGCGTTGACGCGGATGCCGAAGCGGGCCAGCTCGACGGCCGAGCAGCGGGTGAAGGCGTTGATCGCGCCCTTGGAGGCGGAGTAGTTGGCCTCGCCCACCCAGCCGCGCTCGCCCATGACGGAGGACATGTTGATGATCGAGCCGGCACCGCGGGACATGAAGTGCTCCAGCACGGCCTTGGTGCCGTTGAAGACGCCGCCGAAGTTGACGTCCATGACGGAGCGCCAGTCCTCGGTCTGCATCGACGAGATCAGCACGTCTTTGGAGATCCCGGCGTTGTTCACGACCACGTCGAGCTGCCCGAAGGCCTCGATCGCGCTGGCGGCCGCGGCCTTCATCTGCTCGAGGTCGGCCACATCGCCCTGCACGGCGATCGCCTCCACGCCGAGCTCGCGGAGCTGCTCGACGGTCTCCTGCGCGGCCTCGGCGCCGGAGCGGTAGTTGACCGCCACGTCGAAGCCGTCCTGGGCCAGGCGCAGGCTCAGCGCGGCGCCGATGCCGCGGGAGCCGCCCGTGACCAGGGCGGCCCGGCGCCCGGCGCCCTCGGTCTGGTTCTGCTCGCTCATCTGATTCCTCTCGGTTGCAGCTGACATGTGCTTCGGGTCCGGCTCTTTCAGGAACCGGCCCGAGCGGCTTCACGCAGCGACGACGGCCCGCCGAACGACGGCACGGCCCCGGGGAGCCCGTGGCGCTCGGCGGCCAGCTCGGCGACGGCTCGGCCCGAGGTCAGGGCCCGCAGCGACGACTCGCCCTCCTCCGACCAGTGCCCCGCCAGCAGCAGGCCCTTGAGCGGGGTGACGTGGGGCAGGCGCTTGGAGGCGGTCTGCGACGGGGTGTTCTCCCAGCCGTAGGCCGCTCCCCCGCGGTTGCCCGTCCAGCGCGCGTAGGTGGCCGGCGTGGCGGTCTCCATCACGTCGAATCCGTCGCGGAATCCCGGGAAGGCCGTCTCGACGGCGGCGATCATGTCCTCTGCCAGCTCGGGCTTGGCCGCCGACCAGTCCCGGGACAGCTCGGCCGGCACCAGGCCGGTGATCGTCACCGAGTGCCTCCCGGCCGGGGCCATGCCGGGATCCACCAGGGTGGGCACCGAGGCCCAGAGCCCGCCGGGGCGCCCGTCCTGCAGCTCGGCCCAGGTCCGGCGGTGGTCCCAGTGGCGGAAGACGATGTTCTCGTCGACCATGCCCAGCTGCTGCGGGTCGCCGTCGAAGCCGCCGAACAGCGTCACGGCGGAAGGGGCCAGCGTGTAGCGCTCCACGCGCCGCTTCCAGGACGCGGGCAGGGCGTCCCAGCCCACGAGCTCTGCCAGCAGCGCGGTGCCGTCGGAGGCGCCGATCACGGTCTCGGCCAGGATCTGCTCGCCATCGACCAGCTCCACGCCGGTCACGGCGCCGTCGGCGCTGAGCACGCGGGTGACCCCGGCGCCGGTGCGCAGCGTGCCGCCGGCCGATTCCAGCCCGCAGACGATCGCATCCACGAGGGACTGGAAGCCGCCGCGCGGGAACCATCCGCCGGTGTGGAAGGTCTCGAGCATCTGGTTGAACAGCAGGAAGGACAGCCGGTCGGGGCTCGAGCCCAGGTACGGCCAGATCGCTCCCATGACGGCGCGGGCGCGCTCGTCGTCCAGGTACGGCGCGATGGCCGACTCGACGGTCGAACGACGGTGCTCGAGCACGCGCGGGACGCGGGCCATCACCGCCTCAATGTCCTCGGCGCGATCGAGGCGCTGCGGCATGGACGAGGTCTGCTCGTAGAGCTCGCGGCGCATCTCGAACAGCTCGGCCAGGCCGCGGGCCTGAGCCGGGAACGCGTCCTGATGCGCGGCCAGGAAGTCCTCGCGCCCGGTGGGGGCGACCATCGAGAAGCCCGGCAGATCCACCCGGTAGATCTCGCCGAAGCGCTCGAAGACGACCTGATCGGCCACGCCCAGGTGCTCGAGCAGCAGGCCGATATAGGCCTCCGGCCGCGCCTCCACGGTCACGTGGACGGCCGGATCGAAGGTGAAGCCGTCGCGGGTGAAGGAGCGGGCGCAGCCGCCGGGGCCGTCGGCCTTCTCCAGGACGACGACGTCCAGCCCGACTCGGGCCAGCAGGGCTGCGGCGCTGAGCCCGGACAGGCCCGCGCCGATCACGATCGCATCGTGGCGGGCGCTCATGCGTCCCGCCCGGTGCTCGCAGGAGCCGGCGCGGTCCAGTCCAGAGTGATCCCGGCCCAGATCCACTTGGTGGCCTCGACGCCGATCAGGCTGACGCGCTGGCCGACCTCGATCATGCCCGAGCGCCAGGCGTGATCGAGGAACAGCGGGACGGCGGCCGAGCCGCAGGCGCCGGTGTCGGCGAGGTTGTCGAAGACCTTGCCCTCGAGGGCCTTGAAGTCGGCGTTGAGCGTGCCCTGCTCCTCCATGGAGTCCAGCAGCCAGCCCACATTGCCCTCGGGGATCAGGCACCAGTCCAGATCGGCCGGTGTCGCCCCGGCGGCGGCCAGGGTCCCGGACAGCGCCTCCAGGACCATCACGGGGGTGAACTCGCCTGCTCCGACCACGTCCACGCGCAGATCGACCAGGCGCTTGGTGCGCTGCTGCTCCACGAGCGGCTTGAACGTGCCTCCGCCCACGGCGTGGATGCCGGGCTTGCGGTTCCCGCCGATGGCCTGCTCGGCCCCGGGCTCGAGGCCCTTCGACTCGTCGTCGGAGGCCTCGACCACGATGGCGCCGGCGCCGTCGGAGAACATGTAGATCGGCACGCGGTCGCGCATGCGGATCTTCTCCTTGGGCATGGCCAGGTAGGTCCCGGCCAGCACCGGGGAGATGCACTCCGAGCCGATCACGAGCACGCGGCGCCGCGTGCCGGCCGCGATCTGCATGCGCGCGATCTCCAGTGCCTGCACCGTGCCGGCACCGGCGGAGCGCAGCTCCATGGTCGCGACCTTCTCCAGCCCCAGCTGCTCCTGCACGTAGCCGACCGTGGGCGGCAGCGTGTACTCGGGGGTTCCGGTCGAGAGGATGATGCCGTCGATGTCCTCCGGGACCAATCCCGCCGAGTCGAGGGCGCGACGAGCGGCCTTGGTCGCCATGTCGGCGTTGGACTCGCGGTGCTCGCCGGTGCGCGGGTCGATCAGCCAGAAGCGCTGCTGGATGGACAGCCCCTCCAGGACCTCGGCCGGCAGCTCGCCGGCCAGCTCCTCGATCACGTCATTGCCGATGGGCTCGCCGGGCTGGTAGCCGCCGACGCCGGTGATCCGTGCTCGTGCCATGGTCCGTGGGGTCCTCTCGGAGGTGCTCGGGTGGTGCTGGGTCTTCGGGCAGTGCCCATCAGGGGCCGCTGCAGGGGCGGTGCGGTGGAGCCTGGCGGACGCGCTGCGCGTCCTGCTTCCGGTCTGGGAGCCGCTCGCGGCCGGCTCGGTCAGGTGCGGGCTGCTGCCCGTGCTCCGGCGAGGCGCAGAGCGGCGCGGCTCGCGGCGGCTGCCGTCGGATCGGCGACGGCCTGCCGTGCCACCGCCCCCGTCGCGTGCATGCCGGCGCCCTGTCCCTCGAGCGCTGTTGCCTGTCAAGCCATGCTGCAGCCTCCCTCTGGCCTGTGGTCCTGCTCGAGCGGTGTGCTCCACCGCCGTGCGGCTCGGAGAGGGCACCGATGCACTGCACGCATCGACTGCGCCTGCCCGTCGAGCCCGCAGCCTCACCGGCTTCCGCGCCGCGCCCGCCTGGCGCACCCTTCCCAGGGGCGCCGTTGTTCGCGGGCGGTCCCGGCGCGGACGTCGCACCGCGGTCATCGCCCTGGATCAGGTGGGCTCGCGCGGCGCGAGGTTCCGGTCACTGCCGAACTCGAGTATTCATCGTGGCACGTCACGGGCCTGCGTCCAGTCTTAAGTGCATTTTCGCGGCGTGATTGCCCCCCGAGCGGGGAACGTGATCCCCCAGGAGTGTGGACACCCCGTCTCGCCCGGACCGGACACGCCCCGTCACATCCCCGCCCGCGCCGCGCGCCCTCCCAGGCCGGTGCCCCACGATGAAGGGGATCTCGGCCTCCGCACGGCCGCCGCACCCCACCAGGAGGACAGGACATGGATCGCACGGACCGCACGCCCGCCCCGCAGCAGGACCCGCAGACGCGGGCCTCCGGAGCTCCGCGCACGATCGCCGTGATCGGCAGCACCGGGCAGCTCGGCCGCAGCGCCGTCGAGGTCTTCGCCGCCCGCGGCCACCGCGTCCTGGCAGTGGCCCGCGGCCGGCAGACGGACCTGCCGGCCGGCGTCGAGGCCCGCGTGGCCGACGTGACGCGCCCGCAGACCCTGCCGGGGGCGCTCGAGAGCGCCGAGGCCGTGCACCTTTCCCTGAGCGGAGGCAATGATCCCGAGCAGATCCGCGCCGTCGAGGACGAGGGCGTGCGGCACGTGGCACGGGCGGCCGGGCAGCTGGGCATCACCCGGATCTCGATGATCTCCGGCATGTACGCCCGCCCCGAGTTCGCCGATCACCCCGGCGAGGGAGCCAAGGTCCGCGCCGAGCAGCACCTGCTGGCCGCGCGCACACCGGCGACCGTCTTCCGACCGGCCTTCTTCGCCGAGACCCTCGAGTCCTTCGTGCAGAACGGGCGCGGCATGCTGCTGGGCCCGCAGCCGCACACCCTCCACCCCATCATCAGCGCAGACCTCATGGATGCGATCGCGCGCAGCTACGCCATGCCGCAGGCCCAGGACCGCGTCTTCGAGGTCACCGGCCGCGAGCCCATGACGCTGAAGTCCGCGCTGCGCCGCTACCTGAAAGCCACCCGCCCCGGGGCCAAGGTCACCGTGATGCCGCTGTGGTTCATGAACCCCGTCAATCGCCTGTTCATGAAGGGCGGGCTGACCCGCGCCCTGGACACCATGGGACTCATGCAGGCCCACGGCGAGATCGCCGACCCGACGACCTACTTCCAGGTCTTCGGCGAGCAGACCACCCCGTTCGACACCTGGCTCGAGCAGCAGCCGGTGCGCAGCGCCTGAGCCGCAGCCCCTGCGCGCTGTCGCCCCGCGTCGCGCTGATAGCCTCGGCGGGGCCGCAGACCGCGGCCCGTTGTCGTGTCGGCATCCCGATGAGGAGGCGGTCGTGCAGCTGCTGGACCCTGAGGCGGTATTCCGCGCTGTCGACCTGGCGGGGGTGTTCGTCAACGCCGTGCTCGGCGGAGCGATCGCCCGCTCCCTGAAGCTGGACATCATCGGCTTCCTGGTCCTGGCCGTGCTCTCCGGGCTGGGCGGCGGCATGATCCGCGATGTCCTGCTCCAGAACGGCAGGCCGGTGGCCCTCAGCGATCCGACCTACCTCATCACCGCGCTGATCGGCACGGGCCTGATCTTCAACCTCCCGATCAAAGGCCGCTGGATGCACCGGGCCCTCTCGGCGGCGGATGCGCTGGCCCTGGGCTGCTGGGCCGCCACCGGCGCCTCCAAGGGGCTGGCCGCCGGGCTGGGCTGGATCCCGGCGATCATGCTGGGGATGATCACCGCGGTCGGCGGCGGCGCCGTGCGCGATGTCTGCATCGGCCGCGTCCCCGGCATCTTCGGCGGCAACACCCTCACGGCCACCACTGCGTTCGTCAGCGCGTTGACCATGGCCGCCGCGTGGGAGCTGGGTCGACCCAACTGGGGCATGGGGGCCGCGATCCTCCTGGCGGCCCTGCTGACCGTGCTCACGCGCACCCTGGGGTGGACGCTTCCGGGTCAGGGCGGCTGGGATGTCGGCTCGGCAGGGCGGCAGCTGGCCCGCACCGCCAGCGCCAAGAGGCCGCGGATCGTGGTGCACAAGGGTCGGCTGGGCCGGCAGCGCAGCCAGCGCAATGAGCAGGCCCGCACGGGGATGGTGCCCATCGTCCAGGTCGAGCGGGAGGACTCTGCCGCCTCGGACAAGGACGACGACTGAGCGCACTCACCTGCCGCCGCCCGGGCTCAGCGCCCGCCTGAGGCCAGCAGTCGCAGGCCCTCCTGCCGGCGCTGCAGCACGATCTCCAGGATCTCCTCGGCCACTGCGTCCTCGGCGAGCAGCGGCGCCGAGATCCGCTCGGCTCCGGCGTCCGCGGCCCGGTCGTGGAACTGCCCCGGCGCCAGCAGGAACGACGCCGCCGTGACCGGCCGCCCCGTCCGCTTCCGCACCGCCTCCACGGCCTCCGGCGCCGATGGCTGCGCGGCCGAGACGAAGCCCGGCTCCACGGGGCGCTCCAGACGCCCCGCGAGATCCTGCGCCTGGGCGCGGACATCGGCCACCGCGCGCGCGTCGGAGGAACCGGCGGCGATCAGCACGATCGGATCCTCGCTGCGCTCGCCTGCCCCGGCCGCGGCGTGGCCGTCTTCGGCCGCAGCGGGCTCCTGCTCAGCCTCCGCCAGCCGGCGCGCGAGCAGCGTGGAGAGCCGCGGATCCGGTCCCAGAGCACCGACGACGACATGGTGCGGCCGCCCGTGCACGGCCAGCTCAAGATCGTGGCGCACGTGGTAGCCGGCGGACAGCAGCAGGGGCACGATCACGACCGGGCGATCAGCCAGCTCGGCGCATCGCTGAGCGACATCCGGGGCCTGCACGTCGACCCAGGTCTCGACCACCTCGGTTCCCGCCAGCAGGCGCCCGACCTGCTCGGTGATCCGTGCCGTGGCGCGCTGAGCCGTCGGCGAGCGCGAGCCGTGCGCGCACAGCAGCAGCACGGGGTCGACCTCGGACCGGGGTCCAGGGGCTCCGGCGCCCCGCGCGCTCACGGGCGCAGCGCCACGACGACCCGGCCCTGCGGGGAGACGGTCGCGTCGTGGACGGGCAGCTCGTAGGCATCGGTCGTGAGGCACTGGCCCGTGCGCAGGTCGTAGACCTCCTTGTAGAGCGGGGAGGCGATCGTGGGGGTCCCGTCGAGCGTGGCGCCCACGATCCCGCGGGCGATCACGAGCGCGCCCGAGCGGGGATCGGCGTGATCCACCGCGGCCACGGTGTCGTCCGGCAGCCGGAAGACGGCCACCTGGCGGCCCTCGACCAGGGCGACCTCGCCCCAGCCGGTCTCCAGGTCCTCGAGGCGGCATATCTCGACGGCGGTCGTGGCGCTCATGATGCGGCTCCTTGCCTGGGTCCTCGGGCGCGGCGAGCGCCGTGCCCGGTGTGCGAGCCCTCCGCAGGAGGCCTCGAAGGGCGCCGCGAGCTCGGCGCGGCCCTGTCGTGAACCGTACCCGCAGGCCGTTGCCGCGCGCAGGTCCCGCAGCATCTGAAGGCAACTGAGGTCCTCCTTGCCCGGGGGCGCGTGGTCTGATCGGAGCGAGCCCACCCGCGATGCGAAGGAAGCCACTCATGTCAGAGACCACCGCCCAGGACACCTCGACCGGACGCCGGATCCTCGTCATCGGAGGCGGCCCCGCCGCTCACCGCTTCGTGCAGTCCATGCTCAAGCGCGGGCTCGGCCAGGACACGATCACGGTGCTCTCCGAGGAGCAATGGACCCCGTACGACCGCGTGGCCCTGGAGAAGCTGTTCGTGGACGCCGAGCGCGACCTCACGCTGGGCGATCCGCATATGTGGCAGACACCGGGCATCGAGCTGCGCTCGGGCCAGCGCGCCGCCGAGCTGGACGTCAAGGCCCGCACGGTGCTCACCCGCAGCGGCGAGACCTTCGCCTACGACGAGCTCGTGCTGGCCACCGGCTCGAACGCCGCTACCCTGAACATCCCGGGCGCCCACCGGGTCCACGTCTTCCGCACGATCGACGACGTACGCGGCATCGTGGCCGAGGTCGAGCAGCTGAAGCAGAAGCTGGGGCGCGCCCCGCGCGGGGTGGTCGTGGGCGGCGGTCTGCTCGGTCTGGAGGCCGCCGCCGGGCTTCTGGATCTGGGTGCGGAGGCCACCATCCTGGACGTCGCAGAATTCCTGCTGTGCACCCAGATGGACCGCGAGGGCGGACTGGCCGTCAACTCGCTGATGCGCGAGCAGGGCCTGGACGTGCAGTGCTCGAGCTATATCCAGGGCGTGGAGCTGGACGAGCAGGAGAACGTGATCGGCGTGAACGTCGCCGACGGCCCCGGCCCCGAGGCGGTGGTGCGCCGGCTCGAGGCGGACATGGTCATCCTGGGCGTGGGCATCCGCCCCCGCTCCGGCCTGGCGCGGCGCTCAGGCTTCCATCTGGACCCGCGCGGCGGCGTGGTCGTCGACGAGGCCTGCCGCACCTCCGTGGCCCACGTGTGGGCCATCGGCGAGGTCGCGCACATCCTGGGCCAGACCTGGGGCCTGGTGGGCCCTGCCAACAAGATGGCCGAGGTCGTGGCCGATCGCCTCCACGGCGGGGACGGCGAGGTCTCCGGCTTCGACACCTCGACCCGGCTGAAGTTCGCCGGCGTGGACGTGGCCTCCTTCGGCGACGTCTACGCGACCACGCCCGGGGCGATCGAGGTCGGCTACTCCGATCCGGTGGCCGGGATCTATCAGAAGCTCGTGGTGGCCGAGGACCGCGAGACCCTGATCGGCGGCGTGTTCGTGGGCAATGCCGAGCCCTACGACGCCCTGCGCCCCCTGCAGGGCCGACCGCTGCCGGCCGAGCCGGCTCGCTACCTCTCCGCGGCCGGCGGCGACGCCCCCGAGACCGAGCTGCCCGATGACGCCATCCTGTGCTCGTGCAACGGTGTGCCCTTCGGGGAGATCCGCCAGGCCGTGCGCGACGGCCACCAGTCCGTGCCGGAGCTGAAGAAGTGCACGGATGCCGGCACCCAGTGCGGTTCGTGCGTGCCGATGATGCACAAGACGCTCGAGAAGACCATGGCCGAGATGGGCCTGACGGTCTCCAAGGCGCTGTGCGAGCACTTCGAGCTCTCGCGCGCCGAGCTCTACGCGGCGGTGCGCGCCACCGGCATCCGCACGTTCCCGGAGGCTCTCGAGCGCTTCGGCAGGGGTCAGGACGGCTGCGCGATCTGCAAGCCCACCATGGCCTCGATCCTGGCCTCCCAGCCGCACGCCTACGTGCTCGACGAGGGCCGCGGCACCCTGCAGGACACCAACGACCGCAACCTGGGCAACATGCAGAAGGACGGCACTTACTCGGTGGTCCCGCGTATCCCGGGCGGAGAGATCACCCCGGAGAAGCTCGCGGTGATCGCCGAGGTCGGGCACGAATACGGGCTCTACACCAAGATCACGGGCGCTCAGCGCATCGGGCTCTACGGCGCCCGACTCGAGGAGCTGCCCGCGATCTGGAAGCGGTTCGTGGACGCGGGCTTCGAGTCCGGGCAGGCCTACGGCAAGTCCCTGCGCAACGTGAAGTCCTGCCTGGGCTCCACCTGGTGCCGCTACGGCGTGCAGGACTCCGTGGGCATGGGCATCCGCCTGGAGAACCGCTACCGCGGGCTGCGCTCGCCGCACAAGTTCAAGATCGGCTCCTCGGGCTGCGCCCGCGACTGCGCGGAGTCCCAGTCCAAGGACATCGGCGTGATGGCCACCCCCGAGGGCTGGACGCTGTATCTGGGCGGCAACGGCGGGGCGAATCCCGCTCACGGCAGGGTCTTCGCCGAGTCCGTCTCGGAGGCCGAGCTCGTGCAGTACGTGGACCGCTACCTCATGTACTACATCCGCACCGCGGACAAGCTGCAGCGCACCGCCCGATGGCTCGAGGACCTCGACGAGGAGTACGGCGACGGCATCGTCCACCTCAAGGCGGTGCTGATCGACGATTCCCTGGGCATCTGCGCCGACCTGGAGGCGGACATGCAGCGCCAGGTCGAGGGCTACGAGGACGAGTGGGCCGCGACCCTGCGCGACCCGCAGCGCCTGCGCCGGTTCCGCCCGTTCGTCAACGACCCGGATGCCTCGGACGACTCCGCCCGCCAGTACGTGCTCGAGCGCGAGCAGATCCGCCCGGCCACCCCGGAGGAGATCGCCGCGGCCGAGGACGGCTCCGGGCCGGTGCTGATCTCCGGGACCCGCATCCCGGTGGGCGCCCGGGGCTGAGCCGCACTCCGCCGGGGCGTGGACCAGACGACCGGCCTGCCGTTCTAGGCTGATCACATGCTTCTCGACACCTCTGTGGACGGCGTTCGCCTCCTGCTGCTCGGCGCCGACGACGACTCCCGCCCGGCCAGGCGCTTGCGCGCCGCCGGCGCCGAGGTCCGCGCGGTCGCCGGTCCGGCTGGTGCCGCCGGCGCCGAGGTCCGCGCGGTCGCCGGTCCGGCTGGTGCCGCCGGTGCTGGTTCCGGCGCCGCGGCCGAGGCGGGCGAGACACCCGGCGACGAGGCCGCTGCCGAGCAGGCCCTGAGAGGCGGGGCACCGGGACTCGTCGTCGTGGTCGGCGATCGCGCCCCTTGGGAGGGGCTGCTGCTGCGGCTCCGTGAGGCCCACGGACCCGTGCCGGTCTCGGTCGTGCCCGCCCCCGGCAAGGGCGTGTCCCTGGTGGGCGGCGGCCCCGGTGCGCCGGAGCTGATGACAGTGCGCGGGCTGGAGGCCGTGGCCGATGCCGACGTCGTGCTGCTGGACCGGCTGGCCCCGCAGGGCGTCGTCGAGACCCAGGCCCCGCACGCCGAGATCGTGCGCGTGGGCAAGTGGCCCGGGCACCACCCGGTGCCCCAGGAGCAGATCCAGCGCCAGCTGCTCACCGCGGCCTCCCACGGCCGCCGCGTGGTGCGCCTCAAGGGCGGGGATCCCTACGTCTTCGGCCGCGGCGGGGAGGAGGCCGCCGACTGCGAGTCCTGGGGCATCCCCGTGGAGACCATTCCCGGCATCACCTCCGCCGTGGCCGTGCCCGGCGCGGCTGGCATCCCACTGACCTTCCGCGAGGTCTCCCGGGCCTTCACCGTGGCCTCCGGGCACGTGCCCTTCGACGACGACGAGCTGGCCGGCTTCGCGCGGCTGCTGGGCACCGGAGCCACCCTCGTGGTGCTGATGGGGGTCTCCACCCTGCCGCAGCTCGTGAGCGGGCTGATGCGCGCCGGGGCCTCCCCCGAGCTGCCGATCGCCGTGGTGGAGAAGGGCTTCTCCCCCGATCAGCGCACGCTCACGGGCCAGCTGGGCAGCGCCGTCGTAGACCTGGCCTCGGCGGTCTCGCCCGCGGTGACCGTGATCGGGCCGGTCGCCGCGCTGGCCGCCGAGGACCGCGAGCGCGTGCTCGGCGAGCTCACCCCGCACCGGGCCGTGGCACCGCCCGACACCGCGCAGAACGACCTGCCGCTGGCCGGGCGGCGCATCGCGGTGACCGCCCACCGCCGGGCCGAGGACCAGATGGGCGCGCTGCGCCGTCGCGGGGCCGAGGTCCTGGCCGCTCCGTCGCTGAAGCTCGTGCCCGTGGAGCAGGAAGAGCAGGTCATCGCCGACACGCGCCGCCTGCTGGCCGCACGCCCGGGGCTGTTCGTGATCACCACGGGCTACGGCTTCAAGCGGTGGTGGGAGGTCGTCGAGGCGGCCGGGCTGTCCCAGGAAGCGCTCGAGGTGCTCTCTGAGGCCGATCTGTGGGTGCGCGGGCCCAAGGGACGGGCGGCCGTGCGCAATCTGGGGCTGCAGGACGCGGGCATCTCCCCCGACGAGACCCTGCCCCGTCTCGTCGACCTGATGCAGGAGGCCTACGGCCGCGGCCTCAGCGGCGCCGTGGTGGGCTGGCAGGAGAACGGGTTCGCGGATCGGGACCAGCGTCAGCGCCTGGCCGAGGCCGGGGCGCAGATCCTGACGGTCACCCCGCACCGATGGGCCGACGCCGATGAGACCGGCGCCGTGCCCGAACTCGTGCGCGAGGTCTGCGCCCGACGGATCGATGCAGTCACCTTCACCTCGGCCGCCGGCGCCCAGGCCCTCGTCTCCGCAGCCGCCGCCCTGGGACTGGCCGAGGACTTCGCCGCGGCCTTCCACCCGGGGCAGGACGCATCGGCCCGCGCGGTGGTCGCGGCGACTGTGGGGCCGGTGACCGCTCAGCCCCTCGAGGAGGCCGGGATCCCCGCCCTGGTGCCCGAGCGATTCCGCATGGGCGCCATGATCAACCAGCTCTGCGACGTCCTGGGACCCGGGCAGCAGCCCTGAGGCGCACTGACGAGTTCAGCGAGCCGGCGTCGGGGCTGCCCGATACCCTCGACAGCAGAGACCGCCGAGCCGCCCACAGGCCGCCGCGCGGCATCAGAGTTACTGCTCGTCCGCACAGGGCGGGATCCCCCACACATGAGGAAGGCCCAGCACATGACCTCCGCCTACGACCCCACCGAGCGCCAGCCCATCTCCTCGCTGTCGGACATCACCGCCGCGGACATCGCCTCGCGCGTGGATCACACCCTGCTCAAGCCGGAGGCCTCCGCGGAGGCCATCGACCAGCTGTGCGCCGAGGCCCGTGAGCACGGCTTCGCCTCGGTGTGCGTCAACGGAGTGTGGGTGGCCCGTGCCGCCGAGGCCCTGGCGGGCTCGGATGTGCTGGTGTGCGCCGTCGTCGGATTCCCCCTGGGCGCCTCCACGCCCGAGGCCAAGGCCTGGGAGGCCCGCGAGGCCATCCGCAACGGCGCCCAGGAGATCGACATGGTCCTGGACATCGCGGCCGCCCGCGCCGGCGACCGCCCCACCATGGAGCACGACGTCCGCACAGTGGCCGAGGCCGTCCACGAGGGCGGGGCGCAGCTGAAGACCATCATCGAGACCTGCCTGCTCGAGGACTCCCAGAAGACCGTCGCCTGCGAGGCAGCCGTGGCCGGCGGCACCGACTACGTGAAGACCTCCACCGGCTTCTCCACCGGCGGCGCCACGGTCCAGGACGTCGAGCTGATGCGCGCGGCCGTGGGCCGAGGCATCGGCGTGAAGGCCTCCGGCGGCATCCGCACCCACGAGGCGGCCGTCGAGATGCTGCGCGCCGGGGCCTCGCGCATCGGCGCCTCGGCCGGAGCCGCCCTGCTCGGCTGAGCCGCCGCGCGCCCTCGGGCCACAGCTGGGCTCGCGGGCAGGGGCTCGGAGCGGCCGCTGCACGAAGGACGTACACTGGCCGTCAGGAACCCGCACGATCGCGGCCGCACGCGCCGCACCATGGAAACGAGGACTCAATGGCTGTCGATGCCCAGGGACGCAAGGTCCGCCGTCATTCCGGCGAAGGCACCGGCGCGGTCAGCCTGATCCTGCTGATCGGCGCCATGGCCACCATCCTGGTGAGCTTCTACCTGTTCGCCTACCACGATAATTGGCTCTTCCTGCTGGGCATCGGCGTCTACGGAGCGGCCCTGCTGGTCCCCACCGGGATCATGGCCTCCAAGACCCGCTCGCGCCCCATCGGCGGGCACGAGACGGCGCTGGACCTGCCGGCCTCGGCTGCGACCAACATCAGCAAGCCCGCCGGCCACTGAGCCTCGTCCGGAGCATCTTCCGGCCCCTTCACGGCGCGCCGCCCCTCCCCTCGCGGGATCGGGCGGCGCGCCGTCGTCGTACCCAGGAATGTGGCCTCGGCAGCGTTGCGGGCCCGCTGCCGCCCCGAGCCGCCAGGAGGAGTCGCCTGTGCAGGCCTTCGCGGCGCGAAGGCCTGCACAGGCGATCTCTCACGGGCGGACACGCAGGGTATGGGCAGGAATGAGTACGCGGTCGAGGATCGTCGCCGAGGGGACCCATCCGCCGCAATTCGGGCCCGGAAGGCCGTCCGCTGCGTCCCCTCGGCGTGCTCCTGTCTCCCGCAGTCTCGAACGGGATGGCTGGGGGTGCCGGCTGGGGAGGGCGGACGGGACGACAGAAGCCCCGCACCGACCAGGGTGCGGGGCTTCTCCTGCGTCACGGGCCGAAGGGCCTGCGCGACGCGCGCGGGTCGTCAGCCGCAGCGAGCTGCCCGAGGGTCAGGTGCTCCATCTGCGGGTCTGCCGCTTCAGCGGGAGGTGCTGGTGCCCCCAAGGTCACAAGCACCTTCTGCACAGTACAGCGGCAGGGTGGTGAACCCGTATCCGCTCAACCTTCAGAAGAATAGGTGAGATGTCCTCGATCAGGTAGCGATCCGTGCAGAAAAGCGGACATGTCCCCTTAAATAGCCGAAGTAGATGAGCTTCCGCACAGTAGAGGACATCTGCGCCCTGGCGTGGGACGACGTTGGGATCACTGCGAACCGCTCTGCGCCTGCGCTGTGCTCGACGATGCCTGCGGCTCCTGCGCCTCGAAGATCGACACGAGCACCTGGCGAGCCCAGTCGATCACGGCGGCATCGGTGAGGTCCTTGCCTCCGACGCGCGCCGTCTTGGGCTTGGGGATCAGGACCTGACGGGCACCGGAGGCGTCGGCCCCCGGAACCGGCACGATCTTGGATCCGGGGTGCATGCGCTGCAGGCGCATCTGCTTGGACTCGGGCAGATCGGCCGGGGCGAAGCGGATGCTCGGCCCCTGCACAGCGATGTCCGACAGGCCCACCGAGCGGGCCATCACACGCAGGCGGGCGACCTCGAGCAGCAGCCGAGCCGGCTCCGGAAGCTCGCCGAAGCGGTCCTGCAGCTCGGCCTCGACCTCGCGGATGCCGTCCACATCGGAGGCCTGGGCCAGGGTGCGGTAGGCATCCAGGCGCAGGCGCTCCCCCGGGACGTAGTCGTGCGGCAGGTGCGCGTTGACCGGCAGCTCGATCTTCATCTCCGTGGGCGCGGTGTCCTCGTCGCCGCGGAACTCGGAGACGGCCTCGCCGACCAGGCGCAGGTACATGTCGAAGCCCACGCCTTGGATGTGACCGGACTGCTCGCCGCCCAGCAGGTTGCCGGCACCGCGGATCTCGAGGTCCTTCTGCGCCAGCTGCAGGCCGGCGCCGAGCTCGTTGTGCGCGGCCACGGCCTTGAGCCGCTCCAGGGCGGTCTCGGTCAGCGGCTTTTCGACGTCGTAGAGGAAGTAGGCGTAGGCCCGCTCGCGGCCGCGGCCCACGCGCCCTCGCAGCTGGTGCAGCTGCGAGAGCCCGTACTTGTCCGCGCCGTCGACGATCAGGGTGTTGGCGTTGGCGATGTCCAGGCCGGTCTCCACAATCGTGGTCGAGACCAGGACGTCGAAGCGCTTCTCGTAGAAGTCCAGGATGATCTGCTCGAGCTCGGTCTCCGACATCTGCCCGTGCGCCACCGCCACGCGGGCCTCCGGGACCAGCTGGGCGATCTCCGAGGCGCGGCGGGTGATCGACGAGACCCGGTTGTGCACGAAGAAGACCTGGCCCTCGCGCATGAGCTCGCGGCGGATCGCGGCGGTGACCTGCCGGTCCGTGTAGGCGCCCACGTACGTCAGCACGGGGTGGCGCTCCTCCGGCGGCGTGGCCAGCGTGGAGGTCTCGCGGATGCCGGTCAGCGACATCTCGAGCGTGCGCGGGATGGGGGTTGCGGACATGGACAGCACATCGACGTCCGTGCGCATGGCCTTGAGCTTCTCCTTGTGCTCCACGCCGAAGCGCTGCTCCTCGTCCACGATGATCAGGCCGAGGTCCTTGAACTGGACCTCCTTGCTCAGCAGGCGGTGGGTGCCCACCACGAGATCCACGGAGCCGTCGCGCAGACCGGCCAGGATCTCCTTGGACTCCTTGGCGGTCTGGAAGCGGGACAGGCCCGCCACGCGCACGGGGAAGCCCGAGTAGCGCTGGGAGAACGTCTCGACGTGCTGCTGGCCCAGCAGCGTGGTCGGCACGAGCACCGCGACCTGCTTGCCGTCCTGGATGGCCTTGAAGGCCGCACGCACCGCGACCTCGGTCTTGCCGTAGCCGACGTCGCCGGAGATCAGGCGGTCCATGGGGACCTCTTTCTCCATGTCGGCCTTGACCTCGTCGATCGTGGTGACCTGATCGGGGGTCTCGATGTACGGGAAGGCCTCCTCGAGCTCGCGCTGCCACGGGGTGTCCGGGCCGAAGGCGTGGCCCCGCGTGGCCATGCGCGCCGAGTACAGGCGGATCAGCTCGGCGGCGATGTCCTTGACCGCCCGCTTGGCCGCGCGCTTCTTGGCATTCCAGTCCGAGCCGCCCATCTTGGACAGCACCGGAGCCTCCCCGCCCTGATAGGTCGAGATCTGGTCCAGCTGGTCCGTGGGCACGAACAGCCGGTCCTTGGGCCCATTGCGCTTGGACGGGGCGTACTCGAGCACCAGGTACTCGCGCTGCGGCTTGGGCTGCCCGGGCTTGGTCACCGCACCGGCGATCGGTCGGGCGATCAGCTCGATGAACTGACCCACGCCGTGCTGCTCGTGGACCACGTAGTCGCCGGGCTGCAGCGCCAGCGGATCCACCGCGTTGCGCCGGCGCCGCTGCGGCAGCGCCGTCTTGGTCTTGGCCGCGTAGGACGACGAGCGCCCCAGGACGTCGGCCTCGCTGAGCAGCGCCACGCGCTGGTCGTCGAGCACGAAGCCCGTGGACACTCTGGCCGTGGTCAGCTCGACGACGCCGGCGGTGGGCGCGGCCTCCAGGGACTCGTGCCGGGCGGCGGGGATGTCCGCGCTGCCCATCAGCTCCGCCAGGCGCTGCAGCGGACCCGGCCCCTCGGTCACGGCCACCACGCGCCAGCCCTCGCGCACGAGCGAGCCCAGGTGCTCCAGCAGAGCCTCCACATCGCCGCCGAAGCGCCGCGGCGCCCGCCCCGAGACGGTCAGGGTGTCGGCGTCGGTGTCCATCAGCCGCACGAGCGCCTCGTCGGTGTCGGCGTCGACCTCCGAGAGCTGCGCGCCCACGATCAGCGCCGTCGTGGACCACCAGCCGAGATCCGCGTCCAGAGCGGTCTCGCGGGTCTGGGCCAGCGTGTGGAAGGACCCCGAGGCCAGGGTGCGGCCGTCGTCGTCCAGCGCCTGCGCCTGGGCCTGGGCCACGTCCAGCGGCGCCTGATCGGTGTCCGCCGCGGACTCCCAGGCCGCGGCCAGGAACTCCTCGTTCGTGGCCACCAGGTCCTCGGCACGGGCACGGACCTTCTCCGGCTCCTGCACCACCACGATCGACCCGCCCGGCAGCAGCGAGAGCACGGGCACCATGCGATCGGCCAGCAGCGGGGCCAGCGACTCCATGCCCTCCGAGTAGATGCCGCCGGCGATCCGCTCCAGGATGGCCTCCGCCCCGGGCAGGCGGTCCTTCAGCCGGGCGGCGCGCGACTGCACCGCAGGGGTGATCAGCAGCTCGCGGCACGGCGGAGCCACGATGCGCTGCGGGTGCTCGCCGCTGCGCAGGGTGCGCTGATCGGCCACTGCGAACCAGCGCAGCTCCTCGATCTCATCGCCGAAGAACTCGACGCGCACCGGGTGATCGGCGGTGGGCGGGAAGACGTCGATGATCCCGCCGCGCACGGCGAACTCGCCGCGGCGGGAGACCATGTCCGTGCGGGAGTAGGCGGCAGCGGCGAGGGCCCGGACGGTGTCGTCGAAGGACTGCTCGGCCCCGCGCTCGAGGATCACCGGCTGCAGGTCCCCCATGCCCTCCACGACCGGCTGCAGCACCGCGCGCACCGGAGCCACGACGACATCCAGCGCCCCCTGCTCCGGGTGAGCCAGCCGGCGCATGACGTCCAGGCGCTGGCCCACGGTGTCCGAGCGCGGCGAGAGCCGCTCGTGCGGCAGCGTCTCCCAGGCCGGAAGCGAGGCGACCTGAGCCTGCGGGGCCCAGGCCGGCAGCTGCTGCTCGAGCTCCTCGGCCTCCCGGCCCGTGGCGGTGACCACGAGCAGGACCGGCTGATGGTCACCGGCGGCCGGGGCGCTGCGCAGACCCGCCAGCAGCTGGCTGATCAGCACCGGGCGCATGCCATCGGCCACGCTGATCACGGTCTCGGCGGAGCGCTCCGCAGGGCGCACGCCCGCCTGGGCGCGGACTGTGGCCAGCGAGGGCTCCTGGGCGAGGATGTCGGCGAGGCCGGTGAGGGACATGTGCTGCGGGACTCCTGGTGGGCACGGCTGGATCGAGAAGGGCGCGGTCTGGGGCGACACGACGAATGGCCCTGCACTCGGATCGAGGGGCGGCTCGAGGTGCGTGCGGGACTGAGGCCTCCAGGCTACTCGTCGGGTCGGACGCCGCAGCGTCGGGCTGAGACGCGGGTCTCAGCCGCCGGCCGAGGCGCGGTCCCGCACCGAGGCCGTCCCGGCGCTCGGGTGCGCCAAGCCCAGGCTGCTTCGCAGCGCGGCCACGGCGCGCCGCCTGCTCGACTCGGCCAGCAGCGCGTGATCCGCATCGCCCAGGGACATCGCACGGAAGTGCACGCCGCGGCGCTGCAGGGCGCGCACCTCCCGCTGACCTCCGGCCATCTCGAAGCTCTCGCGGTCGCCGTCGCCCAGATGCAGGTCCACCGGGGGCAGCCCCGACGGATCCCGCAGCATCTGCCCCAGCATCTGGACCTGGCCGGTGCGCGCTGCGATCCGCAGCTGCCACAGCGGCATGGTGCTGAGCACCACCCGCCGCGCGGTCTTCAGCCGCTGCTTGAGACGAGCGCGCCATGCGTGCGGGTCCCGTCCGAGGCGCTCGCGTCCGCCCAGCAGCCGCTGCACGGCGCCGTCGCGGTAGAAGCGCCAGTAGTAGTCGCCATCGGGGGTCCAGGCGACGCTGTTGAGCAGGATCGCCAGGTCGAGCTGCCGGGCGGTCTTCAGCGCCATCCACGCCCCGGAGCACAGTCCCGCGGCGGCCACGGGTCCGTCCACGCGCGCCCTGAGCCAGCGCACGGCCTCCATGGTGTCCTCCACCGCCTCCTCGGTGTACGGCATCGGCTCGCCCAGGGCTGCCGGGTCCCCGGCCTCGCCGATCCCTCGGCGCTCGGCGCGCAGCACGACCAGCCCCTGCCCGGCCAGCTCCCGGGCGGTGCGCGCCCACAGACCGGTGGGCCCGTCCATGGGCTCGGCATCGGCGGCGATCAGCAGCAGCCCCGCTGCCTGCCCCGACGACGGCCCTCCATCCCGGCCCCACGCTGCACCGGACGACGGCCGTGAGGCCTGAGCCTCGGGAGCCTGCCCCGGCACAGGCCGCGTCAGCACGCCGGGCAGGCGATGGGGGCCGATCGTCACGAACTCGCTGCGCACGGCGAGCAGGCCGTCCCGGAGCGGGCTGTCCCAGTGCCTGGGCCAGGCCAGCTCCGGAGCGGGGGCCGTCGCCGTCTGCGCATGATGACGCTCACTACCCGAGGCGTCCGCGGAGGATCGCTGCGCCGTGCGCTCCTCCGGGCTCGGCACCGCCAGCGAGATGACCCGGTCCAGCACCTCGAGAGGGACCCGAGCATCCCGTGAGGCCACGGCGTACATGCGCTCGGCCCCGGCCCTGTCCTGCGCCGCGGCGCGCACGATGCTGACGTCGCCTCGGCCATGGAGCGCCTGGTCGGAGGGCAGCCGCAGCGAGGCCAGGGAGGCGGCCTGCTCTGCGCTCAGGCTCAGCCCCGGCAGCTCGATCCCCTCCGCCGGCGGAAGGCCCGCGGACATCCGTCGCAGCGCCCGGTGCTCGCGCACGAAGCGCCGGCCGTCGACCGGCTCCCACAGGACGGTGCGCTCGGCGGCCTCAGGATGCTGCAGCGCCCCGGCCGCCACCGCGGCGCCCAGGCGCAGGCCGATGACCGAGACCGCCGCCCCCGGCGCTGCCTCGCGCGCCGCTGCGATCAGCCGCAGCAGGTCCTCGTGCCAAGCGTCGGCCGGATCTGCGGGCAGCCGACCCGTTGATTCACCGACCCCGCTCCACGACGGCCTCAGCACGACTGCTCCGGCCCTTGCCGCCGCTCGGATCGCCAGGACCCGCAGGGTCCGGTAGGAGATGACCTGCTCGCGGCCCACGGGCGGGGCCAGGACGATCGCTGCGCGCACCGGCCCCTCGCTGGGACGGTGCACGTGGACTTCCAGGGCCTCGCCGTCCGCGCTGCCGGGGAGCCAGCGCGCGGTCCCCAGCTCGGGATCCCGCGGGGCAGCGCAGTGCGAGGACCTGTTCGGCGCGGCGCCTCGGTCGGGCTGCCTGTCAGGCCCGTCCCGCTGTCTGCCGTGCGCGACGGCCCAGGGCGCTGCGCCGCCGTCCGTCGATCGCGATATCTCGGTCATCGCCGCTCCCCCTGTCGCCGTGGCTGCTGTCCCCGCGGCTGCGCGCAGCCGGCTCGCTCCTCCGGCCGTCGCCGCGCAGCACCCGATCCGGGGATCCTTCCCGCGCTGAGCGCGTCCCCACGCGCTCCGCGGCCCCGGCCGGTCTCGCACCCAGCGTAGGGGGCTGATGCGAGGCATGCCGAGGCGCGGACGTCATATGCCGACCCGTTCACGAGGCCGCGGTGGAGCGCTGCCGTAGCCGATCCGCACCATGGCGGGCGCGCGGCCGCTTCACCCCATGTCAGACGGTCCGGGAGCCGGTCGGGCTGTTGGTACATTGACCACAGGAGCGAGCCGTGGGCACCAGACCGGAGGCTCCTGCACGGGGGATCAGAACGGGCTGCTCAGCTGCCGGCATGGGGATGCGGACAGCGGACCGGAGCCCGCAGCGGGGATGCGCTCTGCATCCTGGCTGCGGTTCGGCGCAGCCCCTCATCAGAAGGGCTTGAGGCGCACATGACCTCTGCACACGGCCACGACGTCGGCAATGGCGCCGCGCTCGTCCTGGACGCAGCCGCCGCACAGGACGGACGGGACCTCAGGACCGAGGAGGACTTCGCGCCCGGGGCACCGAGCAGACGCGGGTCCGCGGTCGACTGGCTGATCATCCACCAGTTCGACGCCGCCCGCGCCTCCCCCGGCGGCATCGACACCGTGATCCGCGGGATCCTGCGGCATCTCGACCCCTCCGTGTCCGTGGCGGTCGTGGGCGTGGACACCACTCCGGGCGGCGATCCGCAGCGCGTCGGCCGGTGGGAGACGCACGTGCTCGGGCAGCGCACCTTCCGCTTCCTTCCGGTCGTGAGCCTGGATCCGGCCGATCAGTCGCGGCGCATCCCCCACACGGCCCGGCTCGTGGCGGGCGTGGTGCGCCATCGGAAGTCGCTGCCTCCGGCTCGCCGCCTGCAGTGCCACCGCATGGACACCGCGCTGACGCTCGGCTCGCTGCTGCGGATCCCCCTGGCCTACGTGATCCACACCCAGGTGGCCGGTACGACCGGCAGGTCCTCCGACTCCTTCTGGCGCTTCGCCGGCCAGATCCACCCGCGGCTGGAGAACGCCGTGATCCGCCGCGCCGTCGACGTCCGCGTCTTCAGCCCCGCCCGTCTGGAGGCGGTGCAGCGGGTCAACCCGATCGCCCGTGCGGCCACCACCTGGTGGGAGCCGGAGCTGCTCGAGCGCGCCGCCGCGGAGGCCCCCGTCCGCGATCCGCACCGGATCGTGTGGATCGGACGCGTCGAGAAGCTCAAGGCCCCGGACTTCGCCGTCGAGGCCTTCGCCGAGCTGGTCCGCGAGGATCCCGAGACGCCGTGGTCCCTGCACTTCTACGGACCGGGCACCGAGCTCGAGGCCCTCACCCGGCAGGTCGAGGCGCTGCCCCGGGAGATCGGACGGCGGATCACGATCCATGGACCCGTGGCTCCGCAGGAGATCGCCCGCGTCCAGGCCTCGTCCGGGGTGTTCCTGATGACCACCTTCGCCGGGTACGAGGGCTTCCCCACGGTGATCGTCGAATCGCTGGCGGCCGGCATGCCGGTCGTGTCCACCGAGGGCGCGGATCCCGCTGGGCTGGTGCAGGACGGGCGCACCGGATTCACCTCCCCCCGCGATCCCCGCGAGTTCGCCGAGCGGATCCGACGCAGCGTCGGACTGGACCGCGCCGAGCTGCGCAGCGCGGTCGCGCACCTGTCGGCTCCGGCCGCCGTCGGGCGGCTCATGCAGGCAGCGGAGGCCCGGGACAGGGCCTTCTCGCCTCGCTTCGAGGCGCTGGACGGCCGCCTCCTGCTGGATGGCATGGAGTTCATGATCGGCTCGGACGCCCAGGTCGACGACGAGCTGGACCGCCTGGCGCACACAGGCCGCCCCGAGCTGGTCGTGACGGCCAACGTCGATCACGTCCTGTCGCTGCGCACGTCCTCGGCGCTGCTGGCCGCCTATCGCGGGGCCTCGCTGCGCCTGGTCGACGGCATGCCCCTCGTGGGCCTGGCGCGGGTGCTGGGCCTGGCGCAGGCCGAGCGCCACACCGGGGCGGACCTGCTGCCGCACACCGCTGCCGTGGGCGCCGAGCGCGGCTGGCGCATCGTGGTCACCGGCGGTGCCGACGACGTCGCCGCCGAGGCCGTGGCCCGGCTGAAGGCAGCGCATCCGGGGGCCGATCTGCACCACGTCCCGTTCCCGTACATGCCGAGGGTCGATGACCCCCTCTCCCAGGAGGTCATCGACCGGCTGGCGCAGCTGGATCCGTCCCTGGTCTACCTCTGCCTGGGCTCGCCCAAGCAGGAGGCCTGGTTCGAGCACTGGCGCCGAGAGCTGCCCGCGGCCGTCTACGTGGGCGCCGGGGCGGCCGTGGACTTCGCGGCGGGAGCCCGTCGGCGCGCCCCGCGCGCGCTGCAGATGATCGGCGGCGAGTGGACCTGGCGGCTGGTGCAGGAGCCGCGGCGCATGGCCGGGCGCTACCTGGGGCGCGGTCCGCGCTTCCTGGGCGTCATCGCCCGCTCCGTGCTCAGGGACCGGCTGCGCGTGGGCCGCTGACGCGACCGTGCCCGGCGCCTCCCGACAGGACGGGAGGCGCCGCAGCTCGCGGGAAGGCTCAGCGCCCCATCACCGGGTCGTAGTCGACCATCTCGTCCGTGGTCTCCTGGCGCCGCTTGAGCAGTCGCATGCCGCCGGGCACCCTCGCGATGCGCGCCTTGACCCCCACCCGCTTCTGCGCCGGCATCAGCTCGGCGGCCAGCAGCAGCTTCTGCTTGGCCTCCTCGATCCGTCCGGCACGCAGGGCCTCGTTGGACTGCCGGATGATCCGCTGCGGGGACCCGACGGACAGTCGGTGCTCCACGAACGCGATCTCCTCCGGCGTCATCTCCTCCCGGAACCCCGCGAGCAGCAGCTGCAGGGCCCGGTCCTCCCCGCGGCCCATGTCCTCGACATCGGAGCTCATGGATCCCGGCGACCACCACAGCAGCAGCAGGACCTCCTCGAGGCGGTGGAACCGCCAGCCGGAGAAGACCGCCCGCAGCCACAGCTCCCAGTCCTCGACATAGCTCTGGGTCTCGTCGAAGAGCCCGACCTCGTCGAAGAACTCCCGTGGGAACAGGCTGGCCAGGCTGCCGATGTTGTACTGCAGCATCACCTCCCGCTGGTGCTTGGGCTCGGGCACGGGCTCCCGGTGCAGGGGCCGCGTCGTGTCGAGCGGTCCGCGCGTGATTTCGACGCCCTGCAGGGAGACCAGCACCCTGCCTCCTCCCAGCCGCTCGCGCTCGGCCACCATCCGGGAGATCGCCGCAGGCATGAAGGCGTCGTCGGCATCCAGGAACGTGACGAACTCGCCGCTGGCCATGCGCAGCGCGCGGTTGCGGGCGCCGGCCACGCCGGTGTTCTCCTGGCTCTGCACGATGACGCGCCGGCCGGGCAGCGCCATGCGCTCGTACACCCGGGCGAGCTCGGCGGTGGCGTCCTGGGAGCCGTCGTCGATCACGATGATCTCGAGGTTCTGCCAGGTCTGGCGCATCAGCGAGGTCAGCGCCTCGCCGATGAAGCGCTGAGCGTTGTAGGCGCCCATGATCACCGTCACGAGGGGGACGCCGCCGCCCTCTTCGGGCACGGCGGCGAGATGTCTGCCTCGGTGGTCGTTCGTGGTCACAGGAGTCTCCCGTCATCGATGCTGCTCCGGCGCCGCCTGCCGGATCGTGCGGCAGCGCCTGCGGCCGCCCATGGCCGCGCTCGGGTCGCGGCACCTTCCCCGCGGCGCTCGCACGGCCCGCCACGAGCCTGGCACCGCCGGCCCGGAATCGGAACTCCGGCATGTTTCGCTTCATGAGTTCCCGAAGCGATGTCCCCACATGCGCGGGGCGTCGTTGGGGCGAACGAGTGCTCGGAGCCGAGGTCGGCGCCCCGTGTGTCCGCACAACTGTGCCGGGCCCGGGCCTGCGAGCCGGTCCGATGAGGCTCGGGCCTGCAGACCAGGCGGTATCGTCTGAGCCCGATGCGCCGGGGACGCTTCTGGGCTCCCTTCCGCCTGGCAGCCGACCGTGGTCTCGGATCCGGCTGGCGGCGGCGCGACGGCGGGCCCGTCGCGGGGCGCAGGATCCATGCATCGCCCGGGGTGGGGACCCCGGCGCAGCTTCGAGGGGAGAACCGTCGTGACCCTGGCACGCTATCTGAAGGCGCTGCGGCGCTGGTGGCCGATCGTGGTGCTGTGCGCACTCGTCGGGCTCGGACTGGGCTACGGCTCGGCCCTGCTCATGCCCAAGTCGTACGAGGCGCAGACCACGATCTTCGTGAACGTCTCCGAGTCAGCCACGGTCCAGGACCTGCAGATGGGCGAGCAGTTCGCCCAGTCCCGCGCCGCCTCCTACGCCGCGATCGGCACCTCCTCCGAGGTCCTCCGCCCGGTCTCGGACGAGGTCGGCGACGAGGTCGAGGACGCCGTGACCGTCACCAACGCGCCGAACACGGCCACGCTCAGCGTCACCGCCGAGGACCCGGACCCGCAGCGCGCGGCCGAGATCGCCCAGGGCGTCTCGGAGAGCCTCGTCGAGCGGGCCGCGGACCTCGAGGGCTCGTCGGCCCCGGATGAGTCCCCGGTGCAGCTGTCGATCATGGACGAGGCGGAGGTGCCGCTGGCCCCCGCCTCGCCCTCGCCGTCGATGAACAGCCTCGTGGGCGTCGTGGTCGGCCTGGTGGTCGGGCTGCTGATCGTCCTGGCCCGCGCCGGCTCCCAGGCCGGCAGGCGCGCACCGTGAGCCGGCGCCCCACCACCTCACGGGGCGCCCGCGTGCTCGTCGTGTGCCCCACCGAGTACGGGGGCCAGATCGAGCACGCCGCGGACACCGCCATGGCCCTGGCCGCGGATCCCCGCACGCAGCGCGTGGTCCTTCTCTCCCGCAAGGGCGCCGACGCCTACCTGGGCCGGCCCCGGGTCGAGGGGCTGCAGATCGTGGAGTCGATCCCCCCGCGGCGCACCGGCTCAGGGATCCTGCGTCGCGGGATCCAGGTCCTGGACCTGGTGCGCGAGCACCTGCAGATCCGCCGCCTGGCCGCCCAGGCCGGCCCCGGAGCCGTCGTGGCGCTGGACTCCTCGAAGTACCCGTTCCCGGCCGTGCTCACCCCCGGCAGGGACCAGGCCTCGGTGCTGTTCCTGCACAACGTCCGCCCGCATCACGACGACGCCCGCGCCTCGCTGCGCCTGCGGCTGCTGCGCCGCCTCGAGCTGGGGGCGGCCACCGGCTGCGATCGCGTGATCGTGCACGGCCGGGACCAGCGCAGCACCGCGCAGCAGAACCTGGGCGAGACCCGCGGCGACCTCGTCGCTGTGCCCCTGCCCACGAGCACCCGGATCGACGAGGCGGCTTCCGCCGAGTCGGTGCCCGTGCCCCTGCACGACGACGGTCCCGCCGCCTCCGCCCGCCTCGAGCTGCCCGAGCAGCCCTACGCGCTGGTGCTGGGCGAGCTGCGCGCCAACAAGGGCGTCGAGCTCGCGATCGACGCCGCCGGGCAGGCGGGCGTGCCGTTGCTCGTGGCCGGTCGCGCCGAGAGCCCCGAGCTCGCCGCGACCCTGCGCGAGCGGGCCGAGCGCGCGGGCACCGTCCGGCTCGAGGACCGCTTCCTGGAGCGCGGCGAGTTCCAGAGGGCGCTGGAGGGCGCGGCCGTCGTCGTGCTGCCCTACACGCACTTCGACGCCCAGTCCGGGATCCTCGCCAAGGCCATCGCCGCCGGGCTGCCCGTCGTGGCCTCCGACCTCACCTCGCTGCGCGAGCAGAACGGCGCGCACTCTCCCGCCCGCTTCGCGGACATCCACGACCGCGACGCGTTCGCCGCAGCGCTGCGCCAGGGCTTCGACGACGCCGTCGCCGCCGGACCGCGCACCGGTGCCGACACCTCGTCCCGCGCGGACTGGCAGCCCACGGTCGAGGCCGTGCTCGGGGCAGTCCCCCGCGGCTGAGCAGGACGCATCCGATCGGGGTCCTCGCATGAGCATCCCCAGGACCAGGAAGGAGCAGGCAGCATGACGGAGATCAGCACGCTGCGCCCGGCTCGGCACACCGCCCTGCCCGATGGCCGCCTCCCCGAGACCGGGACGCGCCTGGACCGCGCGCTGTCCGGGCTGCTCATCGTGCTCTCGGCCTTCCCGTACGCGGGGATCCCGGTGGGCGGCGACACGAACATCCCCGTGTCATCGGTGCTCGCCGGCATCCTGGTGCTGCGCGCCATCCGCTACCTGCCCCTGTTCGCGATCGCCGTGGTGCTGGCGGCGGTGCCGTTCTTCTCGGCCTTCATCCGCCTGTTCCTCACCTCCGATCCGCTGCAGCTGATCCCCACCATCACGTGGGTCGCTGCGACCCTCGCCCTGCCGGGAGCCGCGGCCGCCGTCCTCTTCCTGCGCCGCCGTGCGATCGCCTGGCTGTCCTGGACCCTGATCGGCTCCGCCGGCTACGCCGTGGTGCAGAAGCTCGTGTTCATCGACCGGCTCGACACCATCCCGTTCATGTGGCTCTACACCCTGCCGGGCTACGCCAACATGTCGGACTTCGCCGACACCTTCCTGCTGTACGTCAGGCGCCCCTTCGGGTTCTTCCCGGAGACGTCGTTCATGGTCGGGTCCGTGACGCTGATGGCCATGGTGCTCATCGTGCTGCTGCGCCACTACGGCATGACCCCGTCCTGGCTCGAGTGGTCTGCGGTCGGCCTGGCCGTGTGGGCGGCGGCCATCTCCGGCTCCGGCTCGGCGGTCGTCGTCGTGGCGGTCGTGGCCATGGCCATCATCCTGCCGGTGGCCATCCGCCAGGCCTGGCTGTTCCTGCTGGGCGTCCCGGCCGCCGCGCTCGGCGCCGCCGTGGTGGCCTCCAGCGTGCTCCAGGAGCGCTCGGAGAGCTTCAACTGGTCCTGGGCGGACCGAGGCAGCTCGGTGCAGGCCGTGGTGAAGCGGCTGATGGAGGACCCGATCGCCTTCTGGGGCGGACTGGGCCGCGGCAATGTGAACCAGGAGTTCGTCTCCGGGCGCATGCCCCTGGAGACCTTCCAGCACTACAACCCGATCCCGGACGTGTACTCCGTGCTCGGCCGCATCATCGCCGAGAACGGGATGCTGGTCGGCGGGCTCACGGTGGCCGGCATGGGCCTGCTCATCCTGCGCTCCGGCGGGCGCGTGCCGCCGCTGATCGGCGTGCTGCACGTCCTCACGTGGGTCGTGGTCGCCGGGGCCACCATCAGCTACGACAACGCCTTCTGGCTGTGGGGAGGGGCCGGCGCGGCCCTGGGCCTCGAGCTGACCCGGCGCTGGCCGGAGGAGCCCGTCCCGGGCGGACGGCGCATCCGCTCCACGGCCGAGATCGAGGACGACTTCGATCGTCGTCAGGACCTGCTCGACGCGCCGGCCGGTGCCGTCGCGGCGCATCCCCGCGGCGGCGGCTCGAGCGCTGCCGCTGCGCGCAGCGACGACGGCGCCGGTGCCGCTCCGTGGGACCGCTGACCTGCTGACCCTCTGACCCGCTGAGTCGGCTGCGGGGGCCGCTCGGCCTGCTGCACGTCCGCCCCGGCATCACCCCTTCACCTCACGAGGACAGGACGAGAATGCGCATTCTGCATGTCATCAACGACGCCGAGACCGGCGGCGCCCAGACCCTCGTCGAGGCTCTGGCACGCCACCGGGACCCGAGCGACGAGGCGCACATCCTGGTGCTGCTCGGCCGCGGCGGGCTCAGCGACCGGCTGGAGGAGGCGGCCAGCTCGGTCGAGCACGTGGGCATGTCCCGGAAGGACCTCGTGCCGGCGCGGGCCGCAGCGCATCTGCTGCGCATGGTCCGCAGGCTGGAGATCGACGTGGTGCACTCGCACCTGCAGCAGTCCGACCTGCTCAGCGCGCTGACCCCGCACGGCCGCCCGCGCGTGTCCACGCAGCATTCGAGCCAGGACGGCTCGTCCTCCGCCGTCGCCCGCTTCGCGTGGCAGGCCGCGGCCAAGACGTCCTTCCGCATGGATGCGGTCGTGGCCTGCTCGCCGTCGGCGCGCAGGGTCGCCACCGAGTTCGGCTACACGTTCCCGGCCGAGAAGATGCCGGTGATCGTCAACGGGACCGCGACGGCCCCCGCCCCCTCCCCCGATCCCGGGGGCCAGCGGCTGCTGCATCTGGGTCGCTTCGCCCCGGCGAAGGACCATCGCACCCTGCTCGAGACCATGGCGCTGGTCCACGAGAGGCTCCCCGGCGCCACGCTGCGCTGCGCCGGCAACGGCGTGGACGAGGACAACGACGAGCTCACCTCCTGGCGCCGGGAGCTCGGGCTGGAGGGGAGCGTCGAGCTGTGCGGCACGATCTCGGATGTGCGCTCCGAGCTGCGGGCGGCCGACGCCCTGGTCTTCTCGAGCTCGACCGAGGCCCTGCCGATGGCAGGGATCGAGGCGCTGAGCGAGGGGCTTCCGGTCGTGACCACGGACGCCGGCGATGCCGGGCTGCTGGCCGTCGACGAGCACCTGCTCTGCCCGCCGCGAGACCCCCGCGCGCTGGCCGAGCGGCTCCTGTGGCTGCTCGAGCGCTCCCCGCAGCAGCGCGCACAGCTGCGCCGCCAGGCGTGGCAGCTGTGCGGCGAGCGCTTCGGGATCGAGCGCACCGTCGCCCGCTACCGGAGCATCTACCGAGATCTGGTCGGGGTCGCCTGATCCGAGCCCTCATCGGGTGAGGGGCCCTCGGCCCGGGACGGATCCTCGTCCCGGGCCGCCTGCTCGGCGGCCTCGGCCACGATCTGCCCGTCGGCGCGCACGGTGCGCATCATGCGCACGGCCATCAGCGCCAGACCGGCCCCGACCACGAGGATCGTGGGCCAGCTCGGCAGCAGCCGCGCGACCAGCACGGCGAACGCGACGTAGGCGAGCGCTCCCGCGAGCATGACGGCCCAGCGCCTGAGGTCCTGGCCCTGGATCCGGTAGGGCAGGTCCCGGTTCGCGCCCATCACCTGCGCGGCGCTGAGCAGCAGCGACGGGGCCACGGTGCCGAGGATGACCCACTCGATGTCCCCGGTGCTGGTCGCCAGCCACACGGCGGGCAGCGTCAGCACCAGGATCGCCAGGTTGATCAGCGAGGCCCGAAGCGCCGACCCGCGAAGGGTCATCACCATGCTCGCCGGCTGGTTGATCGCCTCGGCGATCAGGCCGATCGTCAGCGTGGCCAGGCCCATGGCGGCGAAGGCGAAGTCGTCGCCCATCCACGCCGTCATCAGCTCCGTGGGGATGCTCAACAGCGCCGCGCCCATGAGCATGCCGATGCCCAGGGTGAGCGTCTGGCAGCTCTTGAGCACGTGCGAGGCCTGCTCCCCCTCGGCCACGCGCAGCGGATAGCCGTAGGGCATCGTGATCCAGCTGACGATCAGGCGGCAGCTCTGGTAGACGCGCATGAGGGCGCCGAACGCCGTGGCCGCCGCCAGGCCCAGAGTCGGCCCGACCAGGAACAGCGGCAGCTGGTAGACGCCCAGCAGGGCCAGCGAGCCGATGGACATGACGGAGGACAGCCGCAGCAGCGGGGCCCCGTGATCTGCCCACAGGCGACGATCGAGCACAGGAGCCCGGAAGCGCCGCCACACCGCCCACAGGCACACGAAGGGCGGCAGCATGAGCGAGAAGCACTCGACCACCACGATCCCGATCAGCCCGCTGCCCGTGAGCAGGACGGCCCCGTAGCCCAGGGCCCGCAGGATGATCGACACGACGGCGGCCTTGCGCTCGATGTCCGGGCGGTTAAGGCCCCACAGCACCGAGTTCAGGCCGCGGCCGACCATGGAGACGAACAGCGTGCAGCCGGCCAGCACGGTCATGGGCATCACCGCGTGCTGGTCCTGGTCCGGGACATCGACGGCTGCCAGGTACAGCGGGAAGGCCAGCAGGTACACGATGGTCAGCCCCGCGCCGAGCAGCACGAAGACCAGGATCGCCGCCGTCACGAAGCGCCGTCGCTCGTACGAGGCGCCCGGGCCCTCCGCGATCCCGGTCAGGGTGCGCACGATCCCGGAGCCCAGCCCGAAGTCGGTCATGGTCAGCATCTGGATCGCGCCGATCGCCAGGACCCACAGGCCGTAGGACGGCGCGCCGACGATGGACACGGCCAGCGGGTAGAGCAGCAGCAGCCCGAAGATCGAGGTGAAGCCGGAGAGGTAGTTCCACAGGATGTTCTGCCCGAGACGCTCCGATCCTGTGTCGGCCGAGGTGTCGGCCTCGGGCTCCTGGCCTCCGCGGACCTCGTCTGCAGCCGTCTCGGCGGGCAGCGGCGCGGACGCGCTGCGCTCCCGGCGCCGATGACGGCGCAGGGGCCCGGAGGCGGGGCCTTCGAGGCGGTGCTTGGCCATGCGGACGGTCCTCCTGGACGGGTGCGGACCTCGAGGTCCTCATGAGCGAGGGGAGAAGGGACCCCTGCGCGAGGTGCGGCTGCTGCGCCACGGCGGAGATCGCACGTGGTCAGGACGTGGTCTCGGCATCCCCCGATGCCGTCGGCGCGGCGCGATCCCCATCGCGGCCGTCCGATACGAGCATGTCCCGGAGCATCGTACGCACCTCCGCCCGCCCGGACGCTGCAAGCAGGGCGTGGTCCAGTGGGGGGACATCGTGCACCCGAACAGTGCGTCCGAGCCGTCGCGCGATGCGCACGCCCCAGTCGCCGCGGGCCTCGCGGAACTCGGCCAGGTCCTCGGCGCCCAGGATGAGATCGATCTCACGCGCTCCACCGGGCAGGACGAGCATGCTCGAGACCGCGTCGCTGATCCCGAGCAGGGCCAGCAGGTGCCGGGCCGGGGCGGGGGCGTGCGTCTCGACGGCGCCGCGCAGTCCGCGCAGCCGACGACGCAGCACGTCGCGCACGCCCGCGGACCACGTCGGCCGCTGCTGCGCTCCCCCTGCCTCCCGTGCGAGGGACTCCGTGAAGCCGCGCGGGGCGTTCTCCCAGGTGTCCCGCTCGGCGTAGAGCAGGTCGTAGTAGCCGGTCCCGGGTCGCCAGGCCACGTTGTTGACCGCGATCACCCGCCGCGTCACGGTCCGCTTCGCGCTGCGCAGCGCCAGCCAGGAGCCGACGCACAGCCCGACCGCCGTCACGGGCAGGCCCGTGCGCCGCGTCAGCCAGGCGGCATCCGATCCGACGGCGCGCAGCGTCGCAGGGTCATAGGGCGAGGGGATGGTGTCCAGGCTCGCGTCGGAGAGGATCCCGCAGCCCGGGCGCTCGGCCCGCAGCACGGTCATGCCCTCTCCCGCCAGGTCCCGCGCCGCACTGGTCCACAGGCCCGTGGGGCCGTCCGAGGGCTCGGAGGCCGCCGCGATCAGCTGCACGGCCGTCTCGGGCTGACGGCGCCGCCCGCCTCCCGTCGGCCGATCCTCCGCAGCGCTGAGCACTGCCGGTCGGCCGTCGGCCACGCGCACGAAGGTCTCGATCACCCGTTGCGACGCTCCGGACGAGTCCGGCACTGTCAGCGCGGCGCTCGCCCTGGGCTCCATGTCCACGGCCCGCTGCGCCTCAGTGCTCAGCGGAGGCTCCAGCGGATCCGCAGCCGTCAGGAGCTCGACGATCTCGTGGACGGCCGTCCGCGGGACTCGCGCGAACTCCGAGCCCACGCCCCACAGCATCTCGGCGGCCTCCCGATCCTCCTCCTCGCGGATGCTCCACCGATCCGAGGGCAGCGGGCCGCGCCGAGGGTCAGGCAGGGTCCGCAGGCACTCGGCCTGCTCGCGGCTCCACAGCATTCCGCTCACCTCGGCGCCCTCGTCCGCCGTCGGCCTGGGCACGCTGACCCGACGCAGAGCCTGGTCGCGACGCAGCTGCGCCCGACCGCCCTGCGGCTCCCACAGCACGACTCGCTCCAGCTCCGGAAGCGGCCGGGCGTCGGGGCCGTCACCGGCTGCGGCGCCCTCTTGTGCCGGCTCGTCAGCCGCAGTGCAGGCGTCCAGCAGCACGGCCGCCCCCAGGCGCAGGCCCACGGCGTGCACGGCAAGCCCCGGCGCCCGCCGCCGCAGCTCGTTCACGGATGCGCGCACATCAGCGCGCCAGGCCGAGCGGACGTCGTCTCCGGGCAGGTCGTGGGAGTCGCCCGAGCCGCGCAGGCCCAGCCGCAGCACCAGGCAGCCCTCTCCCGCCAGCTCCCGGCTCAGCACGGCGATCGCGGCCGTGGACACGACGCGCTCGCGTCCCAGCGGTCCCACGACCAGCACGGCCGCGCGCGCCCTGCCGTTCACGGGGCTCTCCAGGACGCCCGCCGCCGCCGGAGCCTCCACCACGCGGCCTCGCGCCTCCTCGCCGTGCACCATCCGGTCGTCGCCGACGGGGATCCACGTCTGCTCGATCCTCGTGCTCGCACCACGGCGCTCGGCACCGGCCGGGCTGTCCGGCCTGGCAGATCCCTGCGCCGGGCTCACGAGACCCGCGCCCCTCCCGCGGGTGCTCCGGCATCCGGCGCCGGAAGGGCGCTGCGAAGGGAGGCGACCAGCAGCCGATGGGACTCGCTGGTGAGCAGCGAGTGGTCCATGTGCTCCAGACGCCGCTCACTGAGGGGCAGCCCGCGCTGGGCGAGCTCGCGCACCGCGCGGTCGGCGCGGGTCTGCTCCCAGCGCTCGATGTCGTCACGGCCGTTGACGACGTGCACTGGCTGACGGGCCGCCATGGGCTCCAGCACGGACTCCGGGCCGATCACGCGGCGGGAGCGGTTCAGGCGCAGCCACAGCGGGTAGGGCATCTCCCACCGCATCCATCGCACGATCTCCGGACGGATCTCGGACTTCAGCCCCCGGAGGTCTCGCTCGCGCAGGCGTCGAGCCGCGATCCTGACCAGTGCCGAGACCGGGGAGGCCTTCGCCGCTGCGCCATCGGCCGGCCCCTCCGACGGGACGTCGCCGGCCGCCGTGTCGGCGACGTCGGGCAGCGCGGAGTCGTCGGCGATGCCCAGGTAGGCGCTGCGGGCCTTCGCGCGCTCCACCGCGGGGAGGTCGGCGTCGTAGACCAGGCGCAGGCCCTCCCACCAGGAGAGGTCCATCTTCCACTCGGCATGCCCGATCAGCGTGGTCGAGTCGGAGAGCACGGGACGGCCGTGCAGCTCGCCCAGGCAGGCCGCCCAGGCCGAGGCGCAGTGCAGCCCCGCGTGGACCTCAGCGCAGCCGTGGTCGCGAAGCCACTGGACCATGTCCTGCAGCCCCACCGCCGAGCGCAGCGTGTAGGAGTTGCTGGCCTGCAGCTCATCCACCGGAGTGGAGTCCGCCACGGTCGGACGGTCGCAGCGCAGCACCACGAAGCCGCCGGCAGCCAGCTCGCGGGCGGCATAGGGCCACTCCCCGCCGCCTGCTCGTCCGTCCGGGCCTCCCCCGGAGACGATCAGGCCCGGCCCCCGCCAGCACAGCGCATCGGCCCTCGGGTCCTCGCCTGCGGCCTCGTCCCGGGACTGCAGGGAGCCCTCGGCCCAGGTCACGATGCCCACCCGCGGCTCAGGGCCGACATCGACCAGGCGCTCGTGGAGTCGGACGCCGTGCTCGTCGTCCCAGCTGATCTCGCGCACCGGGGCCGAGACGAGCCCGCCCTGGACGGGCTGGTGCTCCGGCAGGGCATCCATGACCAGGTCGAGGACGTCGTCGTGCAGATGGGTGTCGAACGGCTCGACGGCGTACATGGCCTTCGCCCGTCGGCGGTCCTTCTCCTTCACGATCGCTGCGTTCTCGGGGCTCGGGGCGGGCAGCCCGCTGAGGCTCTCGGCCTGGGCACGGGTCAGGGTCAGGCTCAGAAGATCAGCCTCGCCGTCGCGCTGCGGCGTGGAGGAGGCCAGCGCCGCGCGCATGCGGGTCCACTGCCGCACGAAGGCGCTGCCGCCCACGGGCTCCCAGGCCACCACGGTGCCGAGCTCCCCGGACATGCTGGCCAGCAGTGCCGCCCCGATCCGGTAGCCGATCGCGTGCACCGGGACCTGCGGCAGGCCGCGGGACTCGCGGACGTGGGAGATCACGGTGCGGACGTCGTCCTGCCAGCGTCCGACGAGATCGGGGTCCCCGTAGAGCGGCTGCGAATCCGAGGTGCCGCGCCAGAAGAAGCGGACGGCCGTGTAGCCGCGCCGCGCCAACAGCACGGCCAGCCGCCGTACCGCCAGCAGGGACAGCACCTGCTCGCGTCCGACAGGCTGGCCGAGCACCACGATGCCGCGGCTCGTCCCGTCCTCGGGCGCGTGGATCCACGCCAGCACGGCCTCTCGGCCGGTTCCCGCCCATGTGGGCTGTCCTTCGAGCATCTCTCCCCCAAACGATTCGACCGGGCCCGGCCACGGCGATCCCTCGCCCCACCCGACCCGCTCCCCCATTCCGGCCCCGGAAGAGGGGACAGCGGCTCCCCTGCCGCTTCAGCCGCCGGTCGTCGTGCGACCAGACACGACGACGGGCGGCCAGGCGCTCGCCTCGACCAGCGCGACGTCCCGGATCCCGTCTGGCTCCAGGTCGAAGCCCTCGTCCAGCGGGATGCGGCCTGCCCCGCAGGGCACGCGCACGGACGACGATGCGGCCGCCGAGCTCAGCCTCAGCTGCCCGCTCCGGGCACGATAGCCGGGCTCGCCGGCACGGCGCTCGTATGACGACTCATCGTCCTGTCTCCCGAGCGTCGGCTCCGTCCGCAGGTCGGCCAGAGCGTCGCGGCTCTCGCCCCCCAAGAGGCGGACAGCCTTGAGTGCGCTGTCCGGCCCGACCGGATCGGAATCCGGTCCGACCTGCAGATCCACCGCCAGCGCCTCCCACTGCCGGTCGCCGAATCCCCAGTTCCGATCGAGATCCAGGAAGCCGCCGAGCTCGTCCTCCACGACGAATGTGACGGACCCGGGGCCGTCGATCGACACGTCGCAGTGCGTCTCGTGGCTGAGCACGCCCTGCCGCGTCCAGACCCGCAGCCGCAGCCTTCCCCGCAGCCGCAGCGGGCGGTCGCACACCACGTGCGCGTGCAGTCCGGCCAGCCCCTCGTCGGTGAGCAGCACCGCGACCGGGGCGCAGGCACGGCGCATGGCGTACCAGGTGGCCTTGGGCAGGCCCTCGGAGTCGAGCAGCCCCCAGCCGGCCCCCGGCACCAGGTCCCGGGCCGCGAGGATGATCACGCCGTCGCAGCGCGACCCCGGGCGGCGCAGATCGGCCAGGGTGCGCTCCACGGCCCGGGCCGATGCCGCGCGCTCCAGCCGCAGCTGCTCCTCGCGGACGAGCCCCTCCCAGTCCACGTCCCCGGGATGATCGGCCACCAATCCCGTGGCACCGCGGTCAGCCTCGATCCCCGGAGCGATCCAGCGCCGGGCGTAGTGCGCGGCGATGTCCTCGAAGTCCCATTCGGCCCCCGGATCCCGGGCCGCCGCCGCGGACCATGCCGCGCGGGCGGCCTCGTCGTGATCGGCCGTCGCAGAGCCGAAGGCGGCCTCGATCGCTTCGGGGCGGGGCGGGCACCCGAAGGCCAGGGCCTCGGCCGCGAAGCGCACGCCGCTGAGGCGGGCGTCCGTCAGCGGCCGGCGGTAGGCGCCCACGCCGAACCAGTGGGAGATCCCCTGATCGGGGCGGGTGGGCGGCTGCCCGCCGCACGGACTCGTGGGCACGTGCACGGCCTGCGGGACGAGCTCGGCGCTCAGGCGCGGGATCAGCTCGTCGATCGCGGTCATGGTCATCTCCTGCGGGCTGCGGCCCCACAGCACGGGCTGCTGCAGGACCTCGTTGCCGCCGGAGACCACCGCCAGGCACGGGTGCGCCCCCAGGCGCGGCAGCCAGGTCCGCAGCTCGGCCTCGAGCAGCCCCAGCCATTCGGGATCCTCCGGTGGATCGAGGGTGGCCAGCATGGCGTCCTGCCAGACCATCAGGCCCAACCGGTCGCAGGCCTCGTAGAAGGCCGGGGACTCCCAGGCTCCGGTGCCGGAGATCCGCAGGATGTTGGCGCCGGCAGCGGCCATGGCTCGCACCGTGCGCTCGATCTTCTCGGCCGCTGCGCCCAGGCTCAGCGGGTCCACGGGCGCCCAGACGGCGCCGCGGGCGAAGACCGGGCGGCCGTTGACGATCAGCCGGAAGCCGCCGTCGTCGGTCTGCGCCTCCAGGCGGCGGAATCCGACGCTGCGCCGGGCCAGCGGCTGCAGCTGTCCGGGACGGGATCCGGCGCGCACGGTCAGCTCGTGCAGCGCGGGCTCGCCATGGGTCGCCGGCCACCACAGCGCAGGCTCACGCACCTCGAGTCGCACCCGGCTCTCACCCGCAGGGACCTCGACAGCCGTGACGGCGCCTGCGCAGGCGAGCTCCAGGTGCCCCCCGCGCTCGGCCATGCAGTCCACGAGCACCCGCGCGCTGCGAAGGTCCGCATCGAGCTCGGTGCGCACGCCCGTCAGCTCGATCCCGTGCTGCGGCACAGGCAGCAGGGAGACCTGCCCCCAGGGCCCGATGACGGGAGAGGTGCCGGCCCACGGGATCCGACCGATCAGCGGCGTCCGGCGCCAGCGCAGCGACTGATCCGCCACGAGGCTGGAGCGCCATCGTCCTCGAGGCCGGCGCGGCACGGGCAGCAGGGACAGGGCGCGGCACACGATCGCCAGCTCATGACGGCCCGGCGACGCCGTCAGGTGCACGACCAGGTCGTCCAGCCCGGTCGCCGATGTCGCGGCGCGCCGGCCGTCCCACCAGACCTCGGAGACGGTCGCCACCCCGCGCAGGCTCAGCTCCCACTGCCCCTGCGGCTCGCCGGAGGGCAGCTCGAGGTCGGCGCGCCACCACCAGTCCCGGTCATCCGGCTGCGCCACCGGCTCGCGCCCCGCATCGCGCAGGGCGGCGGCGAGCGTTCCCGGCACGGAGGCGGGCAGGCTCAGCTGCGACAGCTCCTCGAGCCGAGGCCTCAGGATCGAGACCCCGCCCGCGCGCAGCACCGGGGCCTCGGCCTGCTCCCAGGGACCCGTCCAGCCGATCGCCCCGGACTCCGTCCCGTGCAGTGTCCAGTTCAGCCTCCCCAGGGCGACGCCGCCCGAGCCTGTGCCGAGCGGGTCGTCCACGAGCGGGTCGGGACTCATGAGGCGGACTCGGACCCGCCGCCGTCGGCGGCCCAGGAGGCCAGCGCCTCCGCCGCCTGCGCCCAGTGCTCGACCGCGGAGTCCATGGTGGCCGCCAGGGCCGAGGAGCCCCGGCCGCGGGCGAGCCGAGCCAGCTGGAACTGCATGCCCTTGGCCTCCTCCGAGACGGCGGTCCAGGCCTCGACGGCCGGTTCGAGCTCGGGCACCTCGGCATGCCGGCATGCGGCGGCCGCCAGCATGGAGACGACGCCGAGCTGCCGCGTGGTCTCGAAGCACAGCGCGTGGTAGCCCTCCATCCCGTTCTCCCCCAGCCAGGCGAGGCGCGAGCGGAGGATCTCCATGAGATCGGCGACCGGGTTCGTCTGCGGTGCCCGGGCGGCGTGCAGCCGCAGCAGGCGCCGGGTCTGCGCCGCGGCGTCGACGTCCTGCGGGCCGCGCAGCCCCTCCAGGGAGATCAGCTCGGTGTAGGGCGAGGGCACGATCCCCTGGCTGCGGCCCGCGCCCAGCACGTGGTCGAAGTCCGCGCCGTCGAGCCGGTGCAGCCCCTCGTTGTGCAGGTAGACGAGCCCACGCGTGTCGGGATCGACATGCAGCACGACGATCGAGGTCTTGGTGTGATCCTGCCCGTAGGACACGCCTCGGGTGTCCGGCAGCCAGAACGCATCGGCCTCGATCAGCATGGGGTTCCCGAGGCCCAGCTGCAGCATGACCTGCTCCTGCAGTCCCAGCCAGATGTCGTGCTCGCCCACCCGGATCCCGGTGACCTCCTCGAGGTCGCGGTGATCCACCTTCAGGAACTCGAACTGCGTCGCCTGGGCCGTGGCCGCGACAGCCGCTGCGAACAGCGGCTCCGGTGCATGCCCCAGACCGTGCAGCAGCTCGATCCACACGTCCAGGTAGCAATTCGTGTTCGACCAGACGGACTCGTCCCGGTGCAGCGGGTGCTGGATGAAGCCCTCAGGGCTCAGCGCTGCGACCCCGAGTCCGGCGGCGGAGGTCGTCGCGGTCATCCGGTCTCCCCCGTCGGCAGGCCGAGAAGGGCCCGCACCTGCTCGGGCCAGGCCATCAGCTCGGTGCCGTGGACCCGCGCCAGCGCCAGCGCCACGCGCTCCAGGCCGAAGCCGAAGCACGCGGAGTGCGCCATCGAGCCGTCGGCGCCATGCAGGTCGAACTCGGCGCCGAAATGGTCCTCGTGGTAGTTGCCGGAGGCGATCGCCGTGCGGTGGGTGCCGTAGACCGGTGCCGTGATCTCGAACTTCAGCTCGGCCTGCAGCTGCCCCTTGGCCAGCATCACGCCGGCACGGCCGAAGAACGGGTCGTTGGCGCTCTCGATCTCGACATCCAGCCCCAGATCGCGCAGCAGCCCCGAGCCGAGCTCGAGCATGGCCTGACGGTGGGCCAGTGCCTGCTCGGGCGTGCCCACGAGCACGAACTCGAGCATGCGGAAGGAGACGAAGCGCATGGGGTCCGGCGACGGCTCGTTGCGGAAGCAGTCGCCGATCAGCGAGTACACCGTGCCATCGACCTCGCCCCGGGCGGAGCCCAGCTGCAGGGCGCCGTAGAGCGGGTGGCAGGCTGCCGGCACCAGCGCATAGCCGCTGGTCGACATGTGCCCGTCCCACGGCTGCCCGGCCTCGCGGTCGGCCAGCAGCCGCCGGTGGGCCTTCGTGTCGCCCTCGAAGGTGTCGATCGTTCCCAGCAGCTGCGGGAAGCTGGCCACGTAGTCCGTGCGCTCGAGCAGGCTGCGGGCATTGACCGGCGGGAAGCGGACGGCTTCGAGCCGACCGGGGCGGGGCAGGTCCACGGCTCGCTCGCGCGCGGCCAGGATCAGGCCCTGCACGACGGCCTCCATCACCGCCCCGGTGCCCGTGATCCCCTGTCCCAGCGTGGGCAGCAGCCACCCGGCCTGGAGCAGCTCGGCCTCGAAGCGCTGCTCCTGGGAGATCTCCTCCGCGGGAGGCTGCGGCATCCCGGCCTGCGCCCCGCCGCTCATGCCCGCCCCTTGGAGACGGTCAGCAGCGAGGCGCTGCTGTTCAGGATGCGGTCGTTGCTGACCTGCAGCGACGGCCCCATGGCATCGCGCAGCGAGCGAGCGAGCGAGAACGGGCCGGTGTTCGAGTACGAGGCGATGCCCACGATGACCATGGCCTCGGAGACGATCGCGCGCACGGACTCGGAGGTCGAGACCTTGAGCGTGTTCATGGCGATCGCGAAGTGCATGGACGTGGCCAGCTCGGGATCATGGGCGGCCTCCTCGAAGCGGGCGATCGAGCTGCGCACGGTGTCGATCATCGACTGGATCCGCACCTCGAGCTCGGCCAGTCGCAGGGCTCCCGGAGGCGTGGTCCCGGGGTTCGAGCGGGCCTTCTTCTGGATGAAGCGCCGAGCCACGGCACCGGCTCCGGTGGCCAGGCCCAGCCAGGACGACGCCCACAGCGTGTGCGATGCCGGGAGCATGGTCTGTGCGGAGATGGTCGCGAAGTCGACCGGCAGCACCATGTCTGCCGACACTGTGCCCTCCAGCTCGAAGCCCTCGGACATGGTGCCGCGCAGGCCCAGGGCATCCCACTCGCTGGTGCGCTCCAGGCTCAGGTGCTCGCGCGGCACGACCACCAGTGACTGCTCGGAGGCCGGTGCCTCCGGATCACGGCGCGCCGTCACCAGGATCGCGTCGGCGAAGCGCCCGTAGGAGATCACGGGAGCCGACTTGGCCACGGTGACGCTGCCGTCGTCGTGGGCGACGACCGCGCACGACGACGTGCGCGTGTCGCCGCCGATGTTCTTCTCGGTCGTCGAGGAGGCCAGCAGCAGCTGCTCCGCCGCCACCCGGCAGGTGAAGCGCGACAGGGCCGTGTCCTCCTCGAGGTCCACGTGGCGGGTCAGGCACAGCTCCTGGCTGAAGTGCATGGCGATCACCGCGGCCGAGGAGGCGCACACGGCACCCAGGGCCTCCACCAGCCGGCAGATCTCCGTGATCGAACGGCCCAGGCCGCCGTGCACGGCCGGCACGTGAGCGCCCAGGATCAGCTGCTCGCGCGCGGCGTCCAGCATCTCCTGGGGAAATCGACCCTGGGCGTCGACGTCGGCTGCCGCAGCCGCTGCGGCCGCGACCACGGCGTCGATCCGCTCGGACCAGTCCCTGCGCTGCATGTCCTCGCCGGAGCCGCTGCGGTTCTCGCGTGTCGGGGCGCTCACTGCTGCTCCTCGAGTGTGCGCACGGCGGCGGCGATGGATTCGAGGCTCTCGAAGGTCTCCTTGGTCAGCATCTGCTCCGGGAACTCGAGGTCGAAGGCGTCCTCCACCCCGAGCATCACATTGACGGAGGCGTGCGAGGTCATCCCCGCCGCGTAGAGGCTGTCGGATTCGGCCAGCGAGCCGGCGTCGCGGGCCAGATGCGCATGCTGCGCGACGACCTGACGGACCTCGGCGATGATCTCTTCGGTGCTGCTCATTCTGCTTCTCCCCGATTCTTCCGGGGGACCTGAGGGGTCCCCCTGTTGTGCGGGAGCGGCTGCGACTGCTGCCCGCAGCCCCTCCGCCGGCAGAACATCGCCGTGCGGATTCCCCGTTCCCCTGTGCTGAGCCCCGGCCGGCATGCCGCGGACCGCCGAGCGGCACTTCGCGGCATCCCCCGGCCTCCGGGACGCATCCAGCGTCCCCGGGGCCGTCCCCGCCTCGATCCTCCCCCCAGGTGACCGTCCCGACAGCGCGACGGCTCTCGCCGTCGCGGACAGGACCACCGTCTCCCCCGTCTGCGCAGTGCGCGCAGCGGGCACGGTGGTCGAGGCCACTGCCAGGAAGCTGCGGATCCCCCGTCGCCGCGCCAGGAGCGCGGCCGATCCATGCAGCTGCACCCGATGAGCGGTCTGCTCCTCGGATCCGGTCCCCTCGGCGGAGGATCGCCGTCGGATCGGTGCACATCGTATGTCAGTCCATGAAATCGGATCTGAGGCGCTGAGGTCCAGACATTTCATGACAGTTTCCTTGAGCGCCACCAAAAGGGCCACACGCGCCGTGAGCTCCGGATCGGGTGCGGCCCCCTCCGCCGGCGCATCCAGGCCGACCCTCTCCTGGGGGTGGAGCACACGACGGAGGTAGGCCGGGCCGAAAGATTCGATCGCCTCCGCCACCGGCCCGTGGGCCTGGATGTCGCAGCCCACCGCGACGACGCGGCGGGAGGCCTGCGGCGCAGCGGACATGGCGAGCTCCTTCGATCAGCCCAGCCGCGGATCAGCGGCTCGGACCGGCATATCCTGCCAGCTCCGCGGAGCCCTTGGTCTCGCGCGTCACCCCGTCGACGATCTGCGTCGCGCTCTGCCGCCCCGGAGCGCCGCGTCCGCCCACGCCCCACGGCCGGACCTCGAGCCCGTAGGCCTGGGCGAGCCTGTCGTGCTGGACACCTGCGCAGTTCTCGCGCAGTGCCCGGTCCTGCTGAGAGACCATCTGCTCGCGAGTGGCGTGCTCAGCGATCCGCTCCCAGCGCTCGGCGAGATCCGAGGGCCGATCGAGCACGACGGGCAGCGACACCTCGTGGAAGGCCTGGATCGAGCGCACGGCGATGGGCCGCCCCAGTTGTGCGGCCTCGAGGACCGTGATCGGGAAGCCCTCCCAGGCCGCCGTGTGCAGGTACAGATCGGCCTCCGCGAGGTGGCGCTCGACCTGTGCAGGAGGGATCCACCCCGTGACCTCGATGCCGGCGGACTCCAGATCCGCCTGCATGGTCTCGTCGCCGCCGCCGACCCACAGCGCGCGCACGGGGTGGCCCTCTGCGCGCACCGCGCGGACCGCAGCGCGGAACCACGCGGGGTCCTTCTGCGCGGTCAGGCGACCCGAGCCCACGATCAGGAGGCCTCGAGGATCCGAGGGCTGCTGCACCAGAGTGGGGGTCGAGTCCGCCTCGAGCTCGGCGATGTTGGGGACGTGGACCAGCTCGACGTCCGAACGCCAGGCGCGCGCCGGCGCCAGCTCGGCGCGCGAGCAGCCGGCCAGGACGTCCGTGCGGTGCAGCAGGACGCGCTCGACGCCGCGGAATGCCGCGCGCTCGAGCCGCGACTTGTCCTCGCGGGCGAACGCCCACGCGTGCGGGGTGTAGACCGAGCGGAAGCCGTCGAGCCCGATGCCGGCGACGCGGGCCCACACTCCGGCGTAGCTGGAGTGCGAGTGCACGACGGCCGGATGCAGCTCGCGGATGGTCTCGCGGACGGTGCGCACCGCACCCAGCTGACCGCCGGTGATGGCGGTGACGGAGGCGAAGTCCTGGCGCCACTGCGCTCCGAGAGCTTCGGCCTCCGGGCGCAGCCGGCACACGATGTGGTGACGAGCCTCGGGCAGATCCCGGACGTAGTCGCGCACGGCTGCGGCCACGCCTCCGCCGAATGCCTCGACGACGTGCAGGACGTCGATGGCAGGGCTGTGCTCCATGCGGTTCCCCCTAGCGGCCGGGCGGATCGACCCGGCTCAGAACAGCGCCGCGGATCGAGCCCCTCGATCGCTGCGACGCCGGATGAAGATGTTCGAGGCCCGCTCCCCCGAGCGACGACCCCGGCGAGCGACTCTACGCGTCGAGCGGCTCGGACTCGGCGTTCGGGACCTCCACTTGACCCCACAGATGCGCAGGGACGTCCCCTCACCTGTCGATCTCCGGCTCGCGTCGAGGGCCGTCCCAGGTCTCGCCGTAGAATGGCCGATGAATGACAGTGCGCGATCGGCCCCACCGCATTTTCGGCCAGGCGCGGTCGCCGCGTGCTCGACCAAGCTCCCGTCGTCGTCCCAGCAGGAGGAGTCCCATGGCCGTCAACGCCAGCCAGACCATCAATGCCCCCGTCGAGAAGGTCATCGAGACCTTCACCGATGAGGCCTTCAACCGCCATGTCGCCGAGCGCGGCGGCGCGACCCTGGTGTCCCAGAACGTCGAGGGCGACACCTCGGGTCCGTTCAAGGTCACGATCGTGCGCAGCATGGGCGCGGAGAAGCTGCCGGACATCGCGAAGAAGTTCGTCAAGGGCGGACTCACCGTGACCCAGGTCGATACCTGGTCCGGTCCTCGCGACAACGGCTCCCGCGACATCCAGACCGAGGTCTCCGTGGGCGGCATGCCCGTCTCGGGCTCCGGCACGCAGACCCTGACCGCCAAGGGCGAGACCACCGACGTCGCCGTGGACGTCACCGTCAAGGCCAACATCCCGCTGGTCGGCGGCAAGGTCGCCTCGGCCGCCGAGCCCTATGTGGGCAAGGCCCTGAGCCTGCAGTCCCGAGAGGCCGACGCCTGGATCGCCTCGCACTGACCCGCCCGGCGGCTGTCCTGGCCGCACCGGCTGCGCGCCCCGGAACCCCGCCACGCAGCAGGGTCCCGGGGCGTCGTCATCTCCGGCGCCATCGGCACTTCGACGCGACGCAGGCAACTGCGGTCGTAGACTGGCCCGATCCGCGGCCGGTGCCCAGCACGGGTCGATGCCATGCCGCACGGAAGGTCCCCGATGTCCCAAGCCCAGTCAGCCAGCAGATCGCCTCTGCTCCGTCTCGGACATGCCCTGCGCCAGGACCTGGTGGGCGGCGTGCTGCTGCTCGTGGCGCTGGTGGCCGCCCTGGTGCTGGCCAACACGCCGGCCGAGTCCTTCTACTTCGGACTGCGCGATGCCGAGGTGGGCATCCACTCCGTCCCCGGGCTGACCCACACCGTCGGCGAATGGGCCGCCGACGGGCTCCTGGCGATCTTCTTCTTCCTGACCGGCCTGGAGCTCAAGGCCTCCTTCGTGGACGGCGAGCTGCGCAATCCGGCCAAGGCCGCCGTGCCGATCGTGGCGGCTTTCGGCGGCGCCGCCGTGCCGGCGATCATCTACGCGGTGCTCAACCTGACCGCCGGCTCGGACCCCTCGACCATTCAGGGCTGGGCCATTCCCACCGCCACGGACATCGCCTTCGCCGTCTCGGTGCTGGCCGTGGTGGGCTCCGCGCTGCCGGTGGCCATGCGCACCTTCCTTCTGACGCTGGCCGTGGTCGATGACCTCATCGCGATCGTCATCATCGCCATCTTCTACAGCCACGGCTTCAGCTTCCTGCCCCTGCTGGCCTCGTTCGCCGTGCTGGCCGTGTACTGGGTGCTGACCCACCGCTTCGCCTCGTTCTTCATGGCGCGGGCCTGGGCCGCCTGGGTCATCCTGCTGCCCCTGGGCTTCGTGGTCTGGATCCTGATGTACAACAGCGGCATCCACGCCACGATCGCCGGCGTGCTGCTCGGCTTCGCGACGCCTGTGCTGAAGACCCGTCCGCACGTGATCAACGACGAGGACCCCGCCCAGGGCCTGGCCCCGACCCTCGAGCACCGCTTCCGCCCGCTGTCCAACGGACTGGCCGTTCCGATCTTCGCCTTCTTCTCCGCCGGTGTGGCCGTCGGAGGCGTCGAGGGCATCCGCTCGGCGGCCACCGACACCGTGGCCGTCGGCATCGTGCTGGGACTGGTCTTCGGCAAGATGATCGGCGTCTTCAGCTCCGCTTGGCTGATGGACCGGTTCACCCCTGCCAGCAAGGACCGCGACTACCAGTGGATCGACATGGCGGGCCTGGCCATGGTGGCCGGCATCGGCTTCACGGTCTCGCTGCTGGTCGCCGAGCTGTCCTTCGGCATCGGCTCCCCGCACAACGACCATGCGAAGGTCGGCATCCTCTTCGGCTCCACGATCGCCGCGCTTGCAGGCGGCGGCCTGCTCGTGGCTCGCAACCGCCACTACAAGAAGCTGCGCGACGAGGGCGCCGAGGTGGACACCATGGGCTGATCGGCGCGCTCGCTTCCGCGCACCGACGACGACGGCGCTGCACCTTCTCCAGATGGAAGGTGCAGCGCCGTCGTCGTGAGAGACGAGCGCGGACCCGGCGATCAGCCCTGCTGCCCGGCCTGAGCCCGCTCGATCGCCTTCTCGGCCGCGACCCAGCCCAGCGCCGCGCACTTCACCCGGGCGACGAAGCGCGAGACGCCGGCGAAGGCCGCGGCATCGCCCAGCAGCTCGACATCCGGCTCGATGCGACCGCGCGAGTGCAGCATCTCTCGGAAGGCGTCCAGCTGCTCGCGCAGCTGCTCCAGGGACGAGCCGGGCGCCATCTCCGAGAGCACGGAGGCCGCGGCCATGGAGATCGAGCAGCCATCGCCCTCCCAGGTCACGGACTCGACGGTCTCACCGCGCAGGCCCACCCGCAGCCGGATCTCATCGCCGCAGGTGGGGTTGTACTCGTGGTCCGCCCCGGCGGCGCTCTCCTGCCCCACCGGCTCCGTGACGGCGTCCTTGCCGGGCAGCTCCCGGATCTCGGCCGCCAGGCCCTCGCCGACGCGGCGCTTGGAGTGGTCCAGGATCACCTCCTGGTACATCTGATCGAGCTCGCTCATGCTCTCTCCTTCCCGCTGCTGGCGGCGCTGGTGTCCTCGTCGACCCGGAAGTAGGCTCGCACCTTCCCCAGCTCCTCCAGGAACCGGTCGATGTCCTCCGTGGTGCTGTGCACGTAGGCACTGGCCCGTGTGGTCGCCGCGGTGCCGAGCCGCCGGTGCAGCGGTTGGGCGCAGTGGTGCCCCACGCGCACGGCCACCCCTGCGACGTCGAGCAGCTGGCCGACGTCGTGGGAGTGCACGCCGTCCACCACCACGGAGGCCAGGCCCACGCGGGGCTCCCCGGCTGGCGGGCCCACGAGCTGGATTCCGGGCAGCTGCTCGATGCCGGCGGCCAGGCGCTGGCCGAGCTCGGCCTCGCGGGCCTCGATCCGGGACATGCCGATGCCCTCGAGGAAGCGCACGGCCTCCGCCAGGGCGACCGCCTGGGAGATGCGCTGGGTGCCGGCCTCGAACCGGGTGGGGGCCGGCATGTACTCGCTGGACTCCATGGTGACCCGCGTGATCATGGACCCGCCGGTCAGGAAGGTGGGCAGCGCCTCGAGCAGCTCGCGGCGGCCCCAGAGCGCGCCGATGCCCGTGGGCCCGAGCATCTTGTGCCCGGAGAACACGGCGAAGTCGACGTCGAGGGCATGGAAGTCCACCGGGAGGTGCGGCACCGACTGGCAGGCGTCGAGCACCACGAGCGCTCCCACCCGGCGGGCCGCCGCGACCAGCGCGGAGACGTCGTGGACGGCGCCGGTGACGTTGGAGACGTGGGCGAAGGCCAGCACCCTGGTCCGCTCGGTCACGACCTCCTCGAGGGACTCGAGATCGAGCAGCCCCCGGTCATCGACCGGGATCCAGCGCAGCGAGGCTCCGGTGCGAGCGCACAGCTCCTGCCACGGCACCAGGTTGGCGTGGTGCTCGGCCTCGGTGATCACGATCTCGTCGCCGGGCCCCAGACGGAAGCGCTGCGAGGCCTCGGTGGCACCGTTGGAGCCTGCGGTCGCGTTCGAGAAGGCGTAGGTGAGCAGGTTCAGGCCCTCGGTCGCGTTCGAGGTCCACACGATCTCCTCCTCCTGCGCGCCGACGAAGCCGGCGACCGTGCGGCGAGCGTCCTCGAAGGCGTCCGTGGCCTCGACGGCCAGGGTGTGCGCGCCGCGGTGCACGGCGGCGTAGGACGTCTCCAGGAAGGAGCGCTCGGCATCCAGCACGCTGACGGGGCGCTGGGAGGTGGCCCCGGAGTCCAGGTAGACCAGCCTGCGGCCGTCGAGCTCGCGCTGCAGGATCGGGAAGTCGGCGGCCAGGCGCCGAGCCTCGGCGTCGTCGAGGGGTCCGTTCGGGGTGTCCATGTCGAAATGCCTCCATCGCGTCGGGCCCGTCCGGCGCACGAGGCGCGGGACGGACTATCCACGGTAGTCCAGGGCTCCGACGGCCCAGCGGAGCCTCAGGAGCTGTGGAAGGCGTTCTGGGCGGCGGTGAGGCCGTCGTCGATGATCCGCTCGACGGCATCGGCCGCCCGGTCCAGGTGCAGCGGCAGGTCCTTGGCCTCGGCCGAGCCGAACGGGCGCAGCACGTAGTCCGCGGTGTCCATGCGCCCCGGAGGACGCCCCACGCCCACACGCACTCGGAGGTAGTCCTTGGTGCCCGCGGCCTTGGAGATGTCGCGCAGCCCGTTGTGCCCGCCCTCGCCGCCGCCGCGCTTGAGGCGCAGGGTATCGAAGGGGATGTCGAGCTCGTCGTGGACCACGATCAGCTGCTCGGCGGTGGCGTCGTAGTACTTCAGCAGCGCGCTCACCGGCCCGCCCGACGTGTTCATGTACGTCAGCGGCTTGGCCAGCACCAGGCGCGGGCCGCCCGGGCGCAGGCGGGTCTCGATGACCTGGGCCCGCGACCTGTGCGCCGAGAAGCTGCCTCCGGTGCGGCCGGCGAGCTCGTCCAGCACCATCTGGCCCACGTTGTGGCGGGTGGCCGCGTACTGGGGACCGGGATTGCCCAGTCCCACCACGATCCAGCGATCGGTCGTCATGCGGGGCTGCTCCTCGAAGTGCTCGTCGTCGTCATCGTGTCCGTGGCGCACACCGTGCGCTCGGTCCATCCTGCCCGCTCGCGCGCCAGGACGACGATGGCACCCCGTCGCGCGGACGGGGTGCCATCGGGATCCGGCGCGCCGTCGGCCGGAGCCGGGCGCACAGGGGGATCACTCGGAGTCGGAGGACTCCTCGTCGGAAGCCTCGCCGCCCTCGGACTCGCCCGACTCCTCGCCGGACTCGCCCTCGGCGCCCTCGGTCTCCTCGTCCTCCGGCTCCTCGCCGAGATCCTGCTCGATGGGCTCGGAGACGTTGATGACCATGGTCTCGGGGTCGGTGAGGACCTCGACGCCCGACGGCACCACGATGTCCGACACGAGCGCGTGCTCGCCCGGCGTGCGGCCCTCGATGTCGAGCTCGACCTGCTCCGGGACGTTCAGGGCGTCGGCCATGACGGTGAGAGTGGTCTCCTCCTGCGTGTAGATCGCGGAGGGGTCGACCTCGCCGGTGACGTTGATCGGCAGGTCGACCTCGACCTTCTGGCCGCGCTTCACCGTCAGCAGATCGATGTGGTAGATCTCCGGGCGGATCGGGTGGCGCTGGACGTCCTTGAGCATGGCCAGGTGCTTCTGGCCGTCATCGGCCAGGACCTCGATCACGGCGTTGGCATTGCGGGAGATCAGCATCATGTCGTGGCCCGGCAGGGACACGTGGATGGGATCGTGACCGGCGCCGTAGATGACGGCGGGGATCTTGTCGGCCTGGCGGATGCGGCGGGCGTAGCCCTTGCCGAAGTCGGTGCGGACCTCGCCGGGGACCTTGGTGGTATCAGCCATGGTGGCTCCTCCTGATGCAACGGGTTCTCGTGGTGGTTCATCGGTGCCGATCGGCGAGCGACCGGGACCTTCAGCCTCCACGGCTTTCCGGACACGAATGCGAGGCATCCGATCGGATCATCCCGCGCGCTGGATCCGCGAGCCTCGAGCTCCGGATGCGCTGGAAGAGCAGGTACCAGCCTCGTCGATCACGGGAGTCCGCGGGATCTCACCCGCGCGCTCCCCTCGCCTCGGCAGCCCGCACAGCATACCAGCCTGCGCTCACGACCCCGGAATGCGGACATCGCCCCATGTCACACGGTTCGAGCTGCCCCCGGCTCGCTCGAGGCCCCGACCAAGAGACCACAGCAGAGAACACCCATATCGGGCTCCGGACTTGTAGGATGGGCCTGTGGGATGCTCGCGCACCCGCTCGAGATCAGCCGTGGGGACGGCGGATTCCGAGCGGGTCGCGGGCGCTGACCCGCATCAGCATCGCAGGAAAGCATCGGGACGCCCCTAGCAGCGCGTGGCCCTTCGACGGCGCCGTCATCGCACGACGTACCCGCGGCAGTGCCGCGGCGACGATCAGGGACCAGGCGCGATCGCCTCGGTGCATTCCACCAGGGGGAGGAATCATCCATGAGCAGGTCGCTCGGCACATCGCCGCAGACCGATCGCCGCACGACCGCCCGGGAGTACCGCTCGCAGCGCCGCGCGCACCCGTCGCAGGGCGCGGGCTCAGGCCCCGCGGCCACCACGGAGCACAAGGGGTCTGCGCGCCACGACCCTGCCCCTCTGCCCCGCCGGCCCGACGGCAGCGGCGGGGAGCCGACCACCGGCCCCATCCGCATCATCCCCACCCCGGATGCCCCGTCCCGCCCGCTGCCGACCGCCACGGAGCAGCAGTGGCGCACCGGATACGTCACCCGCATGCGGATCGTGGACGCCCTGGCCATCGTGGTCACGCTCGTGCTGGCACAGGTGGCCCGCTTCAGCCTCCCCGATGCCCAGGCCGAGCTGATCATCGGCCGGTTCGGCATCCACTACCTCGTGGTGGGCCTGATCATCGGCCTGCTGTGGTGGTGCGCGCTGGATCTGCGCGGTACCCGAGCCGTGCGCCTGATCGGCAGCGGCATGGAGGAGGCCCGGCAGGTCCTCACCGCGACCCTGATGGTCTTCAGCGCCGTGGCGATCGTCTCCTACGCCCTGGCGCTGCCCGTGGCGCGCGGCTACGTGCTCGTGGCTCTGCCGGCCGGTGCGGCGCTGCTGATCCTGGGCCGCGTGATGCTGCGCTCCCAGCTGATCCGCCGCCGTCGCGCGGGCGAGGCCATGGCGCCCACCATGATCGTGGGCCGTCGTCGCGGCGCCCTCGAGACTGCCGAGTCGCTGCGCGCGCACGTCGAGTCCGGGCTGGACCCGGTGGCGGTCTACGCCCCCACCACGCGCAAGCAGATGCCCTCGAATCTCGAGGAGATCGAGATCCCCAATGCCCTGGCCCCCGACCAGACCCCCTCGGTCTCCGGAATCCTGGAGGCCGTGCGCCGCCACCGCATCCAGACGCTGGTGCTGACCAACAGCTCGCCGCTGACCTCGGCCGAGATCCGCCACCTCTCCTGGTACCTCGCCGATGCCCACGTGCGACTCGTGCTCAACACCGGGCTCACGGACATCGCAGGGCCCCGCATCCACACGCAGCAGGTCGCCGGTCTGCCCCTGATCCACGTGGCCACCCCGCGCATGACCCGCTCGCGACGGATCCTCAAGCGCCTGGTCGACATCGTGGGCGCGCTGGGAGCGCTGATCGCGTTCTCGCCGATCATGCTGGTCGTGGCTCTGGCGGTGAAGGCCCACGACCGCGGCCCCGTCCTGTTCCGCCAGCAGCGCGTGGGCCTGGACGGGACGCACTTCAAGATGCTCAAGTTCCGGTCCATGTACACGGATGCCGAGGAGCGCAAGGCGGCCCTGCTGGCGGAGAACGAATCCGGCGGCGACGTCCTGTTCAAGATGAAGGACGATCCCCGCGTGACCGGCCCCGGCAAGGTGCTGCGCCGCTACAGCCTCGACGAGCTGCCCCAGTTCCTCAACGTCCTGCGCGGAGACATGTCGCTCGTGGGACCCCGTCCCCCGCTGGACTCCGAGGTCAGCAAGTACGACTCGTACGTGCACCGCCGCCTGCGGGTCAAGCCCGGCATCACGGGCCTGTGGCAGGTGTCGGGACGCTCGGACCTCGACTGGGAGCAGGCAGTGCGCCTGGACCTCTATTACGTCGAGAACTGGTCGGTGCTCGAGGACCTGCTGATCCTCCTGCGCACCGTGAAGGCCGTCTTCGCCCACGAAGGCGCCTACTGAGTCTCAGCCCAGCGCGGACGCCGTGAGCTCGGCGACACTGGCCGCCGGCTCCGATCCCGCTCCGGCGACCTCCTCGAGGCCGCGCCACCGGTACCGGCGGCGCGGCCTCGAGGCGTCTGCCGCGGCATCGCGCGGCTGTCCCCCAACCTGTTATTGATCTGTTCGTGATCTGCGCAGATGCGCGCGATCAGTAGCGATACACCTTTGTATCGTGATTCCCCAGAAATTGCTGATAACGACCTGATAAATAACCCGAGACTCGCTTATGCTTTGAGGCGTCCGCGCGCCCGGGTGCGTCGCGGATGCCCCCCCCCCGCGAACAGATAGGCCCCGCGTGTCTCCCTCCCCCCGCCACACCGCGACCTGCTCCGTGCTGTCCCTGACGGCTCTGACCATCACCTCCCTTCTCACCGCCGTCCCGTCCCACGCCGAGGAGTCCCCCGCCACCGGCACCACCGATGCGGGCGCCCCGGCGGGCGAGCTGCCCCTGGTCGACGGCGAGGTCGTCTCCTACGACGACGAGGCCGTGGCCTCCTACGACGACCCCGAGCTGCCGCAGTCCGCTCCGAGCACCGGTGATGACACTCCCGGTGCCGCCATGGGCCAGTACCAGAAGACGGTCGAGGAGGCCAAGCACCTCTCGGAGGACTCCGAGGAGACCATGGAGCAGATCGAGGGCGGGGACCTTCCCGATCCCGAGGACACCGCCTCCGCGTCGTCCACCTCGGGTCCCATCGGCGCCATGTCGCTGAGCGTGCTCGGCAGCGCCTGGCAGCCCTCCGGCATCCAGGGCATGGATGTCTCGGGATGGCAGCCGTCGGTGAACTGGACGCGGGAGTACTCCATGGGCGCCCGCTTCGCCTATGTCAAGGCGACCGAGGGCACCACCTACACCTCGTCCGCCTTCGACAGCCAGTACATCGGCTCCTATCAGGCCGGGATGACCCGCGGCGCCTACCACTTCGCCGTGCCGACCCGCACCTCCACCGGTGCTGCGCAGGCGGACTACTTCGTGGACAACGGCGGCGGCTGGTCCGCCGACGGCCGCACGCTGCCCGGCCTGCTGGACATCGAGTACAACCCGTACCCAGCCTACGGCAACATCTGCTTCAATCTCTCCCAGTCGGAGATGGTCAACTGGATCGAGAGCTTCTCGAACCGCTACGAGAAGCGCACGGGCCGTCTGCCCGCGATCTACTCGACGACCGACTGGTGGGCCACCTGCACCGGCAACACTGCTCGGTTCAACGACCACCCGCTGATGATCGCGCGCTGGACCGGCTCCCCCGGAGTCATGCCCAACGGCTGGAGCACCTACGACATCTGGCAATACTCCGAGACCGGCCCGTTCTCCGGCGACTCGAACGTGTTCGGCGGCAGCGCCGCCAAGCTGCGCGACCTGGCCATCAACCCGAACTACCGCCCGATCGGCGGCAAGGCTCCGACGACCGCGCCCACGACCGCCGGCCCGTTCCGCGATGTCTCCGCCAGCAATCAGTTCGCCACCGAGATCACCTGGGCCAAGAACAAGAAGTACCTCAACGGCTGGTCCGACGGCACCTACCGCCCCACCGAGAACATCGACCGCAACGCCATGGCCGCCGTGGCCTACCGCATGGCAGGCTCCCCCGCCTACACCCCGCCGCGCGTCTCCCCCTACAAGGACCTGACCCCGCAGTCGGCCTTCTACAAGGAGATCACCTGGGCCCGCTCCGAAGGCCTGCTCACCGGCTGGTCCGACGGCACCTTCCGCCCCCTGAACGACATCGACCGCAACGCCACCGCAGCGCTGCTCTACCGCATGGCCGGCTCCCCGTCCTACACCGCACCGCGGACCACCTCCTTCAAGGACGTCCCCACCGGATCCGCCTTCTACAAGGAGATCCACTGGATGAGCGCCCAGGGCATCACGACCGGCTGGAACGACGGCACCTTCCGACCCCTGGACCAGACCCACCGCGACGCCATGGCCGCCTTCCTCTACCGCTTTGCCAACTGACCCCTGACGGTGCCCGCCCGCCCGGTGCTCGGGCGCCGTCAGGACCCGCTGACCATCGCGGCTGCGGCAGGACCCCCTGCCGCAGCCGCTCCCGCCCGGCTCGCAGCCGTCACCCGCGCGACTGCGAGCCCCGACGCTCTGCCCCGAGGCTTCTTCCCCGTCACGGACGCAGCACCACCCGGACGCGCTCCCGCGTCCGGAACCAGATGCAACCGCTCAGACGGCACATCGTCCGTGCCAGCAAGGGAAGTGACCCATGACCCGTTCCGTTCGCCATCGACTCGCCGGCGCAGCGCTGGCCGCCGCGGCCCTCACGGCCCTGCCCGTGATGCTCGGGCCCGCACCCGCCCAGGCCGCCTCCCAGGACATCGTCAGCGTGGCCTCGTCCCAGAAGGACGGCTACCGGCAGCAGATCCTCAGCGAGATCAATGCCTACCGGACGGCTCGCGGCCTCAAGCCCGTGCGCTACTCCTCCACGATCACCGGCATCGCCCAGGACGAGTCCGATCGAGTGGTGCGTGCCGAGTACGTCAGCCACTCCCTGAACTTCGTCTCCGATCCCCGACGCGGCGCCGGCGTGGACGCCATGAATGAGATCACGGCCCTCGAGTACTCGATCAACCCCAAGGCCCTCGTCACCTGGTGGAAGAACTCCCCTGATCACAACAAGGTGCTGCTCTCCCCCAAGATCGACGTGATCGGCATCGGCGTCACGATCGCCGACGGGAACCTTGCTCGCACCGGGCAGCCCTGGCGGATCGTCTCGGTCGTCGACGGCTACGGCTATGCCTCGGGCTACGGCCCCTCCGACGCCCGCTCGTCGGTCACCTCATCCACGACGGCCAAGCCCACCACCAGCTCCGCCGTGAAGCCCCAGGCGACCCGCAAGACCGTCCCTGCCGGGCCCTTCGCCGATGTGCCGGGCGACCATCCTTTCGCCTCCGAGATCAGCTGGGCCAAGTCGAAGGGCCTGCTCACCGGCTGGTCGGACGGCACCTTCCGCCCGACCCAGAACATCGACCGCAACGCGATGGCCGCCGTGGCCTACCGCATGGCCGGCTCGCCCGCCTACACCCCGCCCAAGGTCTCCCCCTATAAGGATGTGTCCCCGTCCTCGGCCTTCTACAAGGAGATCACCTGGGCACGCTCGAAGGGCCTGCTCACCGGCTGGTCCGACGGCACCTTCCGCCCGCTGAACGACATCGACCGCAACGCCACCGCCGCGCTGCTCTACCGCATGTCGGGATCGCCGGCCTACACCGCACCGAAGACCTCCTCGTTCAAGGACGTGCGCCCCGGCTCGGCCTTCTACAAGGAGATCCACTGGATGAGCGCCCAGGGCATCACGACCGGCTGGAACGACGGCACCTTCCGCCCGCTGGATCAGACCCACCGCGACGCCATGGCCGCCTTCCTGCAGCGCTACTCGTCCTGACCCGCCTTCCGGGTCCGGCACAGCACGACGCCCTCGCTTCCGCACGGAAGCGAGGGCGTCGTCGTCTGTCCGCCGCGGCGATCTCAGGATCGGCGGCAGCCGGGTGTCAGGAGCGGCCGTTGAACAGGCTGGTGACCGAGCCGTCCTCGAAGACCTCCTGGATGGCCCGAGCCAGCAGCGGGGCGATCGAGAGGACCTCGAGGCCCTCGAAGCGGTGCTCCGGCGGGACGGGCAGGGTGTCGGTGACCACGACCTTGCGGGCGCCGCAGCTCTGCAGGCGCTCGACCGCGGGGTCCGAGAACACCGCGTGGGTCGCGGCGATGATGACGTCCTTGGCCCCTGCGGCCTTCAGGACCTTCACCGCCCCGGTGATGGTGCCGGCGGTGTCGATCATGTCGTCGATCAGCACGCAGGTCCGCCCCGCGACCTGGCCGACGACCTCCTTGGAGACCGCCTGGTTCGGCACGGTGATGTCGCGGGTCTTGTGCACGAAGGCCAGCGGCGAGCCGCCCAGGCGCTCGGCCCACTGCTCCGCCACGCGCACACGGCCGGTGTCCGGGGAGACCACGGTGACGTTGTCGACGTCGTCCACGAGCGTGCGCACGTGATCGGCCAGGATGGGGATGGCCATGAGGTGATCGACGGGGCCGTCGAAGAAGCCCTGGATCTGGGCGGTGTGCAGGTCCACGGACATCAGGCGGTCGGCGCCTGCCGTCTTGTACAGATCCGAGATCAGGCGAGCGGAGATGGGCTCGCGGCCCTGGTGCTTCTTGTCCTGGCGCGCGTACGGGTAGAAGGGCGAGACCACGGTGATCGAGTTCGCCGAGGCCCGCTTGAGCGAGTCCAGCATGAGCAGCTGCTCCATGATCCAGTGGTTGATCGGCGCCGGGTGGGACTGGATCAGGAAGGCATCGGCGCCGCGCACGGACTCGCTGAAGCGCACGTAGGTCTCGCCGTTGGCGAAGTCGTAGGCGTCGGTCGGCACGAGCTCCGTGCCGAGCTCACGCGCGACGTCCTCAGCCAGCGGGAGGTGCGCCCGGCCCGAGAGCAGGACGAGGCGGCTCGATCCGTTGTTGAGGATCCCGGTCATCGTGACTCGCTTTCTCCGGCCACACGGGCCGACGCGGTGCCGTCCGCGGTCTGCCCCGCGGACGTGCCTTCGGTTGTACCAGACTCAGCTGAACCCGTGCGGGCCCGTGCCGAGGCCTCCGCGGCTGCGGTGCCGGCGCGGTGCTGCTCGACCCAGCCCTTCACGATCACAGCACGGCCCTCGGTCAGCGCCAGGGCCCCTGCCGGTACGTCCTTGCGCACGGTGGTGGACGCACCCGAGTAGGCGCCGTCGCCGACCGTCACGGGGGCCACGTACATGTTGTCCGAGCCCATGCGGACGTGATCGCCGATTGTGGTGCGGTGCTTGTTCACGCCGTCGTAGTTCACGAACACGGAGGCGGCGCCGATGTTGGAGCCGGTGCCGATGGTGGCATCTCCCACGTAGGACAGGTGCGGGACCTTGGAGCCCTCGCCGATCGTGGAGTTCTTGGTCTCCACGAACGTGCCGATCTTGCCGTCGGCACCCAGCTCCGTGCCCGGGCGCAGGTAGGCGAACGGGCCCACCGAGGCGCCGGCGCCGATCCGGGAGTCCGAGCCGTGCGTGCGCACGACCTTGGCCCCGCGGCCGACCTGGACGTCGTCCAGGGTGGTGTCCGGGCCCACGACGGCGTCCTCGCCGATCGAGGTGACGCCGTGCAGCTGCGTGTTCGGCAGGATCGTGGCGTCCTGCCCGATCGCGACCTCGACGTCGATCCAGGTGCTCGCCGGGTCCACGACGGTCACGCCATTGAGCAGGTGGCGGCGCACCGTGACCTGGTTGAGGTGCCGGCCGAGCTCGGCCAGCGCCGCACGGTCGTTGGCACCCTCCAGCTCCATGTAGTCCTCCATGAGCGCGGCGTCCACGCGGCCGCCGGCCTCGCGGGCGATGCGGGGGACGTCGGTCAGGTACATCTCGCCCTGGGCGTTGTCCGTGGTGACCGCGGCCAGCGAGTCCCGCAGGACGTCGGCGTCGAAGGCGAAGATCCCCGAGTTGATCTCGGCGACCGCGCGCTCGGCCTCGGTCGCGTCCTTGAACTCGCGGATATCGGCGAAGGAGCCGTCGGCATCGCGCAGGATGCGCCCGTACTTGCCGGGCTCGGGGTGCTGGGCGGTGAGCACCGTGACCGCGCTGCCGTTGTCCTGGTGGGTGCGCACCAGATCGGCCAGCGTGTCCGGGGTCAGCAGGGGCACGTCGCCGTAGGTGACCACCACGGTGCCCTCGACCCGCTGCTGGGCGTCCAGGGCCTCGAGCCCGGCCAGCACGGCGGAGCCGGTGCCCGGGACCTCGGACTGATCGGCGATGATCGCCTCCGGGTCGAAGGCCAGGACGTGCTGGGCCACGCGGTCCCGGTCGTGTCGGACCACGACGGCCAGGCGCTGCGGGTCCAGCGAGCGCGCCGCCGCCAAGGAGTGCTCGACCATGGAGCGCCCGCAGATCTCGTGCAGGATCTTGGGAGTCTTGGACTTCATCCGCGTGCCCTTGCCCGCGGCCAGGACGATCACTGCGGCCGGCGGCACCATCGCCCCGGCGGATTCCGTTGTGCTCACGACTGTCGTGCTCCTCTGGGATGGGATGTCGAGGGGGCGGGACGAGTCGGTGGGCTGCCGCGTCCCGTCGGTTCCGCCTCTAGGGTTCGAACCTAGACTCCACGGCTCCAAAGGCCGGGGTGCTGCCAATTACACCAAGGCGGATCGCACCGTGGCGCGGCAGGTGCGGGACCGCTTCTCTCGCGGCTGCCGCGGGCACCGCGCGTGCTGGCCCACACTACCAGTCGGCACTCAGGCTCCTGGTGATGCCGCGGGCCCTCCGGCGTCCGCCGCGGCCGATAGGCTGAGCGGATCATGGCTCATCTACTCGGCGGGGAGAACCTGCACCTGTCCTTTCCCACCCGCACGGTCCTGGAGGGCGTGACGGTCGGCATCGACGCCGGCGACCGCATCGGCATCGTCGGGCGCAACGGCGACGGCAAATCGACCCTCATGAAGGTCCTCGCAGGACGGATCGACCCTGATCAGGGACGCGTGACCTCGCGCTCCGGGACCCGGATCGGGATGCTCGACCAGGCGGACGTCCTGGATCCGTCGCTGACGGTCGGTCAGGCCGTCGTCGGGGATCGTCCCGAGCACGAATGGGCCGGCGATCCCAAGGTGCGCGACGTCATCGGCGGGCTCGTGGCCGATCTGGACTGGGACGCGCCGGTGGGCGAGCTCTCCGGCGGCCAGCGCCGCCGCACCGCCCTGGCCGCGCTGCTGGCCCAGGAGTGGGATGTGCTGTTCCTGGACGAGCCCACCAACCACCTCGACGTCGACGGCATCACCTGGCTGGCCCGGCATCTGAACTCGCGGTGGCCCAAGTCCCAGGGCGGGCTCGTGGTGGTCACCCACGACCGCTGGTTCCTGGACGAGGTCTCCACCGCCACCTGGGAGGTCCACGACCGGATCGTGGATCCCTTCGAGGGCGGCTATGCGGCCTACGTCCTGCAGCGCGTCGAGCGCGACCGACAAGCCGCTGTGACCGAGGCCAAGCGGCAGAACCTCATGAAGAAGGAGCTGGCCTGGCTGCGCCGCGGCGCCCCTGCCCGGACCTCCAAGCCCAAGTTCCGCATCGAGGCGGCCAACGAGCTGATCTCCGATGTCCCGCCGCCGCGCGACACCGTGGAGCTGTCGCGGATGGCCGTCTCGCGGCTGGGCAAGCGCGTGGTCGACATCGAGGATGCCTGGGTCACCTACACCGGGGCCCACGACGACGAGGAGACCGGCCACCGGGAGGCCGGCGAGCACACGGTGCTCAAGGACGTGACGTGGCTGATCGCCCCCGGCGAGCGCACCGGCATCCTGGGTCGCAACGGCGCCGGCAAGTCCACTCTTCTGGGACTCGTCACCGGCGACGTCCAGCCCACCTCCGGAACCGTCACGCGGGGCAAGACCGTGAAGCTGGCCGTGCTGACCCAGCAGCTGCGCGAGCTCGAGGAAGTCGCCGAGGACCGCGTCTCGGATGTGGTCGGGCGCTACCGGACCTCCTACGTGACCGGCGGCAAGGAGATGACGCCCGGGCAGCTGCTCGAGCGGCTGGGCTTCACCAACGAGCACCTGGCCACGCCCGTGAAGGATCTCTCCGGCGGGCAGAAGCGGCGCCTGCAGCTGCTGCTGATCCTGCTCGAGGAGCCCAATGTCCTGGTGCTGGATGAGCCGTCCAACGACCTCGACACGGACATGCTCGCGGCCATGGAGGACCTGCTGGACACCTGGCCGGGCACCCTGCTGGTCGTCTCCCACGACCGCTATCTGCTCGAGCGGGTGACCGATCAGCAGTACGCCGTGCTCGACGGCCGCTTCCGGCATCTGCCCGGCGGCGTGGACGAGTACCTGCGCCTGGCCGACGGCTCCGCGCTGCAGACCTCCGAGTCGAACCCCATGGCCGCCTCCGCGTCCTCGCAGGGCTCCTCCCTGTCCGGGGCCGAGTCCCGCGCCATGCAGAAGGAGGTCGGGTCGATCGAGCGCAAGCTGTCCAAGCTGCGCGAGACGGTGGCAGACCGGGAGCAGGAGCTGGCCGACCACGACCAGACCGACTTCGAGGGCCTGGGCGAGATCACCGCCCGCATGAACGCGGCCAAGGACGAGATCGACGAGCTCGAGATGCGCTGGCTCGAGCTCTCCGAGCAGCTGGAGGGCTGATGCGGCCCCACCACCGGAGGAGACGCCCATGACCGCGGGAGAGCCCGCCGAGCAGACCGGCGCCGCACAGGCTGTAGGGAAGGCCCAGGATCCGGGCTGGTCGTCGATGACCGGGCTGGAGACCCTGCGCTGGCTCAAGGACCACGATTCCGACGCCGTCCCGTCGATCCGCCGGCTGCTCGGGATGAGCTTCGATGAGGTCGAGGCGGGCCGCGTCGTGATGTCCGTGAAGGGCATGCGGCTGCGCGCCGAGGGCACCACGATCCACGTGGGCGGGCGCACCGCGACCGCTGAGGGCCAGGTGCATCACGAGAGCGGACGGCTCATCGCTCACGCCACCACGACCTGCCTGATCATCCGCTGAGCGCTCGCCGACGACTGCGGGCGCCCGCGCGCACCTCGGGTTATCGTCGGGGAGATCGCGCGGTGAGGATGCCGCCGGCTTGAGATCCCGAGGGGAGACGACGTGGTCCCTGCCCCACCCGCCGACGGCGTCGCCGCGGAGCTGGCGGCCGTCGAGGTGCTGCGCGGCTCCGGTCTGCGCCGGGCCCTGGACTCCGTGCTGGCCGCCCATGGGCTGGCGCTGGGGCGTCGTCGGCTCTGCGCATCGGACGGGCGGCCGTGGCGGCGGATCGGCCTGCACCACCGCCCGGGCGCCGGGGTCACCGGCGTCTACGCGCTGCGGCTGCGCCACGATCTGCAGGGGGCGCCCACATGGCCCGGCAGGCTGCCGTCGCAGGACCCCGACGAGGTCGTCGTATGCCTGTCGACCGGGGCCATGCCGGCGCTGCCGAAGTCGGGCTCGGACTCCTCCTGGGGTGACCCCGGCCCCGTCGCGGTGGAGGCCGAAGGCTGCGCCCTGATCGGGTGGCTGTGGCCCGAGGACCCCTGGCTGCCGGGGCTTCGCAGCTCCACATCTCTGCTGGATCCGAGCCTGGGACTGGGCCTGCCGGATCCAGAGGCGCTGTCTCCGGCGCCTCTGTCCTATCGCCCCACCCGGCGCGCCGTGCTGCGCCTGAACGCCGACGGACTCGACGACCCCGCCGCCTGGCTCAAGGTCGTGCGGCCTGCCCGTCAGCACGAGCTCGTGCAGCGCCACCTCAGCCTCTGGGAGGCGGGCGTCCCGGTGCCCCAGCCCCTGGCGGTCTCCGGCGACGGCGGCGTGCTGCTGGCGCACGTTCCGGGGCACCCCGCCTCGCGGAAGCGACACGACCACCCGGAATCGCCGCTGCAGGCGGAGCATCTGCTCGCCCTGCTGGACCGGCTTCCGTGCTCGGTCATGGACCTGGCCCGGCGTCCGTCGTGGACGGATCGCGTCCTGGACTACGCGCGCTCAGCTGCGGCCTCCCTGCCGGAATCGGCCGAGGAGGTGCTCGCCCACGCGGAGGCGGTGGATGCCGCGCGGTGCGCGTGCGAGGACGCTGACCTGGTCCCGAGCCACGGTGACTTCCACGCCGGCAACGTCATGGTGGGACCCCGACTGCTGGAGCCGTCCCTGGGGCCGATCACGGGCCTGCTGGATCTCGATTCCGTGGGTCCGGGTCGCCTGGACGATGACCTGGCCTGCTATCTGGCGCACCGCTGCGCGCAGCTGGACGACCCCCGGGACGACCGCGCTCCCCTCTCCGCGCCGTCGATCGCGCCGGTGCTCGAGGCCTTCGACGGCATCGTGGATCCCGCGTCCCTGCGCGTGCGCGTCAGCGGCGTCCTGCTCTCCCTGGTCTCCTCGGCCGCCCGTCGGGGAGGCGAGGAGGCCGCAGCGCGGCGCCTGCAGCAGTCCCGGCAGGCGCTGCGCGCCGCGCAGGAGGTCTGAGCCGCCTCAGACCGCGTGGCGACCGCGCGAGACCCGCGGATCGGCCGGCTGCGGCAGGCCCCACAGCAGCGGCACCGATCCGGTGACCCGGTGGATGACCAGCGCCACGACGACGGTGAGGACCGTGAGCAGGACCGGACCCGCCCAGAGCATCACCGTGCCCATGGCCTCCGGCCAGGCCACGCGCGTCATCAGGCCGAGCAGCAGCTGCAGGATGATGGCGTGCAGCACGTAGATCGGCAGGCTGCGCGAACCCGCCGCTCGCGCCCAGCCCATGCCGCGGCGCCCGTCGAGCAGGTGCAGCAGCCACATCCCCGCAGGAATCCCCAGCAGCGGCGGCACCGCAGCTGTGAAGTGCTCCAGGACGGGGACCTCGCGGGTGGGCATCCACAGCAGCAGCGAGACCGCGAAGGCGACGCACCAGGCCAGTCCCTGCCACACGGGGATCTGCGGCACTCGGGTGCGGATGGCGCTGCTGCCCCAGGCCCCCGCCAGGAAGAACAGCCAGTGCTGGGGCACCTCGTTGCTGCCCCAGGAGACCTTGTCGACCAGACCCGGGACGAAGAGCACGTACAGCGCGAGCGCCACCAGCACGACGCCGATCCGCGGTCGCGTCCCCACCACGGCCTGCAGGCCGTAGTAGACCGCCAAGGCGATCAGGAACCAGAGGTAGGAGTCGAAGGTGAGCGTCTCATGGACCCACTCGCCGAGCTTGGCCCCCGGAGTCAGGGTGTCCGAGACCGCTCCGATGAGCAGGTAGGAGACCGCAAAGACGACCGTCCAGACCACGAACAGCCACAGCATGTTCAGCGGACGACGACGCCAGTACTGCCTGCCGTACTTCTCCAGCGAGCGAGTGACGAAGAAGCCTGCCACGACCATGAAGACGGGCATCCGCCACAGCCCGAGCAGGATGTTGACGTCGTTCCACAGGCCGTGGGCCTGCCACCCGTACTCCTGCTGGAGCCCGTAGGCGTGCCCCAGCACCACCAGGACGATCGCGGTTCCCTTGACCGTGTCGATCCACCGCTGCCGCGGTGCGGCTGCCGAGGCCCCGCTCTCCGGTCCGCCCCGATGCTCAGTCGCGGCGACGGAGCTGTCCACTGCCATGCCTCTCCCCTGCTGTTCGACCGCACGCCCCCTGCGCACGGGCATACAAGCCATCCAGCATGAGGCCTTTCGACAGCATCTTCCAGGGACTCGGACGAGACGTCCCCTTCAGTAAGGGTGCCTCATGACTTTGCAGGCACACGATCGCGCCCCGGGTCTGCGTTGCGTGTCCGGGCGGGAAGCCGGGTGTCTCAGCCGATGGTGCAGGCCACGGCGCACAGGCCGCGCTCGCGCAGCTGTGCCGCCAGCACCCGGCTCGACTCCGCGCCGTCGTCATGACCTGACGTGCGGGGCAGCGCGACGATCGTGGGCCCCGAGCCGGAGACCATCGCTCGAGCGTCCAGCTCCTCGAGCTCGTCGAGGCGCCGCCGCAGCTCGGGCGACATCTGCAGAGCCGGCGCCTGCAGATCATTGGCCAGCGCCTCCCCGCCGACCGCAGACTCGCCCTCAGCCAGGGCGCGCAGCAGCCCGGCGGGCACCTCCAGCTCGGACTCCCGCACCGTCGGTGCAGCGCCCTCGGCGCGCATCCGGTCCAGGGTCGCGAAGACCTCCGGAGTGGACAGCGCGCCGGTATCAGCCACGAGGACGCCGTGCCATCGGACCCGCACAGGCACGGCGCGCAGCTCGGTGCCGCTGCCGGTCCCGACCGCCGCTCCCCCCGTCATGGCGAAGGGGACGTCGGCGCCCAGGCCCGCACCGATCTCGAGCAGCCGCTCGCGCGCGATCGCATGGCCCGTCTCCCGCGCGATCAGCTCGGCGGCCGCGCTCAGCGCCGCTGCGGCGTCGGCAGAGCCTCCGCCCATCCCGCCGGCCACCGGCACGGCCTTGGCAATCCGCAGCATGAGACCGCTGGGCAGGTCCGGGGCCTCGGCCAGCACCGCCTGGGCGGCCCGGACCGCCAGATTGCGCTCGTCGAGCGGCACGAGAGTCGGGTCGAAGGCGCCGGCAGCCTCCTGCTGGGCCACCAGGGAGCCTGCGACCACCCGCAGCTCGCAGCCCACGGATCCGGCCGGGCGCTGCGGATCCAGCTCGAGCTGCACGGTCTCGAGTTGATCGACCGCGGCGTACAGGCTGGCCACCGAGTGGTAGCCGTCCTCGCGCAGAGGGCCCACCCGGAAGCAGAGATTGACCTTGCCCGGGGCCACGGCCTGGACCGGTCCGCTCACGATTGCCCGCCGCTCGAGGCGCGCGGTCCCCCGATGATGCCGCGGGAAGCACCGGCCGCCGCGATGCTCGCGAAGCCCAGCACGTCGAGCTTCTCCCCGCGCTCGGACGGGGCGATGCCGGCCTCGATCAGGATCTCCTCGGCCAGCGCCCCGGAGCCTGCCCAGCCGGACAGTGCGGCCCGCAGCGTCTTGCGGCGCTGGGCGAAGGCAGCATCGACCACGGCGAAGACGGCATCGCGCTCGGCACCCTCCCCCTCTCGACCAGACAGACTCAGCGCCTCCGCAGCGCCGATGCGCGCCAGCGGCTCGGCGCGACGGCGGAAGCGCACCAGTCCCGAGCTGATCCGCGGCGCCGGCCAGAAGACCTGGGTGCCGATCACGCCGGCCTTCTCGACCTCCGCATGCCAGGACGCCTTGACCGACGGCACGCCGTAGACCTTGGACCCGGGCCGGGCCGCCAGGCGGTCTGCGACCTCGTCCTGGACCATGACCAGCCCCTGGCGGATCGAGGGGAAGCGCGCCAGCAGGTTCAGCAGCACAGGCACGGCGACGTTGTACGGGAGGTTCGCCACGAGCGCCTCAGGCTCCCGGGGCAGCGAGGCGACCTGCAGCGCATCTTCCAGCACGACCTCGAGCCGGTCGGCGGCCTCAGGGCGGAAGCGGGCGACGGTGTGCGGCAGCTGTGCGGCCAGCGGCGGATCGATCTCCACGGCGACCACGTGCTCGACAGCATCCAGCAGCCCCAGGGTCAGCGAGCCGAGACCGGGGCCGACCTCCAGCACCGTGGCCACAGGACCGTCGTCGTGAGCGGCTTCCAGCCGTGCGGCGGCGACGATGCGGCGGATCGTGTTGGGATCGATCACGAAGTTCTGCCCCAGGGTCTTGGTGGGGCGGATGCCGGCGGAGGCGGCCAGCTCCCGGATCTCGGCGGGACCGAGCAGGGGGAGGACAGCGGGTTCCGGGGCATCAGGGCTCTGCACGTCGGACATGCTATCGGCCCACCGCCTCAGTGCTCGCCGTAGACCTCGCGGGAGGTGCGCTCGAGCTGCTCGCACAGCTGCTCGAGCGGGGTCTCGAGGTGCTCAGCGATCCAGCGCGCCGTCTGCACCGCCAGGTACGGCGCGTTCGGCCGCCCGCGGTAGGGGTGCGGGGTGAGGAACGGAGCATCGGTCTCGACCATGATCAGCTCGCGGCGCGCCTCCCGCAGCCCGGCCTGGACCCCGTGGGAGTTCTTGAAGGTGACCGTGCCCGAGAAGGACATGTACCAGCCGTTCTCGTTGCAGATCCGCGCCAGCTCGGCATCGCCGGAGAAGCAGTGGAAGACGGTGCGCTCGGGGGCGCCCTCCTCCAGCAGGATCCGCACGACGTCGGCGTGGGCGTCGCGGTCGTGGATCTGCATGGCCAACCCGTGCTTCTTGGCCAGGCGGATGTGCTCGCGGAACGAGTCCTGCTGCAGCTCGTGGCGGTCCTTGCCGGTGCGGAAGTAGTCCAGTCCGGTCTCTCCGATCGCCCGGGTGCGCTCGTGCCCGGCGAGCTCGTCGAGCACCGTCAGGGCGTCGTCGAGCGCGTCCTTCTGCGCGAGCGCGGGGGCGTCATTGGGGTGGATCGCCACGGCGGCCAGGATGCGCTCGTCGGCCTCTGCGGCCTCGACCGCCCAGCGCGAGGACGGGATGTCGCAGCCGACCTGCACGATCCCCCGGATGCCGAGGTCCTGGGCGACATCCAGGGCATCCGGGATCCCGATGTGCACCCTGCCGTCCTGGATGTCGATGTGCGTGTGGTTGTCCACGATCGGCAGCGGCAGCGGCTGGGGAGCCTCCGGGAAGCTCAGGTCGCGCTTGTGCCCGGTCTCGGCGGATTCGCCGCCGCGCCTGGTCCCCGGGCCCGACGGCGCGTCCTCCGGCAGCTGATAGTGCTCGGAGCGGTAGGCCTCAGGGGTCTGACCGGGCACGGTCGCGGGTCGCTGGGCGGGGTCCGGCCACAGCGTCTGGTTCAGGCGGGAGGTTCTCATCCCGCCCAGGCTAGCCCGTCGCCCCGACGCCTATCGGCCCCACTGCGCACCCACCGGTCCGATGGCCCGGTCATCTCCGAGGGCTCCGGGCGGCGAATGATGGCGGTGCGCGTCAGGACCGAGCGGCGAGCACCGCCTCGTAGAGATCCCGCCTCGAGACTCCGTGCGCGGCGGCGATCTGACCGGCGGCGTCCTTGAGCCGGGTCCCGCGTGCGACCTCCTGCTCCACCAGTCCCACCAGATCCGCAGCCTCCTCAGGCTCGGCTGCCGGAGCTCCCTGGACCACCACGACGATCTCCCCGCGCAGACCGTCCTCGCGGATCCGCTCGTGCAGATCGCCCAGGCTCCCGCGCAGGACCTCCTCGTAGACCTTGGTCAGCTCGCGGGCGATGGCCGCAGGGCGCTCCGGGCCGAAGGCCTCGGCCATCGCCTCGATCATCGCTGCGATCCGGTGCGGGGCCTCATAGAAGACCATCGTGCGCTTCTCCCCGGCCAGCTCCACCAGATGCGCGGAACGGGCCCCGGGCTTGCGCGGCAGGAAGCCCTCGAAGGCGAAGCGGTCACTGGGCAGCCCCGAGACCGCGAGCGCCGTGAGCACGGCCGACGGACCCGGCAGCGACGTGACCGGCAGGTCCTGGGCTGCGGCGGCGGCCGCGACCCGGTAGCCGGGATCGGAGACGGTCGGCATGCCTGCGTCGGAGACCACCACGACCATCGAGCCGCTGCGCACCTCGTCGAGCAGCTGCTGGGAGCTGGACTCCTCGTTGTGCTCGTGATGAGCCACCAGCCGTCCCGTGATCTCGATCCCCAGTCCCGAGGCCAGACGACGGGTGCGGCGCGTGTCCTCCGCAGCGACGACGTCGGCGATGGACAGGGCGGCCTTCAGCCGGTCGGAGGCATCGCCCAGGTTGCCGATCGGGGTGGCGGCCAGGACCAGGCAGCCGCCCTGGGGCAGCCCCGCGATCCGAGCGGAGTCGTGGCGGTCAGCGGGGGCGTTGCGATCGGTGCTCACCGGACCACTGTAGATCCCGGGGCTCACGGGCATTCGCTTCCCCTAGCATGATCTCCGTGTCCCCCTCGCACTCAGCGCCGCCGCCGGCCCCTCCTCCCACGACCTCGATGGCCGTCCTCGACTCGGCCGCCTGGACTCCGCGCCGGTCCGCGCCCACGGAGGCCGAGCTGCGTGAACGGCTGCTGCCGCGCACTCCGCTGAGCCTGTCCCGGCTGTGGCTGCTGCCGCTGCTGAGCATCCTGCTGGGGGCCTTCCTGCGCTTCTGGCACCTGGGACAGCCGCAGGACATCGCCTTCGACGAGACCTACTACGTCAAGGACTCCTGGGCGATCATGCTCTCGGGCTACGAGCGCGAGTGGCCCGACGACGCCGATGCCGGCTTCGCCGCCGGAACCCCTCCCGAGCCGCTGGACGCGCCCTCCTATGCGGTGCATCCGCCGCTGGGCAAGATCCTGATCGGGCTGGGCATGCGTCTCTTCGGCGCCGGCGATGCCTTCGGCTGGCGCTTCTCCTCCGCCGTGGCGGGGACGCTGATGATCGTGCTGGTGGTGATCGCCGCCGCCCTGCTGTTCCGCTCCCCCATCGTCTCGGCCATCGCCGGGCTGGCGCTGTCCGTCGACGGGCTGCACATCGCCCATTCGCGCCTGGCCCTGCTGGACATCTTCCTGGCGCTGTTCGTCCTGCTGGCCTTCGTGCTGCTGCTGCTCGACCGCCAGGACGCCCGAAAGCGCCTGGCCCGACGGATGAGCGCCCGGAGCGTCCGCTGGGGCCCCGGGCTCGGCGTGCGCTGGTGGCGGATCGCCGCCGGCGTCTCCTGCGGGCTCGCCGTGGCCGTGAAGTGGAACGCTCTCTACTTCGTGGCCGCCCTGGGCCTGCTCACGGTGATCTGGGACCTCACGGCACGGCGCGCCGCTGGTGTGCGGCTCTGGCTGCCGTCGGGGCTGCTGCGCGACGGCATCCCGGCCTTCCTGTCCATGATCCCCGTGGCGCTGGCGGTGTACCTGGCCACCTGGACGGGCTGGTTCCGCTCCACCGGCGGCTACCGCAGGCAGTGGGCCGCAGAGCACCCCGACGACGGCCCGCAGTGGCTTCCGGCCCCGCTGCGCTCGCTGTGGGAGTACCACGTCTCCGCCTACGACTTCCATCAGGGGCTCTCCTCCGAGCACACCTACATGTCCCAGCCGTGGGACTGGATGTTCCTGGGCCGGCCGACGTCGTACTTCTACGAGTCCCTGGGCCAGGGCCAGTCCGGCTGCGAGGCCGCCAAGTGCTCGCAGCAGATCTTCAACCAGGGCAACCCCGGGATCTGGTGGGCGGGCCTCGTCGCTCTCGTCGTGGCCGTCGTGGTCGTGGCGGTGCGCCGCGACTGGCGCATGGCGAGCCTGCTGAGCCTGATCGCGGTCGGGTGGCTGCCGTGGCTGATGTACCCGGAGCGCACCAAGTTCTTCTTCTACGCCCTGCCCTACCTGCCGTTCCTGGTCCTCGTCCTGGCCGGAGTGGCCGGGCTGCTGCTGCCGGGGCCGCACACACGGCCGTGGCCGGCGCGGATCGGCTGGACCGTGGTGGGCCTGTGGCTGTGCGCGGTGCTGGCTCTGGCCGTGTTCTTCTGGCCCCTGTGGAGCGCCCAGGTCCTGCCCTACGACCACTGGCGGGCCCGCATGTGGTTCGACAATTGGATCTGAGCGGAGGAGGACGGAGCCCCGCAGGTGCGCTGTGCGCTCCTGCGGGGCTGCTCGTCTGCCGGGTCTGCTGGATCAATCCCGACGACGCCCGCGCCGACCCGAACGGGCCCGCTGCGCCAGGACTGCGGCCAGCACCGAGCCGCACACGGTGATCACGGCGATCGTCCCCGCCGCGTCCATCCAGAACTGCGTGGGGTAGAGCCGGATCAGGGTGTCGGCGTTCGAGAACGTCCAGGTGCCGTCGGAGAAGAACAGGGAGTGGAACCCCGCGAAGAACTGCTGCCAGCCCAGTGCCGCCCCCACCGCCAGAGCGGCGGAGGCGATCACGGTCAGCCAGCCGCCCACGGCCACGGAGGTGAGCAGGCCGTCGCGGTCGCGGCGGCGCAGCAGGCCCAGCACGAGTGCCGCCAGGACGACCACGAACCCCGCCCACAGGCCGATCTGCAGGACCCACTTCACGTCGGTCATGTGGGAGACCTCCTCCGGCGTGAACCATGGCCGCCCGGACGAGGTGCGCACCTCCCCCAGGAACGGCCCCGGGGCCCAGTTGAGGACGTAGTCCATGCCCTGGGAGCCCAGGATCATGCGGTCCTCGGCCTGGAACCCGTAGGGATCCTCGGGGAAGCCCGGGCGGTGGTACTCGATCCACAGGAACAGCGGCGTGGCCACCAGGCGGATACTCACCACCAGCAGCGACAGCGGCACCGCAAGTGCCACGAGCACGCGGGTCAGCGCCCCCAGTGCGCCCAGTCGCCCGCCCTGCTCCTCCGCTCGACGGGAGCCGCCCGAACGGGCCTCGGGCGCATGCGCCGTGCTGCCGCGGCCCGGAGACTCCGGCTCCGATCGATCATGTGTGCGGGGCTGCTCGGCGGAGTGCGGGGAGACGTTCTGCCGACCAGCATCGCTCCAGGGCTCGACGGGCCCGCTCGTCGAGCCGTCCGCAGCGCGTGAAGCGTCAGGCCACCCGGAGGAGGCCAGCTGCTCGGAACTGCTCTGCGCGGAGACCGCCGGGCCCAGGTGGGCCCACTGCGCTCCGGAGGTCAGCGGCTGCTGGGGGCGAGCCGGACGCGACCGGCTCACCGGGGCCCTCGGTCCGCCATCGCCTGAGCGGGCAGCAGATGCGGGATGCCGTCGGTGATCTCGTAGACGGGGTGGATCCCCTCCAGGTGCGGAAGCTCGCTCATGAGGTGATGCTCGTCGAGGGGCAGCAGCCGACCACGGGTCAGCGGGCAGCGCAGGATCTCGAGCAGGTCCGGGGAGAGCTCGGAGATCCCTCGCCCGCGGTGGCGGGCGCGCTCGATCGACTCCTGAGCAGCGGAATCCTGCACCCATGGGAGCCGTCCCGTGCTCGGACGGCTGGTGGAGCCGGATGCGGGGAGATCCGACTCGGAGGCCCCGTCAGGGGACGAGCCTCCTGCGGGGCGAGACGACGGATCGGAGCCAGGAGCGCTGGTCATGTGCGGAGGCCTTCGGCTGGGGGGACCATGGTCGAGGCGACCTCATCGAGGGGCGCCGTGGGCCATTGTAGGGGCAGGTCAGGCCCCGAGTCCGGCTCAGGAGCGCCCGCGGCGCAGGTGCGGGCGGCGCATCCCCTCGGGCTGGGGGCGCACTGCTCGGCGTGCGGGCACGTACACCGTGCTGTGGCTGGCGAAGATCTCATCCGTCAGGGAGTCGAAGGCGCCGTCCTCGCCGTGGAGGGAGCCCGCCTCGCCCGGATCGTCGATGCCCTGGACGGGCTCCCGCTCCTGCACGGGATCGGAGACGGCGCGCAGCCCAGCCGCGCGCCCGCCCGACACGCTCGGGTGCTCGGGAATCGCAGCGACCGGGGCTTCCTCCGGCGCGGAGGACGATGCCTCGCCGCCGTGCTCGACGGACTCCTCGGCCGGCTCCTTGTGCCCCGAGGAGCTCACGGCCCTCAGCCGGGAACGACGCCTGCGGCCCCACCCCTGGGGGGCGGAGCCGAAGGGGTTCCCCGGGGCATCATCCCCGGCGGCGTCCTCGTCATCGGCCTGCGGACTCTGCGTCTGCGATCCGGCGTCCGCGGCAGGCGCGTGGGTCCGTGCGGCACCGGGCAGCGTGCTCAGCCGCGCCAGCGGCGCGGAGTCCGCCACGAGGTCACCGCGCTGAGCCGCGGGCGCCTCCTCGTCCTGGGAGTCGGGGATGCCCTCGAGGCGGACGATCTCCCAGCCGCGCGGAGGGGTCATGCGCTGGGCGTGCGGAACGCACAGGTCATACGCGTGCGGCTCCGCATGCACCGACAGCGGTCCGATGACAGCGGTCGAGTCCGAGTACACGAACGTCAGGGTGGTCCGCGCGGGTCGACGGCAGCTCTGCCGGGAGCAGAGTCGATCCAGCGGTGCTTCTGCGGTGCTCATTCGAGGAAGGCTACCCTCCGGTCGATCCGTCGCCCGGGCATCCGGGCGCGTCAGCGCCCGGCGCGGCGCAGACGACGGCGCTCGCGCTCGGAGAGCCCGCCCCAGATGCCGAACTTCTCGTCGTGGGCCATGGCGTAGTCCAGGCACTCATCGCGCACCGGGCAGGCGGAGCACACGCGCTTGGCGTCGCGGGTCGAGCCGCCCTTCTCCGGGAAGAAGGCCTCGGGATCGGTCTGAGCGCACAGGGCATCGGTCTGCCAGGTGAGCTCGCCCTCGTCGTCGTCCACGCCGTAGACGCCGGCCACGGCCTGCCAGATGGAGCCGGGGACCTCGGAGGCATCCTGGAAATCCGCGCTCTCCGTATCCGACAGCGCGCTCAGACGCCGCGCGGGCGCCGCGGAGGCGGAATCGCCGTCGACCGGGTCCAGGAACCAGTCCTGCGGCACTGCGCGGGCGCCGCGGCGGCGGCGGGCGGGCTCGGACAGCTCTGCGCGACTTCGTGCGGGCTCTGCCATGTCGGTCCTTCCGGTGCGCGAGGATCCGTGGGGCTCGTGCGGCGTCATGTGCCATCTCATGCGGCGAAGACGCGCGAGCCGTAGGATCGCGGCGAAGACTGTGCGGGGGAAGCAGATCAGCTCCCCTCAGTGGGAGATCACCTGCTCGGAGCCTTAATTACACGTGTGTAAGTGTCCTGCGTCAAGCGAGGATCCCGTGCGCGCAGGCCCCCAACGCCCCGTCGAGCCCCATTCTGACCTCGAATGATGCCCGCAGCGGCACACTCAGGATCTGCCTTCGCCTCCCCGCCAGACCGCCCCGCCCAAGCCCCGTCGAGAGGATCACCATGGACGATCGCACCGATGCACGCCGACCGGATGCCGAGATCACCGGTCTGCTGACCCGGCTGGCCCAGCGCCCCACTCCGGCCGTGGTCTGGTACGGCTCCGATGGAGGCCGGGTCGAGCTGTCCGGTCGCGTGAGCGAGAACTGGATCGCCAAGACCGCGAACCTCCTGGTGGATGATCTGGGCCTGATGCCCGGCGACCGCGTGGTCCTGGATCCCGCGCTGCACTGGCGCACGCTGGTGCTGGCCGCAGCGGCCTGGCGCACCGGGGCCTGCGTGGTGCTGGAGCCCACGGTCGGCGACGTCCGGCTCAGCGCTCTGCTCGATCGCACCGGCGCGGCAGCCGATGCGCTCCCCTCGCCCGAAGGATCAGCGGCAGCGGCTGTGGCGGAGGCCGAGGATCGTCTGATCCTGGCCTACCCGGCGCTGGCCATGCGACTGCCGGATGACTCGGTGCTCGAGCCCGGGGACATCGACTACTGCGCCGAGATCCGCTCCCACGGCGACCGGTGGTCGGGGGCCAGCCGGCCCGCAGACGCGGATGCCGCCCTCAAGACGAGCGACGGGGCTCTGAGCTTCGCCGAGCTGCGGGACCAGGCCGAGGCCCGGGCCGCCGAGCTGGGCTCCGCCCCGGTGGTGCACGTGGCCGTCGACGGCTGGGATCGCGATGCTCTGGCGGGACTGCTGGCGATCTGGGCCGCTGAGGGCACAGCAGTGCTCAGCGATCGTCCTCGGGATGAGGCGCTGCGGCGGGATCTGGCCGCCGAGCGCGTGGGACTCACCTGGAGCTGAGATCCGAGGCCTCTGCCTCCGGGCCCTGCCGGTCATCGCCCATGACCGGCTCCGGGGCGCCCGGGGTCCCGTGGGCGGTGCTGCCGGTGCGGCGACGAGCCCGGTCCTGCCCCACGACCGGGAGGCTGCCGGTGATCGCGGCCATCTCCGAGGCGGTCGAGGGAGCGAAGCCCGGCTCGCTGTCCAGCGGCTTGGCGTAGACCCAGAAGCGGTAGGCCAGGTACCGGAAGACGGTGCCCAGGATGGTGCCGATGATCGTGCCGGAGATGAACGAGGCCGTGCCGCTGGTCAGGCCCAGGACGTAGTAGCTCACGCCGATGCACGAGAGCTCGATGGCCAGGCCGATCACATTGGCGACCAGGAACTGCCAGGCCTCCCGCTTGGTGTCCGCCTGTCGCTTGTCCTTGAAGGTCCAGTAGCGGTTGGCCAGCCAGGAGAACAGGGTGGCCACGACCGTGGCGATCGCCTTTGCCTTGAGGTGGCCGCCGTCCTGGAAGACGGTGGCCATGAGCAGAGCGACCACGCCGGCATTGACCAGGAAGGCGAGCCCGCCGACGGTCCCGAACTTCATCAGTTCCGCGATGAACAGGTCCCAGAGGGCTTTGAAGCGAACGGTCATGGCGTAAGGACTCCGGATTCGAGACGGCCCCGCAGCTGCGCAGGTCGCGCGCATCGGAACGGAACGAGGGCCTGCAGAAGCGTACTACTGCGAACCTGACGGGGAGCCGACCCGACCCGCGACTACCCTGGGAGTGTGATGAACGACCACAGCACCCAGACCCACGCCCCCGCCGCCGACTCCCGGCGCTTCGCCCCCACCGGACCCGTGATCGGCGTGGTCGGCGGAGGCCAGCTCGCCCGCATGATGGGCCCGGCCGCCACCGAGCTGGGCATCGAGCTCCGTGTGCTCGCCGAGTCCGCGGAGGCCGGCGCAGTTCCGGCCGCGGCCTCCCATCAGGTGGGCCCAGGAGATGACCTCGAGGCACTGCGCGCCTTCGCCCAGGGCCTGGACGCTCTGACCTTCGATCACGAGCACGTCCCGAACGCCCACCTGGAGGCGCTGCTGGCCGACGGCGTCGTCGTCGAGCCCCGCCCCCACGCCCTGATCCACGCCCAGGACAAGATCGTGATGCGCCGGGCCGTCGAGCGCCTGGGCCTGCCGAACCCGCGCTGGGCCGAGGTCTCGGACGCCGAGGACCTCGTGGCCTTCGCCGACGGCCGGTGGCCCGTGATCCTCAAGACGCCGCGGGGCGGCTACGACGGCAAGGGCGTGCTGGTGGTCCGCTCGCAGGACGAGGCCCGCACCGGCACGGCCGCCGAATGGTTCGGCCGCGCCGAGTCCCCGCTGCTGGCGGAGGAGGCCGTCGACTTCGCCCGTGAGCTCTCGGCCCAGGTGGCACGGCGCCGCAGCGGCGAGCAGCGCTGCTGGCCGGTGGTCGAGTCGATCCAGGTCGACGGCGTGTGCGACGAGGTCATCAGCCCCGCCCCGAACCTGGCCCCGGACGAGATCGCGACCGCCCAGCGCATCGCCCTGGAGCTGTCGGAGCAGCTGGATGTGACCGGTGTGATGGCTGTCGAGCTGTTCCAGACCCGCGACGGCAGACTGCTCGTCAACGAGCTGGCCATGCGCCCGCACAACTCCGGGCACTGGTCCATGGACGGCGCCGTGACGGGGCAGTTCGAGCAGCACCTGCGCGCCGTGCTGGACCTGCCCCTGGGATCGCCCGAGCCCCTTGCGTCCGTCGCCGTGATGAAGAACATCCTGGGCGGTGAGCAGCCGAACCTGTTCGCAGGCCTCACCCAGGCGATGTCCGAGCATCCGCGCGCCAAGATCCACCTCTACGGCAAGTCCGTGAAGCCTGGGCGCAAGGTCGGGCACGTCAATGCTCTGTCCCGGCGCGAGGACCCGGCGGACGGCTCCGTGACCGCCGAGGTCCGCGCCCTGGCCTCGGCGGCAGCGGCTGTGGTGCGCGACGGCCGCTGAGAGCTCCGGGGCACGGCTCTCCGAGACGGCAGCGCCTCCTCAGGGGCGCCGTCCGTCGATCTCCACGTCCCGTCCAGGGTTCGCGAGTACCGTGTGCGATGATCCCCAACCGGCGCCCCTCGGCGCCGCCCCCGCAGACCAGGGCCCCGCCTCGGGCCCGAGTTCCAGGAGTGTGCAGTGAGCCAAGCGCTTCCCGATGTCGGCGTCATCATGGGATCGGACTCGGACTGGTCCGTCATGGAGGCCGCCGCCCAGGTCCTCGACGAGCTCGGCATCTCCTGCGAGGTCGATGTGGTCTCCGCGCACCGCATGCCCTCCGAGATGCTCGACTACGGCTCCTCGGCCGAGATGCGCGGGCTGCGCGTGATCATCGCCGGCGCTGGCGGAGCAGCTCACCTCCCCGGCATGATCGCCGCGACCACGCCGCTGCCGGTGATCGGCGTGCCCGTGCCGCTGAAGACGCTCGACGGCCTCGACTCGCTGCTGTCCATCGTGCAGATGCCCGCCGGTGTCCCGGTGGCGACCGTCTCGATCGGAGGCGCCCGCAACGCCGGCCTGCTGGCGGCTCGCATCCTGGCCTCCGGCACCGATGACCGCGCCCGCCAGCTGCGCCGCGACCTGAACTCCTTCGCCGCCGACCTCAACGCCTCCGCTCAGGACAAGGGACGCGCGCTGCGTCGCCGTCTGTCCCAGTGACCCCGCCGAGGACCGATGCTCCGGTCCCGGCCGCTTCCCCACCAGGGGCATCTTCCCCGCCTCCCAGATCGAGCGAGTGACACCGTGACCGGACCTCAGCTTCCCCGCGACCCCCGCCGGCGACGCATCGACGCCTCCCGAGACCCTCGTCAGGAGCCGGTCTCCGATGGCCGGGCCCGTCCCGAGGACTCCTCCGTCCAGCGCCCTGGCACTGAGACCCCCGGCGCCCGCCGGACGGAGGAGCCGATGGAGACCAGGCGCCCCGCCGGTCGCCACTGGGCCGAGGACGAGTGGACCGACGAGGCCCCCGAGCGCGGCCTCCCCGCCGATCAGGGCCCGGCAGAGGATCGACCGCCCCGAGACGGCACGCCCCGAGCCCATGCTCCTGAGCCCCCGGCGCGGCGGGCCTGGACGGAGGGAGACCTCCTGGACCGCGACGCTCTGGAGGAGGGCCCCGAGCACGAGGGGCTTCCCGAGCCGCAGGACCGGGACATCGCCGCCGAGGTCTCCTCGGACGCGCAGCTGAGCAACCGCGACGGCACGGCCTCGTGGGCGCGCGCTCTGCGGGATCCGTCGTTCGTCTCCTCCGGTCGGCGCACGTGGCGGGCCTGGCTGCTGATCCTGGGCACCCTCGTGCTCCCGGGCTCGGCGCAGGTCGCCGCCGGCAGCCGCCGACTGGGCCGCATCGCCCTGACGATCAGCGTCGTGTGCTGGGCGGTGCTGATCGTCACGCTGCTCTCGGCGCTGCTGTGGCGCAATCCCCTGGTGTTCCTGCTGACCAACGGCATCTCCGGCCGTGTCATCGCCTTCGCCCTGGTGCTCGCCGCGATCTGGTGGGGCCTGCTCTTCCTGGACACGCTGCGGCTGATCCGCCCCGGCCTGCTCGAGACCCGCCCCAGGGTCCTGGCCTGCGCCGGGCTGGCAGCGCTGCTGTTCGTGACCTCCGGCGGGCTGCTCTACTCCGCGCACCTGCTCAACGTCACCCGCGGAACGGTCGGCGAGATCTTCGCCGGCGGCATGCCGTTCAGCCCCGTCGACGGGCGGTACAACATCCTGCTCATGGGCGCCGACGCCGGCGAAGACCGGGTGGGCCTGCGCCCCGACTCCATGACGGTGCTGAGCATCGACGCCGATTCCGGCCAGACCGCCACGATCTCGCTGCCGCGCAACCTGCAGAACGTGCCCTTCCCGGAGGACTCGCCCATGCACGAGATCTACCCGGAGGGCTACAACTGCGGCGACGAGTGCCTGCTCAACGCCGTCTACACGGACGTCATGCAGAACCACCAGGACATCTACGGCGATGACGTCGAGGATCCTGGCGTGGAGGCCATGAAGGATGCGGCCACCGGCGTGCTGGGCATCGAGGTCCAGGGCTACGCCATGATCGACATGCACGGCTTCGAGCAGCTCATCGACGCCCTGGGCGGCATCACGATCGACGTCGGCGGCCAGGTCGCGATGGGCGGCGGCACGAACCCCCGCACGGGCGAGCCCAACGAGGTCCTGGGCTACATCGAGCCCGGGGTCCAGAAGCTCGACGGCTATCACGCCCTCTGGTACGCCCGCTCCCGCCAGGGGGCCTCGGACTACGACCGCCAGGCCCGCCAGCGCTGCGTCCAGGCCGCCATGCTGGATCAGCTGAACCCCGCGAACGTCGTCACCCAGTTCGAGGAGCTGGCCGCCGCCGGAACTCAGGTGGTCGAGACGGACATCCCGCAGTCGTCGCTGGGCTCGTTCGTGGACCTGGCGGTGAAGGCCAAGGAGCACGAGTTCGTGACCTATGCGGCCGGCCCGCCCTACTACGACGACCTGTTCCCCACCTACCCGGACTACGACCAGCTCCACGCGGATGTGCAGGAGATGCTGGAGTCCGCACAGGGCGAGGATCCGCAGGCCTCCGGGCCGGTCGGCGGTGCGGGCCCCCTGGGCTCCGCGAGCCTCGTCACGGTGCCCGCCCAGACCACCGACGACAGCCAGGGCTCCTCCGGGGACACGCCCGATCTCTCGCCCAACGGCACCTGCTCGGTGCCCTGATCCCACCCGCCCGCAGGCCTCACGGGCCCGGTCCGAGCCGCCCGCCGGCACGGACCGGGCCCGTGGTCTCGGCCGGTACAGTGGCGGCGTGACGAATATTCTGCAGACCCAGCCGTGGGCGGACTTCCAGCGCGCCCTGGGCCACACCGTGCTCCAGGAATCCGGACAGGGATGGTCCTGGCAGGCCACCGTCGAGGGCGGACGCACCGGGCGCTACCTCTACGCGCCGTACGGGCCGATCGCCGACTCCGTCGAGTCGTTCGAGGCCGCCATGGCATCCCTGCGCCAGGCGGCGCAGGAGCATGGCTGCTGGTTCGTGCGGGTCGAGCCGGCCTTCGCCGTCATCCAGACCGGTGCCGAGTCCAAGGACCGAGCCATGCGTCGGCGCGGCTTCCGCCCCTCCCCCAGACACCTGCAGCCGGGGCACACGCAGCTGATCGACCTCACACAGGACGAGGACGCGATCCTCAGGGACATGAAGTCCACCAACCGCAACCTGCACCGCAACATCCACAAGAAGGGCGTGACGTTCACCGCCCACACGGAGCCCGAGACGGTCTCCGTGCTGCTGCGGTTCCTGGAGCAGACCGCCGAGCGCAAGGGCTTCAACCGCCAGCACGACGACTACCTGCGGACCGCCGCCGAGGTCCTCATGCCGCAGGGAGCTGCGGTGCTCTACATCGCTCGCCTGGAGGGCGAGCCGATCGGGGCCTCCCTGGTCTACGACTCCGACGACACCCGCACCTACGCGCACGCCTCCATGGATGTGGAGCACCGGAAGCTCTCCGCGGGCATCCCCCTGGTCGTGCGGATGATCCTGGATGCGAAGGAGAAGGGGCTGAGCACGTTCGATCTGTTCGGCACCGCCCCCGACGACGCCGGCCCCGAGCACGAGTGGCACGGTTTCACCCGGTTCAAGAAGGCCTTCGGCGGCAGCCCCGTCGAGTACCCCGGAACCTGGGACCTGCCGGTCTCCAAGGGCGGCTACGCGACGTACACGACCGCCCGCGCCCTGCGCGAGGGCCTCGGCGCCGCCCGCACCGACGGCCGCGCCGCCCTGAGCACGCTGCGCGAGGAGGGGCCCTCGTCCCTCAAGCGCGCACCCGCCGCGGCCGCCCAGCGCGCCACGTCGATCCGCGAGCGGCTGCGGGGGCGCCTCGGCCGCTGAGCCGGCGGCACGGCACAGGACAGAGGCCCGAGCGCTGCTGCGCTCGCGGCCTCTGTCCATGTTCTGCTCGGCCGGGGCCGTCAGCGCCCCATGGCGTCGCGGATGGCTCCGCCGGCCTCGCGGCGCAGGCGCTTGCCGATCGGCTCGCGCTTGGGCTTCTGCTGGACCTCGAGGTCTTCGGCCTTCTGCGCGACCCGCTCCGCGCGACGCTGCTCGGCCTTGAACTCGCGCTCGCGCCGGGCGGCCTGGACGTCCACGTCGACGGGGCGCACCGGGGCCTCCTCGACGGCCGCGGCGGTGGCCGCCTCGGCCGGCTGCTCGTGGGCCTGCCGCGCGTCCTGCGACGGCTGGGTCGCGGGCTCGGAGGCCGCGTCCTCGGCGGGGCCTGTCTCGGCCTCCCTGCGGGCTGCGGTCATCGCGGTCGCAGGCTCGGCAGCCGCAGCACCGGTGCTCGCCGCGACGCTGGTCGCTGCCGGGCTGCCGGGCTGCTTCCCGTCCGGGGTGCCCGCCCTCTCGGACTGGGCCTCGGCCTCCTGGCGCTTGCGGGCCTTGGCCTGCTTGCGCACGGCCTTGCCCCCGGCCTTGGGGCTGCGGTTGCGGGGGCTGCGATCCGCGTCCGCGGATCCGCCGGCGGCAGCGAGTCCGGCCGCACCCGCCTCCGAGCCAGCCGCCTCTGAAGCAGGAGCGCCCGTGGTCGTCACCGCCGGGGTCTGATCGGTGACCTCGACCCCCAGGTCGGAGCTGATCTGCCGGCGGACGTCGCGGCGGCGCTCGGCAGCGGCTCGATCGGCCGCGGCGTCGGCGTCCATGGCCACGGTCCGCTCCGGCTCGGGCGACACCGGGGCCTGCGGCTCGGCCTCGACCTGCTCGGGCTTCTGGGACCGGGGCGAGCGGAACAGCCCGCGACGGCGCTTGCCGGGCTTGTCGGCCTTCTTCCCGGGCTCCTCCGCTGCGGCCCCACGCTGGATCTCATCAGCGGCGGCCATGGTCTCCGCGCCCAGCGGCTTGCGCCACGGACCCAGGATCGTGCGCTGCACATCGGCGAGCTCGCGCACCACGGTGGGGACCTCGGGGTCGGCGGCATCGCCGCCGTCGAGGCGCTGGACACCGCGCTTCTGCAGCTCGACCGCACCGGTGAGCAGCAGGGCATCGTCGATGCCCATCTCGCGTGCGGTGCGGGTGAAGCCGACCCGGTAGAGCATGGCCTGCCCGACCGTGTGCACGAACCAGAGGTAGCCCAGGGCGGTGGGCTCCTGCCCCTCGCGCTCCTGGGTGGCCACGAGCAGCAGCGAGTCCTGGCCGAGCTCGCGCAGCAGGCGGCCGATCTGCTCCGTGCGCAGCCCTGCCGCCCGCAGATCCCCGGAGCGGGTCGTGATCTCCCGCACCGCGACGTCCGAGACCCTCAGCCCGGAGCGGCAGCGGTCCAGGGTGGCCTGGGACAGCCTCGAGGACAGGTCGGATTCGCTGTGGCCCAGGTTCACGCGCAGGCGCCGGGGTCCGGCTTCCGTTTCGGGCGTCTCGCCGGTGCGCTGCCAGCCGTGCTCGCGCACCGCTGCCACCAGCTCGGGGCTGCTGGGGGCGTCGAGCTCGACGCCGAACAGGGCGGCATCCCACTGCTCGGCGGCGTGCTCGGCCAGCGCATCCAGCAGGACGGGGATGGTGCTGGCCCGGTTGGAGTGCACGTTGAGGCACTCGGCCACCAGCAGCGCCTTGCCGTCGCGGCCCACGTTCTCGCGGCGGATCTGCAGCTGCCCGTAGCCGACCATCCGATCGTTCTCATCGCGTACCACCACCCGATCCAGCTTCAGACCGGGCTCCGCCGCCGCCTGGGACTCGCCGATCCCCCACAGCTGCAGGGGATGGCCTCCGGTCACGCGGACGGTGGCGTCCCAGGTCTTCTGGTTCTGGGAGGAGGTGACGGACAGAGCCACGATGGGGGGACTCCTTAGCGGCATGGGCGATGGGCGTGCCCTCAGGGCGCTGCAGCGCCGCTGCTGGTGGGCGGTGCCTGAAGCGCTCGTGTGACACGGCACGCCAGGGGCTGAGATCGAGCACATTCTAAGGCCACGGGGCCCGGACCCAGCGGTCCGGGCCCCGTGGTGTCGAGCCTCACGAGGCCCCGAGCGGAAGGTCTCAGCGGGAGTACTTGGACCACTTCTCGGCCACGTGCTCGGCCTCGACCACGCGGACCGTGCCGGAGCGCGAGCGCATGACGATGGACTGGGTGGAGATGCGGTCGCCGCGGTAGCGCACACCGCGCAGCAGGTCGCCGTCGGTGATGCCGGTGGCCGCGAAGAAGCAGTTGTCCGTGGTCACCAGGTCATCGGTGGTCAGGACGCGGTCCAGGTCGTGGCCGGCGTCGATCGCGCGCTGGCGCTCGTCGTCGTCGATGGGGGCCAGGCGGCCCTGGATGACGCCGCCGGTGGCCTTGATCGCGCAGGCGGTCACGATGCCCTCCGGGGTCCCGCCGGTGCCCATCATGACGTCCACGCCGGTGCCGGCGCGGCAGGCGGCGATCGCGCCTGCGACGTCGCCGTCGAGGATCATGCGCGTTCGGGCGCCGGTGGCCCGGATCTCATCGACCAGGCCCTCGTGGCGCGGGCGATCCAGGACGCAGACGGTCAGCTGGTTGACGGGCACGCCCTTGGCGCGGGCGACCAGGTGAAGGTTCTGCTTGACCGGCAGGCGCAGATCCACGAAGTCGGCGGCCTCCGGGCCCACCACGAGCTTCTCCATGTAGAACACCGCGGAGGGGTCGAACATGGCGCCGCCGTCGGCGACGGCGATCACGGACAGGGCGTTGTTCATGCCCAGGGCGGTCAGACGGGTGCCGTCGATCGGGTCCACGGCGATGTCGCTGGCGGGGCCGGTGCCCTCGCCGACCTGCTCGCCGTTGAAGAGCATGGGGGCCTCGTCCTTCTCCCCCTCGCCGATCACGACGGTGCCGTTGAAGTCGACGGTGGACAGGAACGAGCGCATGGCATCGACAGCCGCGCCGTCCGCGCTGTTCTTGTCACCGGCGCCGACCCAGTGGCCTGCGGCGATCGCCGCCGCCTCGGTCACGCGGACCAGCTCGAGCGCCAGGTTGCGGTCGGGGGCGGACTGGGTGGTGGTCTGATCTGCCACTGGGGTTCCTCACCGTCGAGTACTCGTAGGACGTCGTCGTCATCGATATACGTCTCCCAGAGTAGCCGCGAAACGGGCTGGAAGGAGGGCGGGCACGTCTTCGGTGCAGGCCCGCGACCGTCCGCGCCCCTGATGCTCACCTGCGGCGGCCCGGGCGAGGAAGGGCCGTGCCGTCGCAGGCCGCCCTGACATATTCGCGGTGCCTGCAGCCCGACGGGCAGATCAGCGTGCCGTTCGGCACAGCGTGCCGCCCGAGGGCAGGGCTGCGCGCAGGCCTCGCGGCAGGATCCGATCGCTGTGGACCACCGGACCAGGAGCACCGTGTCGACTCCCACGCTGCACGAGATCCTCGAGGTCTCCGAGGACGCCGAGAGCTGGGACGGCCCCTGGGACGACGGCTGGGGAGCCGTCTCGGGCGATGAGGACGGCGCGCCCCAGGACCTGTTCGAGGAGACCCCGGACCAGGGCGAGACCGAGCCCCCGCCAGGCGACGAGGCGGACGCGACCGGTGGCGATGCCGAACCTGGCATGCCCGGGTGGGGCGCTCCCATCGAGGACGCGCCTCATGACGCACCGCCGACTGCTCCCCCTGCCCCGGACACCGCCGTCAAGGGCATCGGGGCCGGGGAGCCTGCACCGGATCGCTCGCAGCACGACCCGCGCAGACATGCCGGACTGGATGCCTGGGCGCAGATCAGCGGAGGCCGCCGGGGGCCGAGCTGGTGGGGCCCGGCCGAGGACCTGCGCCGACGGCTGCCCGAGGAGCCTCGTCCCGGACGGCGGCAGCAGGTCCGGCAGCGGCGAGCCCATGCTCTGCTGGGAGAGGAGAAGCAGGGTGAGCTCTGGTTCCCGACGCTCTTCGTCCGTCTGGCCGCGCTGGCCGCCATGAATGCCATGGTCATGGGCGAGATCGGCACAGGAATCCTCACGGGCCTCGGAGTCGGGCAGGAGCTCGAGGTCCAGCCGCGCGGCACCTTCAAGCCCAGTGGAGGATGGGTCAAGGCGGGCTCCGTGAAGCGCCGAGCCCGCAAGCCCGCCACCGCGCGCGTGGGAGACGTGGCCGTCGACTCGACGTCGCCGTCGGCCGGGAGCTCCATGAATGCAGCGGGGACGAGCACGGCGACGAAGTCCGCGGACGAGGACTCGGCCGAGGTTGCGACCCTGGCCAGGAGGGCGGCCGACCGGCAGGCGCACCTGCCCGCCCCCGTCCGCGCCTCCGTGCTGCGGCGGGCGCAGCGGACCGATCACTACTACGGCAGCGCCTGGCGCACCGGCGGTCGCGAGCCGGGGAGCCTGCCGCGGTACGTCTCGCAGATCCTGCGGATGAACGAGTGCGAGGCCGTCGTGATCTCCGCCTCGCGGATCGGCGAGGATCCCCAGTGGCGCAGCGCCCAGTACACCTACGACCTGCGCACCGAGGTCCCGGACCGCGGCCCGGCGCTGGGCCGCGGCGGACGTCAGGCTCCGGGGGCCGGCTCGAGCGACATCGCCGCGGGCCGGTTGGGGCGATGAGCACGCCGGGGCGGGCGAACCGGCCCCGGCGCCCGGGGCGGTTCGCCCGGCGCCGCGCGGGCGGGGCACAATGGGAGCGTGACGGAGAACGACGACAGCAGCAGGACCGGCTCGAGCGCAGCCCCCGCCCCCGCCGACCCCGCGCCCCGACGGACCCCCGAGGGGCGGCCCGTGCAGACAGCAGGCCCGGAGCCCGAGGCGCAGGAGGCTCAGCCGCAGCAGGCCGGCCAGGACCGCGGCAGCGGCGCCGACCAGGAGCCTCCGGTCGTCCCCCAGCTGACGCAGAAGCAGGCCAAGCGCGTCAATGCCCCGGCACGGGCCATGGTGCTGTCCATGGTGGTGCTCATCGCGCTCGTGCTGGTCTTCTTCTTCCTGCAGCCGCGCCCCGATGCCCAGACCTACCGCCCGGACGTCGACGTGCAGCGCGAGGCCGGCTACGCGGCCGACGTCGCGGACTTCGATCCCCTCGTCCCCGACCTCGGCGAGGGCTGGAGCCCCAACTACGCCCGCTGGGAGGGCCAGCAGTCCGACGGCGTGGACTCCTGGGACGCCGGCTGGGTGACCCCGCGCGGCGGCTTCATCGGGCTGATCCAGACCGATCAGGCCAACCCCACCTGGACCCTCGAGCAGATCGACTCGCTGCCGCAGGCGGACACCGTCGAGGCCGGAGGCATCGAGTGGGAGGTGCACTTCGGCGAGGATGATGACGACGAGCAGCGCACCGCCTGGATCGGCGAGGTCGAGGGCACCACGGTGATCCTGCAGGGCACCGCCCCCGACTCCGAGTTCGACCACGCCGCCCAGGCCGTCGCGGACGCCGCCGACGACGGCGCCTGAGCCGCACCCCTTCCCTTACACCCGCCTATTTCCATCCAACCCAGGAGGATCCCATGACCGCCGCAACGCGCACGGACGCGCAGACCGCCCCCGAGCAGCCGTCAACCGCACCTGCCGTCGAGGAGACCCCCGAGGCCGCCTCCCCGTCGGCCGAGCAGCCGACGACGACGGCGACCGCGCCTGCTGCCGCCGCAGCGCAGCTGACCCCTCGCCAGGCCTTGGAGAAGCTGCAGGCCGGCAACCTCCGGTTCGTGGAGGGCACCTCGGAGCACCCGAACCAGAACGCCTCTCGGCGCGAGTCCCTGACGCAGTCGCAGAACCCGTTCGCCACGATCTTCGGCTGCTCGGACTCCCGCCTGGCCGCAGAGATCATCTTCGACCTGGGCCTGGGGGACACCTTCGTGGTCCGCACCGCCGGGCAGGTCATCGACGACGCCGTGATCGGAACTCTCGAGTACTCGGTCGAGGTGCTCAACGTCCCGCTGATCGTGATCCTCGGCCACGACAGCTGCGGAGCCGTCACGGCCACGCGCGAGTCGGTGCGCAGCGGCGAGATGCCGCGCGGCTTCCAGCGCTCCCTCGTCGAGCGCATCATGCCGGCCGTCCTCGACAGCCAGCGCGCGGGCCGGGACTCGGTCGACGAGATCGTGGAGGCCAACGTCGAGATGGTGGCCCACCGCATCCTCGATCAGTCCCGCTCGATCGCCTCCGCCGTGTCCACGGGCCGGGTCGCGATCGTGGGCATGTGCTACAGCCTGCAGCACGGCCGCGCCAAGCTCACCTTCGGCCACGGCTCGTGGCTGGACGTCCCCGAGCACGGCGGCGTCGAGCACCAGGGCTGATCTGCGGCCGGGCCGCTCCGCCCAGCGAGCGGCCCGGCGGGACTCTAGACTGGCCCCATGACTGAGAACACGTCCGAATACCGCATCGAGCACGACACCATGGGCGAGGTCCGCGTACCCGCGGACGCCCTCTACAGCGCTCAGACCCAGCGCGCCGTCCAGAACTTCCCGATCTCGGGCAAGACCCTGGAGCGCCAGCACATCCGGGCGCTGGCCCAGGTCAAGAAGGCCGCCGCCAAGGCCAACCAGGAGCTCGGCGTCCTGGACGCCCAGCGCGCCGAGGCGATCCGCAGCGCCGCGGATCGCGTGGCCGCCGGCGAGTTCGACGACCAGTTCCCGATCGACGTCTTCCAGACCGGCTCCGGCACCTCGTCCAACATGAACACCAACGAGGTCCTCTCCAAGCTGGCCTCGGACGAGCTGGCCTCCGCGGACGTCACCGTGCACCCGAACGACCACGTCAACGCCTCGCAGTCCTCGAACGACGTCTTCCCCACCTCCGTGCACGTGGCCGTGACCTCCGCGCTGAGCAACGAGCTGATCCCGGCCATGGAGACGCTGGCCGCGTCGCTGGAGAAGAAGGCCGAGGAGTTCTCGGGCATCGTGAAGTCCGGACGCACCCACCTCATGGACGCCACCCCGGTGACCCTGGGCCAGGAGTTCGGCGGCTACGCTGCGCAGGTGCGCTTCGGCATCGAGCGCGTCCAGTCCTCGCTGCCGCGTGTGGCCGAGGTCCCGCTCGGCGGCACCGCTGTGGGCACCGGCATCAACACCCCGGACGGCTTCTCGGCGCGCGTGATCGAGCTGCTCGGCGAGGAGACGGGCCTGCCGATCACCGAGGCGCGCAACCACTTCGAGGCGCAGGCCAACCGCGACGGCCTGGTCGAGGCCTCCGGGCAGCTGCGCAACATCGCGTACTCCTACATGAAGATCAACAACGACCTGCGCTGGATGGGCTCCGGTCCCAACACCGGTCTGGGCGAGATCGCCATCCCGGACCTGCAGCCGGGCTCGTCGATCATGCCGGGCAAGGTCAACCCCGTGATCTGCGAGGCCGCGATCCAGGTCAGCGCCCAGGTCATCGGCAACGACACCACTGTGTCGCTGTCCTCCACCAACGGCGCCTTCGAGCTCAACGTGGGCATCCCCGTGATGGCCGCCAACCTGCTCGAGTCGATCCGCCTGCTGGCCAACACCTCCACGGTCATGGCCGAGAAGATGATCGACGGCCTCACCGCCAACGAGGACCGCTGCCGCTTCCTGGCCGAGGCCTCCCCCTCGATCGTGACCCCGCTGAACAAGGCGATCGGCTACGAGTCCGCCGCCAAGATCGCCAAGTACGCGGTGGCCAACAAGGTCACGGTCCGCGAGGCGACCGTCGAGCTCGGCTACGTGGACGGCGAGAAGCTCACCGAGGACCAGCTCGATGCCGCCCTGGACGTCACCACCATGATCGGGCAGTACAGGTGATCATCCCGCTGAGCTGACCCGCGCAGCCCCCCGGCCGCCCCTGCCGCGCTCACGCGAGGCAGGGGCGGCCGTCGTTGTCCGCTGACAGCGTGATGTCAGCCGCCTCACGATCGTCCCGTCGTCGATCGCATGCGTGCTTACGATGGTGTCATTCCAGACTCTGCGCAGGCCGCCCCCTGAAGCGACCGCGCCCGAAGGAGACGATATGAAGCTCGCAGACCAGATCGTGGCCCAGCTCCAGCAGGCCGGCGTCCGCCGGATCTACGGGATCGTGGGCGACAGCCTGAACCCCGTGGTCGATGCCGTGCGCCGCACCGGAGGTGCCGCCCAGGGCGGGATCGACTGGATCCACGTCCGCCATGAGGAGGGCGCGGCCATGGCCGCGGCCGCCGACGCCCAGCTCACCGGTGAGCTGGCCGTGTGCGCCGGTTCCTGCGGCCCCGGCAACCTGCACCTGATCAATGGGCTGTACGACGCCCAGCGCACCGGGGCGCCCGTGCTGGCCATCGCCTCGCACATCCCCTCGGCGCAGATCGGGCAGTCCTTCTTCCAGGAGACCCACCCGGACCGCCTGTTCAACGAGTGCTCCGTGTACTCGGAGATGATCTCCACGACCGACCAGTCCCCGCGCGTGGTGCGATCGGCGATCCAGAAGGCCACGACCCTGCACGGCGTGTCCGTCGTGACCCTGCCCGGCGATGTCGCCGATCTCGAGGCGACCGCCGAGACCCCGCAGTGGAAGCCGGTCATGGGCGCCAGCGTGGTCCCGGACACCGACTGCCTGGTCGAGCTGGCCGGGGTCCTGAACAAGGCCGACAACGTCGCCCTGTTCGTCGGCGACGGCGTCCGCGACGCCCACGACGCCGTGATCGAGCTCGCCGATGTGCTGGGCGCTCCGATCGGGCACTCGCTGCGCGGCAAGGACGCGATCCAGTTCGACAACCCGTTCGACGTCGGCATGACCGGCCTGCTCGGCTACGGCGCGGCCGCGGAGGGCATGAAGGATGCCGATGTCATGGTCATGCTCGGCACCGACTTCCCCTACGACCAGTTCCTGCCGGACACCCTGACCATCCAGGTCGACCGCGACGCCTCCGTGCTGGGGCGCCGCACCCAGGTCGACTACCCCGTCCACGGCGACACCCTGGCCACCGTGCAGGGGCTGCTTCCGCTGCTCAAGCGCAAGCGCAGCCGGTCCTTCCTCAAGAAGACACTCAAGCGCCACGACCGGATCATGAACCATGCCGTGGGCGCCTACACCCGCAACGTCAAGAGGCTCTCCCCGATCCATCCGGAGTACGTGGCCAGCGTGCTGGACGAGGTCGCCGCGCAGGACGCGGTGTTCACCGCCGACACCGGCATGACCAATGTGTGGCAGGCCCGTTACATCCGCCCGCTGGGAACCCGCCGGATCATCGGCTCCTTCAAGCACGGCACCATGGCCAACGCCCTGCCGCATGCGATCGGCGCGCAGTTCGCCTACCCGGACCGGCAGGTCATCTCCATGTCCGGCGACGGCGGCCTGTCCATGCTGCTGGGCGAGCTCGTCACGGCGGCCACCTACCGGCTGCCGCTGACGGTCGTGCTCTTCAACAACTCGACGCTCGGCATGGTCAAGCTCGAGCAGCTCGTGGACGGGCTGCCCGACTTCGGCGTGGACGTCCCGGACACGGACTACTCCCAGGTCGCAGCCGCCATGGGCTTCCAGTCCCGGCGCGTGATCAAGTCCAAGGAGGTCGAGCCCGCCCTGCGCGAGGCGCTGGCGCACCAGGGCCCCTCGCTCGTGGAGGTCATCACCGACCCGAATGCCCTGTCCATGCCACCGCAGATCTCCTCGGACCAGGTCTTCGGCTTCGCGACCGCGATCAGCAAGGTCGTGATGAACGGAGGAGCCGGCGAGGCCGTCTCGATGGCGCGCTCCAACCTGCGCAACATCAACGCGCTGCGCTGATCCGACCGGCAGACCGCGAGCCGTCCCCGTCCTCTTCGGAGGCGGGGGCGGCTCTTCTGCTCTCAGCTCCGAGGCGGCTCGTGGGCGCCCGTGGGGTCCTGGGAGGGACCGGGCTCCGTGGAGAACCGCGTGGTGCCGTCGAAGCCCATGGCGCAGCGGATGCGTCGCAGCAGGTCCTCGCGCATGGGCGGCAGGTCGTCCAGGTCGAACCAGTCGATCTCCGTGGACTCGTCGTCGTTCACGCGCGCGGTGCCGCTGACGTAGCGGCAGCGGAAGGTGTGGTCCAGGAACCGGCATCGGTCGCCGTTCGGGAAGACGACCTCTCCCCCGGCCTTCACACCGGCCAGGCCCTCGACTTCGCAGACCACGCCGGTTTCCTCGAGGCACTCGCGCACGGCAGCGGCCGCGGGCTCCTCGCCAGGATCCACGATGCCGGTGATCGGCGCCCAGTTCCCGTTGTCCGCACGCCGCCCCAGCAGGATCCGGCCCTCGTGCAGGACCACGGCGGTCGCTCCGGGAAGCCAGAGCAGATCATGACCGATCTTCTCGCGCAGGGACAGGATGTACTCGGGAGTGGGCACGGACTCCTCCTTCGATCAGTGGCGGGCCGCCCGACGACGGCCCGCGCAGCGGCAGCACCTCAGCGTCCCACAGCAGCCCGGGCGCCGACCGAGAGGCAGCGCCTCGGCCGCGCTGTACGCCCGGGCCGCGCTTTCAGACCACGACGAGCGCGGCGGCAGCACCCGCGATCATGGCCGGTCCGAACGGTATGCGCGTCTGCAGGTCGCGGCGATCGCGCACCACGACCACCAGAGCGGCCAGCCCGCCGAGCACGAAGGCAGCCGCGGTGGCCCACAGCAGCAGCCACAGCGAGTCGAAGCCCAGCACGGTGCCGATCAGCCCGGCCAGACGGACGTCGCCGGCGCCCAGAGCCCCGCTCGAGCCGCGGCGCAGCAGCCAGTACAGCCCCCACAGCGCAACCGCCCCGATCACCATGGCGAGGATCCGCGCGGGCTGCCCGGCCAGCAGCCCGGCTCCTGCCAGCCCCGCCGCGGCGGCGATCCACGCCGGGCGCACGATGTCCCCGGGCAGACGGTGCTCGCGCAGGTCCACCACTACGAGCCAGGTGCCCACCACGGCGAGTCCGGTGAGCACGAGCAGCAGCAGAGCCGCAGCAGCCCACTGCGCGGCCCCGCCGTCCAGAACCCCACCCAGGATCGCCCCCATGGACTTGAAGCTAGCCGAGGCGGCAGCTGCGAGGGAGGCCGTGCGAGCAGCTGTGGACAGCAGTGACCACGCTGCGACGACCTACGATGGCTGCATGACCCCGTCTGCGAGCGGTCGTCCCTGCGCCGCCCCCGCCACCGATCCGTCCGAGTTCGCCGCCCTGTGCCGGTCCTCCCCCTGGCGCTGGGGCACGGTGCGCTTCACCCTGAGCTGGCTGGGCCCCGAGACCGCCCCCGTGCGCTGCTGGATCCGCCGCCCGGAGGATCTGCGCGTGGAGGCACTGGACGGCACCGCGCTGTACACCTCCACGGATCTCGTGGGCTCGCGCGATGACTTCTACGTCTCCGCTCGCCCCGAGTCCTGGCTCGTGCGCCCTGGACTGCTCAGCCCCATCTACACCCGCTCGGGGCTGGTCGAGCGCCGTCCGGAGGCGGCCTACGGGGACCCGGTCTTCGGCGGCGGCCGGTGGCAGGCCGTCCTCGATCCGGTCGAGCTGGCAGGGCCCGCCCCGCAGCCGCTCTACCTCGCGGAGCGGGCCCCAGCGGCCCTCACCGAGATCCGCAGCGCCGTCGATGACGACGGCCGCCCCGTGCGCCGGGCCGTCGTCCGCCCGCTCGTGGGCTATCGTCCTGTGGAGCCCGGGCATCCGCTGGCTCCCGCACCCACCGCCGTGAGCATCGACGAGCAGACCGGGATCTGCACCGCGTCGGAGGTGCTCGAGGGCCCCGAGGCCGGCTCCGGTCACCGGCTGCGGATCGAGGCGGTCGACGACTACCTCAACGACGACCTGTTCACCCCCGTGTCCTTCCGGCTCACCGACGTCTCCCAGCACCTGCCGTGGAGGCTGCGGGGCTGAACAACTTCCGAGTCGCCCGCACGCCTGCCCGAGACCAGAGCTGCAGGCCCGGAAGCTCCACCGAACGATCCGCTCCCCACCGAAGGCGCCGCGCCCATGCCCTCTGCCGTCCTCGCCGACGAGTCCTCCTCCCCGTCGGCCCCGTCCGTGCTCCAGCGCCTGCTGATGTGGGCGGGGCTGCTGATCTTCACCGCCGTGTTCATCCTGGTGGTCCACAGCCAGCGTGAGGCCCCCGGGCTGGACATGCAGGTCTACTGGCGCGCGGCCCAGATCCTGCACGGCCAGAACCCGACGACTGACTACCTCTATGCCCCGAGCCTCGTGGAGGCCGGGAAGATCGAGCTGCCGTTCACCTACCCGCCCGCTGCCGCGATCCTCTTCCATCCGCTGGGGGCCATGTCCCTGGAATCGGCGTGGTCCGTGCTCAAGGCGGTCAATGCGGGGCTGATCGGGGTGTTCGTCGGAGTCGTGCTGCGCCTGGCCCCGATCTCGCGCGGCTGGTTCCTGCTGCGCCCGGTCCCCACGCTGCTCGCCTATGCGACGGCGCTGGGTCTGGCCTGGCACCTCTACCCCGTCTGGTTCACGTTCATCTTCGGGCAGATCAATGTCCTCCTGGCCGTGCTGATCCTCGCGGATCTCGGCCGTCGACGCAGCGGAGGCGCCGGCTCGGGCGTGCTCACCGGTCTGGCCGCCGGCCTGAAGATCACCCCGGCGGCCATGGGCCTGGTCCCGCTCGTGCTGGGCCGGTGGCGAACGATCATCGGCATGGTCCTCGGCGTGCTGATCACGGTCCTGGGCGCGGCCGTGGTCCTGCCCCGCGAGGTGCTCGACTACTTCACGCACCAGCTGTTCTCGACGGATCGTGTGGGCGACGCCGGACGGATCTCCAATCAGTCGCTCAACGGCATGCTGCATCTGTGGGGTCTGCCGGATGCCCTGGTCACCCCCCTGTGGCTGCTGCTCTCGGTCGCCGTGATCGTGCTCGGAGGGCTCGGCATCCGCCGCGCGGCGCGAGCCGGCGACCCGTTCTCCGCCGTCGTGCTGGGCGCGCTCGTGATGCTGCTGATCTCCCCGATCTCCTGGGAGCACCACTGGGTGTGGGTGCTGCCGCTGCTGTTCGCCCTGGTCCCGGACCGCCCGCGCAGCGCACCGCCTGCCGAATGGGCAGTGGCCGCGGTGCTGGCGCTGATGATCCTGGTGGCCTTCAGCGACAATCCGTCGGTCATGGCCGCCGAGTACCTGGGCGACCGCGGGGCCGACGTGGTCTTCAACGGTCCCCCTGCGCTCGAGCGGCTCGGAACCGTCCCCCTGCTCGTCTCCATGGCCGCTGGAGCATGGGTCGCGCTGCGGCCCCGGCAGGCATCGGCCGAGGACGCCTGAGCCCCGGCACGAGCTCCGGCCGGGGCCGAGGCGGTCGGCTCAGACCTCGGTGCGCTCGAGCACCTCGGTGACCAGCGCCGCGATCGGCGAGCGCTCGGAGCGGGTCAGGGTCACGTGCCCGAACAGCGAGTGGCCCTTCAGCGCCTGCACGACCGCCGCGATCCCGTCGTGACGGCCCACGCGCAGGTTGTCGCGCTGGGCCACGTCGTGGGTGAGCACGACCTTCGAGTTCTGCCCGATGCGAGACAGCACCGTCAGCAGCACGTTCTTCTCCAGGGACTGCGCCTCGTCCACGATGACCCAGGCGTCATGCAGGGAGCGGCCGCGGATATGGGTCAGGGGGAGCACCTCGAGCAGCCCGCGCGCGCTGATCTCGGCCATCGCGTTCTCGGAGACCACCGCGCCCAGGGTGTCGTAGACCGCCTGGCCCCACGGGCTCATCTTCTCCTCCTCCGAACCGGGCAGATAGCCCAGCTCCTGGCCGCCCACCGCGTGCAGCGGGCGGAACACGATGATCCGGCGGTGCTCCTGTCGCTCCAGGACCGCCTCGAGCCCGGCGCACAGCGCGAGCGCCGACTTGCCCGTGCCGGCGCGCCCGCCGAGGGAGACGATGCCGACCTGCGGGTCCAGCAGCAGATCGATCGCCATGCGCTGCTCGGCGGAGCGGCCGCTGAGCCCGAAGACCTCGCGGTCCCCGCGCACCACCCGGGTGCCGCCGTCGGGGCGCACCCGGGCCAGGGCGCTGCCGCGGTGCGAGTGCAGGATCAGTCCGGCGCCCGAGGGCAGCCCTTCCGAGCCGGGGACGTGGACGTCCTCGTCGGCGTAGAGGCGGCTCACGAGCTCGTCGTCGACGTCGAGCTCGACCATGCCCGACCACTCGTGCTCGTCGTCGCCGATCCACTCGGCGCGGTACTCCTCGGCGTCCAGGCCCAGCGCAGAGGCCTTCACGCGCATGGGCAGGTCCTTGGAGATCACGCAGACATCGTGGCCCTCATCGGCCAGGTTCCGGGCCACGGCCAGGATGCGCGAGTCGTTGTCGCGCAGCCGGAAGCTCAGCGGCAGCACGGTCTCGCTGATGTGGTTCAGCTCGATGCGCAGCCGACCGCCGTGATCGCCGAGCGGGATCGGGCGATCCAGCCCGCCATGGTCCACGCGCAGCCGGTCCAGCAGCCGCAGGGCCTTGCGCGCGAAGTACCCGAGCTCAGGGTCGTGGCGCTTGGCCTCCAGCTCCATGACCACGACGACCGGCAGCACCACGTCGTGCTCCGCGAAGCGCAGCACGGCACGGGGATCCGAGAGCAGGACCGAGGTGTCCACCACGTAGCAGCGCACTCCCGCGCGCGGGGGCTCGGCGCTCGGCTCAGGCCGCGGCGGTTCCTGCTCCGACGCTTGCACGGGGCCCTGCTGACCAGTGGGGTGGGTGGTGGTGCTCGTCATCCCGCATCCTCCTGCCGTCGGGGCGCCCGGATGGCTCATCCTCCGGTCCGCCTGGCTCCAACGTGGCACAGCGGCGCAGTGCCCGGACTCCGCTGGCATGAACGCAGCATGAATTGCACGTGTGTGATTCACCGGAGCGGGACAGGGTGCTCCCGCGATCGCCGGGCGCGGACCGGCCGCGTCGGCCGCGCCGATCAGCCGCCGAAGCGGCGATGGCGGTTCGCGTAGTCGCGCAGCGCGCGCAGGAAGTCCACGTAGCGGAAGTCCGGCCACAGGGCCTCGCAGAAGTGGTACTCCGAGTAGGCGGACTGCCACATCAGGAAGCCGGAGAGCCGCTGCTCCCCCGAGGTGCGGATCAACAGGTCCGGATCCGGCTGCCCGCGCGTGTAGAGGTGCTCGGAGATGTCATCGACGCTCAGGCGCTGGACGAGCTCGGCCACGTCCTCGCCGCGCTCGAGCGCCCCCGCGAAGATCTCCCGCACGGCGTCGACGATCTCCTGGCGCCCGCCGTAGCCCACCGCGATGTTCAGGTGAGGGCCTTCGTTCCCCACGGTCGCGCGCTCCAGCTCGCGGATGGAGCCGCGGAGGTCGTCGGGGAGCATCTCGAGAGCGCCGACCGCCTGGACCTGGCACAGGCTGCGGGTCTGCAGCGAGCTCATCAGCTCGGCGATGATCTCCAGCAGCGGTCCGAGCTCCTCGGCCGGGCGCTTGAGATTCTCGGTGGACAGGACGTACAGCGTGACGTGCGGGATCTCCAGATCCCGACACCAGCCCAGGAACTCGATGATCTTCTCGGCTCCGGCACGATGGCCGTCTGCGGTCGAGCCTCCGGACTGCTCCGCCCAGCGCCGATTGCCGTCCACGAGCACCCCCACGTGCCCGGGCAGCTGCTCGGGCGGCAGCCCTGCCTCGAGCCGCTGCTCGTACAGGCGGTACAGCGGGCGGGTCTTGGACACGCAGTCCCTCCATCTGGCGGTTCGGCTGCGGGCCTTGCGGCCCGGCACCCCTGTCCGGCCCCGCACGGTCTCTCATGGACCGGTGACGCCGCTGCCCCAAAGATAGCGCGGGCGCTGCTGGAGCAGCGGCGCATCCACCGCGCCGCCCATCCCGTCCTCTCGCGGCTGACGATGCACCCAGCTCGATCGCAGGCCGTTGGCCTAGCATGGACAGGATCCGCATCGCACCGCTGCGCAGATCCTCAGTGACGTCCCCGGGAGGCTCCATGTCACCGCACACCGCCGAGGCGCCGCAGGGACGCCGTGTGCAGGATCACCGCGACGAGAGCCGGGCCTCGGGCGGGCGCAGGCGCCGTCGGCTCGAGCTGCCCACCGTGACCCGCTCCGTGGCCGCGTCCCGTCTGCTCTCACGGCATGGCTTCTCGGAGCGGCATCCCCCGGTCGAGCGCAAGCCGCTGATGCGCGGCTGGATCCATGCAGCGTTCACCCCGGTCGTGTTCGTGCTGGGCCTGATCGCGGTGCTGCTGGCGCCGAGCCTGGAGCTGCGGTTCGCCTGCGCGATCTTCGGCGTGACCGGGCTGCTGCTGTTCGGGGTCTCCGGCATCTACCACCGCAGCTACTGGTCCCCCCGGGTCACGGGCTTCCTGCGCCGGTTCGACCACTGCAACATCGCCCTGCTGATCGCGGGGACCTACACGCCGCTGGCGATCGCCCTGCTCGAGGATCCGCGGGCGCTGCTGATCATCATCTGGTCCTGCGCCGCGGGCCTGATCGCCTTCCGCCTGGTGTGGATGGGCGCCCCGCGCTGGCTCTACACGCCGCTGTACATCGTCATGGGCTGCATAGCGGTGGCCTACCTCCCGGTGTTCTGGCCCGTGAGCTCAGCGGCCACCGTGCTGCTGTCCGTGGGTGGGATCGCCTACATCGCCGGCGCGGTGGTCTACGCGCTGAAGCGCCCGGCGATCGCGCCGCTGCACTTCGGCTTCCACGAGGTCTTCCACTCGTGCACCGTGATCGGCTTCGTGTGCCACTGGAGCGCGATCGTCGTCGCGATGTCCGCCTGAGCGGCACTGGCACGACTGCTGCGCGGGCGGCTTCACGGCCGCTCGCCCGGAGCGTCCCTCTCGGCGCGCGCATCGTCCTGCTCGCGGGCACCCGGAGGTCCGCCGCGGGAGGTGTCCGTGGACGCGGCTGATCCGGCGGGCTCGTCCTCCTGCGCCGCCTCCGGGGTCTGGAGCGCAGCCCCCGACTCAGCCTCCTCGCGGGCGCGCGCGTAATCGGCGCGGTAGCGGAGGCGGCGCTGGCGGCGCACCATGTCGACGATCAGCAGCACGACGACGGCGACCATCACGAAGGTGATCAGGAAGCCGAGCAGCCCGGGGCTGACCTGCTCGGCCTCCAGGCCGGGGCGCAGCTCACCCGGGTCGGTGGCATCGTTGTAGTTCTGCAGCGGCAGGCTGAGCATGGAAGCGGTGATCTCGTCTCTTCGAAGGTTCTGGGGCTCCGCGGGCGCGGGTCCCTCAGATCTGCCAGGAGGGGGCGTCCTCGGGGTCCGGGTGGACCTCGTCCACGATCCCGGTGAACACGCAGGTCTCCGGCAGCTCGGTGTCCACGCGGGTGTCGGCGAGCACGTAGTCCTCCCACGGCCAGGCCGCGGCCTGGTCCTGTGGGGACATGGCGAAGAACCACGACTCAGGGGCCACCTGGGTCGCATGCGCCCGCAGGGCCTCGTCGCGCACCGGGAAGCAGTCGGCGCAATGGATCTTGGTCGTGGTGACGTGCTCGTTCGGCGCGGAGTCGTTGCCCTCCGTGTCCCGGGCCTCGAGCCGACGCGCGATGCGCTCGGCGAACGGGGACTCCAGGCCCTTGGCGGTCAGGGCCGCGTGCAGCGCCTGGAGGCGATCCAGGTCGAAGGCGCGGTCGTAGTAGAGCTTCAGCGGCTGCCAGGCCTCGCCCAGCTCCGGCAGGTGCTCGGGTTCCCCTGCCTTCTCCCACGCGCGCATGGCGACGTTGTGGGTCTGGATGTGATCCGGGTGCGGATAGCCGCCGTTCTCGTCGTAGGTGAGGATCACGTGCGGGCGGAACTCGCGGACCAGCTGGATCAACGGGGCGGCGGCCCGGTCCACCGGCTGCAGCGCGAAGCACGCCGGCGGCAGCGGCGGCAGCGGATCGCCCTCGGGCAGCCCGGAGTCCGTGTAGCCGAGCCAGCGGTGGCGGATGTCCAGCGCCTTGGCCGCCCGGTCCATCTCCTGGCGGCGGTAGCCCGCGAGGTCGCGCCGGGCGTGGGGCACGGACTCCATGGCGGAGTTGAGGATCGAGCCGGACTCGCCGCCGGTGCAGGTCACGACCATCACGTCGACGCCCAGACGGCGGTAGTGCGCCATCGTGGCGGCGCCCTTCGACGATTCGTCGTCGGGATGGGCGTGGACGGCCAGCAGACGCATGTCGGAGTACGAGGGCAAGGTCCTGAGATCCTTTCCGATGAGGGGCGCTGAGCACGAAGCATCCGTGCTCAGCAGGCGGCGCGCTTCCGGCTCCGGCCGACAGCACGCACACCCCGCGATCCTACGCGCCTCGGCTGGGCCTTCCCTCGGTGCCCGGACCGACCGGGGCGTCCGAGGCCGGCACTAGACTGGAAGGCATGCCGCACACGAGACAGCCCGCAGCCGCGAGCGAGACGTCGGTGCTGCAGCAGCGCTATGACCTCCGTCCCCGCCGCCGGCTGAGCGCTCGTGCTCGCTGGGGTCTGATCGGGGCCGCGCTGCTGGTGGCCACCCTGTTCGTCGTGTGGATCGTGCAGGGCCGGTCCGCAGCGCCGAGCTCCAAGGACGTGGGCTTCGACCTCATCTCCTCGGCCCAGGTGACCGCCGACTTCGAGGTCACCCGCGATCCCGATCAGGCGGTGCGCTGCGGCGTCGAGGCGCTGAACGAGGACTGGGCCGTCGTCGGCTACGAGGAGATCACGCTGCCCGCGGACTCCCAGGCCGAGCGCACGACCGCCCACCGCCTGGCCATCCGCACCACCAATCCGGCCAACACCGCCCGGGTCGACAGCTGCTGGAACCTGGGCTGAGCCCCGGCCGCGCGCACTCGGCCTGACACGGGCGCCGTGGATCGGTGTGCCGAAGATCGCACCCCTTTCCGATAAGATGATCCTCCTGCCTGTTCCGCCGCGCCCGCATCCCAGCGATGCGCAGCGCAGCCCCCTCAGGCAGCGGCACCGCCCGAGCAGACCGCAGAGGCCCCGCGCCCCGGCGTCGGGTGCCGTGCCGGCAAGACCACCGCAGACAGAGAGAAGAGCACCGTGTCCGAGACCCCCGAGACCGAGGGCGCCTGGCTCACCCAGGAGGCCTACGACCGCCTCAAGAAGGAGCTCGACCACATCTCCGGGCCGTACCGTCAGGAGATCGTCGACCGCATCGAGGCGGCTCGCGATGAGGGCGACCTCAAGGAGAACGGCGGCTACCACGCCGCCCGCGAGGAGCAGTCCAAGAACGAGGGCCGCATCCAGCAGCTGACCAATCTCCTGGAGAACGCGACGGTAGGCGAGTTCGCCGAGGACAACGGCGTCGTCGAAGCCGGCATGATCGTCACGGCGAAGATCGCCGGCAACGAGATGACCTTCCTGCTGGGCTCCCGCGAGGTCGCCGAGGACCTCGTCGGGGACTCCGACCTGGAGGTCTACTCCCTGCGCTCCCCGCTGGGCGCGGCCATCGCAGGCCACAAGGCCGGCGACAAGGTGAGCTACGAGGCCCCCAACGGCAAGTCCATCGAGGTCGAGATCCTCGAGGCCAAGCCCTTCCGCGGCTGAAGCCCCGCACACGGCGAAGGCGCCGTCTCCCGTTCGGGAGACGGCGCCTTCCTCATGCCGACCCGCAGCGGGTGCGGGCTGCGGGAGCGCTCGGCTCAGTGCACGACGACGGGCTCGTAGCCCTCGGCCTCCAGGGCGGCGATCACGGCGCGCGAATGCTCGTGGCCCTTGGTCTCCATGTCGATCGTGATGGAGACATCGCCCATGGACAGCGAGCCGCCGATGCGGGTGTGGTCCACGCCGGTCACATTGGCGTCCAGGCTCGAGATGATCCCGGAGATGCGGGTCAGCTCGCCGGGGCGGTCCACGAGCATCATCTTCAGGGTCTGGTAGCGCCCAGCCGCCGCCAGACCGCGCTGGATCACCTTGAGCATGAGCATGGGATCGATGTTGCCGCCGGAAAGCACCACAGCCGTGGTGCCGAGGTCTCCGTGGACCTCCTGGAGGCGTCCGTCGAGCAGCGCGGCCACGCCGACCACACCGGCCGGCTCGACCACGAGCTTGTTGCGCTCGAGCAGGAAGATCAGCGCCTCGGCCAGGCGGTCCTCCGAGACCGTCACGATGTCGTCGACGAGGTCGCGGATGATCTCGAAGGGCAGCTCTCCGGGCTTGCCCACGGCGATGCCGTCGGCGATGGTCGAGACCCTGTCCAGGGAGACGATCGCGTCCCCGGCCAGCGAGGGCGGGTAGGCGGCGGCGTTCTCGGCCTGCACGCCGATCAGCCGCACCGGGCGTCCGCCGTTGGCGGCTCTGGCCTTCAGGGCGACAGCCAGACCCGCAAGGAGCCCACCTCCGCCCACACCCGTGAGCACGGTGTCCACTTCCGGGACCTGCTCGAGGATCTCGAGGCCCAGCGTTCCCTGACCGGCCACGATCTCCGCGTTGTCGAAGGGGTGGATGAAGACCATGCCGGACTCCTCGGCCACCCGCTTGGCCTCGCTCAGCGCCTCGTCCACGGTCGAGCCGAAGAGCACGACCTCAGCGCCGTGATCCTGGGTCGCGGCGATCTTGGGAAGGGCCGCCACCCGAGGCATGTAGATCCTGGCCCGGATCCCGAGCTGGCTGGCGGCCAGCGCCACCCCCTGGGCGTGATTGCCTGCCGAGGCCGCGATGACCCCGCGGGCCTTCTCCTGATCGGACAGCCCGGCCATCCGCACGTAGGCCCCGCGGGCCTTGAAGGAGCCGGCGCGCTGCAGGTTCTCGGCCTTGAGCCACACCTCGGAGCCCAGCTCCCGCGAAAGCGCCCGGGAATGCGCCACAGGAGTCCGCTCGATGACGCCGTCGAGCAGCCGCGCGGCGCGCTCGATGTCCTCGAGCTGGACGGGTAGCTCGGACAGCGACATGGGGTCCTCCTGAACCTGGGTGCTGCGGCACCCGATGGACGTGCTCGACCCCGGTGCGGGCCGCCATCCATCCTAGGACGCGACGATGGGCCGCCCCGACACCGTCTGCGGTGCCGCTGCGACCCATCGACGAGCTCCCGACGAGGCGCGTCGTCCTCAGCGGAGGCGACTGCGCTGCGACGGTCCGGGCCGATCAGACCCGGTGGGAGCCTCCGCGGCCGTCCGCCTGGGAATCGAGACCATCCTCGGAGCCGCCCTGCTCGGGCGGAGTCGGATCGGCGTCGTCGACGCCCGCGACCACCCGGTCGCCGGGAGTGGGCTGGCCGACGTCGTCTCCCAGGCCCTGCGGCATGCGCGCCACCTGCGCCTCCTCGAGCTCGCCCGCCTCCTGCGTGGGTCGGGGCTGCGGGACGTCGGTCTCCTTGGCGGCGCCGTGGTGCTCCTTCTGCCGGGCGTGACGACGGCGCTCGGCCTCGGACACCCGGTCGGCGGCCTCGAGGGCGCGATCGCGCTCGCGCTGCGTGACGTCCTTCTCGGCCTCCTTGTTGCGGGACTTGGCCTCCTCATTGCGGCGGGTGCGGCTGAAGCGGCGGAACTGCTGGAGCACCTCCTCGCGGGTGAGCTCCTTGGCCTTGGCCTTTCGGCGTATCTCCCACGGATACAGATAGGGCTGCCAGGCGATGTCCGGGTCGTGCTCCCATCCCCTGCTGGAGAGATAGCGGATCACGGAGTTGACCATGGCCAGCAGCGGCACCGCGAACAGCGCGCCCAGGATGCCCGCGACCACGGATCCCGAGGCCACGGCCAGGAAGACCGCCAGCGGGTGCAGGGAGACCGCCTGGCCCATGATCAGCGGCTGCAGGACGTTGCCCTCGAGCTGCTGCACGATGATGACGACGGCCAGCATGCCCAGGGCTGCCATCGGCCCGTTGGCCACGAGCGCCACGAGCACGCCGATCGCACCGGTGACCACAGCGCCCACGAGCGGGATCCACGAGCCGATGAACACCAGGATCGCCAGCGGCACCGCCAGCGGAACGCCCAGGATGAACGCTCCCAGGCCGATGCCCACGGCGTCGATGAACGCCACGAAGCCCTGCACCCGCACGTACTGCCCCAGCGAGATCCAGGCCTTGCGGCCCGAGCCGTTCACCGCGGCCTGAGCCGGCTTGGGGAACAGCTTCACGATGAACAGCCAGATCCGCTCTCCATCGGAGAGGAAGAAGATCAGGGTGAAGATCATGATGAAGAAGCCGGTCACGAAGTTGCCGGCCGTCGAGCCGAACGACACGGCCCCGGAGAGGATCGACCCGGAGTTGTCCTGCAGCCAGCCCATGCCCTGCTCCACCAGGTCGTTGAGCCGGTCCGTGGACACATCGATCGGGAGGTCCTCGATCAGCCCGATCAGGGCGTTCACACCGGCCATGGCCGAGTCGCTGAGCTTGCTGAAGCCGGAGATGATCTGCTGCCCCGCAAGGGCCAGCAGGCCGAAGACGACCAGGATCAGGATCACGATCGAGCTCAGAGAGGCCAGGATGCCCGGGAACCGCAGGCGGCGCAGCGCCTGGGACAGCGGGGCGATCAGACTCGCCACGAGGGCGGCCAGCAGCACCGGGATCAGCACGGTGGTCACCGACCCGAGCAGGCGCCCCAGCACGTAGATTCCGGCGATGATGACGATGATGCGCCAGGACCAGGCTGCGGCCACCCGCACGCCTGCCGGAACGCTCTGGCCGTCGCTCACGCCCTTCCTGGGCATCTGGATATCTGGCTCGCGCTCATGATCGGGCGAGGATCCGGTGGTTGATGTCATGGGCTTCATCATGGCACCTCCGGGGGACAGCACCGGGGCAGGACAGGCAGTGGCCTTCACCTCGTCATCCCCGATTCTCCGACGCACAGGGGCGCAATGTCCCGAAGGTGGGATGATGGCTCCATGGTCGCCCCGTTCCTGAGAATCCTGTCCCAGCGTCGACGCGCCCTCACTCTGCTCCCAGAGGCCCCCACGCGCGCCGAGCTGGAGCAGATCGTCCGGGCGGCCGCGGGTCGACCTGCGCCCGACGACACCGCTCCCTGGCGCCTGATCGCCACCACTCGCACGCAGGCCCCGCAGCTGGCCGCCGCGCTCTCCGGGCTGCGCTCCCTGCCGGACGTCGGCGATGGCAGCGCACCGCTGAAGGGCAAGCAGCTGCGCCGTCTGGCGGCCTTCCGCGGCTCGCTGGCCTTCGCCATGCGAGGCGGCATGGCCCTGGCCCTCGTCTTCCGTCCCGCCGAGGACGCTCAGCTGTCCCGCAAGCGCCAGCGCATGGAGGCACTGGCCGCGCACACCGTTCTGGAGGCTGCGCTGTGCGGCGTCGGCTGGGGCGTGCAGTGGGCACCGCGCGAGTCGCCCGACCAGGAGGTCCTGCACGACTTCTACGGCCTGCAGGAGCGCGAAGAGATCCTGGGCTGGCTGTTCGTCGGCCGGGTCCCGGCCGCTGAGGCGCGGGAGGCCGCTGCGGGGCCCAAGCCGCAGACCCCGCTCGAATTCCTGGACTGACCCGAGCGACGAGAAGGGCCCGGCCCCCACCGGCGAAGGATCGCTTGGTGGGGGCCGGGCCCTGTGCTGCGCAGGATGTCTCCCGCGGCGCGAGCTGTCTCAATCGTTGCTGTTGAACAGCGCCAGGATGCGCAGGATCTCGACGTAGAGCCAGATCAGCGTGACCGTCAGGCCGAAGGCCGCAGACCAGGCGTACTTTGCCGGCACGCGGCCGATGCCGTTGCGGATGTTCTCGTAGTCGAGCACGAGCGAGTACGACGCCAGCAGGATGGCGATCGCACCGATGAGCAGGCCCAGCGGCAGGTCGGTGCCCGGGATGCTGACGTCCGAGCGCATGTTGAAGCCGGCGAAGACCGACAGGCCCAGGTTGACCAGGCCGAACACGAGGTAGCCGAGCATGGCGACCAGCACGATCTTGGTCAGCACGGGGCTGGAGCGCAGGATGCCCAGCTGGTTGAGCACCAGCACGACGGCGGCCACGCCCAGGGTGCCGATGACGGCCTGGAGCACGATGCCCTGGTAGGCGCTGGCCTCCATGATCATGGACAGCCCGCCCAGGAAGGCTCCCTGAGCCGCGGCGTAGGCCATGATCAGCACGGGCGAGGGCTCGCGCTTGAAGGCGTTGACCAGGCCGAGCACCAGGCCGATGATCGCGCCGGGGATGGCCAGGGCCGGCACGTACCAGCCCACGACCGCCATGACGATCACGGTGCCCAGGGTCATGGCGGTGCGCATGACGACGTCGGTCATGGTCATGCGGCCGGTCTGCGCAGGGCCTGCCGTGGGCTGGTCGTACATGCCCTGCAGCTTGTCCGCGCTGGCCGTCTGACCGGCCCCGCCGGCGTAGTCGTAGATCCGGCCGTTCTGCTCGTACTGGCCCTGCTGGGGCCGGGCGCCCTTCTGGGCGCCGAAGTCGCGGAGCATGGGATTGCTCATGCAATCGTCCTTTCCTGTGCCCGCATATGTCCTGTGGGGCAGTCGCGGGCGGTAGTGGGGGCTGGCCCCAGGCTAGCAGTCGCGACTGAGGCCCCGCTGGGCCGTCACCTGTGGGCGAACGGTCCGGCGGGGCCTCATGGGCTCAGGGGCTTCAGTCCTCGCCCTCGAGCTGGCCGAAGAGGTCCTCCAGGAGGAGCACGCTGTCCTCGGCCGATGCCTCGAGCCGCGCCCGCTCCCGGCCGTGCAGGATGCCCACGCCGTAGCGATCGCCGCCCTTGCGCACGAGCGCGCGAGCGGCGGAGGCGTACCAGAGATCCATCACGCGGCAGTCCATGAGCTCCCCGCAGGTCTCGAGGTAGCCCTCCGCGCTCGGGAGGACCGCGACCTGGGACTTGCGGGCTCGCAGCGCGGTGAGCTCGAAGACCTCGGACCCGAAGCTGAGCAGACGCAGCGCGCGGCGCACGGCATGGACGTGGACCAGCACGTCCTCGAGCTCCACTGTCTCGGCGGGCACGGGCCCCAGCTGCCTGACGTTCTCCAGCCAGCGCTCGGTCATGCGCGAGCCGAGCTTCTTGGGCGTCCGCTCAGCAGCCGACTCGCTGAGCCGCGCCCGATCGAGCATCTCGCCCAGGGCCCGCAGCGACTCCTGGTGCCCGCTGGAGAGCAGGCGCCGGCGCGCAGCCGTGGTCTGCGCCTCGCGGTTCTCCCGGGCCATGGTCACCAGCTGGGCGGCAGCCGATCGGGAGAGGGCCTCCCCCGCGTCCTGGGCACGCAGCGGGAGCAGCTGCTCCACGACCTCGGCATCGCGCAGCGCGGAGAGCTCCTGGCTCGTCTCGCGCACGATCCGGCCTGCCTCGGCCGCTTCCTGGGGATTCGCCAGATCCGGGCCGAGCCCGATGAGCAGGGCCTCGCAGGTGCGCGCCGCGCGGCGCAGGCCGTGCACGGCTGGCTCCGCCCCGATCCGCACCAGGAAGTCCATCCACTGGATCTGTCGGACGGCTCCGAGCAGCGCGGTCCGCACGATCTGCTCGGTGCTCGGCTCGGACTCCGGCTCCGGGGCCGCCTCGGCCCGCTTCGCCTTCTTGCCGCCGTCCTTCTTGTCCTTCTTGCCCTTCTTCCCGCCGTCCTTCTTGTCCTTCTTCCCCTTCTTGCCCTTCGAGGAGGCCTTCTCGGCGCGGTCCACGGAGGAATCCTCCGGCTGGGTGCCCGGCAGCTGCTCGCCGTCGGGGCCGATCACCGTGACGGCCTCGGCGTCGTCCTCGGCGCCCAGGGTGCGCGCGATCTTGGCTGCGGAGGCGGACGGACGCAGCCCGGCCGCCAGCAGCACCGTCTCGATCTCGTCGAAGACGGCCTGGGGATCTGCCTGGGTCCCGTTGACCAGCTCGACCTCGTACTCCTGCCACACCCGGGTGATGCCCGTGGCGGATTCCGTGCCGCGGACGTCGTCCAGGCAGATCTCGGCCACGCGGCCGTGCTCCGGGTCGTGCACCTGCAGCACCTGGCGCTCGTTGCGCAGCACGGCCAGAGGCTCGAGGGGCTGATCGTCCAGCAGGCCCGAGATCAGCTGGCGCATCTGCGCCGGCAGCCGGTCGGCGGTGCGCAGCAGCGGCACGTGGACCTCGTGCTTGAGGCCATCGGCGCGGAACTTCAGGTGCCACCCCTCGTCCGGACCGCCGCGACGACGGCGCAGCGCCAGCCCGAAGGCGGCCAGGCTGCCGGTGGCGGTGTCGTAGTAGGTGGCCTCGAGGGAGCGGACATCCTGCTCCGGCTCCACCTTGAGGCGCGGCATGTCATCCCACAACGGCTCGGCCCCTGCGGGCACCTCGTACTTGCGCTCGATCTCGGGCTGGGTGCTGGGGGTCATCGCCGGATCTCCTCTCGGGAGGTCGTGGAGGTGCTGTGGCTTCTGCGGGTGGGAGCGGAATGTCGTCGGCCGCCTCGCCCGATGGCGATGCGGCCGACGATGTTCTCGAAGGGTGTGCGGGCTGGCAGGCCGACTCAGGCCCGGCGCCGCGACAGGACGTCGTCGAGGTCGATGGAGGCGCCGGGGCGCTCGGTCTGGGGCTGCGGGACCTGAGCGGCCTCGCGCAGCGGGCGTCCGGAGGTCTTGGGCGCGGCCGGAGCCTGCATGGGCTCGACGGCCGCACGGGGCGCCACAGCCACGCGGGCGTAGGTGGGCTTGGGCACCGCGACGGGCTCCCAGGTCTCGCCGCGGCCCTGCGAGGACTGCTCGGCCACCCGACGTGCTGCGGCGCGAAGCTCCTCGTGGGTGGGCACGAGCTGACCGGCAGCCTGGGTGCGCACGCCCGCCGGACGCGCGGCGGAGCGCTGCAGGTCGGCGCGCGGCGGGACGTACGGGGCGGCCGTGGAGGAGCGGACGACGCTGCGGCCGGCGTCCTGCTCCTCGTCCTCGAAGCGCAGGTCGTCCAGGAACTCCTGATCCTCGGGAAGGTCCAGGTCCTGGCGATCCGCCTGCTCGCGGCGCTCGGCCTCCCGGGCGACGTGCTGCTCGTTGTCGAACAGCGCTCGGTCCTGCGCCTCGGCCTGCTCCGGCTGGCCCTCGACGGCAGCCTCAGCACCGAGCGCGCTGCGGGCGCTGCGCACGGAGGTGCCGGCGGCCGGCGCAGCGGCGCGCTCCTGATCCGCGACGTACACGAGGGTTGCGATGCTGCCCGTGCCCAGCAGGAGCAGGAAGACCGGCCAGGGCCAGGTCACGGCGGTGAAGGGGGTCAGAAGACCCAGCACGACGGCCAGCGCGAGGCTCCCGGCGCCCAGCAGGAACACGGAGGTGCGATCCCACCTGATCGCCAGGCCGTCGAAGACGCCGGCTGAAGGCTGGGTGTCGCTGCTCGGCATCTTCCGGGCTCCTCGGATTCTCAAGGTGATGAGGCGGTTCGGCTGGTGCCGGATCCGCTGCGGGTCGAAGACAGCGCAGAACGGCGGCACGTTCAGGTGCTCGGCTCCATGATCCCATACTCCGCCGGGAATGCGTCGCAGCGAAGCGCCGCGCGACACACCTTCAGGACTGCACGATCATCGGCCTGCCGGTGCCGGTGAAGCGCTCGACCAGGCCCCCGGCAGCGAGCTCCGGGGCCGTCAGCGCGAAGCTGCGGTGATCGCTCCAGCTCCCCGCGATGTGCAGGTAATCCCGCCGCAGCCCCTCGTCGCGGAAGCCCAGCTTCTCGACGATGCGCAGGGACGCTGCGTTCTGCGGGCGGATGTTGATCTCGACCCGGTGGAGGCGGCGATGCTGGAAGCAGTAGTCCACGGCCATCGCGACCGCCATGGGCGCGATCCCGCGTCCGGCGCACGTAGCGTCGACCCAGTAGCCGATCGAGGCGCTGCGCGCGGCTCCGCCGGTGATCGACGAGACGGCGAGCTGGCCGACCATCGGCCAGGAGCCGTCCGGGCGCCGCTCCGCGATGACCCACGGCAGGCTGCGTCCCGCTCTCGCCTCCCGGTCCTGCTCCCGCATGAAGCGCCGGAACGACGGCAGCGTCTCGGAGGGCTCTGGGTTCGTGGCCTCCCACGGGTCCAGCCACTCCCGGTTCTCCCACCGCACCGCATCCCACTCGCCGCGATCGCGCGCGACGAGGGGACGCAGCCGCAGGTCGCCCCAGGACAGCCGCACGGGCCACTGAACCCGCGGGCTCACGCCTGGTCGGCGTCCTTGCCCTCGAGGCCCTTGGCGAACTCGATCAGCCACGCGCGCAGCTCCGGGCCGAGGTCCTCGCGCTCCGAGGCGATGGTGACGTTGGCCTTGAGGTAGGACAGCTTGTCGCCGGTGTCGTAGCGGCGGCCGCGGAAGACCACGCCGTACACGCCGCCGCCCTCGCCCTCCTGGGCGGCCAGCTCGGCCAGGGCGTCGGTCAGCTGGATCTCGTCGCCCCGGCCGGGCTCGGTGTGCTCGAGCACCTCGAAGACGCCCTGGTGCAGGACGTAGCGCCCGATGATCGCGAGGTTCGACGGCGCCTCGGCGGGCTCGGGCTTCTCGACCAGGCCGTTGACGCGGACGTAGTCCTCGCCCTCGACCGCGGAGACGTCGGCGCAGCCGTAGGCGCCGATGCTCTCCTGCGGGACCTCGAGCAGGGCCACGACCGAGCCGCCGGTGCGCTGCTGGACCTCGATCATCTCGGAGAGGAGGTCCTCCTTCTCGTCGATGAGGTCGTCGCCGAGAAGCACCGCGAAGGGCTCGTCGCCCACGTGGGTCTTGGCGCGCAGGACCGCGTGGCCCAGGCCCTTGGGGTCGCCCTGGCGCAGGTAGTGCAGGTCGCCGAGCTCGGAGGCGTGCTCGACGGCCTCGAGCAGCTTGTCCTTGCCGGACTCCTTGAGCTGGGCCTCCAGCGACGGGATACGGTCGAAGTGGTCCTCGAGGGCGCGCTTGGAGCGGCCCGTGATCACGAGCAGATCGGTCAGACCGGCATCGACGGCCTCCTGCACCACGTACTGGATCGCGGGGCGATCCACCACGGGCAGCATCTCCTTGGGAGTGGCCTTCGTGGCGGGCAGGAAGCGGGTGCCCAGCCCGGCGGCGGGCAGGACGGCCTTGCGGACGGTGCGCTTGGGATTCTCAGAGCTCATGCTCGAAGGCTAACGGAACGCCCCCTGCGAGCCCCTTGTGGGTCGCATCACCCCGCGAGCCGTGTTCGCGGACCGGCCTCCCGGCTGTGGGCCGTCGCGCTGTGCCCGCCGCTTTCGCAGCCCCGCTGCCACCGCCGTCTCGTCGCCCCAGGGGGCATCTCAGCGCCCAGCAGCACATCGGATTTCATCGAGGCCGGTGCCACAGTGTGGACAGAGGCGTCGGCTTCATGAACTGCCATGATGGGGCTCATGACCGGCTCCGACGCCCCTCAGACGCCCGTGCCCTCAGTCCGTGAGCGCAAGCGCGCGCTGCGTCGACGTCTGCGCGCGGACCGTGCGGGGACTTCCGTGCAGGAGCGCTCCCGGCAGGTCGTCGGCTTTGCCACCGGGCTCGAGCAGCTGCTCGCCCGGCATCCCGACGGCCCCGTGCTCGCCTTCCTGCCGCTGCCCGAGGAGCCCCCGCTCACGGAGGCGCTGCGGCAGCACATGGCGCATCGGAGCCTGCTGCTGCCCGTGACCCAGCCCGGACGCAGGATGCTGTGGACGCCGTGGCTGGACTCCACGGGCTTCGCCCCGTCCGGGCCCGGGGGACTGCCCGAGGCGGTCGGGCCCCTCAGCGAGGCTCCGCAGGATCTCGGACTGGTCCTGGTGCCCGCCCTGGCCGTCGACGCCGAGGGCCTGCGCCTGGGCATGGGCGGCGGGTTCTACGACGCCTTCCTGCAGTCGCTCGCCCCTGGGACCCCCGCGGCGGCCTGCGTCTTCGCCCGGGAGGTGCTGCCTCCTGGCGCTGTTCCCGGCGAGCCCTGGGACGCCCGGCTTCACCTCGCCCTGACCGAGACGGGGCTGGTCGATCTGCAGGGCTCGGCGGCGAGGGCCGAGAGCACAGGCGCATAGAATCGAGGCCGATCCGAAGCCGCCGTCGTCTCCTCAGCAGAGGCCGCCGCGGCCCCGCCCTCGGCACGCACCGTGCCTCGCCGTCGTCCGGAAGGTCCCTCCATGCCCGTCTACGCCTACAAGTGCAAGAGCTGCGGCCACCAGCTCGAGGTCCGCCAGTCCTTCTCGGACGCCCCGCTGAGCGAGTGCCCGCAGTGCGGCGGCGAGCTGCGCAAGCAGTTCAACTCCGTGGGCGTGGTCTTCAAGGGCTCGGGCTTCTACCGCAACGACTCCCGCGCGAGCAGCTCCTCGTCCTCTGCTTCATCCTCGGAGTCCAGCACCTCTGGCACGAGCTCCTCGAGCTCCGCCTCCTCGAGCTCGAGCTCGTCGGACTGACCCGCTGATCGCGGCTGTGCCTCCGATGCGCGGCTGCTCCGAGGCTCCACAGCCGCGCATCGGACCGCCTTCTCGGGCCGCCGCTCCCCCACCGGCACAGCAGCTGCGCCACGGGACTCGAGGCCCCGCCTAGCGTGCGGGCATGACGATCCGACGGGGCTCGGCCCCCTCCCCCGGCCGCCGTGCACGACTCGGCGGCCGCGGCACAGCACGGAGGAGACCCCGCTCCGCTCCACGACGGCCGCGCTATCCGCTGGGGATCACGCTGCGCACGGCCCTGTCCCGACGCCGACGCCTGATCGCCGCTGTGCTCCTGAGCATCGCCGCAGCCATCGCGGTGCTGCAGATCAGCCCGGCCTCCCAGCGCACTGTGCCCACGGTGGTGGCGACCCGCTCCCTGGGCGCCGGCACGGTCCTGTCCGCCGATGACCTCCGGGTGGCCGACTACCCGGTCGATCTGGTCCCCGGCGAGTCCGCAGCAGGCGCCGAGGACACCGCAGCCGCCCCGGCCCCCGACGACCAGGGCAGCTCCGTCGGGACACGGCAGCCAAGCACGGATCCCCTCAGCACCCCGAGCAAGGGACTGGCCGCAGATGCGGCCGGGGACTCCCCGGGAGCGGGTCAGCAGATCGAGACATGGGTGGGGCGCACCCTGGCCAGCGCGGTCGTCGAGGGACAGCCGCTGACCGGCCCGTCGGTGCTCGGACCGGATCTGCTCTCGGGGCAGCCGCCCGGCACCACGGCCGTCACGCTGCGCGTGGCTGATTCCGCCACACTGACCCACGTGCGGCCCGGTCAGCACGTGGACCTCATCCGCTCCGATGCCGATCTCCCGGCTCCTTCGCCGAGCGCCGCAGCCGATGACCGGACCGACGGCGATGCCGCCGACGCGTCCGAGGGCGGGGCCGAGGGCTCCGAGGAGACCGGTGCCTCCGAGACCTCGGCGCGAGTGGCGGCGCAGCTGCCGGTGCTCTGGGTGGCCGATCCGGCTGAGCCTGCCGACGGCCTGCTGGCCTCCACGCCGGAGAGCCAGGACGACCTTCTGGTCGTGGGCGCAGATGCCGCCACGGCCGAGCGTCTGGCGGCTGCCCCGGAGGGCGAGCTCGTGCCGGTGCTCGTGGCCGCGCCCGCGGATGCTGAGGCGCTCAGCCCCAGTGCGGAGGCCGCTGGGCGCTGAGCCAGTCGTCGCGCTGGGCGTCGTCCGGGACCTCGTCCAGGGTCTCGGGGGTCGGCTCGTGCGCTCGATCCGATGCTGCAGGGCGCTGCTCAGCGCCGCCGGACCCGGCATCCGGGCCGGGTGCCGGGCTGCCGCCGACCGCTCGGCGCGTGCCGCGCGGCGGGCGCCGCCGAGGCTCCTGCGGGCTCACGATCGGCCCGTCGTCCCGGCCCCGTCCACGGCGGTGGTGCCGGTATCAGCCGGCAGCCCCAGGTAGCGGCAGATCAGGCCGGCCACGGCGTCGGGCTGGGTGAAGACCTCGATGGTCCACAGCGTGAGGTGGTTCCAGCCGCTGCGCTCGAGCTGCTGCGGGCGCAGCCGCGAGCGCTCGCGCACCGACATGCGGGCCACCTGCTCGATGCCGTCGGAGACCACGGCCACCGGGATGCGCACCGGGTCGCCGCTGGAGCGCTGTCCCACCACGGCTCCGGCCGACAGCGACTCGGCGGTCTCGGACCAGGCGATCAGGTCGATCGCGTCCTCGTGGTGGTGGCGCACCGCCGCGCCGCGCTGCACCAGACGGCGCGAGAGGTCCTGCACCAGGGCGTCCTCGTGGACGGCGGCGTCGGCCAGCTCCATGGGATCGTGCACCAGGATCGGCTGCGTGGCCGGCTCGGCCGCGGGCTCGTCGTCCTGCTCGGCCCGGGCGGTCTCCTGAGCCCCCACCAGCGAGAGGTGCGGGCGCTTGGGACGGTCCTGCGCCTCGGGCCGCTCAGCGGCCTCGACGGGCTCCGGCGACTCGTGGGCGGCCTCGGCCTCAGGGGCCTCGGCCCCGGCATCCCCTGCCTCCGAAGTCCCGGCGGCGTCCTGGAGAACTTCCTGCCGCTCGTCCTTCTGGGCCAGCAGCGGCTCATCGGCGGCGCCGATGCGGATGTGCCCGGCCTCCTCGATGCGCAGCAGCAGGCGATGCAGATCGCGAGCGCCGTTGTGCAGAGAGCTGGGCTCCAGCTCCTCGGGACGGATGGACGAGACCACGATCGTGTTCAGCCGCGAGCGCGTCATCCCCAGGACGAAGCCCCGGCGGCCGTCGCGGTCCGAGAGCTGCCCCAGGTAGGGCAGCACGCGATCGTGATCGGTGCGCCCGAAGCCCACGCTGAAGATCACGGTGTCGCGCTGCAGCCCCACGGCCCGGTGCAGATCCACCACGCGGAAGGACTCGGGCCCGGGCCGGAAGAACTCCGCGAGCTCGGGGCGCTGCCCCAGCACGGCGCTCACGCCCTGGGCGACGCGTGCGGCATGGCGGGCGCTCGGGGTCACGACGGCCAGCGAGCGCTCCGGGTGCAGGCGCGCGTGGCGGATCACGAGCTGGACCACGCGGCGCACCTCGGCGTTCGGGGACTGCACGCCCTCGTGCCCGGCGGCCAGCTCGCCGTAGCCGTCGGCGACGTACTCGACCTCCAGGCGGGAATCGCCCTCGGTGAGCGCGGTGCCGGAGGGCAGGCGAGTGAGCTGCCCTCCGTAGAAGTCCGCGTTGAGCTGATCGAACAGGTGAGCGTCCATGTCCCGGTACAGCACGCGCAGCTGATGGCGATCGACGACTCGCGAGAGCGCGTCGAACGCGGAGTCCACCTCGGTCACCGGCCCGGAGGACTCCCCTGTCATGGGCGCCACGGTGAAGGGCTGCGGGCGGCCCAGGGCGGGATCGCCGAAGACGACGACCTGGCGAGCACGGGTCACGGCGGGCAGCACGGCCGCCAGCGGCGTCGACTCCCCGTCCAGGACCACGACGGCGTCGATCTCGAGGTCATCGGGAAGCGCAGCCGAGAGCACGAGCGGGCTCGCGGTCCACACGGGGGCCAGCGCACGGGTGAGGTCGCCGCAGGCCTTGAGCAGCTGCGGCAGCGGGGCGCTGCCCTGGCGCAGCATGTCGCGCAGCTCCCCTGCGGCCTCCGGCTGCTCCCGCAGCAGACGGCGCCAGCGCTGGGCCTGGGCCCAGATCAGGCGCTGCGGACCGGAGGAGATGTGCGCGGAGTCGGCGCGGCGGAAGTCCTGCTCGGCGCGGCGCAGGCTCGAGCCGTCCGTCATGGGCAGCAGGCCGTCATCGGCGGCCATGGCCTCCAGCGAGGACTGCCACCAGGCCAGATCGAACTCCTCGGCCACCCGGTGCCCGGGCACGCGCCGAGAGGTCAGGTCCTCGATGAACTCGCCGAGGCCGCGATCGCGCAGGCCCTCGAGCAGCAGCGTCCGCTCGGGGATGGTCTCCAGATTGGCCTCATCGTCGATCAGCTGGGTGAGCACCTCGCGCAGCTCGGCGACGTCGAGCTCCATCAGGCCCCCGCCCGTGCGGGAGCCCTCCAGGGCGATCATCAGGCCCTCGAGGTCCTCGATGAAGCGCTGCTGGATCTCGGCGACGTCGTCGACCGCGTCCGAGATCTCGGGCTTCTCGATCGTGGTGGACCAGGAGCGCCAGCGGTCGCGCTCCGACTGGACCTTGACCAGGGAGGCGTGCAGGTCCGAGAGGTGGACGCCCGGTCGGATGTACTCCTTGGCCGCCTTGCGCAGCCGCGAGCGCTGCAGCCCGGACATCTCGATCGCGTGATCACGCCGCCAGGACGAGGCCGCCGTGGCCGCGATCAGGTCCGTCACCGGACGGTCGAAGATGTCCGGGGTGAAGGAGCGCAGGGAGGACTCGACCTCCTGCAGCAGGCGCAGCTGCTGGCCCCATTCGGGGATCGTGGCCCCGGCGCGCATCCGCGAGACCGACATCACCGTGCGCATCCCGGTCTCCAGGGTGGTCAGCTCGAGCAGCAGCGACTGGGCCAGGTGACGGGCCTGCCGGGTCTCCTCGTCGTTGACCAGGCGCGCGCCCTCCCACGGCCCGTCGAGGGTCGCGGCGTCGAAGGCTCCGAGCTCCGCGGCCCTCTCGAGCTGGCGGGTGATCTCGGCGCGGTGGGCGGCGGCGTCGAGCACCCCGCGCGAGAACCGGACCCGGGTGGTGGGCCCGTCCGGGCGGGAGGTGAGCTCGGCCAGGGCCTGCATGGCCTGATACGCGGAGGCCTCCACGCGCGGGCGCTGGCGGTGCAGGGCCTCCATGTGCCCGGCCAGCAGGTCGCGCACGGAGCGCAGCCGGTTGTGCAGGGCGCGCAGGTCCGGCTCCTGGGCGCGCTCGGCGCGCGTGATCGACTCGACGAGCTGGCCGGCGACGTCCTCGCCCGTCAGGTGCGAGCCCAGCTGCAGCACCGACGACGACAGCCCGAGCATCTCGAAGCCTCGGTGGAAATCGGCCAGGGCGGCCCGGCGCTCCCCCAGCACGAGCACGGAGCGGCCCTGGGCCACGAGCGCGCCGACGGTGTTCACGGCGGTCGCGATCTGCCCGGTGCCGGGGGCTGCGGTGACCACGAAGGAGTCGCCCTGCGTGGCGAGGTCCACGACCTCCTGCTGGGAGCTGTCGGCGTCGAGCAGCAGCAGCTCGGAGTCCGGATCGCGCTGATCCAGCGGCGCGGAGCGGTTCTGCAGCGGCTGCGGCTGCGGGATCTTGCCGACGGCCGTGGACTTCAGGCGGGCCAGGTCGCGGATCACGTCGGTGCGCGCGGGCACGTGCTCATCGGCGGGACGGTCGTGCAGGTCCGCGAAGGTGGAGACCAGGAGGCGGTGCTCCACGTGCATGCCCGGGACCTCGGAGGCGACCATGCGCAGGGACTCGAGCACCGGTGCCGGATCCAGTCGGCGCGTGCCGTAGGCCAGGCGGGAGATCTCGCCGGTGGTCAGGTCCACCCCGTGATCGGCCAGCAGGCGCCGGACCATGGCCGGGTTGAGCTGAGCGGGGCCCACGATCTGCAGATCGAAGTCATCGCCGTCCGAGCGCGGGCGGATGGTCACGGGGGCGAGCAGGACCGGGGCGATGAACCGCCGCTGCGTCGAGTGCCGGTCGCCGTGGCCGCGCTCCCCCGCCTCGTGCGGGCCCTGGGCGTCCTCCGCACGGGGACGCGGCTCCGCCTGCAGCCAGGAGGCGGTGCCGGCCGCCAGGTAGGCGGCATCGAGCCCGTGCTGGGCGGAGAGCTCGTGGATCTTGGTGCGCAGGATCCGCGCCGCGCGCGACGCCCGCTGCAGCCCCGCCTGCTCGCGCATGATCGTGGACAAGCGGGTGGGGCGGCCCATCATCAGCTGCGCCTGCCCGGAGGAGTTGGCCTCCGTCAGGTCGATGCAGACGTTGTCGACCTGGTTGAAGTCCAGCAGCGTGTCCGGGCCGGTGTAAGCGTCCATCTGCCGCGTCCAGGCCTGCAGCGAGACGGTCTCCTGGCCGCTGCGGTGGGAGGACGCGGAGCCGTGCGGAACGGGGGCTCCGGACTCGGACGAGGGGGACATGCTTCTCCTAATGGGTGAGCGCCGCGGCCTGGGCGGGCCGCGGCGTCGGGGACTGCTCAGTCGGCGCGCAAGACGCCGCCTGCAGGAGGCGGCAGGGCCGTTGCGGCCCCGCCGCTCACTCCCACTCGATGGTTCCCGGCGGCTTGGACGTCACGTCCAGGACCACGCGGTTGATCTCCTGGACCTCGTTCGTGATCCGGTTGGAGATCCGCGCCAGCAGGTCCTCCGGGAGGCGGGACCAGTCGGCGGTCATGGCATCCTCGCTGGACACGGGGCGCAGCACGATCGGGTGGCCGTAGGTGCGGCCATCGCCCTGCACGCCCACCGAGCGGACGTCTGCCAGCAGGACGACCGGCATCTGCCAGACCTCCTGATCCAGCCCGGATTCGGTGAGCTCCTCGCGGGCGATCGCATCCGCGCGGCGCAGGATCTCCAGGCGCTCGCTGGTCACCTCGCCGATGATGCGGATGCCCAGCCCCGGACCGGGGAACGGCTGCCGTCCCACGATCGACTCGGGCAGGCCCAGCTGGCGGCCGACCTCGCGGACCTCGTCCTTGAACAGCTCGCGCAGAGGCTCGACGAGCTCGAACTCGAGGTCCTCGGGCAGCCCGCCGACGTTGTGGTGGGACTTGATCGTGGCCGCGCCCTCGCCGCCGCCGGATTCGACGACGTCAGGGTAGAGGGTCCCCTGGACCAGGTGGGTGACCTTGGCGCCCTCATCCGCAGCGGCCACGAGCACCGCCTCCTCGGCGGCCTCGAATGCGCGGATGAACTCGCGGCCGATGATCTTGCGCTTGGTCTCGGGGTCGCTGACTCCCGCCAGGGCATCGAGGAAGCGCTCGGACTCCCGCGCCACGTGCAGGTTGACGCCGGTCGAGGCCACGTACTCCGTCTCGACCTGCTCGACCTCGTCCTGGCGCATGAGCCCGTGGTCCACGAGCACGCAGGTCAGGCGGTCCCCGATCGCGCGCTGGACGAGCGCTGCGGCCACCGCCGAGTCCACGCCGCCGGAGAGCCCGCAGATCGCGCGGCCGTCGCCGACCTGCTCGCGGATGCGCTCGACCTGGGCGTCGATGATGTTCTCGGTGGACCACGTGGGCTTCAGCCCGGCGATCCCGAAGAGGAAGTGCTCGATCGTGGCCTGGCCGTGCTCGGTGTGGCGGACCTCCGGATGCCATTGCACACCGGCCAGGCGCCGCTGCTCGTCCACGAACGCGGCGACGGGGGCGCCGCCGGACGACGCCAGCACGCGAAAGCCCTGGGGGGCCTCGGTCACGGAGTCCCCGTGGCTCATCCAGACCTTCTGCAGGCGCGGGGAGCCGGTGAGGATCGAATCCGGTCCCGGCACGTCCTGGCCCTCGGGCGCGGTGTCCGCGACGCCCAGCGAGGCGTCGACGATCGTGGCGCCGTACTCGCGCGCGCCCGTCTTGGCCACCGTCCCGCCCAGGGCGTTGGCCATCACCTGGAAGCCGTAGCAGATGCCGAAGATCGGGATCCCGGCCTCGAAGAGCTCGGCATCGCGCACCGGGGCGCCCTCGGCCCACACCGACGACGGCCCACCGGAGAGGATCAGCGCAGACGGCTTGCGCTGCAGGATCTCCTGCGTGGACAGCGTGTGCGGGATGATCTCCGAGTAGACGTCCGCCTCGCGGACGCGGCGGGCGATGAGCTGGGCGTACTGGGCTCCGTAGTCGACGACCAGGACCGGGCCCTGGGACCCGTGGGCTGCATCGGCGGTCTCGGATGCGGACGTGGTGCTGGGCTGAGATGTCACGGCCGACAGTCTAGGTCACCGCAGGGCTGCGGCCGGTCGGCGCCTCAGTACCGCTTGGCCGCCTTGGGGAACGAGGCCAGCTCCTGGGCGGTCGAGCGGTGGATCTTGCGCTCGACGATGAAGGACAGGAACGGCACCACGCCGCCCAGGGCCATGACGATGAACTGCGGGAACGGCCATCGCATGAGCATCCACAGGCGGAAGCACGAGAACAGGTAGACCACGTAGAACCAGCCGTGCACGATCAGCACCCAGGTGGAGATGTTGACGCCGCCCTCGATGTCCATCAGCTCGTTGTCGCGCAGGCCCAGGGCCACGGACTCCCCCGCGCCCGCCATGGTGCCCCCGGCAATGACGTCGAAGCCCATGGCGTAGCGCAGGATCATCTCGGCCACGAGCAGCAGCAGGAACGTGCCGGAGATCCAGGCCCAGACCATGTAGAAGTTCAGCCACCACCTGATCTGGGACTCGGTCCCGCCGAAGCGCCGGCGCGTGCGCAGCGCCGAGTACTGCGGCAGCTGGCCCGGCTCGCGGGCCTTCGACGGATCCGCCCCCTCCGGCGCCGTGACGCGCACGCCGTCGGTGCGCTGCTTGGGCCGGGGCGTTCCCTCCTGCGGGGCTCCCTGGGTCATCGCTGCTCTCCGCTCTGCGGGTCGATTCGCCCGCGGTCCTCCGGTTGGTCATCTGCACCGGCCGGGACGCTCTGGTCCGCGGCGGGCTGGTCGTCGAAGTAGAAGTACTCCCCGGCGACGGGATCGTAGTAGTAGAAGCGCTGAGCCTCCTGATCCCAGGCGTAGGCCAGGGACTCGCCGTCGAGCTCGAACCAGGCCGCAGGGTCCTGTCTGCGCCGGTGCTCGTCGCGCACGGAGGAGAACCAGATCCACATCGCGAAGCCCGCGAAGACCACCCACTCGACCGCGTAGAAGATGTTCAGCGGATCCAGCGAGGTGTCCGTGGGCTGCTGATCGACCGAGACGGCCTCCAGCTGCGGCGACATCAGGCCGCCCTGCTCCGGCAGGGTGCCGTCGTCCTCCGCCAGGCCGGTCGATCCGTCCTGGGGCGCGGGCTGCGCGGCAGGGGCCTCGGCCATGGCGGTGACGAATCCGGAGTAGATCGGCACGTCCCACACGTTGGACAGCTGGGCCGGCGACAGGCTGGCGTAGCGCTGCGGCTCCTGGTCCTGGGTGGAGACCGGGGCCTCCTGCGGCAGCAGCCGCCCGGCCACGGAGACCTCCCCCTCGGGAAGCTGCGGGATGTGCTCGGGGTCATCCGTCCAGCCGCGCACGACGGGCAGCACCAGGTCTGCATCGGCACCCGACCAGTCGTCCTGCGTTCCCGGGATCTGCAGGCCGGCCACAACCCACCAGCCGGAGCGCCCGTCCTGCAGGCGGTCCTCGATCAGCACGGTCGAATCCGGCAGATAGGTCCCGGTGGCCTCCACGGCGGTGTCGACCTGCTCAAGGGTCGAGGCGGCGCCGGGGTCCAGGGTCTCCTCCAGCGGGCGGACGATCTCCTTGCCCGGGTCGTAGACGGTCTGCGCGTCCCGGCTGGATTCGAGCTGCCAGCGGCTCAGCAGGACGAAGACGAGGGCGACGCCCAGGCAGACCGCCAGCACGAGCAGGGATCTGGGTCTGAGGGCGGTCCGAAGCACCGCCTCAGTCTAATGACGCCCTCGGACGCCGCCGAATCGCTCCCGGGACGCGCGAAGGGGCGCGCACCGCAGCGGTGCGCGCCCCTTTCCGCGCTCCCGACGGCTCAGCCGTGGACGACGACCTCGGTGCGCTGGAAAGACTTCAGGTCCAGGTAGCCGGTGGTCGACATGGCCCGGCGCAGCGCGCCGACCAGGTTGGAGCTGCCGTCGACCTGGCTCGAGGGCCCGTGCAGAACCTCCTGCAGCGGCCCCGCGGTGCCCACGCGCGTGCGCACGCCGCGCGGGACCTCGCCGTGATGGGCCTCAGCACCCCAGTGCCAGCCGCGCCCGGGAGCCTCCTCGGCCCGAGCCAGGGCGGTGCCCAGCATCACGGCGTCGGCGCCCATGGCCAGGGCCTTGACGATGGTCCCTGACGTGCCCACGCCGCCGTCGGCGATCACGTGGACGTAGCGCCCGCCGGACTCGTCCAGGTAGTCCCGGCGAGCTGCCGCCACGTCCGAGATGGCCGAGGCGCCGGCTGCGTGGATGCCCAGCACCTGCTCGGTGCGCATGGAGGCCCCGCCGCCGAAGCCCACGAGCACGCCGGCGGCGCCGGTGCGCATCAGGTGCAGGGCCGGGGTGTAGCCGGCCGCTCCGCCGACGATCACGGGGACGTCGAGGTCATAGATGAAGCGCTTGAGGTCCAGCGGCTCCTCCGCCTGGGACACGTGCTCCGCCGAGACGGTGGTCCCGCGGATCACGAACAGGTCCACGCCCGCCTCGAGCACGGTGCGGTAGTGCTCCTGCGTGCGCTGCGGGGTCAGGGCGCCGGCCACGATGACGCCGGCCTCCCTGATCTCCCCCAGCCGCTGGGTGATCAGCTCGGGGCGGATCGGCGCGCGGTAGATCTCCTGCATGCGGCGCGTGGCGGCCGGGAGGTCCTCGCCCGACAGGGACGCGATCTCCTCGAGCAGCGGCTCGGGATCGTCGTAGCGGGTCCACAGCCCCTCGAGGTCCAGGACGCCCAGGGCGCCCATGCGCCCCAGCGCGATCGCGGTGGCCGGGGAGGTCACCGAGTCCATGGGCGCGCCCAGGAAGGGGGTCTCGAACGTGTAGGCGTCGATCCGCCAGTCCGTCGAGACCTCGCGGGGGTCGCGCGTGCGCCGCGAGGGCACCAGGGCGACCTCGTCCAAGGAGTAGGTCCGGCGGGCCCGCTTGCTGCGGCCGATCTCGATGTCGTAGTTCAGGTTCACGTCAGCGTCCTTGTCTCCAGCGCCGGATCGGGTCCGATCAGCGCTTGTAGTTGGGGGCCTCGACGGTCATCGAGATGTCGTGCGGGTGCGACTCCTTGAGCCCGGCGGAGGTGATCCGCACGAAGCGGCCCTTGTGCTTGATCTCCTCGATCGAGCGGGCGCCGGTGTAGAACATGGTCTGGCGCAGACCGCCCTCGAGCTGGTGGATCACCGAGGACAGCGGGCCGCGGTAGGGCACCTGGCCCTCGATGCCCTCCGGGATCAGCTTCTCGTTCGAGCCCACGTCCGCCTGGAAGTAGCGGTCCTTGGAGAACGACGTGTTCCCGGCCCGGGTCTGCATGGCCCCCAGCGAGCCCATGCCGCGATAGGCCTTGAACTGCTTGCCGTTGATGAAGATCAGATCGCCCGGGGACTCATCGGTGCCGGCCAGCAGCGAGCCGACCATGACCGAGTCCGCCCCGGCCACGAGCGCCTTGCCGATCTCGCCGGAGTGCTGGAGGCCGCCGTCGGCGATCAGCGGCACGCCGGCCGGGATCGCGGCCTTGGCGGATTCGTTGATCGCGGTGATCTGCGGGACGCCCACGCCGGCAATGACGCGCGTGGTGCAGATCGAGCCCGGCCCCACGCCGACCTTGATGCCGTCGGCCCCGGCGTCGATCAGCGACTGGGCGCCCTGCCGGGTGGCGGCCTGGCCGCCGATCACGTCCACGTGGGCGGCCGACGGCTCGGCCTTGAGCCGGGCGATCATGTCCAGCACGCCCTGGGAGTGCCCGTTGGCGGTGTCGATGAACAGGGCGTCCACGCCGGCCTCGACGAGCGTCATGGCCCGCTCCCACCCGTCGCCGAAGAAGCCGACGGCCGCACCGACCCGCAGGCGGCCCTCGTCGTCCTTGGTGGCGCGCGGGTACTGCTCCGCCTTGGTGAAGTCCTTGATGGTGATCAGCCCGCTCAGCGCACCCTGATCGTCCACGAGGGGCAGCTTCTCGAGCTTGTTGGAGGCCAGCAGCTTGAAGGCCTCCTCCTTGGGCATGCCCACGCGCCCGGTGACCAGAGGCATGGGGGTCATGACCTCTCGCACGGTGCGGGTGTCGAAGTCCGACTCCGGCAGGTAGCGGGTATCGCGGTTGGTGATGATGCCGACCAGGCGGGTGCCGTCCTCGACCACGGGCAGGCCCGAGACCTTGTAGTAGCCGCAGAGGCGGTCGAGCTCGCGCAGGGTGGCCTCCGGGCTGACCGTCACGGGATCGGTGATCATCCCGGACTCGCTGCGCTTGACCAGGTCCACGTTCTCGGCCTGATCCGCGATCGACAGGTTGCGGTGCATGACGCCCATGCCGCCCAGGCGGGCCATCTGGATCGCCATCTTGGCGGTGGTCACCGTGTCCATGGCGGCCGAGATGATGGGCGTCTCGAGCTCGATGCGCCGCGACAGGCGCGTGCGCGTGGAGGCCTCCGACGGGATGACATCCGTGCTGCCCGGCAGCAGGAGGACGTCGTCGTAGGTGAGTCCGACGAAGCCGAACGGATCCTCGGACAGGGCGGTCGGGACGGGGGCTTCTGACACGGGGAGGACCTTTCCATCGACGGCACGGCCGACGCCCCGGCGGCTCCCGGGCGCGGTGCGGTTTCGAGAGGACAGTCTAGGACCCTTCACGGGCCCTCGGCCCCTCCGCCTGCCGAGGCGGCCCTCACTGCAGCTGCGGCAGAGCGGGCTGGTGCTCCACGACCACGCCGTCCCCGGCCAGGGCTGCGGCCAGGCGGTCGCCGAAGGTCCAGGCCAGCGAGCGCGAGTAGGGAATGGACAGGTGCCCGCTGTCCCACTGCACGTACATGTTCCCGATGACGGGCGGGCAGGTCCCCTCCGGGCAGATCTGATCGGTCATGTCCATCTCGGCGTACAGCGGCAGCTCCTCGGCCAGCGGTTGCATGGGATCGGGCTGTCCGAGCATGGGATGGGTCTTCTGGCACTGCGGAGCCTGCGCGGACCCCTCCTCCATGACGCATTCCGGCGGAGCCTGATCGAACCGCGGGATGTCGCGCACTCCCAGGACGCGGTAGCCCTCGCCCGTGACCTCGCGCACGCGCTGGTCGAAGTCCGGCTTGTAGTACTCGCCCCCGGCGTTGGTGAAGGTCGACTGGGTGATGATCAGATCCGGGTCGATCTGATGCACCAGGGGCATGGAGCCGTCGAGCCAGGGGCCGCACTCGTCATCGCGCTGGTCCTCGTGGCTCGTCCAATAGCAGCCGGGCCTGATGTAGCTGACCACCCGCCAGCCGTTCGCCTCGGCCACCGGCCGCAGGGCGTCCAGCCAGTGCTCGGAGTGCGAGTTGCCGATCAGCAGCACGGTCTGCGACGGGTCCTCCGCGGGCACCGATTCGCGGCACCACTGCTGCGATCCGACGGGGATGTCCCATTCGCTCGGGCATGCCGCGCCCCGGTCCGGCGCCTGGTCGTCGAGCTGGGCGGCCAGCGGAATCGTCGGGGCGTCGGGATCCGGCGCGGTCTGCACGTCGTCTCGCAGCACGAGCGCACCCGGGTTCGAGGCCGTGGGGCCGTCCGGGGCCTCGGCGACGTCCGCGCGCAGGCTCTGCTGCCAGGCAAAGACCGGCCCCAGACCGACCGCCAGACACACGACGACCGCTCCGGCCAGGCGCAGCTTGGTGGCCTCGGGCCACTTCCAGCTCTTCAGCGGCGTCTCGATGAGCTTGGTCGCCAGGATCGCCAGAGCGAGCGAGAGCACGATCAGCACCACCCCGGAGCGCGGCCCCGCCTCCGGGCGGTCGCGGATGACCAGGTAGGTGATCAGCAGCGGCCAGTGCACGAGGTAGAGCGCGTAGGAGGAGTCCCCCAGGCGCACCAGCGGCTTGGCGGCGAAGATCCGGTCCAGGCCGAAGCGCGAGTCCGTCTGCCCGGCGACCATGATGGCGGCCGCCGAGAGCAGGGGCCACAGGGCGATCCAGCCGGGGAAGGCCCCCTGCACATCGACCAGCAGGCCCACCAGCACCATCGAGACGAACCCCACCCACCCCAGCACCACGCGCAGCCACCGCGGGAGTCGGATGAAGGGCAGCGCCAAGGCCAGCAACGAGCCCAGGGCGAACTCCCACAGCCGGGTTCGGGTGTCGAAGTAGGCGAACTCCTGCTGGGTGGCGGTCGTGACGATCGAGAACACGAGCGAGGCGGCGAAGATGGCGCTGAACAGCACCGCGAGCACAGGCACGGGCCGCAGGCGGGACCGGCCGCGGGTCAGCAGCCAGGTCAGTCCGAACAGCAGCGGCCACAGCAGGAAGACCTGGCCCTGGACGGACAGGGACCAGAAGTGCTGGAACGGGCTGGCCGTGGAGCGGTCGGCGGCGTAGTAGTCCACCGAGGTGAGAGCCAGGACCCAGTTCTCGGTGTAGGTCAGGGCCGCCGCTGCCTGACGCAGGGCCTCCTCGACACGGTAGGCCGGGAAGAACAGAGCGACCAGCACCAGGGTGCCCAGCACCGTGAGCACCGCCAGCGGCAGCAGCCGCTTGAAGGTGTGCAGCCAGTAGCGTCCGATCCGCAGCGGGCGCCCGCCCTCGAGCTTGCGCACGAACGACAGCGTCATGAAGAACGCCGAGATCAGCAGGAAGATGTCCACGCCGCCCGAGACCCGCCCGAGGAAGACGTGGTAGAGCACGACCATGATCACGGCGACGGCGCGCAGCCCCTGGATCTCCGGGCGGAAGCCGGAGTACCTGGCCACGGATTCCCGGCGGCGGGCGTCGTCCGCGGTGCCGCCTGTCTCCTGCTGCTCGGACATGCTTCTCCTCCGTGCTGCGGCCACGGCAGCGGGTCATGCGGAAGCCTGCATGCCTGCGCAGCCTCCGGGGGAAATACGGGCGTCAACCTACCAGCGCAGGCTGCCCGCCCGCGGCATCGTCCGAGGTGCGCAGAAGGCCCGGCTCCCGCCGCGAGTGCGACGGGAGCCGGGCCTGTCCTCGGCCTGCTGCGGCCGCTGTCAGCGCCGCAGCTTCCGGATCAGTGCTGGTGGCCGTGGCCGTCCTGATCGTCCTCTGCGGGCTTGTCTGTGACCAAGGTCTCGGTGGTCAGCACCAGGGCCGCGATCGAGGCCGCGTTCTGCAGCGCAGAGCGGGTCACCTTGACGGGATCGATGATGCCCGCCGCCAGCAGATCGGTGTACTGATCGGCCTTGGCGTCGTAGCCGTGCCCGAGCTCCATCTGCTCCACGCGCGAGACCACGACCCAGCCGTCCTGGCCGGCGTTCTGCGCGATCCAGCGCAGCGGCTGGCGCAGGGCGCGGCGCACGATGTCCGCGGCCACGGCAGCGTCGCCGTCGAGCTGGGCCTTGACGTCGTCGATCGCCGCGGAGGCGTGGACCAGCGCCGAGCCGCCGCCGCCCACGATGCCCTGCTCGAGGGCCGCGCGGGTCGAGGAGACGGCGTCCTCGATGCGGTGCTTGCGCTCCTTGGCCTCGACCTCGGTGGCCGCGCCGACCTTGATGACGGACACGCCGCCGGCCAGGCGCGCCAGGCGCTCCTGCAGCTTCTCGCGGTCCCACTCGGAATCGGTGCGCTCGACCTGGCCGCGGATGTAGTCCACACGCTCGGAGATCGCCTCGGCGGTGCCGCCGCCGTCGATGATCGTGGTCTCGTTCTTGGTCACGGTGACCGTGCGGGCGGAGCCCAGCTGCTCCAGGGAGACCTGGTCCAGGGCGATGCCCAGCTCGGAGGTCACCACGGTGCCGCCGGTGAGAACCGCCAGGTCCTCCATGATCGCCTTGCGGCGGTCGCCGAAGCCCGGGGCCTTCAGGGCCACGACGTCCAGGGTGCCGCGCAGCTTGTTGACGACCAGCGTGGACAGGGCTTCGCCCTCGACGTCCTCGGCGATGATCGTCAGCGGCTTCTTGGTCTGCACGACCTTCTCGAGCACCGGCATGAGCTCCTGCGCCGAGGAGATCTTGCCCTGGTAGAGCAGGACCAGGCCGTCGGACATGACGGCCTCCTGGCGCTCGGCGTCCTTGACGAACGACGGCGACAGGTATCCCTTGTCGAACTGCATGCCCTCGGTGACCTCGAGCTCGATCTCCGTGGAGGAGCCGTCCTCGATGGTGATCACGCCGTCCTTGCCCACGACCTCGAAGGCCCGGGAGATCAGCTCGCCGATCTCCTCGGACTGCGAGGAGATCGCAGCGACCTTGGCGACCTCGTCGCCGGAGACCTCGCGGGCGTCCTCGAGCAGGCGATCGGCGACCGCCTGGACGGCGACCTCGATGCCCTTCTTGATCTGGCCCGGGGCGGCGCCGGCGGCCACGTTGCGCAGGCCCTCCTCCACGAGCGCCTGCGCCAGGACGGTGGCGGTCGTGGTGCCGTCGCCGGCGACGTCGTTGGTCTTGGTCGCGACCTCCTTGGCGAGCTGGGCACCCAGGTTCTGGTAGGGGTCGTCCAGCTCGACCTCTCGGGCGATCGTCACGCCGTCATTGGTGATGACGGGGGCGCCCCACTTCTTGTCCAGGACCACGTTGCGGCCGCGCGGGCCGAGGGTGACCTTGACGGTGTCGGCCAGGCGGTCGACACCCTCCTTCAACTGATTGCGTGCGTCCTCGCGGAAGAGCAGCTGCTTGGCCATGGGCCGGATTCTCCTTCGGGATCGACGGGCGCGGGCCCGTCGGGATGGCTGGGGTCTTGATCGACGAGAGAGGGCGCCGGCCATGCGGACCCGCGCAACCGCGGGGCACGCGGCGGGCGCCCTCTGCTCGGACCGCCTGAGGTGATCAGGGGGTCGTCAGGCTCACTTCTCGACGACGGCCAGCACGTCGCGCGCCGGCAGGACGAGGAACTCCTCGCCGTTGTACTTGACCTCGGTGCCGCCGTACTTGGAGAAGATCACGAGATCGCCCTCCTTGACGTCGACCGGGATGCGGTTGCCGGAGTCGTCGACGCGGCCCGGGCCCACGGCCATGACCTTGCCCTCCTGGGGCTTCTCCTTGGCGGTGTCCGGGATGACCAGGCCGGAGGCGGTGGTCTGCTCGGCCTCGACGACCTGGACGACGATGCGGTCTTCAAGCGGCTTGATGGAGATCGACACGATGTCTCCTTCTCTCATGGATTCGAAGTGTTGCTGAAGCTGTCACGGCGCCCCGCCGAGGTGCTGCTCCCCGCTGCTGCGAGGACCCCGGTGCTGGTGCGCCAGAGGATCTGCCAACCGTCGTCGCGGTGCCGATCGGCCCGAATCCCTTAGCACCCCCCGAGGGCGAGTGCTAAAGCCACCTTAGAGACGGCGCTGGCAGTCGGTCAAGGCGAGTGCCAACTGCACACTGCGGAGGAACGAACGCCCCGGAACGACTCCCAGCCGGCCCGCAGGCTCCGAGGAAAGCCCTGGCAACAGCTGGGAGAATCCTTTAAGGTCGCCAGTAAGGTAACCCTGACCTACTCAAGGTGAGGCTCACCTTGCTCCGCCACCACGTCGTCGACAGACAAGAGGATGCTCCCATGCCTGCACCCAGCCGCCGCTCCGGCGCCGCACTGGCCGCCCTGCCCCTGGCCCTGGCCCTCGGACTCACCGCCTGCGGCGGCTCCGGCGACTCGGACAGCCAGAGCAGCTCCGGGGAGACCGACAGCATCGAGGTCGAGGACAACTTCGGCACCGAGACCGTCGCGCTGCCGCCGCAGAACGTGGTCGCCACCGACAACCGCACGTTCGAGACCCTGTGCGAGTGGGACGTCGAGCTGGCCGCGGCGCCCAAGCCCCTGCTGCCGGAGGCGGTCGAGTGCTGGCAGGGCGATGACGTCGTCGACATCGGCAATCACCGCGAGCCGGACCTCGAGGCCATCGCCGGCGTGGAGCCCAGCCTGGTGGTCAACGGCCAGCGCTTCGGCGACTACCACGATCAGATCGCCGAGCTCGTCCCGGATGCCGCGATCGTGGAGTTCGAGCCCCGCGAGGGCGAGGACTTCTTCGAGGAGCTCAAGCGCCAGACCTCGGCCATCGGCGAGATCTTCGACAAGACCTCGGAGGCCGACTCGCTCAACGGCGGCCTGGACGATGCCGCCCAGCGCGTGTCCGACTCCTATCAGGAGGGCGACACCGTCATGGCCGTCAACGTCTCCGGCGGCGAGATCGGCTACATCGCCCCGGGCGTGGGACGCACCTTCGGGCCGCTGTTCGACGAGTTCGGCTTCACCCCGGCCCTCGAGGTCGAAGGCGCCTCGGACGACCACCAGGGCGACGACATCTCCGTCGAGGCCATCGCCGACTCCGACCCGGACTGGATCGTGGTCCTGGACCGCGACGCCGGCGTGAGCTCGGAGGAGGGCGCCACCCCCGCCGCCGAGGTCATCGAGCAGTCCGAGGCGCTGCAGGACGTGACCGCCGTGAAGGAGGGCAACATCTACTACGCTCCGGCGGACACCTACACCAACGAGGGCATCCAGACCTACACCGAGATCTTCAACGGCCTGGCCGACGCCTTCGAGTCCAAGAGCAGCTGACCTGCTGATCTGTCAGCGGCGGCACCGGCGTCGAGGCCCGATGCAGGTGCCGCCGCTGAGGCATGCGCCTCGTGCCCGGCCTCCCGGGACGAGGCGCATGCCTCCGCACCGCCCGACCATGCTGAGGGGACCCCGATGACCGAAGCCCGCACCGGCGCCGAGGCGAGCACCCGACGATCCGGGCTCGCCGCAGCCCTGCTCGACTGGAAGCTGTGGCTGGCGACCGCAGCGGTCGCAGGGCTGCTGGTCCTGTCCCTGTTCACGGGGGTCTACGACCTCGGCTCGGAGGGCGGCGCTGAGATGCTCGGCATCACCCGCCTTCCCCGCACGATCGCCCTCGTGCTGGCCGGGGCGGCCATGTCCATGTCCGGGCTGGTCATGCAGCTGCTGACGCAGAACCGCTTCGTGGAGCCCACGACCACCGGCACGACCGAATGGGCGGGGCTGGGCCTGCTCACCGCCATGATCGTCTTCCCGTCTGCCACGCTCATGACGCGCATGGGAACCGCCATCCTCTTCGCCTTCATCGGCACGATGGTCTTCTTCCTCTTCCTGCGCCGGGTGTCCCTGCGCTCGTCGCTGATCGTGCCCATCGTCGGCATCATGCTCGGCGCCGTGGTCGGCTCCGTCTCGACCTTCCTGGCGCTGCAGACCGACATGCTGCAGAACCTCGGCGTGTGGTTCGCCGGCAGCTTCACCTCGGTGCTGCGCGGGCAGTACGAGGTCCTGTGGATCGTGGCGGCCGTCGTGGTCGTGGTGTTCATCGTGGCCGACAGGCTCACGGCCGCCGGGCTGGGCGAGGACATCGCCACGAGCATCGGGCTGAACTACAGCCGGATCATCCTCTTCGGCACGATCCTGATCGCGATCGCCACCGGGGTGGTGACCGTCGTGGTCGGCAATCTGCCGTTCCTGGGGCTGATCGTGCCCAACATCGTCTCGATGATCCGCGGCGACGACCTGCGCTCCAACCTTCCCTGGGTCTGCCTGCTGGGCATCGCGATCGTCACCGTGTGCGATCTGCTGGGGCGCACGCTGATCGCCCCGTTCGAGATCCCCGTCTCCGTGATCCTCGGCATCGTCGGAGCCGTCGTGTTCGTCGCCCTGCTGCTGCGCCAGCGCCGCAGCGCCTGATGGAGGCCCCCCGGATGACACTCGCCAGACCCACGACCGCCAAGGCCCAGCGCTCGAGCGCCGGGGCCTTCGCGACCCCCGCCGCCCGCCGGCGCTACGTCATCGTGGTCGTGGTGCTGCTCGCGCTGTCCGTGCTCTTCGCCGGCGGTCTGCTGGCCTGGGACAACCCGCTGCCATTCGGCACGCCGGGGTTCTGGCGCATCGCCGAGCTGCGGCTGACCAATGTGATCGTGATGGGCGTGGTGGCGTTCTGCCAGGCCATGGCCACCGTGAGCTTCCAGACCGCCACCAACAACAGGATCATCACCCCGTCGATCATGGGCTTCGAGTCCCTGTACGTGGCGATCCAGACGGGCGTGGTCTACTTCGCCGGAGCCGCCAGTCTGGTGGCCTTCAGCGGCATGACCCAGTTCGTGGTCCAGGTGAGCCTGATGGTCCTGCTGGCCACCGCCCTGTACACCTGGCTGCTCGCCGGACGCCGGGGCAGCATGCACGTCATGCTGCTGGTCGGCATCATCATCGGCGGCGGCCTGGGCTCGGTGTCGACCTTCATGCAGCGTCTGCTGACCCCCAGCGAGTTCGACGTCCTCAACGCCCGGCTCTTCGGCTCCGTGTCCAACGCGGATGCGAGCCTCCTGCCGATCGCGATCCCCCTGTGCCTGGCCGCGGGGCTGGCGCTGTGGCTGTCGGCCCGGCGGCTGAACGTCGTGGCCATGGGCGCTGACGTCGCGAACAACCTGGGGCTGAACCACCGCTGGGAGACCATCCGGATCCTGTTCCTGATCTCGATCCTCATGGCCGTCTCCACCGCCCTGGTGGGCCCGCTGACCTTCCTGGGCTTCCTGGTGGCCACGCTGGCCTACCAGTTCGCCGACACCTACGACCACCGACGGATCTTCCCGGTCGCCATGCTCATCGGCTTCGTGGTGCTCTCCGGGGCCTACTTCCTGATGCACCACGTCTTCTACGCCCAGGGCGTCGTGGGGATCATCATCGAGCTCGTGGGCGGCTCCGTCTTCCTGTACGTCATCCTGCGAAAGGGACGCCTGTGATCACCCTGAACACTGTCCGCAAGCACTACACCGACGAGGTCCGCATCGGCCCGGTCGACCTCGAGATCCCCACCGGCGGCATGACCGCGCTGGTGGGGCCCAACGGCGCCGGCAAGTCGACGCTGCTGACCATGATCGGACGCCTGCTGTCCCTCGACGAGGGGGTCATCAGGGTGGCGGAGATGGACGTCGCCAGGACGAAGTCCAAGGACCTGGCCAAGATCCTGTCGATCCTGCGGCAGGAGAACCACTACGTCACCCGCCTGACGGTGCGCCAGCTCGTGGGCTTCGGACGCTTCCCCTACTCCGGGGGACGGCTGAACGTGGAGGACGAACGGATCATCTCGAAGTACCTGGACTTCCTGCACCTCACCGAGCTGCAGGACCGGTACCTGGACGAGCTCTCGGGCGGCCAGCGCCAGCGCGCCTACGTGGCCATGGTCCTGGCCCAGGAGACGGATCACGTGCTGCTGGACGAGCCGCTGAACAACCTCGATATGAAGCACTCGGTGCAGATGATGCAGTTCCTGCGCTCCGCCTGCCGTGAGCTCGGCCGAACGATCATCATCGTGCTGCACGACATCAACTTCGCCGGGCACTACGCCGATCACATCTGCGCGGTGAAGGACGGGCAGATCGCACGCTTCGGCACGCCGCAGGAGATCCTGACGGACGAGGTGCTCACCGAGGTCTTCGACACCCCCATCACCGTGATCGACGGCCCCAACGGCCGGCTCGCCTCCTGCTACTGATCCTCGCGTCGCCGCGCAGCTCCGTCGATCACCGTCCGCTCAGAGGCTAGGGTCGAGGACGTGGAAGAGACCCCCTCCCCCGAGACCGCCGCCGAGTCCCTGGCCGCGCTGCTCACGCCCGAGGGCATGCGGCTGCTCGACGGGCTGGGCCCCTATCGGGAGGACGAGGCCCTCCAGCAGATCTCGCGGTTGCGGGCCGAGGGATTCGCCCCCGAGCTGATCTCGGCGGCCATGACCCAGTCGCGGCTGCGCACCGCCGCGGCCGCCAAGTTCGGCGAGTTCGCCCAGCACATGCTCTTCACCCAGGACGGCCTCGAGCAGGCCACCCGGCTGAGCGTCTCGGCCGTCCACGCCAGTCGGTACGTCCAGGCCGGTGTGCGCCGCGTGGCCGATCTGGGCTGCGGGATCGGCGCCGACGCCATGACCCTGGCCTCCGCCGGGCTCGACGTCACCGCCGTGGAGCTCGATGAGACCACCGCGGCCGTGGCGACGGTGAACCTCACGCCGTTCCCCGAGACCCGCGTGGTCCAGGCTGACGTCCAGAGCCTCGACCTCGACGGCCTGCCCGGCGGGCGCCCCGAGGCGCTGTGGCTCGATCCGGCCCGCCGCGAGACCGCCGGAGCCTCCCGGCGGATCTTCGATCCGGAAGCCTTCTCCCCTCCCCTGTCCTTCGTCGAGGCGCTGGCCGATTCCGGGATGCCGGTGGGCGTGAAGATGGGTCCGGGCCTGCCGCACGCGGCCGTGCCGGAGGGGTGCGAGGCGCAGTGGATCTCCCACCGCCGCGATGTGGTCGAGGTCGTGCTGTGGTTCGGAGCACTGGCCCGCCCCGGGATCCGCCGCGCCGCCCTGGTCATGGGCGAGCAGGGCCACCACGAGCTGATCTCCTCGGAGCCGTTCCCAGACCCCGAGGACGCACCCCTGACGGTCTCCGAGGACAGCGACGACGCCGTCCCGCCGATCGCCGCGGGCGACGTCGTCTGGGAGCCCGACGGAGCCGTGATCCGCGCCGGACTGGTGCAGGACCTGGGCGATCGTCTGGGTGCACGCCTGGTCCATCCCCGCATCGCCTACCTGACGGCCTCCGACGTCCAGGACCCGTCGACCCCGTACGCCCGGGCCTACCGCGTGCGCGAGGTCCTGCCCCACACCGTCAAGGTGCTCAAGTCCTGGGTGAAGCAGAACCGGATCGGCACCCTGGAGATCAAGAAGCGCGGCACCGACGTCACGCCCGAGCAGCTGCGCCGGCAGCTCAAGCCGTCCGGGCCGAATCGCGCCACGCTGATCGTCACGCGGCTGTGGGACAGCGACGACCAGGGCCGCACCGGCGAGCGCCGTGCGGTCCTGGTCGTCGAGCCGCTGGGCTGAGGCCGCACCACCGCACCCCATCTCCGCCGATCAGCTGCGGATCTGCGGCCTCGGCGCTCCCGTTCGTCGAAGCCGCAGCTCCGCATGTCGTCGATGTCGATCAGCTGCCGATCTGCGGCTTCAGCGCCGCGGCGGGCAGCCGGGCTCAGCCGCCGAAGCGCGCGGCCAGCTCCTGATGGCTCCCGGGCTCCGCGGGCTCGACCGGAGTCGACTCCTGGGCCTGGTCATAGCTCATCTGCATGGCCACCACGCGGGCGGCGGCATCATCCAGGCGCTGCTGCGGGATGGCACCGGACTCCACGGCCTGCACGATGTCCGCGTGGGCCGCGGCCTCGTCCTCGGGCATCACCAGCAGATCCGCGCCGGCCTGCAGGGCCGCACCGGCAGGGGTGGTGACCCCCGAGTCGACGGGTCGGCCCGGTCCCACGACGTCCTTCAGGGCCCCCATGTCGAGGGCGTCGGTGACGACCGCCCCCTGGAAGCCGAGGTCCTCGCGCAGCGCCTGGTAGGCCTTCGGCTCCAGCGTGGCGGGCACCTGGTCGGTCCAGTCGCTCACGGCGATGTGCCCCATCATGATCGTCGGGGCGCCGGCGTCGACCGCGGCACGGAACGGTGCCCAGTCCTCATCCTTCAGGGTCTCGACCGGGGTCTGCTGGACCGGCAGCCCCACGTGGGAGTCGGTGCTGACGGAGCCGTGGCCCGGGAAGTGCTTGGGCGAGGAGATCAGTCCCGCATCGGAGAGTCCGCTCATGGCGGCCACTGTCTGCTCGGAGACGATCTCGGGGTCGTCGCTGTAGGCGCGGTCCTGGACGACGGCGTCGTCGGGGCTGGTCACATCGGCCACGGGGGCGAAGTCCATGGTGAAGCCGAGCCCGGCGAGCTCTGCACCCATCCCGGCGGCCGCCTCCCGGGTCAGCTCCGGATCGTCCGCGGCGCCGACGGTCTGCGCGGAGGGCCAGACGGTCAGGGGCTCGGCCAGGCGGGCGACGGAGCCGCCCTCCTGATCGACCCCGATGATCCCGGACCAGCTGCGCTCCCCGGGGCTCAGAGCCGCACCGACCCGGTCGTTCTGCGAGCGCATGGCCCCGACATCCACGTTCGAGGCGCCGCCACCGGCACCGGCCTCCTCGGTGATCCCCTGGCCGTCGGCGGTGGGAACGTTGGCGCCCATGACGATCACACCGCCCAGATGCAGATCCTCGATCTGGCTGATCTGGGCATCGACCGAGGCGGGATCGGCCCCGCTCCACGTGGCAAGGAGGACCTGCCCGGCCTTCTCCTCGATCGTCATCTCGGACACGGCTTCCTCGGCCGCGGCACGGGTCCGCTCATCGGGCAGCACTCCGGCGGCCTGCTCACCGGAGCCGGCCTCGGAGCGGGCGGAGGATTCCGACGGGCTCGCGGCACTCGCCCCGTCCGAGGCGGCCCCGGAGGCCGTCGTCCCTTCCGACGGCGCCTGCTGGCTTCCACAGGCGCTCAGCGCGAGCCCTCCGGCGAGGACGAGGCCGAGCCCGGCGCGACGGGTGCGAAAGCGTACACGGACAGCTACGGAGTCCGGCAGGGCGGGGGTGCGACGGTCGACGGGGGGAAGTTCATGACGCGGCATGCCGACCAGGGTAGCGATCCGTGCGGCTGGGGCCGTGCGCTGTTCTACAGTGGGATCCGCTCGGTCGCCGCCGAGCAGATCCCCGGACGTCCTGCCAGCGAGGTGCCATGGACATCGAATTCAGCTCATCGCCGCAGTCGACACTGGGCATCGAATGGGAGGTCGCCCTCGTCGACGCCGAGACCGGGGCCCTGGTCCCCCGGGCCGAGGAGATCCTCGCTGCCGTGCACAGCCAGGTTCCGCAGCGCGCCGAGGACGGCGATCACCCCGTGCTGACCGGCGAGTTCCTGAACAACACCGTGGAGATGGTCACGGGGGTGTGCCACAGCGTCGGAGAGGCCGTGGGCCAGCTCGAGCAGATGCTCGGCGAGATCCGTCAGGTGACCGACCCCCAGGGCATCGAGATCTACCCCGCGGGAACTCATCCGTTCTCCCGCTGGCAGGACCAGTCGGTCGTGGAGAAGGACCGCTACTTCACCGTCCTGGACCGCGCTCAGTACTGGGGGCGGCAGATGGTGATCTTCGGGATGCACGTCCACGTGGGTGTCGACTCGCAGGACAAGGCCCTGCCGGTCCAGGACCACCTGCTGGCCCATTACGCCCACCTTCTGGCGCTGTCGGCCAACTCTCCGTACTGGAACGGCTTCGACACCGGCTACGCCTCCCACCGCGCCCAGCTCTTCCAGCAGCTGCCGACCGCGGGCATCCCCTACTCGTTCCAGAACTGGTCGGACTTCGAGCTGTGCGTCTCCGATCTGCTGGCCACCGGCGTGATCGACGACATCAGCGAATCCCGCCTCGATGTCCGCCCCGTGCCCAAGTACGGCACGGTCGAGATGCGCTTCTGCGACTCCCCCACCTCCGTGCGGGATCTGAGTGCGATCGCAGCGCTCACCCAGTGTCTGGCCGAGGAGGCCTCGCGGATCGTGGACTCGGGGCGCAAGGTCGAGCAGATGCGCCCGTGGCTGATCCGAGAGAACAAATGGCGCGCAGCCCGCTACGGGCTGGAGGCGATCATCATCCGGGACAACGCCCTGGAGGAGCTGCTGGTCACCGACGACCTGGCCGACATGCTCGAGCGCCTGCAGCCGATCGCCGTGGACCTGGGCTGCGTCGAGGAGCTCGCCGGGGTGGCCCGGATCATCGCCGAGGGCACCGGCTCCACTCATCAGCGCGCCGCCGTGGCCGCCCACGACGGCGACCTGCGCTCCGCCGCCCTCGACGTCGTGCAGCGGGCCCGGCGGGGCTGAGGCACCGAACTCCCGCACGACGACGGCGCCCGAGCTCTCCCGACAGGGAGGGCTCGGGCGCCGTCGGTCCTGCTCAGGCCTGCAGCGCGGCTGCGGGCATGGACACCGTGGCCACGGGCAGCCCGGGATCGGCGGTGAACTCGAGCCCGGTCGGCTGCGCCCCCACCGAGACCAGCCGCGAGCCCAGAGCCGCCACCATGGCGCCGTTGTCCGTGCACAGGCTCAGCGGCGGAACCACCAGGCGTATGCCGTTCTCGGTGCAGCGCTGGGCGGCCAGGGCGCGAAGTCGCGAGTTCGCCGCCACTCCCCCGCCCAGCAGCAGGGTGGACAGCCCATGCTCGTGCGCAGCCAGCATGGCCTTGGACGTGATGACATCGGCCACCGATTCCTGGAAGGAGGCGGCCACATCAGCGACCGGGACCTCCTGGCCCTCGGCCTCGAAGGCCTCGACCACCCGGGCCACCGCGGTCTTGAGGCCGGAGAACGAGAAGTCATAGCGGTGCGGGCCAGGCGCCTCCGCGCTGCCCATGTACTTGCCGGCGGCCAGACCGCGCGGAAAGCGGAAGGCCTTCGGATCCCCCTCGGCGGCCGCGCGGTCGATCACGGGGCCGCCCGGGTATCCGAGTCCGAGCAGGCGGGCGACCTTGTCGTAGGCCTCTCCGGCGGCGTCATCGATGGTCGAGCCGAGCATCTCGACGTCCTCGGCGATCTCCCGCACGGCCAGGATCTCGGTGTGCCCGCCGGAGACCAGCAGCGCACCCAGACCGGGCACCAGGGAGCCGTCCTCCGCGATCAGGGTCGGGGCGCCGTCGTCGTCGGGATCCAGCAGGCCCACCGAGACGTGGGCGACCAGGTGGTTCACGGCGTACAGCGGCTTGCCCGTGGCCAGTGCGAGCGCCTTGGCGGCAGAGACGCCCACCATGAGGGCACCGGCCAGACCGGGGCCTGCGGTCACGGCGATCGCATCGAGATCCTGCAGGCGCACCCCTGCGGTGCGCAGCGCCTCCTCGATCGTGGGCGTCATGGCCTCCAGGTGGGCGCGGGCGGCGATCTCGGGAATGACCCCGCCGAAGACGGCATGCTGGTCCATCGAGGAGGCCACGGCATTGGCCAGCAGGCGCCGCCCGCGCACGATGCCCACGCCGGTCTCATCGCACGAGGTCTCGATGCCCAGGACCAGGGGGCTGTCGGTCGTGGTCATCGCGGGTCCTCCCGGGGGTCGTCGTGGGGTGCGGCGGACAGGTCCATGTGGCTCGTCAGGTCGGTCGTGCTCGGCGGGCGCCGAGTGCCGACTGCCTCGGAAGCACCTCCGTCGGCGCTCAGCGGGGCGAGCATGATCACCGCGGTCTCCCCGTCCGGGTAGTAGCGCGGGCGCTGGGCGATCTCCGTGTAGCCGAAGCGCCGGTAGAGCGACTGCGCCGTCTCGTTGGACTCGCGCACCTCCAGCAGGACCTCCTGCGCACCGCGCCGACTCGCGATCTCGTGCAGCGCCTGCAGCAGGGCCGAGCCCAGGCCGCGCCCGCGCAGCTGCGGGATCACCGCGATGTTCTGCACGTCGGCGGTTTCTGCCACCACCATCACGCCGGCGTATCCCACGATCCGCTCGTCCTGGACCGCCACCAGGTAGCGGCGGGTCTCATGCGAGATCTCGGCGGCGAGCATGTCCTCGGACCAGGCGTCGCCGGGGAACAGCTCCCGCTCCAGGCGGTGCAGTGCGACGACGTCCTCGAGCGCCGCCGTGCGCAGCTGCCACGGCCCGCTCATGCTCCGGCCTTCTTCCGAGGCCCGGGCACCTTGGCGTCCGACTCGCGCAGGTACAGCGGAGCAAGGTCCTGCGAGAGCTCTTGGCCCGCGGCCAGCGCCTCGGCGGCGGCCATCCCCAGCGACGCCGCGCTCGCCTGCCACTGCGACGGCGCCTGCTGCGGCCCGCCCGGCACCGGCTCGACGACGGCCTGCGGCAGCTGCTCGGCGTAGAGGCCGGCACCGCGGCCGTAGACCGGCAGCTCGGGCAGCTCCTGGGCAGGACCGACGCGAGGCCCGTCGACCAGCAGTGGCGCCCCCGTGCCCTGCAGCCGGCACTGCGCCCAGTAGACCTCGCGGCGCCGGGCGTCGGCGGCCACGACGAAGGACGACGGCGGCTGCGGAAGCGCCGCGACGTCTAGGGCCAGAGCGGCCAGGCTCGTCATGCCCCAGACCGGCAGGTCCCAGGCGAATCCGAGCACCCGTGCTGTGACCAGGCCCGCGCGCAGGCCGGTGAAGGGCCCGGGGCCGGTGCCCACCAGGATGCCGGACAGGTCCTCGGGCGCCGTCCCGGACCGCTGCAGGACGTCCTGGACTGCCGGGGTCAGGACCTCCGCGTGGCTGCGGGTGTCCTCGGTCGACCACTCGGCCAGCACCCGAGCCTTCCCGGGCGAGGCGCCGTGGTCGCCGGAAGGGGGTCCTGGATCGTCGTCGATCTGCAGGAGCGCGACGGAGGCGGCGGAGGAGGAGTCGAGGCACAGCAGAAGCACCGGGTCAGTCTAAGCCGCCGCCTCACGTCCCCGCTCAGCGCGCGAACAGGCCCAGAGCGTCCCAGGCCACCCAGCCGCCCTCGGCGAGGACGAACTCGACGGTGTTCTCACCGGCGCGCAGGGCCCCGGCCGGGAGCTCGAGCTCGTGGCGCGAGCGCTTGAGCGGCGAGCCGGTCGCCGTGGCATCGCCCTGCCGCGAGCCCTTGTTCGACCCCCGCGGCAGCTCGATGCCGCGCACCGGCGTCCCGTTGACGGCGATGTCCAGCCTCCCGCCCAGCGAGGTCGTGTCCACGAGCCACAGCGCCAGATCAGTCGTGCCCGGGGCCTCGTCGAGCTCCACGACCCAGCGGGCCCGATAGGACTTCCGGCCCGCCCAGGCGTCGCCGGGGCCGGGCAGCAGGTACGGCCAGGCCTGACGGGGCTCGTCGTCGCCCTGGCGGAACTCGATGAGCGCCTGCGGGTAGGCCTTCGGGATCTTCGCGTAGTCCTTCGGGGCGAACTGCAGCTCGTGGGTCCTCCCGTCGAAGGAGCCGATCGCGGCCAGCTCCGTGCCGGTCTCGGTGACCGAGGCCTGCGAGGCTGCGATCAGCGGCCGGCTGGACAGGGACAGGCGCCCCGCATCGCTCACGGCGATGACCGTGAGGCTGTGCTGCTCCCCAGCGGGGTCCAGCCCGTCCAGCACGAAGCGCGGGAAGACGGTCCGGCCCACCAGGTGCTCCGGGTCCGGCTCACGCCCCCTGCCCCGGGGCGCTCCCGAGTAGATCCGGTAGTGATCGATCAGCGGCTCCCAGGGCAGCGCCTGCCACCGCAGCTCGAGGCGGCCGATCCCCGCCTCGGCCTCGAGGCCCTGGACGGTCTGCGGGCGAGGGCTCATGCTCGGTCCTCTCCGGCCGGGGCGAGTCCCGGCTCTCCTGCTCGGGTGCTGAAGCGCGCCGAGAGCTCCTTGGGCGCTGTGTCATCGGCCTCGATCCAGGGCACGACCCAGAAGCTCGAGGTCATCTCCTGCGGGGTCAGCCGGACGTGGACGTAGCCGCGGCGCCCGTCGTAGTGGCGCACGTAGGGGTGGCGGGTCCAGTCCGCGGTGTAGGCATCGGTCTCGGATCCGTCCCCGTCGGAGGCCACCGACGTGCAGACCAGCTCGACGCCGATCGTCTCGGAGGACGGATCCGCGAAGTCGTTTTTGAGCTCGGCGGCCACGTGCTTGTGGATATCACCGGTGAGCATGACCGGGTTGGAGACCTCGGACATGGCCGCCATCAGGCGTCGGCGGGCTGCCGGATAGCCGTCCCACATGTCGGTGCGGTCCTCGGAGACGGCCGTGAGCACGACCCCGTTGGCCAGCACGTCCCAGGTCGCAGTGCTCTGCGACAGGCGGCCCTCGATCCAGGACTCCTGCTGGGCTCCCAGGATCGTTCGCTGCTCCCGGTTCTGCTCCTGGGCATCGGCAGGCTCCGGATCGCGGAACTGCCGCGAGTCCAGGAGGCTGAAGCGCGCCAGCGTGCCCACGTCGAAGCCGCTCGTGATGTCCGCGTCCGGGCCGGTGGGCAGGGCCTCGAGGTCCAGGGGCATGTTCTCGTAGAACGCCCGGTAGGCCACCGCGATCTGATGCTCGAAGTCCTCCGGGGACACGTCCTTGCCGGAGACCGCCGCGGCGTAGTTGTTCTGGACCTCGTGATCGTCCCACACCGCCACGGCCGCCGCCCGTGCATGCACGGCCTGCAGGTGCGCATCCGACTTGAAGAGGCTGTAGCGCAGCCGGTACTGCTCGAGGGTCTCGATCTCCACCTCGTGCGCCGGCGCGACGCTCGCGCCCTGGCGCCACAGGTTGTCCGCTGTGATCCCGTACTCGTAGATGTAGTCCCCCACGAAGACCACGAGGTCCAGGTCCTCCTCCTGGGCCAGGTGGCGGTGCGCGGTGAAGTGCCCGTGGTACCAGGCCTGGCAGGAGACCAGGCCGAAGGAGAACGCGTCGGTCTGCTGTCCCGGGGCCGGCAGGGTCCGGAACCGCCCCACCGGGCTGACCACCTGGCCGGATCGGAACCGGTACCAGTACTGCGTGTCCGGAGCCAGCCCCTCCACGCGAGGATGCACGGAATGCGCCAGCTCGGGCTGGGCCAGGGCATTGCCCCGCCGCTCCACGCGGGTGAACTCCGGGTCCCGGGAGACTTCCCAGCGCACCGGCGCCGGCCGCAGCGGCATCCCTCCGTGCCCGTCCTCGGCCAGTGGGTCCGGGGCCAGACGCGTCCACAACACGGCGCCGTCGGGGCGCGGTGCGCCGCTGGCGACTCCCAGCCCGAACGTCGCCCCGGCTGCCTCCCCGGACTCGCTCGCCTCGGCAGGGGCGCTGATGCCCAGGGCGAGCGCGGTGCCGGTCAGGCCTCCGAGCTCCAGGAGCCGTCGTCGGTTCAGGGTGTGCGGGGCCGTGGTGGGTGACATGGGTCCCTTCATGGGGAGCGGGTTGCGGGGGAAGGCCCCACCGTCCCCGCCTCAGGTTTCCCGTACCCGAACTGGCGCTGAATGCCCCTGGACCTGCCGGTCACGAGTGGTTGAAGACGTCGACGCATCGGCTGGGGCCGATCAGATCGTGCGGGTCCCCGGGCCGTCCGCGCCTGCGCAGTGCCGTCGGCCGATCAGAGATTCCTCCACCCGGACGCTCGAGGCCGCACCTTCGCAGTCCCTCAGTGCTGAGGGACTGCGAAGCTGGGCCCTCGTCTGAGAGCGGGTCAGCCCAGCCAGGCCAGCGCGGCCGTCCTCGTCGGTGGTCGTCTCGGTGGAGGCGTAGTCCAGCCCTGTCCTCTCCTCGACCGGCAGGGCGTCGAAGTCCGCCCGGTCCATCACCACGGGGCCCTGACCGTTGGCGAGCACGCCCACCACGCCGCCGCCGAGGCGCTGGACCTCGAAGCCGAAGACCTCCAGGCGCTCGGCGATGATGCCGCTGGTGCGGGTCTCGTGCATGGACAGCTCGGGGTGGGCGTGGAGGTCGATGTAGACCTCGCGCTGCCCTTCAAGCTGCTCCTGCACGGCGTCGAAGACGGCGGACTGATCGCTCATGGGCTTCTACTGGGGGCGGTTCCCCGACGCTGGTCGCTGCGCGCTGCCGGGGTCGCTGTGTGCTCCGACGCTACTCCCGGCCGACGACGAGGCCCGCCGGAGCACCCGCCCCGGGCACGGGCAGCGTGAGCTCAGCCCTGGCCGGCGAAGTCGTGCAGCGCTTTCGGCACACGGTCCCAGCGTGGGCCGATGCCGCGCAGCCGCAGCGTCCGCGGCTCGTCGACGGCGGCAGCTTCGTCCTCGTCGTGGTCCGCGGCGAACTCCGCCAGCACCTCCGACAGCGAGCGCTGCCCTCCCTGCGGCCGCTCGATCTCGATCTCCAGCCGAGAGTCGCTGAGCCCCTCGACTTTGCCGCGCCCCCACTCGATGACCGTCACCCACTCGGCGAGGGTCTCCTCGAGGTCGATGTCCTCGACCTGGGACGCATCGGCCAGCCGGTACGCGTCCACGTGCACGAGCCCCGGGGCGCCGGGACGGGAGCCGTGGGCGTCGTTCGGGTGGCGACGGGCCAGCACGAACGTGGGCGAGATGATCCCCTCCACCGCTCCCAGGCCGCGACCCAGGCCCTGCGTGAAGGTCGTCTTGCCGGCCCCGAGGGGGCCGTCCAGCAGGATCAGGTCACCGGCTCGCAGCTCGCGTCCCAGCCGCTCGGCCAGGCGCTGGGTCTCGATCGCCGAGCCGACCTGCACGGTGCGCTCCCAGCGCGGCGCGCTGGCCTCTGGCTCAGCCATCGGCAGGCTCTCCCTCGGCGCGGGCCTGGACCGCACGCTCCTGCGCCACGCGGTCGAAGGCCAGATCCGCACGCGTGTCCACGTGCACGCGCTGCACCCGCGGGGAAATCCGGGTGATGATCTCGTAGTCGATCGTGCCGGCCGCCTCGGACCATTCCCGCACCGACGGGACGTCCTGGCCGCCGAAGAGCACGGCCTCCGCTCCGAGCAGATGGCTCATGTCCTGGTCGGTGTGCAGATCCACGACCATCTGGTCCATGGCGATGCGCCCCACGACCGGATAGGACCGGCCTTCGATCATGACCGGCGCTCCCGTGGCCACGCGCGGCACGCCGTCGCCGTAGCCCATGGGGATCAGCGCGAGGGTGGTCGCCTCGGAGGTGCGGTAGCTCAGCCCGTAGGAGACCCCCTGGCCCGGGGGGACCCGCTTGATGTTGGCCACCGAGGTCCGCAGGGTCATGGCAGGCAGCAGCCCGAGCTCCTGGGCGCTGCGATCGGCGAACGGCGAGACGCCGTAGATCCCCACGCCGGTGCGCACGATGTCCCCGCGCATGGTCTGCGGATCCGCGAGCGCACCCGGCTGCCCGAGCGACAGGGTCGCCGGCGTGTTCGCCAGGTGGGTGAACCGCGGGGCGAGCCCCGCCTTCCGTGCCTGCCGCACGGCGGCGGCGAAGGCCTCGACCTGCTCATCGGTCTCCGGGCGCTCGGGCTCATCGGCCACGGCCAGGTGGGAGAAGATCCCGTCGACGCGCAGCGCACCGCCTCGCTCCAGCCCGCGGACGGTCTCGAGGACCTGCGGCCACTGCGACAGCGCGAAGCCGTTGCGGCCCAGGCCGGTGTCGACCTTGAGGTGGATCCGAGCCGTGCGCCCGATCCGCTGGGCCGTCGCGGCGATCTCGAAGAGCTCCGCACCGGAGACCCCCAGGGCGATGTCCCGCTGCAGCGCAGTCTCGAAGTCGGTGTCCGCGGTGTGCAGCCAAGCCAGGATCGGGGCGCGGATCCCGGCCTCGCGCAGCTCGAGGGCCTCGCGCACATGCGCCACGCCCAACCCGTGCGCTCCAGCGGCCAGCGCTGCACGGGCCACCGGCACCGCGCCGTGGCCGTAGGCGTCAGACTTCACCACGGCCATCAGGGCAGCCGGATGGGCGAGCTCGGCCAGCAGCCGCACGTTGTGGCGGATCGCGGCGAGGTCCACGACGGCGCTGCGCTCGGCAGCCGCGCCTGGGCGATGGACATCCTGCGCGACGAAAGCCGCGGCAGGCGGCTGGCTCCGGGGGTCGGGGGCATGGGTATCGATGCTCACCGGACCATTGTGGCACCGTAGTCGCGCGCCCAGCGGCCCTAGAGTGTTCGCGTGCTCACCTCCGAAGATCCCTGCGCCGCTCCGACCGGTCCGTCGCAGAAGTGCCTGCGCATTGCGATGCTGTGCCTGCACACCTCTCCCCTGCGCCAGCCCGGCCAGGGAGATGCGGGCGGGATGAATGTCTACGTACGGCACCTGGCGAGTGAGCTGGCCCGGCTCGGCCATGCGGTGGACCTGATCACCCTGTGGCGCGACAGCGAGCACCCCGGGCAGGTCCGACCGGTGGAGACCGTCACGGCCCAGGCCGTCGGCGAGCCTCCGGGGCTGCGGCTGGTGAGCGTGACTCTGCCCGAGACCGCGAGCGCAACCAAGGACGAGCTGCCGCCGCACCTGCCCGCCGTCGCCGCGGCTCTGCGGGCCGCCCCTGCGCAGCTGCTGCCCCGCCCAGATGTCCTCCACGGGCACTACTGGCTCTCCGGGGAAGTCGGCCGGGATCTGGCGCAGGACTGGGGCATCCCGCTCGCGCTGACCCTGCACACCAGTGCCCGCGGCAAGAATGCGCAGGCGGCCGCGGGGGAGTCCCTCGAGCCGGAGGTCCGCGAGCGCGCCGAGCAGCGCCTGATCCGCGAGACCTCGGCCCTGGTGGTCAACACCGCCGCCGAGGCCGAGCAGATGCGCGAGCTCTACGACGCCGACCCCGCCCGGACCCACGTGATCGCCCCGGGCGTGGACCTCGAGGTGTTCCGCCCGGACGGCCCGCAGCCTCCCGACGCTCCGTCCTCTGAGCCGCAGTCCGCTGCCCGCCAGGACCACGAGCCGGTGATCGGCTTCGCGGGGCGCCTACAGCCGCTCAAGGGCCCGCAGATCCTCCTGGAGGCGATGGGCCTGCTGGCCGCCGATCCGAAGGCCCCGGTTCCCCGCCTGCTGCTGGCAGGTGTGGGCGACAACGCCTTCACCGACTCCCTGCACCAGCAGGCCCGGACTCTGGGCATCGAGGACCGGATCGAGTGGCTCGGCTCGCTGCCCGTGACCGAGCTGGCCGCCGCCATGCGCCGGGCGGATCTCTGGGCGGTGCCGTCGTCGTCGGAGACCTTCGGCCTGGTGGCCCTGGAGGCCCAGGCCTGCGGGACCCCGGTGCTCGCCTCGGATGCCGGCGGGCTGCGCTCAGCGCTCGACGACGGCCGCACCGGCTGGCTCGTCGGTCAGCGCACCCCGCAGGCGTGGGCCGAGGCGCTGCGGTCGACCTTGGGAGATCCCGTGGAGCTGGCTCGGCGTGGCCGTGCCGCCGCCGAGCGCGCCCGCGGCTTCTCCTGGGCGGCCACAGCACGGGCCCACGTCGAGCAGGTCTATGCCCCGTCGCAGAGGGGGATCACGCCCGGACCTACAGTGGCAGCCATGACGACTTCAGCGCTGAGCCCCCAGGACCTGGCAGATCACCTCGACCGATTCCACGCGACCGGCCCGGTGGCCACGCCCCGGCAGGCCAATCTGGCGAACATCCAGGGCTTCCTGGACTCCTCCGAGCACCAGTACATGGGCGTCACCCCGACTCCGGGCACCACGTACGACGATGTCTTCCGCCTCATGGTCGAGCGCGTCGGCATCAGCGCCGACCCGTCCTTCACCGAGGGCGTGGACACGATCAGCGCCCAGCTGTGCGTGGCCGCGCTCAAGCGATACGGGGACGTGCTCGCCGATGCTGTGCGCCCCGGCGCCACGATCTTCTTCGCCACGGCTCACCCCGCGGCCCTGCCGCCGATCTACTCCCGACTGGCCGCGGCCGCCCGCGCCGCCGGTGCCGAGGTGCTGCACATGCACGGCGGCATCCCGTGGGACGACGGGCAGGTGCGCCAGGTCTCGGATGTGATGATGGTCGAGCAGTACGGCGGACTGCGGCACACGCACCGCCCGGAGCCCATGGAACTGGCCCTCGATCGCCTCGCCGAGCAGGCCGGCGATCCCTCGTTCCTCCCCGATCTGGTGGTCTCCGATCACGGCATGGCAGGTGCCGCCGGCTCCCGCGGGGCGCGGGTGATCGCGATCGCCGACTGCAATGACCCTGCCCCGTTCGTGGGCGAGCAGCAGGGCCTGATCGAGGTGGTCGTGCCGATGGACGACAACATCCCGCCCGAGGCCTACGCCCCGCTGACCGACTTCGTGCTCGAGCGGGCCGGGCTGCCGATCCGCTGAGCGCTCGCCCGCAGCGCAGGGTGCGGGCACGACGAAGGGGACGCTTCCACTCGGAGGCGTCCCCTTCGTGCTGCCTAGCCGCCGACCGGCAGGCGGCCCCTCAGCGGTCCAAGCTCAGTCCTTGGTGGACTCGGTGGCCTTGGCCCAGATGTTCACCCCGGCGTCCCGAGCGAGCTCGTCGATGCGGGAGAGCTCGTCCTGGGAGAACTCGAGGTTCTCCACGGCCTTGGCGCTGTCGGCGATCTGCCGGGCCGAGGAGGCTCCCACCAGCGCGGAGGTGACCTGCCCGCCGTCCTGCGGGCGCAGGGTCCAGGCGATCGCCATCTGCGCCAGGGTCTGACCGCGCTGCTGAGCGATCTCGTTCAGCCCGCGGATGCGCTCGATGTTTTCGTCCGTGAGCCATTCGGGGTTCAGGGACTTGGAGGCCGCGGCGCGCGAGTCCTCCGGGATGCCGTTCAGGTACTTGTCCGTGAGCATGCCCTGGGCCAGCGGCGTGAACACGATCGAGCCCATACCGGCCTCCCCCAGCACCTGCACCAGGTTCTTGCCGCCGGCCGGGCCGTCCGCGTTCTCGGAGGGCTCCTCGATCCAGCGGTTGAGCAGCGAGTACGACGGCTGGTGGATGACCAGCGGCGTGCCGAGCTCGCGCATGATCTGCTGGGCCTGGGCGGTGTCGTCGGCGCTGTAGGAGGAGATGCCCACGTGCAGCGCCCGGCCCGAGCGCACGATGCGGTCCAGGGTGCGCATGGTGTCCTCGATCGGGGTCTCCGGATCCGGACGGTGGTGGTAGAAGATGTCCACCCGGTCCAGGCCCATGCGCTCGAGCGACTGATCGAGCGAGTCGATGAGGTACTTGCGCGAGCCGCCGAAGCCGTAGGGGCCCGGCCACATGTCCCAGCCGGCCTTGGATGAGATCACGATCTCTTGGCGCAGATCGGCGAAGTCCTCCTTGAGCACGCGCCCGAAGTTCAGCTCGGCCGAGCCGTTGGGCGGGCCGTAGTTGTTGGCCAGGTCGAAGTGGGTGATGCCCGAGTCGAAGGCCTGACGCAGGATCTGCTTCTGCGTGGCCATGGGCTTGTCATCGCCGAAGTTGTGCCACAGCCCCAGCGAGATCGCGGGCAGCTTCAGGCCCGAGGTCCCGAGCGTGCGGTAGGGCATGGACTCGTAGCGGTCCTCGGCGGGCGTCCAGCGGGTGTCATCTCCGTAGATCAGCATGTGCCCATCCTTCCACCGCCCGGCGACAGCGCAATGGGAGCAGCAGGACGCACCGCTTCGGAGCCGAAGCGGCCTCCGCTCCCTGGAGGAAGCGGAGGCCGCTGGATCATGGCGGACCGTCCAGCACAGCCTCTCAGGCCCTGAGCACCGCTGCGCCGCTGCCCTGGAGACGGATGGACTCCCCGGCCGGCTCCTCGGCGCCGTGGCTCCACAGCACCGACGAAGCGGCACCGCCCAGCGGCACGTCCACGGCGTCGTCGCCGAAGTTGAAGGCTGCGGACACCGGGCCGCGGTGCAGCACGAGCCAGCGGCCGTCCTCTTCGAACTCGGTGCGGATCGTCTCGAAGCCGCCGCGCAGCTCGGGGGTGCGTCGGCGCAGGTCGATCAGTTCCCGGTAGGCGGCGAGGACCTTCGCGTGATCGCCCTCCTCGCGCTCATCCCACTTCAGGATCGCCGAGTCGAAGGTCTCCTGCGCCTGGGGATCCGGGACGGAGTCCTCGTCCCATCCCATGCGCGCGAACTCGGCCTTGCGGCCGCTGCGCACGGCATCGGCCAGCTCGGGCTCCGGATGCGCGGTGAAGAACGGCCACGGGGTCGAGGCCGCCCACTCCTCGCCCTGGAAGATCATGGGCGTGTACGGCTGGGTCAGCAGCAGGGCCGCGGCCAGGATCAGGCGATCCGTGGACAGCGTCTGCGGGAAGCGGTCGCCGGTCGCCCGGTTGCCCACCTGATCGTGGTTCTGCGTGTAGGTCACGAACTGCCACGGCTTCTGCCGCTGCGGGTCGACGGGCCCCCCGTGGGAGCGGCCGCGGAAGGACGAGAACGACCCGTCGTGGAAGAACGCGCCGGTCATCGACTTGGCGAGCGCGCCCAGGGAGGCGAAGTCCTCGTAGTAGCCCTGCGACTCCCCCGACAGCGCCCAGTGCGCGCCGTGGTGCCAGTCGTCGAGCCACTGACCGTCCATGCCCAGACCGTTGCGCTGCGTGTCCTCGACCATGCGGACGTCGTTGAGGTCCGACTCCGCGATCGTGAAGGCACGACGACGGGTGCGCTGCGAGGTCTCCGCCACACGGTCCGAGATCTGCTGGAGGATGTGGCGGGCGCGGGAGTCCTTGAGCGCGTGCACGGCGTCGATGCGGAAGCCGTCGATGTGGAAGTCCTCCTGCCACATGCGCACATTGTCGAGGATGTGATCGCGCACCCCGTCGGAGCCGAAATCATCCAGGTTGATCTGCTCTCCCCACGAGGAGGCACCGGCGGTGAAGACCTCGAAGAACTCGGGCAGGTAGTTCCCGGATGGGCCCAGGTGGTTGTAGACGACGTCCAGCACGACGGCCAGGTTGCGCTCGTGGCAGGCATCCACGAAGCGCTGCAGGCCGATCGGCCCGCCGTACTCCTCCTGGGTCGTGTACCAGGCCACGCCGTCGTAGCCCCAGTTGCGCGAGCCGTTGAACCCGTTGACGGGCAGGACCTCGACGGCGTCGATGCCCAGCTCGGCGAGCGCATCCAGGTGCTGGATCGCGGCCTCGAAGGTGCCCTCCGGGGTGAAGGTGCCGATGTGCATCTCGTAGAGCACGGTGTCCTCGAGATCGGCCCCGCCCCAGTCGTGGTCGGTCCACTCGAAGTCGGCGGGGTCGTAGGTGCATGACAGCTCGTGCACGCCCTGCGGCTGGCGCATGGAGCGCGGATCCGGCAGCACGGCCGATTCGATCGTGCGCTCCTCGGGCGTGCCCGGGTCCAGGACCTTGGAGAGGATGTAGCCGTAGCGCACCGTCGTGGACGGCACGGACTCGGCGGCCTCGTCCGGCAGCGTCCACCAGCCCATGGGGCTGTGCTCGCCGGAGGCGTACTCGGGAGCCGGCTCCAGCCCGCGCGGGCTGTGCCCCGGCAGGTCGAGGGCCTTGATCATCTCGTGGTCCTGCCCGTCGATGCGCACGACGACACCCGCGGCATGCGGGGCGAAGACGTCGAAGCGATCCAGAGGGGCTCGGCCGTTTCCTGCGGAGTAGGACATGTCGTCCTCCGTTCTGCGGTGGGGAGACGATGCGTGCGCCCGCCTCGGAGAATGCTCGTTCGGTATGACGGTGGAACAGCTCAGTCGCGGACCAGCAGTGCAACAGGCAGCAGGTCGAGCACCTCCCCTACCCGCACGGTCCCGCTGAAGCTGCCGCCGGTGAGGGCATCCTTCCATTGCCCGTCGGGCAGCACCAGGTTCGTCTCGCCCCAACCGCCGGCAGCCTCCAGCCCCACGGGAAGCCGCGTCGCCAGGGTCAGCGCACCGCCGCGGTCGAAAGCGAACAGGTGTTCTGCCTGCTCGCCCTCCGCCTGCAGCGGTGCATAGTCCGAGAACAGCTCCGGGCGGTCGCGGCGCAGACGCAGCGCGCGCGAGGTCACCAGCAGCTTGGCATCGCCGGTCTCGTCCACCGCGGGCACGGAATGCTCGCGCGCCACCGAGGGATCGTCGCGGCGCTCGTCGAGGGTGGCCAATCGCTGCGCGATCTCGGCGTGGTCCACCGGGCGGCGGTTGTCCGGATCCACGAGCGCAGGAGCCCACTGCTCGGAGCCCTGGTAGACGTCCGGCACGCCGGGCACAGTGAGCTGGATCAGCTTCTGCGACAGCGCGTTCGACCAGCCCGGTGCCTGGACTCGACGCACGATGCCCTCCACCGTGCCGCGCACGGCCGGGTCCTCCAGCACCAGGTCGATCAGCCCGCTGAGATCTGCCTCGAAGGCCTCGTCGCCGTCGACCCATGCGGTCGCGGTCCCGGACTCGCGGGCGGCCTTCAGGGCGTAGTCCACGGCGCGCTCGCGGCTGATGGGCCAGGCCCCCACCATGGCCTGAAGCACCAGGTTCACCAGCGTGCGATCGGCCAGCGGACCGACGCCCCTGGCTTGGGCATCGCGCTCCACGGAGGCGAGCGCCGCGGCCCACTCCTCCCCGATCTCGGCGAGCACGCTGATCCGCGCGCGCACCGACTCCGAGCGCTTGGTGTCATGGGTGGACAGGGTCGTCATGGCCAGCGGCTCGTCGCGGTGTCGACGCGCGAACTCGTCATGGGCCTCCTGAGCGGACAGCGAGAACGACGACGGATCCCCGCCCACCTCGGTGAGCGAGGTGAGACGGGAGTAGCGGTAGAACGCACTGTCCTCCACGCCCTTGGCCATGACCATGCCGGAGGTCTGCTGGAAGCGTCGTGCCGCCGGAGTCAGCTCCGACTCGTCCTCGACCCCCAGCCCCAGGACCGGGCCCAGAGCGGTGAGCACCTCGGCCAGCTCCGGACGGGAGCCCTGCGAGGCCTCCAGCGCCTCGGCCAGGTGCTCCGAGCCCCACGGCAGGTAGGTGCGGTAGACGCCGAAGCAGCTGAGGACCTCGCTCAGGGCGTCCACCAGGGTCTCGTGCGAGACGCCCTCCAGGGCGGGCTCGACGGAGGCCTCGCGGGCCAGGCGCTCGACCTCGGCATGCAGGGACCCGTCCGTCACGGCCCGCTTGGTCCCGTGGATCATCCGCTCCCAGTCGCCCTCCTGAGCCTGCTCGGCGCTCGAGCCGGCGCGCAGGGAGGCGTCCAGAGCGGTCAGCGGGTACTCCCCGTCCGGGTCCACGAGCAGCCGGTCGATCACACCCAGGGCGTCGTAGCCCGTCGTGCCGGCCGTCAGGCCCTGCTCCAGCCATTCGCGCGGCAGCAGCTCCCCGGGCTCCAGGATCTTCTCGATCAGGGTGTAGCGCCCGCCGGTGAGCTCGGCCAGCCAGCCGAGGTACTGCGCGGGATCGCGCACCCCGTCCGGGTGATCGATGCGCAGCCCGTCCACCAGGCCCTCGTCGATCCAGCGACGGACCTCCACGTGCGAGTCCTCGAAGACCTGGCGGTCCTCGACCCTGATCCCCGCCAGGGTGGCGATCGTGAAGAAGCGGCGGTAGTTCAGGGCAGCATCCCCGCGGCGCCAGTTGACCAGCTCGTAGTTCTGCCGCTCGTGGATCATCCGGGCAGGCTCCGTGGCCCGGCCGTCGTCATCGAACGTCGCCGTGCCCTCGGCCACCGGGTAGACGTTGTCGAAGTAGGTCAGCACCGGCTGCCCGTCGCGCAGCTCGACCTCGAGCTGCTCCAGCGCCTGGTCGGCCCGACCCGGGCGCGGAGTGCCGTCCTCGTCGGCGTCGTCGCCGAGCACCGGGATCATCACCCGGTCGCCGAAGGACTCCCAGTCGACGTCGAAGGCCTGCGCGTGCTCGGAGCCGCGTCCGTCGCGCAGCAGCGACCACCACCACGGGTTCTCCGGCGGGGAGGCCACGCCCTGGTGGTTCGGCACGATGTCCACCAGCACGCCCAGGTCCAGCTCGTGCGCCGAGCGGCAGAAGCGGTCGAAGGCCTCCCTGCCCCCGCGGGCCGGGTCGACCTCGGTGGGATCGGCCACGTCGTAGCCGTGGTCCGAGCCGCCCACGGAGCGCAGGACCGGCGAGAGGTAGACCCAGTCCGCGCCGAGCGCCTGCAGGCGCTCGAGCTGCTCGGCTGCTGCGGTGAGGTCGAAGTCGGGGGTGATCTGGAGTCGGTAGGTCGAGGCGGGAATGCGCACGTGGTCTCCTCGTGTGCTGGTGCAGGAGCACCTCTCCTGCTGCGGGTCCTGGGTGGGAGGGCCGGCCCCGATCGGTCGGGACCGGCCCCAGTCTCAGGCGAGCCGGGATCACCCGGCTCGCGGCTCACTCGTCCGGCTGGGCCTGGGACGCGTAGGCGGCGACGGAGGCCGCCACCGAGGTGTCCGGCTCGTCCTCGGGCTCATCCCACTGGCGCAGCACCACCATGGACTTGGCCTTGAGCACGAACTCCGTCGAGTGTGTGAGCACCGAGCCGTTGCCGTGCTCGCCGGCGGTGTCCAGCAGCTCCTCCCACGTGGATCCGTACTCGGCGGGCGGGAGGGTGCACGTGATGTCCTCCGGGGAGGAGTTGAACCACACCAGGAAGTCGACGTCGGTGATCTGGCGACCGCGGGCGTCCTTGCCTGCGATGCCATGGCCGTTGAGCCACATCCCGAGCGTGCGGGCCAGGGGCTCGTCCCAGTCGGCCGGCGTCATGGCCGAGCCGTCCGTGCTGATCCAGGCGATGTCCGGCATGGGATCCTCGTCCGTGCGCTCGTCCATCTCGACCGGACGGCCGTCGAAGAACTGCGCGCGGCGGAACGTGGGGTGGTCCCGGCGCAGGTGGATCAGCGCGGAGGTGAACTCCACGAGCGGGGCGTCGGCGGCGTCCCAGTCGATCCAGGAGATCTCGTTGTCCTGGCAGTACGTGTTGTTGTTGCCGCCCTGGCTGCGTCCGAGCTCGTCGCCGTGCAGGAGCATGGGGGTGCCCTGGGAGAGCATCAGCGTGGCGATGAAGTTGCGCTGCTGCCGTGCGCGCAGCGACAGGACGTCGGCGTCGTCCGTGGGGCCTTCCACACCGCAGTTCCAGGAGCGGTTGTGCGACTCGCCGTCGTTGTTGTCCTCGCCGTTGGCCTCGTTGTGCTTCTCGTTGTAGGACACGAGGTCGCGCAGCGTGAAGCCGTCGTGGGCCGTGACGAAGTTGATCGAGGCGAACGGACGGCGTCCGCTGTTCTCGTACAGGTCCGCCGAGCCCGTGATGCGGGAGGCGAACTCGCCCAGGGTCGAGGGCTCGCCGCGCCAGAAGTCCCGCACGGTGTCGCGGTACATGCCGTTCCACTCGGTCCACTGCGGCGGGAAGTTGCCCACCTGGTAGCCGCCGGGGCCGACGTCCCACGGCTCGGCAATCAGCTTGACCTGGGAGACGACCGGATCCTGCTGCACGAGCTCGAAGAAGGTCGAGAGCTTGTCGACGTCGTAGAACTCGCGAGCCAGGGTCGAGGCCAGATCGAAGCGGAAGCCGTCGACGTGCATATCGGTGACCCAGTAGCGCAGCGAGTCCATCATCAGCTGCAGCGCATGGGGGTGGCGCACGTTGAGCGAGTTACCGGTGCCCGTGTAGTCCATGTAGAACTTCGGGTTGTCCTCGACGGTGCGGTAGTAGGCGTTGTTGTCCACCCCGCGCATGGACAGCGTGGGCCCCAGGTGGTTGCCCTCCGCCGTGTGGTTGTAGACCACGTCCAGGATGACCTCGATGTTCGCCCGGTGCAGGGCGCGGACCATGGCCTTGAACTCCTGGACCTGCCCGCCGAGGGTCGAGGTCGAGCAGTAGTCGTGGTGCGGGGCGAAGAACGCGATGGTGTTGTAGCCCCAGTAGTTGCGCAGGCCCTTCTCCAGCAGCGTGGAGTCCTGCACGAACTCGTGCACCGGCATGAGCTCGATCGCGGTGATGCCGAGCTTCTTCAGATGCGAGATGGTCGCCGGGTGGGCCACGCCGGCATAGGTGCCGCGCTCGTTCTCCGGGATCTCGTCGAGCTGCTGCGTGAGCCCCTTGACGTGGGCCTCGTAGATCACGGACTTGTGGTATTCGCGCTTGGGCGGGCGGTCGCCCTGCCACTCGAAGAACGGGTTGATCACCACGCCCTTCATCATCAGCTCGGCCGAGTCCTCGTCGTTGAAGGAGTCCTCGTCACCGAACTCGTAGGAGAACAGCGGCTGGCCCCACTCGCGCACGAAGCCGTCCACGGCCTTGGCGTAGGGATCCAGCAGCAGCTTGGAGGGGTTGCATCGCAGGCCCTGCGACGGGTCCCACGGGCCGTGCACGCGGTAGCCGTAGCGCTGACCGGGCTCGACGTTGGGCAGGAAGCAGTGCCAGACATAGCCGTCGACGGCCTCGACCTCGATGCGCTCCTCGGTGCCCTGGTCGTCGAACAGGCACAGCTCGACCTTCTCGGCGACCTCGGAGAACAGAGCGAAGTTGGTGCCCGTTCCGTCGAAGGTCGCCCCGAGGGGGTAAGCGGTTCCGGGCCAGACTTCGGTCACGACGATGATCTCCTGAAGGTATAGGGGTTCGGGATCCGCCGCCTGACCCTCGAGGGACGCAGACGGAAAGGCCTCCCGGTGCGTCGGCGCACTGCACCGAGCCTAGCGCAGGTGCCGACATCAGGGCCGGACGGCCCCCGTCCGTTCGCGCTCGCCCCCCTCAGCTGCCCAGATCCGCCCCGGATCCAGCGTCCCCGCGGGTCAGGGCCGCGCGGATATCCTCGGGGCGGCAGGGCTGCGGGCCCTCTCCTCCTCGCCGCGAGGCGCGCCCCTGCAGCACCACGGCCAGCGCCGCCAGCAGCGACCAGCGCCCGTCGCCTGCGAGCCGGTCGCGCAGACCGCCCCGCAGATGCTCGGGCAGCGGGCTGTCGGCCAGCCACGGGCCCAGGGCGCGCTCGAGCCGCTGCGGCTGGGCGGAGTCGTGGGCCAGCAGCGTTCCGAGCATGCCGGCCAGGCAGTCCCCGGAGCCGGCGGTGGCCAGCCACGGGCTGCCGTCTCCGGCCGTCAGGACGCAGGATGCGCCGTCCCGGTCGTCGTCCGGATCCGGCGCGCCCTCCGCGGTGCTCGGAGCCGCGACGGTCGTGGTGGCGCCCTTGAGCACGACGGTGGCCCCGGTCGCCCGGGCCGCCGTTCGCGCCCAGTGCACGGGGTCCGCCTCGATCTGCTCGCGCTCGGCAGCCGCGACGCCCTCCGGAAGCCGGTCCCAGGCCTCGCACCAGCGCAGCAGCTCGGCCAGCTCGCCTGCGTGCGGGGTGAGCACGATCCACGGCCGCAGCCGCGTGTCGGCCAGGCTGCGCCCGGCGATCTCCAGGGCTCCGGCATCGAGCACCGCAGGGATCCTGCGCTGCAGCGCTTCGGCCAGCGCCTGCTCGCAGCGCTGCTGCTGCGCCTCGTCGACGGCGCCCGGGCCCGCGATCCAGGCCTGCACATGCTCGTCGGCGGGGGCGCCATCGGAGACCACGGCCTCGGGGCTCGTCAGGTTGACCATCCTGCGCGTGGACTCATCGCCCAGGTACCGGACCATGCCGGTCCCGGCGGCCAGCGCCGAGCGCACCGTCAGCAGAGCGGCCCCCGGGTACTCCTCGGACCCGGCCACGATCCCGACGACGCCGCGGGTGTACTTGTGGTCCGAGCCGACCGGGCGCGGCCACAGCGCCTCGAGATCGCGATCCTCGAGCCGCAGGACGTCCGGGGATCGCAGGTGCGCCTCGATGCCGATCGGCACGACCTCCACACGGCCGCACAGCCGATCGCCGGGGGCGGTGAGCTGGGCCGTCTTGGCCGCGCCGAAGGTCACGGTGGAGGCGGCGGGAAGCACAGGACCCTCGAGCGCCCCGCCGTCGGCGCTGAGCCCGGAGGGGACGTCGACGGCCACGACGACGGGCCCCTGCCCCCCTGTCTCCTGCGAGCGCTGGTCGAAGGATCGCGCGAGCTCGGCCATGGCACCGCGCAGCCCGCCGGAGGCCCCGGTGCCGAGCACCGCGTCGATCACCAGGTCCGCGCCGAGCAGCAGGTCCAGGGCCTGCTCCCCGTGCTCGTCGTCCAGCGACCATGCGCTCACGACTCCGCCGGCCTGCCGCAGAGCGCGAGCGCCGTCCTCGTGCAGCGAGTCGGCCGTGGGGATCGCCGTCACCGCCACACCGGCGCCGCGCAGCGCAGCGGCCGCCCAGAGCCCGTCCCCGCCGTTGTTGCCCTTGCCCGCCAGGACCACGGCGCGGGATCCGGCGACCCGCCCCCGACGAGTGCGCAGGAGGCGCCGGCAGTGCAGCTGCAGGCCGTGCGCGGCCACCGCCATCAGCGCCGGGCCCCTGCCCTGCTCGAGCAGCGGCTGCTCGGCCGTGCGCACGGCCTCTCCCGAGAACCCCGCGCGCATCACAGCACCGCCTCGGCGTCGTCGGGGTCCGCCGAGCCGAGCGATTCCGGATCCGCTGAGCCCGTCGATTCGGCGATCACGTAGGCCATGGCCAGGCCCCCGTCGTGGGACATGCTCAGGTGCCACCGGTCGATCCCCTGACGGGCCGCCTCCCGGGCCACCGTGCCCTCGGTGCGCAGGATCGGGGCGCCCCATTCGGTCTTCTCGATCCAGCAGTGCTGCCAGATCATGCCGGGCGGCGCCTTCAGCGCCTTGGCCGCGGCCTCCTTGGCCGCGAAGCGCGCAGCCAGCGACTGCAGCGGCAGCACCCGCTCGCTGGGCACGAACAGCCGCTCGCGCAGCCTGGGCGTGCGCTCGAGCTGCCGCTCGAACCGCTGGATGTCCACCACGTCGATGCCGCTGCCGATGATCATGCGAGCCAGCCTAATCCCGGTGCGCTGCCCCGATCCTTCGCAGGAGGTCATCACGGACCGCCTGGATCGGGGCGCGCCGCCTCGGCGGACTACGATGGCGCCGATGAGCACAGCCCCCGGAATCCACCGACTGTCGCCGTTCGTCGAGCTCGACCGGCTGACGTGGTCGCGCCTGTCCGATGAGATCGAGCTGCCGCTGGATGAGGCGGAGATCGAGAGCCTGCGCGGCCTGGGAGATCATCTGGACGCCGACGAGGTGCGCGAGGTCTACCTCCCCCTGTCCCGGCTGCTCACCCTCTACGACACCGCCGCCACCGCGCTGAACAACTCGACCAATCAGTTCCTGGGCCAGGAGCACGCGCGCACCCCGTTCGTCATCGGGATCGCGGGGTCAGTGGCCGCCGGCAAGTCCACCACCGCCCGCCTGCTGCGCGAGCTCATGGCCCGGTGGCCGTCCACGCCCAACGTCCAGCTCGTGACGACCGACGGCTTCCTGCACCCCAACGCCGAGCTCGAGCGCCGGGGCCTGATGCACCGCAAGGGCTTCCCGGAGTCCTACGACCGTCGGGCGCTGCTGCGGTTCGTGGCCGACATCAAGTCCGGGGCGCTGGAGGTCCGGGCGCCCAAGTACTCGCACGTCACCTACGACATCCTCCCGGACGAGGAGGTCGTGGTCACCGCCCCGGACGTCGTGATCATCGAGGGCCTCAATGTGCTGGCCCCCGCCAAGATCGGGCCCGATGACCGCGCGGCCCTGGCCCTGAGCGACTTCTTCGACGTCTCCATCTACGTCGACGCCCGGACCCAGGACATCGAGCGCTGGTACGTGGAGCGCTTCCAGCAGCTGCGACACGGCGCCTTCGCCGACCCGGACTCCTATTTCCACCGCTATGCGAGCCTCTCCGACGAGGAGGCCGAGGAGGTCGCCACCGACATCTGGCGCCGCATCAACGAGCCGAACCTGGTCCGCAACGTCCGGCCCACCCGCGGCCGAGCGCAGCTGATCCTCTCCAAGGACTCGGACCACTCGATCCGCCGCGTCCTGCTGCGCAAGAACTGACCCCCCGAACATCCGCACCGCACCCCCGAGCATCGGAGCCCGATCATGACCACCCCCCTCCCCCGCCGCCTGGCCGCCTCCGTCACCCTGCTGGGCCTTCTGGGCCTCTCGGCATGCGGATCCGAGCAGCCGCAGGAGGACTCCAGCAGCTCCGCCGCCGCGGACTCCGCCCAGAGCGGCGGCGCGGAGGCAGAGGCTGAATCCGGTGCGGCCGCCGTGTCCGACGCCGACGTCGACACCTCCACCTCGACCGATGTGGTCGTCAACAAGGCGCGCCCTCTGGATCCGGAGGACTACGCCCCGGAGCCGCTCGAGGACATCGAGGGCCAGCAGCTGCGCGAGGACGCAGCCGGAGCCGCCCAGCAGATGCTCTCGGACATGCGAGACGAGGGCATCACCGTGAGCATCACCTCGGCCTACCGCCCCTACGACGAGCAGGTCACCACCTATCAGCACTGGGTCGACGTCAACGGCCAGGAGACCGCCGACACCATCTCGGCCCGCCCCGGGCACTCGGAGCACCAGACGGGTCTGGTCATGGACATCGCCGACGGCTCCGGCTGCGACCTGCAGGAGTGCTTCGCCGACACGGCAGCGGCCCAGTGGGCCGCCGAGCACGCGCAGGACTACGGATTCGTGCTGCGCTACCCCCAGGACGGCGAGGACGTCACGGGCTACGCCTACGAGCCCTGGCACTTCCGCTACATCGGCGAGGAGCGCGCCCAGGAGTTCGCCGACTCCGGAGCTGCCACGCTCGAGGAGTTCTACGGAACGGGCCCCGCACCGGACTACTCCTGACGCCCCAGGTCACGACGGGGTCGCGACCCGAGAGCAGTGTGACGGAAATCACCTCTGAGATCCGAGAAAAAGCTTCCCGGCAACAGGTTGACACGTCCTTCACCGCTACTGTTGCCCTCATGCTTCAGGGTTTCAAGGAATTCATCATGAAGGGCAACGTCATCGACCTTGCCGTCGCCGTCATCGTGGGCGGCGCGTTCGCCCCCGTCATCTCCACGCTCGTGGACTCGGTCATCATGCCGCTGATCTCGGGCCTGATCGGGTTCCCCAACTTCGATCAGTTCCTGGCCATCCAGGTCAACGGCACCGAGAACTACGTCCGCCTGGGCGCGTGGCTCACCGTCATCATCAACTTCCTCATCATCGCCGCGGCCCTCTACTTCGTGGTCGTCATGCCGATGAACAAGATGATCGAGCGCCGCAACCTGCGCCTCGGCATCAACCCGGACGAGGAGGAGGTCGACCCGCAGGTCGCCCTGCTCACCGAGATCCGCGACGCGCTCGTCCCGGGCGCCGGCCAGGCCGAGAGCGTCTCGCCCAAGGACACGCCGTCCGTCTGAGCCCCACAGGCTCCACCACCCCCATTCACCTCATGATCTGAGAGCACAGCGCCGGGCGGCGCTGGGAGAGAGAAGAAGGCCCCTGCCGCGACTCGCGGCAGGGGCCTTCTTCTGCGCTCGGAGCCGCTGATCAGAAGCAGGAGGAGCCCCGACGGGCGATGCCGTCGGGGCTCCTCCTCATCCTGCGTCGCCGCTTCAGTCGAGCAGGCAGCGGGTCTCAGCCGGGGCTTCAGCCCAGGGCGAGCCGCTGCCGCACGACCTCGGCCAGCGCGGCGGCCTCCTCGTCGGCCTGCTCCTGCGTGGCGGCCTCGACCATCACGCGCACCACGGGCTCGGTTCCGGAGGGACGCAGCAGCACACGGCCGGTCTCCCCCAGTCGCTTCTCCGACTCCGCCACGGCCTCCGCCACGCCCTCGTCGGTCGAGGCGGCGGAGCGGTCCACGCCCTTCACGTTCAGCAGACGCTGCGGCAGGCGGGTCATGATCGTGCCCAGCTCGGACAGCGGCAGGCCGGTCCCCGCCACCTGAGAGGCCAGCATGAGGCCGGTGAGCAGGCCGTCGCCGGTCGTGGCCCAGTCCGCCATGATCACGTGACCGGACTGCTCGCCGCCCAGGTTGAAGCCGTGCTCGACCATGGCCTCGAGGACGTAGCGGTCCCCGACCTTGGTCTCGACGATCCGGATGCCGCGCTCTTGCAGTGCGAGCTTGAGCCCCAGGTTGGACATCACCGTCACCACCAGGGTGTCGTCCTTCAGGCGCCCGGCCTGGTGCATGGCCACCGCCAGGATGCCCATGATCTGGTCGCCGTCGATCTCCTGCCCCTGGGCGTCCACGGCCAGGCAGCGATCGGCGTCGCCGTCATGGGCGATGCCGAGGTCCGCCCCGTGGGCCACGACGGCCTCCTTCAGCGGCCCCAGGTGGGTCGAGCCCACGCCGTCGTTGATGTTGAGGCCGTCGGGCTGGGCGCCGATCACGACCAGCTCGGCCCCGGCATCGCGGAACGCGTCCGGAGACGGACCGGAGGCGGCGCCGTGGGCGCAGTCCAGAACGATCTTCAGCCCCTCGAGGCGGTGCGGGATGGCCGCGACCAGGTGCATCACGTAGCGGTCCTCGGCGTCGGTGAGGGTGCGGATGCGTCCCACCCCGGCGCCGGTGGGCCGACGGAAGTCCTTGGCGTCGTAGACGGCCTGGATCCGGTCCTCCACAGCGTCCGGCAGCTTCTTGCCGCCGGCGGCCAGGAACTTGATCCCGTTGTCCGGGGCCGGGTTGTGCGAGGCGGAGATCATCACGCCGAAGTCCGCCTCGGTGTCGCCCACCAGGTAGGCCAGCGCCGGGGTCGGCACGGTGCCGGCGTCCTCGACGTCGACGCCTGAGGCAGCGAGCCCGGCGGCTACGGCCGCACCCAGGAACTCACCCGAGGCTCGGCCGTCCCGGGCGAGCACAGCCCTGGGACGGCGGCCATCAGCCGCATGGTCGTGGCCCAGCACGATGGCCGCTGCCTGAGAGAGGTCCAGCGCCATGTCTGCCGTGAGCAGCTCATTGGCCAGACCGCGTACGCCGTCGGTTCCGAAGATTCGTGTCATCGATCCAACATCCTAGGCCCGTGGGCCGCGCTGACGCATTCCATCCACCACATGCGGGGTCGTGGCTCGGCCGGACACTGGGCCCGGGTCTCGCCGCCGACGAGTCGCAGCGGCACGGACAGCCGCCGAGGAGTCCCGTCGCAGGCGCCCTGTCGACGCGACAGCGCCCCGCCGCTGACGGACGATGTCCGTGTGCGACGGGGCGCTGGGGCAGGCAGTCCCGATCAGGCGGGAGCTGCGCAGAGGCGCTGGATCAGCGCTTGGAGTACTGCGGGGCCTTGCGGGCCTTCTTGAGGCCTGCCTTCTTGGACTCGATGACGCGGGCGTCACGGGTCAGGAAGCCTGCCTTCTTGAGGGTCGAGCGGTTGTGCTCCGCGTCGATCTCGTTGAGCGCGCGGGCGACGCCCAGGCGCATGGCACCGGCCTGGCCGGAGGGGCCGCCGCCGTGCACCAGCGCGATGACGTCGTAGGCGCCCTGCAGGTCCAGCAGCGTGAAGGGGTCGTTGACCTCCTGCTGGTGCAGCTTGTTGGGGAAGTACTCCTCCAGCGTGCGGCCGTTGATCTTCCACTGGCCGAAGCCGGGGATCAGGCGGACGCGAGCGACAGCCTCCTTGCGGCGGCCGGTGCCCTGGCCGGGGACGGTCAGCGCCGGACGCTCGGTGGCGACGGCGGACTCGGCGGCTGCGCCGGTGGACTCGGAGGTGTAGGAGGTCAGCTCCTCACCGTCCTGCGCGAACTGCTCATCAGTATTCTGAGCCACGATGTTCTCCTTGTGTCAGTCGTTCTCGTAGGCCCGGATTACTGGGCGACCTGGTTGAACTCGAAGGTCTTGGGCTTGTTCGCACCGTGCGGGTGCTCCGGGCCGGCGTAGACCTTGAGCTTGGACAGCTGCTGAGCCGCCAGCTTGTTCTTGGGGAGCATGCCCTTGATGGCCTTCTCGACCGCACGCTCGGGGCTCTTGGCGAGCAGCTCGGCGTAGGTGGTCGCGGTGAGGCCGCCGGGGTGGTTCGAGTGGCGGTACGCGATCTTCTTCTGCAGCTTGTCGCCGGTGAGGGCGACCTTGTCCGCATTGACGACGATCACGAAATCGCCGGTGTCGACGTGAGGGGCGTAGGTGGCCTTGTGCTTGCCGCGCAGCAGGACTGCCGCGTGGCTGGCCAGACGGCCCAGGACGACGTCGGTCGCGTCGATGACGTACCAGTCACGCTGGACGTCACCGGGCTTCGGGGTATACGTGCGCACGTTGATCTGCCTTCGTTCGATGAAGAGTGGCCCTGAGTTGGGGTCAGGGGCCGGTTTCCGTGTGCCTCCGGGGCTCGGGTGAGGGCCGAGCAGCATCCGGGTCCCCAGAACCTCAGCGCACCAGATCGCCCTGTGCCCTGCAACTGGACGGCGGATCCGGGTACACGTGAACCGAGGCGGGACACGCACAACAACACGCCACCCTACCCGAAGCGGCCGTCCGTTTCCACCGGGGCCGGCCCCGGCTCAGGCCCCTTCCCGACGCGCTCGCGTGAGCCGGGCTCGCTGCGCCAGCTGCGAGTCCTCCGGATACACGACCTCCTCCAGGACGAGCCCCCGGGGAGGCGCCAGCAGCGTCTCGGAGGACCGGGACCGCTCCTCCAGCCTGTCCCGCAGCCAGGAGGCGGGCCGCTCGCCCTTGCCCACCCGGACCATCGAGCCGACGATCGAGCGGACCATCGAGTGGCAGAAGGCATCGGCGCGCAGCTCGACCTCGAGCAGACCGCTGTCGGTGCGCCGCAGGGAGATCCCCTGCAGCTCCCGGATGGTGGTCGCCCCCGTCCGGGGGCGGCAGAAGCTCAGGAAGTCGTGCAGCCCCGGAAGCGGCTCGACGGCCTCCCGCATGGCGGTCTCGTCCAGCCGATGATCGAGGGCCCAGGTGGACTTACGGGTCAGCGGGTCGTGGCCGGCCGCTCCGTCGTCGATCCGGTACACGTAGCGCCGCGCGACCGCCGAGAATCGGGCGTCGAAGCCCTCGGGGGCGGGCCTGGCTCGTCGCACGACGATCGCCCCCGGGATCTCCGGAAGCCCCCGTCGGCGCCTGTCGGAGCCCAGGATCCGGCTCAGGCCTCCGGCCAGGCGCCGCTCCAGTCCGTCCGGTCGCGGACCCTCCCGACCGCTGAGCACCCGCATCGCCTGCTCGCCGGTGAGATCGGCATGGGCGACCTGCCCGCGGGCGTGCACACCGGCATCGGTGCGTCCTGCCACCACGAGCCGGGCCGGAGCGCGAACGACCAGCTCCAGGGCAGCCTCCAGGCTGCCCTGGACCGTCTCCAGCCCGGGCTGCACAGCCCAGCCCGCGAACGGCGTGCCGTCGTAGGCCAGGTCCAGGCGGAAGCGCACCGCCTCGGCGGCGCCCGCCCCTGCTGGGCTCTGCCTCTGCGTGCTCATCGCCTCGCCTCCCTCATCCGTCGTCGATCGGTTGCCGCGCTCCTGGGCGGTTCACCGGGGCGGATCCTTCAGCCCCGGCAAGTGTCCTGTGCGCGATCGCTGCCCGACCAGCGCACGGCCCGGCTGCTGCCGCCGTCGGCCCTGCGGAAACGCGAAAGCCGCCGTGCGGATGCGCAGGCATCCGCACGGCGGCCGTCGTCGGCCCGAGACCCGAGAGCCTCAGAGCCCGAAGATCACTCGCCGTCGATCTTCTGGGCGGCTGCGCCGCCTGCCGGGGCGAACCCGGCCGCCTCGGCGTTGGCCTTGGTGTCGAACCAGACCTCGGCGCGGGTGGAGGCGTACCAGCGCGAGCCGGGCACGTGGAACTTCATGGAGTCCTTGTTGCCCTTGATGGTGAAGCCCTCGGGGGTCTCCCCGGACTCGAGCGGCTTGGCGGAGCCGGCGAACTCGTCGGCCTCGATGTCGCCGGAGGCCTGGGCCTGGGCCTCGGCATCCGCGGCGGCGGCGCTGACGCCGCCCTCCTCGGCCAGCGGGGTCGAGGGGTCGGACACGACGTCCTCGGCAGCAGCCGGCTCAGCGGCAGCGGCCGGCTCGGCGGCCGGAGCCGCAGTGCGCGTGGCCGCCTCGGCCTCGGCGACGGTCGCCTTGGTGGCCACGGGCTCCATGACGAGCTCGATGACCGCCATGGGCGCGTTGTCGCCCTTGCGGTTGCCGATCTTGGTGATGCGGGTGTAGCCGCCCGGACGGTCCTCCATCGCCGAGGCGATGGTGGTGAACAGCTCGTGCACGACGGACTTGTCGGACAGCTGGCCCAGGACCTTGCGGCGGGCGTTGAGATCGCCCTTCTTGGCGGCGGTGATCAGGTTCTCGGCGTACGGGCGCACGCGACGAGCACGGGTCACCGTGGTGGTGACGCGCTTGTGCTCGAAGAGCTGCTGCGACAGGTTGCGCAGGATCAGGCGCTGGTGCGCCGGGCTGCCGCCGAGACGGGGTCCCTTGGTAGGTGCAGGCATGGTGATTGGTCTCCTGGAAGTGACTCAGCCGTTGCCGTCCGGCGCTCGGGGCGCGCGGTGGTCCGGATGAGGAGAGGCGGAAGGATTACTGAACGTCGAACGGGTTCTCGTCGTCGATGGCGGCGGGCCGCGCGGCGGCCTCGAACCCGGGAGGCGAGTCCTTGAGGGCCAGACCCAGCTCCTGGAGCTTGGCCTTGACCTCGTCGATGGACTTCGCGCCGAAGTTGCGGATGTCCATGAGGTCCGCCTCGGAGCGGGTCACGAGCTCGCCCACGCTGTGGATCCCCTCGCGCTTGAGGCAGTTGTAGGAGCGCACCGTCAGCTCGAGATCCTCGATCGGCAGCGCCATGTCGGCGGACATGGCGGCGTCGGTCGGGGACGGGCCGATCTCGATGCCCTCCGCCTCGATGTTGAGCTCGCGAGCCAGGCCGAACAGCTCCACCAGCGTGGTGCCGGCCGAGGCCATGGCATCGCGCGGGGAGATGGACTCCTTGGTCTCCACGTCCAGGACCAGGCGGTCGAAGTCCGTGCGCTGCTCGACACGGGTGGCCTCCACGCGGAAGGTCACCTTGAGCACCGGCGAGTAGATCGAGTCGACCGGGATGCGGCCGATCTCGGCATCCGCCAGCTTGTTCTGAGCGGCGGTGACGTAGCCGCGGCCGCGCTCGATGGTCAGCTCGAGGTTGAGGCTGGCCTTCGAGTTCAGCGTGGCGATCGGCAGACCCGGGTTGTGGATCTCGACCCCGGCCGGCACCTGGATGTCAGCGGCAGTGACCTCGGCGGGCCCCTGCTTGTTCAGGTACGCGGTGACGGGCTCGTCCTCCTCGGAGGACACGGCCAGCTTCTTGACGTTCAGGATGAGCTCGGTGACATCCTCCTTCACGCCCTCGATGGTCGAGAACTCGTGGAGGACGCCGTCCATGCGCACGCTGGTGACAGCGGCACCGGGGATCGACGAGAGCAGGGTGCGGCGAAGCGAGTTGCCGAGGGTGTAGCCGAAGCCGGGCTCCAGCGGCTCGATGGTGAACCGGGAGCGGTTGTCGGCCACGACCTCTTCGGAAAGGGCAGGACGCTGTGCAATGAGCACTGATGTTTCCTTTCGGCGTGCCTCCGCTATATGACGCACGCAGGTGGTGGAGCACTCTCTGGACGCTGCCGTCGGAATCGGGCCCGACGGCTGCGGAGGGCACGGCCGGCGCGAGGGGCGAGGCCCCATCGCGGCTCAGCCGTGCCGGTGATCAGACGCGGCGGCGCTTCGGGGGGCGGCAGCCGTTGTGAGCGCTCGGGGTGACGTCCTGGATCGAGCCGACCTCGATGCCGGTGGCCTGCAGGGAGCGGATCGCGGTCTCGCGGCCGGATCCCGGGCCCTTCACGAAGACGTCGACCTTGCGGACGCCGTGCTCCTGCGCGCGCTTGGCAGCGGCCTCGGCGGCCATCTGAGCGGCGTACGGGGTCGACTTGCGGGAGCCGTTGAAGCCCATCTCGCCGGCCGAGGACCAGGAGAGGACCGCACCCGACGGGTCGGTGATGGTGACGATGGTGTTGTTGAACGTCGACTTGATGTGGGCCTGGCCCTGGGTGACGTTCTTCTTGTCCTTGCGACGCGGCTTGCGAGCGGCGGTCGCACGAGTCTTTGGGGGCATTTCTACTCCTGCTGCGTGGTGGTCTTCTGTGCATTCGGCGCGACGAGCGGTCGCACCGGTTCAGATCAGGTGAGCGCGTTACTTCTTCTTGCCGGCGACGGTGCGCTTGGGGCCCTTGCGGGTGCGAGCGTTCGTCTTGGTGCGCTGACCGTGCACAGGCAGACCGCGACGGTGGCGGATGCCCTGGTAGCTGCCGATCTCGACCTTGCGGCGGATGTCGGCGGCGACCTCGCGGCGGAGGTCGCCCTCGACCTTGAAGCTGCCCTCGATGAAGTCGCGCAGTGCGACCAGCTGGGAGTCGGTCAGGTCCTTGACCCGGACATCGGAGGGGATCTCGGTGGCCGCGAGGGCCTCCTTGGCGCGGGTCGGCCCGACGCCGTAGATGTACGTGAGTGCGATCACCACGCGCTTGTCGCGCGGAAGATCGACGCCTGCGAGACGTGCCATATCGGCTGTTCTCCTCGGTTCGTTCCGGAGGTCTGGAGCATCGCTGTCCATCGGTGGGCATGAGCCCTGTTCCGTGGTCCCCGGCCTCCGTGCCCGGGGGTGCCCGCCTGGATCTCTCCGGTCGGGAGCGGTGCCTCTGTCATCCGCCGCTGGTGCGGCGGATATCTCGCCTCAGGGCTGATTCAGCCCTGACGCTGCTTGTGGCGCGGGTTCTCGCAGATCACCATGACTCGTCCGTTGCGGCGAATCACCTTGCACTTCTCGCAGATCTGCTTCACGCTCGGCTGGACCTTCATCGCATTCCTTCGCGTTTGCTGGACGAATCGGCGCCGCCGGCAGGACCGACGACTCTCCGACTCACTTGTAGCGGTAGACGATCCGACCCCGTGAGAGGTCGTAGGGGCTCAGCTCCACCACCACACGGTCCTCCGGGAGGATCCTGATGTAGTGCTGGCGCATCTTTCCGGAGATGTGGGCCAGGACGATGTGGCCGTTGTCGAGCTCAACCCGGAACATTGCGTTCGGGAGCGCTTCGACCACGCCGCCTTCGATCTCGATGACTCCGTCTTTCTTAGCCATGTACTCCGCTCACTTCAGTGCCCGCTCCCGAAGGAGACGGGCGGGGTTCGGCTCTCTGTCTGCAGATCTCTGCTGCTTCCGGTCCCGCGCACGACAGCCGACGCCCGGGGGCGAGACAGGTGCGGGGCGATGTCCGGGCACGCAGAGGGATACGCAGACAACCAGCAGAAGACATTACGCTACTGCGGCCCTGTGGACAAGATGGTCCGGGGCCTCCTTCGGCCGCAGGAAGGGTGATCTCGATCCCTCCGGGCGGTCGCCCAGTGCTGCTCGGCTCAGCTCGCGGCGGCCAGCTGCCCGCAGGCGCCGTCGATGTCCGAGCCGCGGGTGTCGCGAACGGTCGTGGGGATGCCGTGGGCACGCAGGCGCTCGACGAAGTTCTGCTCCACGCCCCGGCGCGAGGCCGTCCACTTGGAGCCCGGGGTGGGGTTCAGCGGGATCGGGTTGACGTGGACCCAGCCTGCTCCGCGGGCGTTGAGCTTCTCCCCGAGCAGGTCGGCGCGCCAGCCCTGGTCGTTCATGTCCCGGATCAGGGCGTACTCGATGGACACACGCCGTCCGGTGGCATCGAAGTACTCACGGGCCGCATCCAGCGCCTCGTCGACCTTCCACCGGTTGTTGATCGGGATGAGCTCGTCGCGCAGCTCGTCGTCCGGCGCGTGCAGGGACAGGGCGAGGGTGATCGGCAGGCCCTCGCGGGTGAACTTGCGCATGCCCGGCACGAGCCCGACGGTCGACATGGTCAGCCCGCGCGCCGAGATGCCCAGGCCCTCCGGCGCCGGGTCGATCAGGCGGTGGACCGCCTGCATGGTCGACTTGTAGTTGGCCAGGGCCTCCCCCATCCCCATGAAGACGATGTTCGAGACACGCTGCGGATCCTGCTCGCGGCGCCCGACCTCGCCGTCGCGGGTCATGCGGATGCCCTCGACCACCTGGCCCACGATCTCGGCTGCCGAGAGGTTGCGGGTCAGCCCCGCCTGCCCCGTCGCGCAGAACGGGCAGTTCATGCCGCAGCCGGCCTGGGATGAGATGCACATGGTCACGCGGTTCGGATACCGCATGAGCACCGACTCCACGAGGGCTCCGTCGAAGAGCCGGTGCACGCGCTTGACGGTGTCTCCGCCGTCGGCCCTGAGCGTGCGCACGGTGCTGAGCAGCTCGGGCATGGTGTCGTGCACCAGCTGCTCGCGCCCGTCCTTGGGCAGATCGGTCATATCCGCCGGATCGGAGGCGAAGCGCTCGAAGTAGTGGCGCGAGAGCTGCTCGGCGCGGAAGGGCTTGTGCCCCATCTCCTTGAGCATCTCCCGGCGTCCTGCCATGTTCGTGTCGGCGAGATGGCGCGGAGGCTTGCCGCGACGGGCGGCCTGGAACACGAGCTGGCCCGGCACCGGGCGCGGGGTGTCCGCGGTGCCGGCATCCGGGTCGGTCTGCTCCATGTCCACCGGCGGCTGGGCGGTCTCGACCTCCGAGATCTCGGTCTCGGCGTCATCTCCCAGGATCTGCGCCTCGTCGAGCTCCTCGACGGGGGCGATCGGCGTCTCGGGCCGACCCACGGTCGGATCCGGCAGCGGCTGGTTGGTCTGGCTCACGATGTCTCCAGGCCCCGGTGGGGCGGTGTCGGTTCTGCGGCGCGTCCCGATCAGGGTCGCTCATGAGGGGAGGGCTGTGTCTTCTCAGCTGCCGGGGATCGGCACGGGCGTGACGCCCAGGGGCTCGAGCTCGGAGGCACCGCCGTCCTCGGCGGTCAGCACCCACAGCCCGCCGCGGTGGATCGCCACGGAGTGCTCCCACTGGCTGGCGCGGCCGCCGTCGTCGGTGACCACGGTCCAGTCATCGGACAGGGTCGAGGTAGCGATGCCTCCGGTGACGAGCATGGGCTCGATGGCCAGGCACATGCCCGGCTTGAGCGCCGGCGAGCCGCCCGAGGAGCGGTAGTTGAGCACGTCCGGGGCCATGTGCATCTGCGAGCCGATGCCGTGGCCCACGTAGTCCTCCAGGATCCCCAGGCGCTGGCCCACGCGCTCGCGCACGTGGTCCTCGATCGCCGCGCCGATGTCGCCGACACGGGTTCCGGTGGCCGCCGCGGCGATGCCGCGCCACATGGCCTCGCGGGTCACGTCCGAGAGCAGCTGGTCCTCCTCCGACGGGTTGCCGAGGATCACGGTGCGGGCGGAGTCGCCGTTCCAGCCGTCGACGATCGCGCCGCCGTCGATCGAGAGGATGTCCCCCGTCTCCAGGACGCGCTCGCCCGGGATGCCGTGGACGACCTCCTCGTTGACGGACACGCAGACCGTCGCCGGGTAGCCGAAGTAGCCCAGGAAGTTGGACGTGGCCCCGTTGGCGGCCAGCACCTCGCGGAAGGCGGCGTCGACGTCTGCCGTCGTGGCCCCCGGGCGTGCGGCGGCCACCGCGGCGTCGAGCGCGCGGGAGGTCACCACGCCGGCACGGACCATGCCGCGCAGCTGCTCATCGGTCTTGTACTCGATCTTGCGGCGGCCGAACATGCCGCCCCCTCTCTTCTCGGGCAGTGCGCAGGGCCGGTGCTCGCGGCACCGGCCCTGCGCTGTCGTGCGACCCCGCTGGGGCCATGGTGGTCTCCGCCGCGCCGCGCACCCGTGGGTGCATCATGCTCTCGGAGGCTGCGCCGTCCGGCGGCGGATCAGGCCAGGGCCTGAGCGATCCGATCGGTGACCTCGTCGATCGTGCCGAGGCCGTCGACCTCGGTGACCAAGCCGCGGTCGGCGTAGAGGCTGATCACCGGGGCGGTCTCGCGGTCGTAGACGTCCAGTCGGTGCCGGATGACGTCCTCGGTGTCATCCGTGCGGCCCTGCTCCTGGGCGCGGTTGAGCAGTCTCGCGACCAGCTCGTCCCGATCCGCGGTCAGCTGCAGGACGACATCCAGCTGGGTGCCGGACTCCTGCAGGATGCGGTCGAGCTCCTCCGCCTGGGCGGTGTTGCGCGGGTAGCCGTCGAGCAGGAAGCCCTCGGCGCAGTCGTCCCACGACAGCCGATCGCGCACCATGCGGTTGGTCACGGAGTCCGGGACCAGGTTGCCGGCATCGGTGTAGGACTGGGCCTCCTTGCCGAGCTCGGTGCCGCTGCGGATGTTCTCCCGGAAGATGTCCCCGGTCGAGATGGCCGGGATCCCCAGGCGCTCGGCGATGCGCACCGCCTGGGTGCCCTTGCCCGCACCGGGCGGGCCGATGATCAGCATGCGAGTCATGTGCTTCTCCTGATCTGGAGCGGATGGTGGATGGCTGCGCCGGGCCCGCTCTGCACGCCGACGTCAGCGCTTCAGCGCAGCAGGCCCTCGTAGTGGCGCTGCTGGAGCTGAGCGTCGATCTGCTTCACAGTATCCAGGCCCACGCCCACCATGATGAGCAGCGACGGACCGCCGAACGGGAAGTTCTGGTTGGCATCGAAGAGCACCAGGGCCACCAGCGGGATCATCGAGATCACGCCGAGGTACAGCGCGCCGGGCAGCGTGATGCGGCTGATGACGTACTGCAGGTACTTCTCCGTGGGCCGCCCGGCGCGGATGCCCGGGATGAAGCCGCCGTAGCGCTTCATGTTCCCGGCGACCTCCTCCGGGTTGAAGGTGATCGAGACGTAGAAGTACGTGAAGAACACGATCAGCAGGAAATACGTGACCATGTAGACCGGGTGGTCGCCGGAGGCCAGGTAGGTGTTGATCCAGTTGATCCACCCCGGCATGGGCGAGCCGTCCGTGGGCGCCGCGAACTGGGTCACGAGCCCGGGGAGCATCAGCATGGACGAAGCGAAGATGATCGGGATGACGCCGGCCATGTTGACCTTGAGCGGGATGTACGTGGTCGAGCCGCCGATCGTGCGGCGGCCGATCATCCGCTTGGCGTACTGCACCGGCACGCGGCGCTGCGACTGCTCCACGAAGACCACGCAGATGATCACCACGAGGCCCACCAGGCAGACGAGCCCGAAGACCAGCGCGCCCTGCGTGTTGAAGATCTGGCCCAGGGCCGACGGGAACGACGCCGCGATCGAGGTGAAGATCAGCAGCGACATCCCGTTGCCCACGCCGTGCTCCGTGATCCGCTCGCCGAGCCACATGATCACGGTCGTGCCGGCGGTCAGCGCGATGATGATGATCGCGATGGTCAGCACCGAGTCGTTCGGGATGATCGGCAGCGGGCAGTCGCCCAGCAGCTGGCCCGACCGGGCCAGGGAGACGATCGTGGTCGCGTTCAGCAGCGCCAGCCCGATGGTGAGGTAGCGCGTGTACTGCGTGAGCTTGGCCTGGCCCTGCGGACCCTCCTCATGCAGCTCCTGGAAGCGCGGGATGACCACTCGCAGCAGCTGGACGATGATGCTCGCCGTGATATAGGGCATCACTCCCAGGGCGAAGATGGAGACCTGCAGCAGGGCTCCGCCGCTGAAGAGGTTGACCAGGTCGTAGACGCCGCCGCTGGCATTGCCCAGGGCCAGGCACTGCTGGACGTTGCCGTAGTCCACACCGGGAGCCGGGACAAAGGTGCCCAGGCGGTAGATCACGATGATCCCGATGGTGAACAGCAGCTTGTTCCGCAGCTCGGGAGTCTTGAACGCCCGTCCGAAAGCGCTGAGCAATCGACTCTCCTCTGGTCGTGGGGGCAGACCGTCGGCCGGTCTTCCGTCATCCGGCGAACGCCCTGGGACGGGCGGGGGTCGGCATGGGGCTGTGATGGCCCGTGCAAGTCTAACCATCGTGTCCAGCATCAGCGCATCGGGCCCGGGAGCGCCTCCTCACAGCCGAAGGCGGCCCTCCGCCTGCGCAGACGGCAGAAGGGCCCGTCCCCCGTGAGGGAGACAGGCCCTTCTGGTCGCGATCCGGTGGCGGACTCGGGGCGGATCCTCGGGGATCGCCTAGCCCGCCGCCAGGATCACAGAGCGGTGGTCGAACCGCCCGCGGCGGAGATCTTCTCAGCGGCCGACTTGGAGAACTTGTGCGCCGTGACATTCACGGCCACAGAGATCTCGCCGTCGCCCAGCACCTTGACCGGCTGGTTCTTGCGAACCGCGCCCTTGGCCACGAGCTGGTCGACGTCCACCGTGCCGCCCTGGGGGAACAGCTCCCCCAGGCGGTCCAGGTTCACGACCTGGTACTCGACGCGGAACGGGTTGGTGAAGCCGCGCAGCTTCGGCAGGCGCATGTGCAGCGCGAGCTGCCCGCCTGCGAAGCCCGGACGCACCTGGTAGCGGGCCTTGGTGCCCTTGGTGCCGCGGCCTGCGGTCTTGCCCTTCGACGCCTCACCGCGGCCCACGCGCTGGCGGGCCTTCTTGGCGCCCGGAGCCGGACGCAGGTGATGGATCTTCAGGGCGCTCGAGGTCGTGCCGTCCACGGACACGACGCTGTCGGTGTTCTGCTCAGCCATGATCAGGCCTCCTCAACCTGCACGAGGTGGGCGGCGGTGTTGACCATGCCGACCGTCACCTCATCCGCCTTGCGGACGACCACGTTGCCGGGGCGCTTGAGGCCCAGGGAACGCAGGGTGTCGCGCATGTTCTGCTTCTGGCCGACCACGGAACGGGTCTGGGTGATCCGGATGTCCCGGCCGTCAGCCTTGATTCGCTTCGGAGTGGTCATCACGCACCTGCCTTCTGCTGGATGCCGCGCAGGGGCGCCGGGATGGCGTCCTCCATCGACAGGCCGCGACGAGCAGCCACAGCAGCGGGCTCCTCGAGCATGCGCAGCGCCTCGATGGTCGCGTGCACGATGTTGATCTGGTTCGACGAGCCCAGCGACTTCGACAGGACGTCGTGGATGCCGGCGCACTCGAGCACGGCGCGCACCGGACCGCCGGCGATCACGCCGGTACCCGGAGTGGCCGGACGCAGCATGACGACGCCTGCGGCGGCCTCGCCCTGCACGCGGTGCGGGATGGTGCGGTCCTCGATGCGCGGGACGCGGAAGAAGTTCTTCTTCGCCTCCTCGACGCCCTTCTGGATCGCCGCGGGGACCTCCTTGGCCTTGCCGTAGCCGACGCCGACCATGCCCTCGCCATCGCCCACCACGACGAGTGCGGTGAAGCTGAAGCGACGGCCGCCCTTGACGACCTTGGACACGCGGTTGATGGTCACGACGCGCTCGAGGAACTTGTCCTTCTCCTCGTCGCGACCTCCGCGGCCGCCACGGCCGCCGCGGCCGCCGCGGTCGTTGCCACCGCGTCCGCCACGATCGTTGCGACCGCCGCGGTCATTGCCGCCGCGCCCGCCGCCGCTACCCTGGTTGGACTGCTCTGCACCGGTGGACTCGGTCTGAGTCTCGGTGGTGGTGTTCTCGGTGTTCTGCTCGCTCACAGTGCCAGACCTCCCTCACGGGCGCCGTCAGCGACGGCTGCCACACGACCGTGGTACTTGTTGCCCCCGCGGTCGAACACGACGGCCTCGATGCCGGCTGCCTTCGCGCGCTCGGCGACGAGCTCGCCCACGCGCTTGGCCTTCTCCGACTTGTCCGACTCCGCGGCGCGGAGCTCGGCTTCCATGGTGGATGCGGACGCGAGCGTCACACCGGCCTTGTCGTCGATGACCTGGACGAACATGTGCCGGCTGGAGCGGTTCACGACCAGGCGCGGACGCTCGGCGGTTCCCGAGACGTGCTTGCGGACGCGAAGGTGACGGCGGTTGCGCGCCGCGGACTTCGACTTGCCCCTCTTCAACTTGAGAGCCATGGTCACTTACCTGCCTTTCCGGCCTTGCGACGGATCTGCTCGCCCGCGTAGCGAACGCCCTTGCCCTTGTAGGGCTCCGGGGCGCGCAGGGCGCGGATCTTGGCGGCCACATAGCCGACCTGCTGCTTGTCGGTGCCCTTCACGAACACCTTGTTCGCGCCCTCGACGGCGAACTCGATGCCCTCGGGAGCCTCGAACTGGACCGGGTGCGAGTAGCCGAGGGCGAACTCGAGGTCCTTGCCCCTCGGCGTGACGCGGTAGCCCGTGCCGACGATCTCGAGGCCCTTCGAGTAGCCGTCGGTGACACCGACGATCATGTTGTTGATGAGAGTGCGGGTCAGCCCGTGCAGGGACCGCGACTCGCGCTCGTCATCGGGTCGCGACACCGTGATCACACCGTCCTCCAGGACGGCGGTGATCGGCGCTGCGATCTGGTGCTGGTGCTCCCCCTTAGGTCCCTTGACGGTGACCAGGGAGCCATCGATCTTCACCTCGACGCCGCTGGGCACAGAGATGGGGAGACGTCCGATACGTGACATGTTCTCTTCCTTCCTTCCTCTGCTAGCGGGTCACCAGACGTAGGCGACGACTTCGCCGCCCACGCCCTTCTTCGCGGCCTGACGATCGGTCAGCAGGCCGGAAGAGGTGGAGATGATCGCGATGCCCATGCCGCCCAGGACTCGGGGCAGGTTGGTGGACTTCGCGTAGACGCGAAGGCCGGGCTTGGAGATGCGGCGCACACCCGCGATGGAGCGCTCGCGCTGCGGGCCGAACTTGAGGTTCAGGACCAGGGTCTTGCCGACGCGAGCCGGCTCCTCGGTCCAGTCCTCGATGTAGCCCTCGGCCTTGAGGATCTCCGCCAGGCGGGCCTTCAGCTTCGAGTACGGCATGGCCACGGTGTCGTGGTAGGCCGAGTTGGCATTGCGCAGACGGGTCAGCATGTCTGCGACAGGATCTGTCATTGTCATGGTGGGCTCTAGCCCTTCCTCGTCATGGTTTCCCGCCCGGGGGCGGGACCTGCGACGTAGTGGTTCAGTTGGTCTTGAAGGGGAAGCCGAGCGCCTTGAGCAGTGCGCGGCCCTCATCATCGGAGGTGGCGGTCGTGACCACGGTGATGTCCATGCCGCGGACGCGGTCGATCTTGTCCTGATCGATCTCGTGGAACATCGCCTGCTCGGTCAGGCCGAACGTGTAGTTGCCGTTGCCGTCGAACTGACGGTCCGACAGACCGCGGAAGTCGCGGATGCGGGGCAGAGCCAGGGTCACGAGGCGATCCAGGAACTCCCACATGCGCTCGCCGCGCAGCGTGGTGTGGCAGCCGATCGGCATGCCCTCACGCAGCTTGAACTGGGCGATGGACTTCCGGGCGCGGTTGATGACCGGCTTCTGGCCGGTGATCGCGGTGAGGTCGCGCACGGCGCCGTCGATGAGCTTGGAGTCCTTGGCGGCATCTCCGACGCCCATGTTGACGACGACCTTGGTGATGCGCGGCATCTGCATGACGTTCTTGTAGCCGAACTGCTCCTGCAGCGCCGGCGCGACGACCTCGTCGTACTTGGTCTTGAAGCGCGGGGCGGTGGTGGTCTCAGTCATCACAGATCCTTGCCGGTGGTCTTGGAGACGCGGACGCGCACGGTCTTCGTCCGGCCGTTGCGCTCCACCGTCTCGGTGCGGTAGCCGACCTTGGTCGGCTTGTTGGTCTCGGGATCGACCAGGGCGACGTTCGAGATGTGGATCGGGGCCTCGACCTTCTCGATCCCGCCGGACTCACCCTGCATGGTCGGGCGCTTGTGACGGGTCATCACATTGACGCCCTCCACGACCACACGCTCGGTCTCGGTGATGACACGCAGGACCTTGCCCTGCTTGCCCTTGTTTTCCTTCTTGCCGGTGATGACCTGGACCAGGTCGCCGGTCTTGATCTTGAACTTGGGCATCAGAGCACCTCCGGTGCCAGGGAGACGATCTTCATGAACTTCTTGTCGCGCAGCTCGCGCCCGACCGGGCCGAAGATGCGCGTGCCGCGCGGATCGCCGCCCTCGGACTTGAGGATGACGGCCGCGTTCTCGTCGAAGCGGATGTACGAGCCGTCCGAGCGGCGACGCGACTTGCGCGTGCGCACGATGACGGCCTTGACGACATCGCCGCGCTTGACGTTGCCGCCGGGGATGGCGTCCTTCACGGTGGCGACGATGGTGTCGCCGATGCCTGCGTAGCGTCGACCAGAGCCGCCGAGGACACGGATGGTGAGAATCTCCTTCGCACCCGTGTTGTCGGCGACCTTGAGTCGCGACTCCTGCTGAATCACTGTTGCTCTCCTGTCGTCACGCTGGTTCTCGCACCCTTCGAGAGCAGGGGCGGGCCTTGCGGAACAGTTCGTCGGATGGATCCCCCTCCACCGGCTCCGCGCGAGGCGCTCCCGGCAGGGGCTCCGCCGCACCGTGCCAGAAGCATCTGGACTCGTGGTCTTGCCGGTGTGCCCGAAGGCGCGCCGAAGCCGCGAGCATTATGCGCTGGCACGGAAGGCAGAGGGTCGGGGGCATAGAGATGCCCACACAAGGGAGAAACTTTAGCACATGAGGAACCCGCCCGTCAGGCCGTGATCCGCGCCAGGACGCGGATCACGGCTTGAGCCGCATCACGTCCTGGCGGGCAGGACCGGCCGGCGGGGACGGCGAAGCGCCCCTCCCCCGCGCGAGCGGTGAAGGGGCGCTAGCCCTGCGGTGCCCCGCATGCGACGGGGTCCCGTGTGGCTCCCGCAGCGCGGGAGCCTCAGATCACTTGGCCTTCTCGACGATCTCCACGATGCGCCAGTTCTTCTGAGCCGACAGCGGGCGGGTCTCAGCGATGCGGACGAGATCGCCCACGCCGCACTCGTTGGCCTCGTCGTGGGCCTTGACCTTCTGCGTGCGGCGGATCACCTTGCCGTAGAGGGCATGGGTGACGTTGTCCTGCAGCTGCACGACGACGGTCTTGTCCATCTTGTCCGAGACGACGTAGCCGCGGCGGGTCTTGCGATCCCCGCGCTGGTCGGTCTCAGCGGTCTTCTGAGGCTGCTCGGTCACTTGGCACCATCCTTCGAGGTCTCGGCTGCGCCGCGGATGCCCAGCTCGCGCTCACGCAGCACCGTGTAGATGCGCGCGATGTCGCGCTTGACGGCCTTCAGACGGCCATTGCTCTCGAGCTGACCCGTGGCCGACTGGAAGCGCAGGTTGAACAGCTCCTCCTTGGCCTTCTTCAGCTCGGACTGGAGAGCGGCGTCGTCGAGCTCGACGAGCTTCTCCATGTTCAGATCCTTGGATCCAACGGCCATTGATCATTCACCGCCTTCGCGACGCACGATGCGCGCCTTCATCGGGAGCTTGTGGATGGCCAGGCGAAGGGCCTCACGGGCCACCTCGTCGGACACGCCGCCCAGCTCGAACATCACGCGACCCGGCTTGACGTTGGCGACCCACCACTCGGGCGAGCCCTTGCCGGAGCCCATGCGGGTCTCAGCGGGGCGCTTGGTCAGCGGACGGTCCGGGAAGATGTTGATCCAGACCTTGCCACCGCGCTTGATGTGGCGGGTCATGGCGATACGAGCCGCCTCGATCTGCCGGTTGGTGACGTAGGCCGGGGTCAGTGCCTGGACGCCCCAGTCTCCGAAAGAGACCGTGGTGCCGCCGGTCGCAGTGCCACCGCGCTTGGGGTGGTGCTGCTTGCGGTGCTTCACACGACGGGGGATGAGCATCAGTTACCACCCTCTGCATTCGCTGCGGGGGCGTCGCCGGAGCGCTCTCCACGACGTCCACCGCGATCATTGCGGTCAGTGCGCTCGGGACGGCGACGGCGATCGCCGGCGCCTCCGCCGCGACGGTCTCCGCCGCGGCCGCGGGACTGGGTTGCCGCCTCCTGAGCTGCGAGCTCCTTGGAGGTCAGGTCGCCCTTGTAGATCCAGACCTTCACGCCGATGCGGCCGAAGGTGGTCTTGGCCTCGAAGAAGCCGTAGTCGATGTTCGCGCGGAGCGTGTGCAGGGGCACGCGGCCCTCGCGGTAGAACTCCGAGCGGGACATCTCGGCGCCGCCCAGACGGCCGGCGCACTGGATGCGGATGCCCTTCGCGCCGGCGCGCTGCGCCGACTGGATGGACTTCTTCATGGCGCGGCGGAAGGCCACGCGCGAGGCGAGCTGCTCAGCGACGCCCTGGGCGACCAGCTGCGCATCGATCTCGGGGTTCTTGACCTCGAGGATGTTCAGCTGGATCTGCTTGCCCGTGAGCTTCTCGAGCTCGCCGCGGATGCGATCGGCCTCGGCGCCGCGGCGGCCGATGACGATGCCCGGACGCGCCGTGTGGATGTCCACGCGGACGCGGTCACGGGTGCGCTCGATATCGACCTTCGAGATGCCGGCGCGCTCCATGCCGGTGTCCATGAGCTTGCGGATCATGATGTCCTCGCGGACATAGTCCTTGTACTGCTGGCCCGCCTTGTTGGAATCGGTGAACCAGTGCGAGACGTGGTCCGTGGTGATTCCCAGACGGAAGCCGTTGGGATTGATCTTCTGTCCCACTTAGCGGACCTCCTCGTTCTCCGGGGTCGCCACGACCAGGGTGATGTGGCTCGTGCGCTTGTTGATGCGGAACGCGCGGCCCTGGGCTCGCGGACGGAACCGCTTCATCGTCGGACCCTCGTCCACGAAGGCCTCGCTCACGACGAGCTCCTCCTCGCGGAACGGCAGTCCCTTCTGATCGGCGGTCTGTCGCGCGTTGGCGACCGCCGAGGACAGGACCTTGAACACCGGCTCGGAAGCGCCCTGCTGGGCGAACTTCAGAATCGCCAGAGCCTCGTGCGCCTGCTGGCCACGGATCAGGTTGACGACGCGCCGGGCCTTCATCGGCGTCACGCGAACGTAGCGCGCGGATGCCTTGGCTTCCATTGCTTTCCTCTTCTCGTCTTATCGGGAAGTCAAACGCTGCGACCTGAGAAGGTCAGCGGCGCTTGCCCTTCCTGTCGTCCTTCACGTGGCCGCGGTAGGTGCGCGTGGGCGCGAACTCGCCGAGCTTGTGACCGACCATGGACTCGGTGACGAACACCGGGATGTGCTTGCGTCCGTCGTGCACCGCGATGGTGTGGCCGAGCATGTCCGGCACGATCATCGAGCGACGGGACCACGTCTTGATGACGTTCTTGGTGCCCTTCTCGTTCTCCTTGGCCACCTTGAGATACAGGTGCTGGTCGACGAAGGGGCCCTTCTTCAGGCTGCGTGGCATGGTTCAGGCTCCTCAGCGCTTGTTCTTGCCGGTGCGACGGCGACGGACGATGAGCTTGTCGCTCTCCTTGTTGGGGCGACGGGTGCGACCCTCGGGCTTGCCGTTCGGGTTGACCGGGTGACGGCCGCCGGAGGTCTTGCCCTCGCCACCGCCGTGCGGGTGGTCCACCGGGTTCATGACGACGCCGCGCACGGTCGGGCGGATGCCCTTCCAGCGGTTGCGGCCGGCCTTGCCCCAGTTGATGTTCGACTGCTCGGCATTGCCGACCTCGCCGACGGTCGCGCGGCAGCGGACGTCGACGTTGCGGATCTCGCCGGAGGGCAGACGGAGCTGTCCGTACTTGCCCTCCTTGGCGACCAGCTGCACCGAGGCGCCGGCCGAGCGGGCCAGCTTGGCGCCGCCGCCCGGACGCAGCTCCACAGCGTGCAGCGTGGTGCCGACCGGGATGTTGCGCAGCGGCAGGTTGTTGCCGGGCTTGATGTCGGCCGCCGGACCGGACTCGACGATGCTGCCCTGAGTCAGGCGCTTGGGCGCCAGGATGTAGCGCTTGGTGCCGTCCACGTAGTGCAGCAGCGCGATGCGCGCGGTGCGGTTCGGGTCGTACTCGATGTGCGCGACCTTGGCGTCCACGCCGTCCTTGTCATGGCGACGGAAGTCGATGACGCGGTACTGGCGCTTGTGCCCGCCGCCCTTGTGGCGCGTGGTGATGCGACCCAGGTTGTTGCGTCCGCCCTTCTTGGGCAGCGGGCGCAGCAGGGACTTCTCCGGGGTCGAGCGCGTGATCTCTGCGAAGTCCGCGACGGACGAGCCGCGGCGGCCCGGCGTCGTGGGCTTGTGAATGCGAATAGCCATGTTCTAGTTCCTCGTTGACTCTGTTCCCGGGCCTCAGCCCTGGGAACCGCCGAAGATGTCGATGGTGCCCTCGGACAGCGTCACCACAGCACGCTTGGTGCTGTTGCGCTGCCCCCAGCCGAAGCGCGTGCGCTTCCGCTTGCCGGCACGGTTGATCGTGTTCACGGAGGCCACCTTGACGTCGAAGATGGACTCGACGGCCTGGCGGATCTCGATCTTGTTCGCATCCGGGGTCACCTGGAAGATGTACTGGCCCTGATCCATCAGGGAGTACGACTTCTCGGAGAGCACCGGAGCGACGATGACGTCGCGGGGGTCCTTGTAGGTCACGCTCACTTGGCGTCCTCCTGCTTCTTGCCGGCCGTGGCGGCCTCGACGAATGCGTCGTACGCATCCTTGGTGAAGACCACGTCGTCGCTGACCAGCACGTCGTAGGTGTTCAGCTGATCCGCGTAGATGCTGTGCACGTTCTGCAGGTTGCGCACCGACAGAGCGGCGACGTCATCCTGGCGCGAGAGCACCACGAGCGCGTGCCTGCGCGAGGTCAGACCCGCCAGCGCGGCCTTGGCGGCTGCGGTGGACGGGGTCGTGCCCTCGACGAGGGTCGACACCACGTGGATGCGGCCGTGACGGGCACGGTCCGACAGGGCACCGCGCAGGGCGGCGGCCTTCATCTTCTTGGGCGTGCGCTGCGAGTAGTCGCGCGGCACCGGGCCGTGCACGATGCCGCCGCCGGTCATCTGGGGCTCGCGGATGGAGCCCTGACGGGCGCGGCCCGTGCCCTTCTGCTTGAAGGGCTTGCGGCCGGCGCCGGAAACCTCGGCGCGGGTCTTGGTCTTGTGGGTGCCCTGACGGGCGGCCGCGAGCTGCGCCACGACGACCTGGTGCATCAGCGGCACCGAGGACTTGGCGTCGAAGATCTCAGCGGGGAGGTCCACGTTGATGGTCTCAGTTGCCATGAGTATCAGGCTCCCTTCACGGAGGTGCGGACGAGGACGACCGAACCCTTGGCGCCCGGCAGGGCGCCCTTGATGAGCAGCAGGGAGTTCTCGGCATCCACACCGTGCACCTTGAGGTTCGTGGTGGTGTGGCGCTCGTTGCCCATGCGGCCGGCCATGCGCATGCCCTTGAAGACGCGCGCTGCGTAGGACGCATTGCCGATCGAGCCCGGCTTGCGGTGGTTCTTGTGGGCACCGTGGGAGGCGGAGACGCCGGCGAAGCCGTGGCGCTTCATGACACCTGCGGTGCCCTTGCCCTTGGTGGTGCCGACGACGTCGACGCGTGCGCCGGCCTCGAAGATCTCCACGGAGAGCTCCTGGCCCAGGGAGTACTCGGCGGCATCCGACGTGCGCAGCTCGACCAGGTGGCGGCGCGGGGTCACACCGGCCTTCTCGAAGTGACCGGCCAGGGGCTTGGTCACCTTGCGCGGGTCGATCTGGCCGTAGCCGATCTGGACGGCGGAGTAGCCGTCGTTCTCCGGGGTCCGCAGCTGGGTCACAACGTTGGTGTCAGCCCGGACCACGGTGACGGGAACCAGGTTCCCGTTCTCGTCCCAGACCTGGGTCATGCCGAGCTTGGTGCCCAGGATGCCCTTCATCTGGCGTTCGTAAGTCGTAGTCATTGCGTCTGCGGTCCTTATCAGAGCTTGATTTCGATGTTCACATCGGCCGGCAGGTCGAGTCGCATGAGCGAGTCGACCGCCTTCGGCGTGGGATCGACGATGTCGATCAGGCGCTTGTGCGTGCGCATCTCGAAGTGCTCACGGCTGTCCTTGTACTTGTGCGGCGACCGGATCACGGTGTACACGTTCTTCTCGGTCGGCAGCGGCACCGGACCGACGACGGTTGCGCCGGCACGGGTCACCGTCTCGACGATCTTGCGGGCCGAGACGTCGATGACCTCGTGGTCATAGGACTTCAGCCGGATGCGGATTTTCTGTCCCGCCATGGCGTCGTGACTCTCTTTCTTCAAGTACTTCCCTGTGACGGAGCCGAGGCTCCTTATGCGTGGCGCTGCCTTCAGCGCCGCTCCGCACGGGCTGAATCCGACGTCGTCGGGTTCCTCAGCCTGCCGGAGCACCGTCCCCCGGGGTCGGGCGTGTCGTCTATTCGCTCTGCGCAGACGACAGCATCGATCCCGGATCGCGGGAGGGTCGTTCAGAGGGGTTCGCTGCGGCCCAGGCCTCGCCAGGAGGCCGGACCCTGCATCGTTCGGTGCGCTGCGAGCAGCGCCGATGCGCGAACAACGCCGTCCATCTTGCCACGATCCTCGGATGCCCCGCAACCCCGGGTGCGTCGATGTGGCTCAGCTCTCCCGCCGCGCGCAGCTCGAGCGACGGCCTGAGGCAGCGGAGCCCCACTGTCGGGTGGGCACGGCGAAGGGCCCCGCACCGACGGATCGGTGCGGGGCCCTTCGAGGCTTCCGGGACTCAGGCTCGTGCGAGCCCGCGTCCGGGATCAGTCAGCCGATGATCACTTGGTGATCTTGGTGACCTTGCCGGAGCCCACGGTGCGGCCGCCCTCGCGGATGGCGAAGCCGAGGCCCTCCTCCATGGCGATCGGCTGGATGAGCTCGACCGACATCTCGGTGTTGTCGCCGGGCATGACCATCTCGGTGCCCTCGGGCAGGGAGATGACGCCGGTGACGTCGGTGGTGCGGAAGTAGAACTGCGGGCGGTAGTTCGTGTAGAAGGGGTTGTGACGCCCACCCTCATCCTTGGACAGGATGTACACGTTGGCCTCGAAGTCCGTGTGCGGGGTGATCGAGCCGGGCTTGCAGACGACCTGGCCGCGCTCGACGTCGTCGCGCTTCAGGCCGCGCAGCAGCAGGCCGCAGTTCTCGCCGGCCATGGCCTCGTCCATCTGCTTGTGGAACATCTCGATGCCGGTGACCGTGGTCTTCTGGATCGGGCGGATGCCGACGATCTCGACCTCGGAGTTGATCGGCAGGGTGCCGCGCTCGGCACGGCCGGTCACGACGGTGCCGCGGCCGGTGATCGTGAAGACGTCCTCGACGGGCATGAGGAAGGGCTTGTCGGTGTCGCGGACCGGGTCCGGGATGAACTCATCGACGTTGTCCATGAGCTCCTCGATCTTGGCAACCCACTCCGGGTCGCCCTCGAGGGCCTTCAGCGCCGAGACGCGCACGACGGGGGCGTTGTCGCCGTCGAACTCCTGGTCCGAGAGCAGCTCGCGGACCTCCATCTCGACGAGGTCCAGCAGCTCCTCGTCATCGACCATGTCCGACTTGTTCAGGGCGACCATCAGGGTCGGCACGCCGACCTGACGGGCGAGCAGGACGTGCTCGCGGGTCTGCGCCATGGGGCCGTCGGTGGCGGCGACCACGAGGATCGCGCCGTCCATCTGGGCCGCGCCGGTGATCATGTTCTTGACGTAGTCGGCGTGGCCGGGGGCGTCGACGTGCGCGTAGTGGCGCTTCTCGGTCTGGTACTCGATGTGCGAGATGTTGATCGTGATGCCGCGCTGGCGCTCCTCCGGAGCGGAGTCGATGCCGCCGAAGTCGCGGGCCTCGTTGAGGTCCGGGTACTTGTCGGCCAGGACCTTGGAGATCGCAGCGGTCAGCGTGGTCTTGCCGTGGTCGACGTGACCGATGGTGCCGATGTTGACGTGCGGCTTGCTGCGCTCGAACTTGGCCTTCGCCATGGTGGTTCCTCCTAGAGAATGATGCGAACTTGCTCGCCCTTGACGCGTGCAGAGGCGCTCAGCGGGCGGAATCCTCTGCAAGTGTAGTCGGGCTGGTTGGGGGTGAGAAATCGGTCGGTGCGGCGGGCCCGCCCGGCTCGGGGTCGGCTGCGGGCCCGCGATCGAGGCCGTGGGGCCGTCGGCGGCTCCTCACAAGGAAGCCGCCGACGGATCACTCGCCGCGGTTCTTCTGGATGATCTCCTCGGCGACGTTCTTCGGGACCTCCGTGTAGGAGTCGAAGGACATCGAGTACACCGCGCGGCCCTGCGTCTTGGAGCGCAGATCGCCGATGTAGCCGAACATCTCGGACAGCGGAACGCTGGCCTTGACGAGCTTGATCCCGGAGACGTCCTCCATGGACTGGATCATGCCGCGGCGCGAGTTCAGGTCGCCGATGACATCGCCCATGTACTCCTCGGGCGTGCGGACCTCGACGGCCATGGTCGGCTCGAGCAGAACCGGGTTGGCGCGCTTGGCGCCCTCCTTGAAGACCATGGAGCCGGCGATCTTGAACGCCATCTCCGAGGAGTCGACGTCGTGGTAGGCGCCGTCGAGCAGCGTGGCCTTGACGCCCACGACCGGGTAGCCGGCCAGCACGCCGAGCTGCATGGCGTCCTGGATTCCGGCGTCCACCGACGGGATGTACTCGCGCGGGATGCGACCGCCGGTGACGGCGTTGTCGAACTCGTAGAGCTCCTCGGCCTCGAGGTCGATCGGCTCGAAGGAGACCTGCACCTTGGCGAACTGACCGGAGCCGCCGGTCTGCTTCTTGTGGGTGTAGTCGACCTTCTCGACGGACTTCCTGATGGTCTCGCGGTAGGCGACCTGGGGCTTGCCCACGTTCGCCTCGACGCGGAACTCGCGCTTCATGCGATCCACCAGGATGTCCAGGTGCAGCTCGCCCATGCCGCCGATCTCGGTCTGACCGGTCTCCTCGTTGAGGGAGACCGTGAAGGTCGGATCCTCAGCGGAGAGCTTCTGGATGGCGGTGGAGAGCTTCTCCTGGTCGCCCTTGGTCTTGGGCTCGATCGCCACGAAGATCACGGGAGCCGGGAAGGACATGGACTCCAGCACGATCGGGTTGGCCGCATCGCACAGGGTGTCACCCGTGGTGGTGTCCTTCAGGCCGATAATCGCGTAGATGTGACCGGCCTGGATCTCCTCGACCGGGTTCTCCTTGTTGGAGTGCATCTGGAACAGCTTGCCGATGCGCTCCTTCTTGGACTTGGTCGAGTTCAGGACCTGCTCGCCGGCCTTGGCCGTGCCCGAGTAGACGCGGGTGTAGGTCAGCTGGCCGTAGAACGGGTGCGCAGCGACCTTGAAGGCCAGAGCGGAGAACGGAGCGGTGCGATCGGCCGGACGGGTCATGACCTCGTCCTCGTCGCGCACCGAGTGGCCCTGGACGTCGTCGACGTCGAGCGGCGAGGGCAGGTAGTCCACGACGGCGTCGAGCATCGGCTGCACGCCGCGGTTCTTGAACGCGGAGCCGCAGAAGACCGGGTAGGCCTCCGAGGCGATGGTCAGCTTGCGGACGCCGGCCTTGATCTCATCGATCGTCAGCTCCTCGCCGCCGAGGTACTTCTCCATGAGCTCGTCATCGGCCTCGGCCACGTTCTCGACCAGCTCGGCGCGGTACTGCTCGGCGCGCTCCTGGAGATCCGCGGGGATCTCCTCGGTCTTGTACGAGGCGCCCAGGGAGACGTCTCCCTTGGAGTCGCCCTCCCAGACCAGGGCCTTCATGTGGACCAGGTCCACGACGCCCACGAAGTCGCTCTCCGAGCCGATCGGCAGCTGCATGACCAGCGGCTTGGCCTTGAGGCGGTTGATGATGGTGTCGACGGTGAAGTAGAAGTCCGCGCCCAGCTTGTCCATCTTGTTGACGAAGCAGATGCGGGGGACGTCGTACTTGTCCGCCTGGCGCCAGACGGTCTCCGACTGGGGCTCGACGCCCTCCTTGCCGTCGAAGACGGCGACGGCGCCGTCGAGGACGCGCAGGGAGCGCTCGACCTCGACCGTGAAGTCCACGTGGCCCGGGGTGTCGATGATGTTGATCTGGTTGCCGTCCCAGAAGCAGGTGGTGGCCGCGGAGGTGATCGTGATGCCACGCTCCTGCTCCTGAGCCATCCAGTCCATCGTGGACGCACCCTCATGGGTCTCACCGAGCTTGTGGTTGATGCCCGTGTAGAACAGGATGCGCTCGGTGGTGGTGGTCTTGCCGGCGTCGATGTGCGCCATGATGCCGATGTTGCGGACCTTCTTCAGGTCGGTAAGCACGTCTTGTGCCACGGTGAGTCCCTTCTGAGGTGTTCCCGGCGGTCTGCCGCCCCCGATGAGGGGCGGCAGACCGAGCCGATGCTACCAGCGGAGCCGGAATTACCAGCGGTAGTGGGCGAAGGCCTTGTTCGAATCGGCCATCTTGTGAGTGTCCTCGCGACGCTTCACAGCGGCACCCAGACCGTTCGAGGCGTCCAGGATCTCGTTCATCAGACGCTCGGTCATGGTGTTCTCGCGACGGGCCTTGGAGTAGCCGACGAGCCAGCGCAGGGCCAGTGCCTGTGAACGGCCCGCGCGGACCTCGATCGGCACCTGGTAGGTGGCGCCGCCGACGCGGCGGGAGCGGACCTCGAGGGCCGGCTTGATGTTCTCCAGGGCCTTCTTGAGCGTGGCGACCGGCTCCTCGCCGGACTTGCGCTCGACACCGGCCAGCGCGCCGTAGACGATGCGCTCGGCGGTGGACTTCTTGCCGTCCTGGAGGACCTTGTTGATCAGCTGCGTGACGACCGGGGATCCGTAGACCGGGTCGACGACGAGCGGGCGCTTGGGGGCGGGACCCTTACGAGGCATTACTTCTTCTCCTTCTTCACGCCGTAGCGGGAGCGGGCCTGGCCGCGGCCCTTGACGCCCTGGGTGTCGAGGGCGCCGCGCACGATGCGGTAGCGGACGCCGGGGAGGTCCTTCACTCGGCCGCCGCGCACGAGCACGATGGAGTGCTCCTGCAGGTTGTGGCCCTCACCGGGGATGTAGGCCGTGACCTCGACCCCGTTGTTCAGGCGCACGCGCGCGATCTTGCGCAGCGCGGAGTTCGGCTTCTTGGGCGTGGTCGTGTACACGCGGGTGCAGACGCCGCGCTTCATGGGGCTGCCCTGGAGGGCCGGCGCCTTGGTCTTCACGACCTTCGGGGTGCGGCCCTTGCGGACCAGCTGCTGGATAGTGGGCACATCGTCTCCTGATGGTGGCGCGCCGGTGCGGCGCGCGACGTTGGTGGATAGGCCTGCCATGGGCCGCTCGACGCGGACCCGCGGCCGATGCCTCGAGGGGTGCTGCAGGAGATCGACGATGCGATCGCTGCGGGCAGCAGGGGCGAGACCCTCGAGGCATGACAAAAAGTGGCATTCGGGCACACCCTGCGTGCCTGAGGACGGAGTCCATACCTGCCACTGGAAGCGACCACGGATGGTCGAGCCAATCCCGTCAACTGTATCAGACGCCTCCGCGCGCCGCGATCGCGGGGTCCTGGTGCCCACCCGCCCCGGACGCGGCCAGGTCCTGCTGGATGGCACCTGCGCACTCGCGCAGCGCCGGGAGGATCGCACGCAGCGGATCCTCGTGCTCCTCCGTGGCGCCCACGCGCATGGAGACGTTGACCGCGGCGATGATCTGCCCCCGGGCGTCCCGGATCGGCACAGCCACCGAGCGCAGCCCGGCTTCGAGCTCCTGGTCCACGTCCGCCCACCCGCTGCGGCGCACCTCGGCCAGGCGATGGCGCAGCCCGTCGAGGGTCGTGACGGTGCGACGGGCCGGCGGATGAGCCAGAGCAGCCTCGCAGCGAGCGCGGACCTGGTCGTCGGGAAGCTCGCTGAGCAGCACGCGGCCCATGGAGGTCGCATGCGCCGGGAAGCGCGTGCCCACCGAGATCGCGACATTCATGATGTGCCGGGCCTGGACCCGGGCCACGTAGGCGATCTCCGAGCCGTCCAATACGGCCACGGAGGTGGACTCCCCCACGGTCTCGGAGAGCCGGCGCAGGTGCGGGGCGGCGATCTCCGGCAGACTCAGCGCGGAGAGGTAGGCGTAGCCGAGCTCGAGGACCTTGGCGGTGAGCTCGAAGTCGCGGCCGTCGGTGCGCACGTAGCCCAACTGCTCGAGCGTCAGCAGGAGCCTGCGCGCCGTCGCCCGGGACAGGCCCCTGCGCCGGGCGACCTCGGACAGCGTCATCCGAGGTCGCCCGGCGTCGAAGGCGGTGATCACGCCGAGGCCGCGGGCCAGCGACTGCACCGTGTCCGTGCCCGAGCGCGACGACGACCCGGCGGCGCGCTCGGACTCCCCCGACCCGTCGGCGGAATGCTCGACTGCCATCTGCGCTGCTGTCCTCAGGCCTGCTCGAGCGGGAAGGGCACGAGCTGTTGGATCTGCTCGAACGTGGCCCCGAAGGTCTCGCGCACCACCACGCGGCCGTCGCCCTCGATGAGGAAGACGGCGCGGTCGGTGTAGACGCGCGAGACGCAGCCGACGCCCGTCAGGGGCATATCGCACTGCTCGACCAGCTTGGGCTGGTCCTTCTTGGTGCGCAGGTCCATCATCACGAATGTCTGCTTGGCGCCGGTGGCCAGGTCCATGGCCCCGCCGACCGCGGGGATGGCCCCGGGCTTGCCGGTCGACCAGTTGGCCAGGTTGCCGTTGCGGTCCACCTGGAAGGCGCCGAGGACGCAGCAGTCCAGATGGCCGCCGCGCATCATGGCGAACGAGTCCGCGTGGTGGAAGTACGAGCAGCCGTCGGTCTCCACGACCGGGATCTTGCCCGCGTTGATCAGATCGGGGTCGATGTCCTCGCCGTGGGCGGCCGCACCCATGCCGAGCATGCCGTTCTCCGTGTGGAGGGTGACGTCGTCCTCGGGCGTGAGGTAGTCGGAGACCAGCGTGGGCTGGCCGATGCCGAGGTTCACATAGGCGCCGGCGGGGATGTCGCGGGCGACGAGCTCGGCGAGCTGCTGGTTGTCCAGCGCCGCGTCCTGGGTCTGGGGAGTGCTCATGGTCGTGTCTCGCTCTCTGCGCGGCCTGGCTGCCGCTGCGGTGGCGTGTCTGCTCGCGGTGGATCGGGACGGGCGCTGCCTGCGGCGGCGGTCCTGATCCGTGAGGGGATCAGCCCACGTCGGGCGTCTTGGGGGCCTGGATGTGCACGACGGTGTCGACGTAGATACCCGGGGTCACCACGGTCTCCGGATCCATCTGCCCGCGCTCCACGAGCTCCGAGACCTGCACGATCGACGTCCGGGCGGCCGCGGCCATGATCGGGCCGAAGTTGCGCGCCGTCTTGCGGTAGGTGAGGTTGCCCGCGGTGTCGGCGGTGTGCGCCTTGGTCAGGGCGTAGTCGGCGACGATCGGGTACTCGAGGATCTGGTGGCGTCCGTCGAGCTCGCGGACCTCCTTGCCCTCGGCCAGCGGCGTGCCGTAGCCCGTGGGGGTGAAGAACGCGCCGATGCCGGCGCCTGCGGCGCGGATGCGCTCGGCCAGGTTGCCCTGCGGGACGACCTCCAGCTCGATCTCGCCGGCGTGGTACTTCTCGTCGAAGTGCCACGAGTCCGACTGGCGCGGGAACGAGCAGATGATCTTCTTCACCCGTCCCAGCTGGATGAGCTTGGCCAGCCCGACGTCGCCGTTGCCCGCGTTGTTGTTCACGACGGTCAGGTCGTTCGCGCCCTGCTCGATCAGGGCGTCGATCAGCTCGACGGGCTGACCCGCCACCCCGAAGCCCCCGATCATGACGGTCGAGCCGTCCTCGATCTGCTCGACGGCCTGGGCCGCGGTGTCCGCGATGCTCAGCATGCTCTCTCCTTGCGAATGATCGTTCGGTCTCTGGTGCGCCGGGCTCAGGCGGCGTCGGTGTTCTCGAGCACGACGGCCAGGCCCTGGCCCACGCCGATGCACAGCGAAGCCACGCCCCAGCGGCCGCCCTCCGCCCGGAGGCGCCGAGCCAGGGTTCCCAGCACTCGGGTACCGGAGGCGCCGAGCGGGTGGCCGATCGCGATCGCGCCGCCCCACGCGTTGACGATCGACTCCTCGATCCCCCACTGGCGGAGGCACGCCAGCGACTGGGCCGCGAAGGCCTCGTTGAGCTCGACGGCGCTGACATCCTCCCAGCCGATCCCGGCGCGCTTCAGGGCCAGGTTCGCGGCCTCGACCGGCGCCTCGCCGAAGAACTGCGGCTCATTGGCCGCAGCGCCGCGCCCGGCGATGCGCGCCAGCGGCGTGCGTCCCAGAAGAACGGCAGCCTTCTCGGACCCGAGCCACGCGGCGGAGGCGCCGTCGTTCATGGGCGAGGCGTTGCCGGCGGTGACCGTGCCGTTGTCCTTGCGGAACACGGTGCGCAGACCGCCGAGCGTCTCCGGGGTGGAATCGGCGCGGACGGTCTCATCGCGGGTGACGTCGCTGCCGCGCTTGGAGTTGGCCTTCACGGTTACGGTGAGGTCGTCGTAGCGGCCCTCGTCCCAGGCCTTCGCGGCCAGCTGGTGGGAGCGCGCCGAGAAGACGTCCTGCTCCTCGCGGGTGATCCCGTGCTTCTCGCGCAGCTGCTCGGTGGCCTCGCCCAACGAGACCGTCCAGGCATCGGGCATCTCGGGATTGACCAGCCGCCAGCCGAGCGTGGTGTTGGCCAGGTGCAGGTCCTGCATGGGGAACGGACGTTCGGTCTTGGGCAGGACCCAGGGAGCGCGCGACATGGACTCGACGCCGCCCACGAGCATCAGGTCGGCCTCATCGACCTCGATCTGGCGCGAGGCCAACATGGCGGCATCCAGCGAGGAGCCGCAGAGGCGGTTGACCGTGGTGCCCGGCAGCGAGGTGGGCAGACCGGCCAGCAGCGTGGCCATGCGCGCCACGTTGCGGTTCTCCTCGCCGGCGCCGTTGGCGTTGCCGAACACGACCTCGTCGATGCTCTCCGGGTCCAGGCCCTCAGCTCGCTCGACCATGCTGCGCACCACGAGCGCTGCGAGGTCGTCGGGGCGGTGGCCGGACAGGGCGCCGCCGATCTTGGCGAACGGGGTGCGCACGGCGTCGTAGATGTAGGCGTCCTGGCGGCCGCTGGCTGCGGTGCTCATGAGGTGACTCCTTCGTCGTCTGATGATGCTCGGTCTGTCGTGGCGGGCGAGGAGGCGCTGGCGGCCTCCGCGTCCAGACGGTCGAAGACCGCCTTGGCATGGGAGAAGGCGTTGTTGGCGGAGGGCACCGAGAGGTAGATCGAGCTCTGCAGCAGGATCTCCTTGATCTGCTCGCGCGTCAGCCCGTTGCGCAGTGCCGCGCGCACGTGCATCTCGAACTCGCCCCAGTGCCCCGCCGCGATCAGGGCGGTCAGCGTGATGGCGCTGCGCATGGGCCGATCCAGGCCCGGACGGGTCCAGATCTCGCCCCAGGCGTAGCGGGAGATGAAGTCCTGCCACTCGGCCGTGAACTCGTCCTTGTTGGCCTCCGAGCGATCCACGTGGGCGTCGGAGAGGACCTCCCGGCGCACCCGCATGCCGTCGGCATGCGTCTGGGAGGCGGTGCGGTCGCCGCCCGCGCGTGGTGCAGGCGCCTGAGTCGAGGCGCTCCCCGGGGCCGAGTCGCCGACCGAGGACGGCGCCCCTTCACGCCGCAGCGGATCGGTCGACGCGGAGCCCGGCGTCTGCGCTGCCAGCTCCTTGATCAGCCCGGCGAGCGCGGCCGGCTGCTGGGCGGGGATCATGTGCGCGGCCTGCTCGATCAGCTCGAAGCGCGCACCGGGCACCTGCTGCGCCCAGTCCCGCACCGCCTGCGCCTCGACCGAGGGGTCCTGCTCGCCGGCCACGGCGATCACCGGGGCGACGATCTCCCCCAGTCGCCCGGTGAGGTCGAACGCGGCGATCGCACGGCACACCTGGGCGTAGCCGTGGCGGTCGGCGGACTGCAGCGCGTGCAGCAGACCCGTGGTGATCCCGGTGCCGGCGGCGGCGTCGCGCTCGATGAAGTCCTGGGTGAGCCAGCGCTGCGCACTGCCGATGACCTGCGTGGGAGTTCCCGCGGCCTCCACCAGCGCGGCGCGCTCGCGCCACTGCTCGGGATCGCCCAGCTGCGGTGCGGAGGCGGTGATGACGGCGCCTCGGACGCGCTGCGGTGCATCGACCAGCAGCTGCAGCCCCACGGCCCCGCCCACGGAGCAGCCCGCATACCAGAACGGGGATTCGGCCGGGAGCTCCTCGACTGCATCCACGGCGGCCAGGACGCCCTGGGCGAGCTCCTCGATCGAGAAGTCGTCGGAGCCGGCCGGTGCGCCCCCGTGGCCCGGCAGCTCCCAGCCGATGATGCGGAAGCGCCCTTCCAGCTCGCGGACGACCCCGCCCCACAGCGGGACGAGAGCCGTGCCCAGCGCCGGGCCGAGCAGCAGCACCGGCCGCTGCTCGTCCTGCGCCGCAGCGGGCGCGCTCAGCTCCACGAGGCGGATGCTTGGAACGCTCATGAGTCCTCTCCTGTTCTGGCGCCGCCGCCGGGCAGCGCCTCTCGCTCGTCCTGGCGCGCGAAAGCCCGATCGATCAGCAGATCGGCCGCGCCCAGATAGCCGCGCGGGTCGCACAGCTGCTGCAGCCGCTGCCGGTCGAGGACATGCCCCTGGGCGTCGCGGCCCTCCCCCGTGATCTCCGCCAGGCCGTCGACGGCTGCCTCGACATCCGCACCGGCCCGGGCCAGCACGGCCTGGATGCGCTGGGCTCCCGTGGCCCCGTCCGCCTCCTGCACCGCGGGCTTCAGCGCCGTGACGATCCGCTCGGAGAGCAGCGCCGGCCCCGAGGCGCGCAGGTTCTCCTCCATGCGCTCGACATCCACGCGCAGCCCCTGGGCAAGCTCTGCCAGCTGGGAGCACGCCGTCAGGCTCAGTCGCAGCAGCTGCTGCAGCGCCGGCCACTCCACGTGCCAGGCGCCGTCCGGACGCTCGTCGACCGAGGAGGAGGCGGCAGTGAACAGCGAGGCGAGCAGCTGCGGTGCGCTCAGGGCGGTGCGCTTGAGCTGGACCGAGAGCACCGGGTTCTGCTTCTGCGGCATGGCCGAGGACACGCCCCTGCCCGGGCCCGTGGGCTCGCGCAGCTCGCCGAGCTCGGGGCGCGAGAGCAGCAGGACGTCGTCGGCGATCCTGCCGATCGCCGCGCAGACGCTGCCGAGCGCGGCCCCGGCGTCCAGAACGGGCTGGCGGGCGGTGTGCCAGACGTGGGGCGCCTCCTCCAGCCCGAGCTGCCTGGCCCAGGCGGCGTGCAGCTGCAGGACCTGCTCGGAGAGCTGCGCGGAGCAGGCACTGCCGCGCTGGAGGTCTTCCTGCTGCTCGAACAGGGCCTGCGATCCGGCCAGGGTGCCGGCCGCACCGCCGATGGCCACCGGAGTGCTCAGCCGGTCCAGCCGCTCATGGGCATCCGCCAGCCCCTCGAGCCACTGGGCGCAGCGCAGGCCGAAGGTCGTGGGCAGCGCGTGCTGCGTCAGGGTGCGCGCGGCGCACAGAGCGTGGCGGTGGCGCTGGGCCAGTCCGGCCAGCGCGGACCGCGCCTGGGACAGGGAGTCATCGAGATGCTGGAGGGCCTCGCGCAGCACCAGCATCAGGGCGGTGTCCAGAACGTCCTGACTGGTCAGCCCGCGGTGCACTGCGCCGACGGCCTCCGGGTCGATCTCCCGCACCGCTGCGCGCAGATCCGCGAGCATGGGGATCACCGGGTTCCCGCCCAGCTCGCTGCGCTCGGCGAGATCCGCCAGGTCGAAGCTGCGATCGAGCACCTCGTCCGTGAGGACGTCGGCCGCCGCCTCCGCGGCGCTGTCCGGGACGAGCCCGAGCTGCGCCTGCGCCGCGACCCAAGCGGTCTCCGCTCGCACCAGGCAGCGCAGCACCTGTCGATCACCGGCGAGTCCCCGGGCCCGATGGGCTCCGGGGACGAGCAGACAATAGTCGGCGTCCTGTGCTGCCATGCGTCTCGTCGTCGTCCTGTCGTCGCGCTGCTCTGAAGATGGTGGTGACGCCGTCGCGAGTCGTCCCCGCGCGGCGGAGGGGGGGCGGGGCGACGATGGACGTCGGCCCGGCCCCGTGCCTGCTCAGTCCGCGTGCTGCGGGTAGCGCAGGAACACGGTCTCCGCCTCGCCCTGCAGGCGGACGTCGAAGCGCAGCGAGCCGTCCTGCTCGCGGCGGGCGATCAGGGTCTCGCGCCGATCCGCCGGCACCGAGGACAGCAGCGGGTCCCGCTCCAGGGCCTCCTGGTCCTCCGGGAGGTAGATCCGGGTGAAGAGCCGGTTGAGCAGACCGCGGGCGAAGACCGTCATGGCGATGAACGGGGCCGCCCCGGGCTCCGTGGGGCCGGGGGCCACCGTGGTGAACGAGTACGCCCCCACGTTGTCCACGGCCTGCCTGCCGAAGCCCGTGAAGGTGTAGCCGTCGCGGATCAGGGAGCCGGGCTCCTGCGAGATCCGCCCGTGCTCATCCGCCTGCCAGATCTCCAGCAGGGAGTCCGGCACGGGATCGCCGTTGCCGTCGTAGACGACCCCGTGCAGGCGCACGGCCTGGGGATGCGTCCGATCCACCAGGTTCTCCCCGCCGTCGAACGGCAGGGCGTAGCCGTAGAAGGGGCCGACGGTCTGACCGGGCGTGGGTGTCAGCTGCTCAGACATCGGTGTCCTCCTCCATGAGCGTGCGGTGGGTTCCGGTGAGCACGATGTCCCACTTGTAGCCCAGCGACCACTCGTGGGCCGAGAGGTCGTGGTCGTAGTTCGCCACCAGGCGCTCGCGCGCCTTGGGGTCGACGATCGCCTGGTAGATCGGGTCCAGGGCGAACAGGGGATCGCCCGGGAAGTACATCTGGGTCACCATGCGCTGGGTGAACTCCGTGCCGAACAGCGAGAAGTGCACGTGAGCCGGACGCCACGCGTTGTAGTGGTTCTTCCACGGGTACGGGCCCGGCTTGATCGTGGTGAACGAGTACGAGCCGTCGTCGCCGGTCAGGCAGCGGCCCACCCCGGTGAAGTTCGGGTCGATCGGAGCCGGGTGCTGATCGCGCTTGTGGATGTACCGGCCCGCCGCATTGGCCTGCCAGATCTCCACCAGCTGGCGGCGCACCGGCCGGCCCTCGCCGTCGAGCACGCGCCCGCTGATCGTGATCCGCTCGCCGATGGGCTCGCCCTTGTCCTGGATCGTGAGGTCCGACTCGAGGGCGTGGACGTCGCGGGGGCCGAAGGCCGGGGCCCACAGCTCGACGGTCTCCGGATCCGCATGATGCAGATCCTTGGTGGGGTGGCGCAGGACCGAGCTGCGATAGGGCGCGTAGTCGAGTCGAGGCTGGGTCTCGACGGATCCGGAGGCCGCATAGCTCTCCGAGATCGCGTCCATCTCCGCGCTCAGGACCGACTGGGAATCCGCTGCCGCGTCCGAGGACGAGACGGGGGTGTCCGCCATGGTCATCTCCTTCATCAGCCGGGCAGTAGAGGTGCTGCCGCGGGGCTGCCCCGCGGCTCCGTCATCCCAGGGCTGCTGCCCGTGCTCTCCAGCACCTGAGAATAACGTGCGTCACTCCGAAACTGAACACCTGTGCGCAGAGCGCACGGATGGCGATCGGAGCGCGGTCCGTCGTCGGACCTGGGCATGGGGGGTGCGCCATCGACGGCCCACCGTGGGCTTCAGCGCCCGCTCAGGCCTGCCAGCCCGTGTAGGAGTCGGCGAAGTACGCCCGGCCGTACGGCGAGTCCGTGATCGCATGCAGCTCGCCGAGCTGGCGGCGGGAGTCGAACTCGGAGTCCTCGGAGCTGCTGTGCAGCATGCGGGTGACCCAGTACGAGAAGTTCTGCGCCTTCCACACGCGCTCCAGCGCCGCCCCCGAGTAGCCGGCCAGCGGCCGCTCATCGCCGTCGCGCAGCAGGGCCACGAGGGCCGGGGCCAGGACGCGGACGTCGCAGAAGGCGAGGTTCAGGCCCTTGGCGCCGGTCGGGGGGACCGTGTGCCCGGCATCGCCCACGAGCACGAGGGAGCCGTGGCGCAGCGGCTCGCACACATAGGAGCGGAAGGGCAGGACCGTCTTGTCGATGATCGGCCCCTCCTGCAGGCGGAAGCCGTCCGGGCCGGAGACGCACTCCTGCAGCCGGGCCCAGATCTGCTCGTCCGACCAGTCGTCGGGATCCTCCGTGGGGTCGCACTGGAAGTACATCCGCTGGACGTCGTCCGAGCGCTGGGAGATCAGCGCGAACCCGGACTCGGAGCGGGTGTAGATCAGCTCGTGGTGGCTCGGCGGCGCCTGGCACAGGATGCCGAACCAGGCGAACGGGTATTCGGTGAAGTGATCCGTGCGCACGTCCTCCGGAATCGCCTTGCGGCACACCGAGCGGGAGCCGTCGGCACCCACCAGGATCCGGCAGCGGATCTCGCGCGCCGCGCCCTCGGCATCGACGAACGTGACCCCCGGGCGATCCGACTCGACGTCATGGACGGCGACGTTGTCGACCGACCAGAAGACCGTGCCGCCGTCGCGCTCGGAGGCCTCCTTGAGGTCCCAGAACACCTCGTTCTGCGGGTAGAGCCGCACGGAGCGCCCGACTGCCTCCTGGAAGTCGATGTGGTGGCTGCGGCCCTCGAAGCGCAGGGACGTGCCCTCATGCTCGTGGCCCTCCGTGAGCACTCGGCCGTCGACGCCGGAGTCCACCAGCATGTCCACGGTGCCGGCCTCCAGGATCCCGGCGCGGTGGGTGGCCCGGATCGTCTCCGGGTCGCGCTTCTCGATCACGATCGTCTCGAGGCCCTCGCGACGCAGCAGGTGCGCGAGCATCAGCCCGGCGGGGCCGGCGCCGACGATCGCGACCTGCGTCTCGAGGAGGGGTGCGGCCGATGCGGGCTGCGCGGGGTTCTGGCTCACGGGATGTCCTCCTGGCGAACGGTTGTGCGCACAGTCTCAGGCTCACAGTGAGGCCTGCGCCACATAATGCTCATTCAACGGGATGATCCGGTCCTTCGGCCGCGCGGGCGATCCCGTGAGCGGCCGTGTGCAGCGCCTGCACGACGGCTGAGGGATCCACGGGGGCCAGGGCCCGATCGGCGACGATGCCCAGGCCTGCGAGCACCGAGCCGTCGGCGGCATGGACGGGCACGGCGATGCCCGTGCGGTCCGGCTCAAGATTGCCGGTCTGCACGCAGTGGCCGCTCGCGCGGATCTCGCGCAGCACCTGCTCGAGCTGCTCGGGCCCGCCCTGCGGCAGCTGCTCGCCGCGCTCGAGCACACGTCGGGCGTGGTCGCGGCGCTGCGCCTCCGGCAGCCCCGCCAGCAGCACCAGGCCGGTGGCCGAGAGGTGCAGCGGCAGCCTCCCCGCCACCGCGGAGCTGATGGGGCGGGTGCCGGGCTGGGAGAGCCTCTGCACGAACAGGACCTCGTCGCCCTGGATGCGACCGAGCTGGACATGCTGTCGCAGCGCCGACTGGACGCCGTGCAGGAACGGCGCGGCCGCCGCCGCCAGGGAGGTCTCCGGGGCCGACCGGGTGGCCAGCTCCCACAGCCGGGTCCCCACGGAGTAGGAGCCCCCCGCCCCGCGCGTCAGCCAGCCGGCTGCCGCCAGATCGGCGCACAGGCGATGGGCGGTGGCCGGAGGCAGCCCAGTGCGTCGCGCGATCTGCGCGGAGGTCAGCCGGGGCTGGTCGCGCCCGAAGGCGGCCAGCACCCGGTCGAGGCGCACGAGCACGGAGTCTCCGGAGGACGAATTGGCCATGTCCCGGATTCTCCCTCGCTCGGGCCAGTATCAGCGCACGGTGAAGGCCCGGCTGGTCGCCGTGATCGGCGGGATCCTCCTGAGACCGGTGCGGCGATCGCCCTGGTAGACGAAGCGGCAGGTGCCGGCAGCACCGGCGGGCACGGTCCACTCGAGGGTCACCAGCGAGCGCGAGAACAGCCTGTCCTCCCAGAGAAACCGTGTGTCGAAGTCCTGGTCGTCGCGGAAGCGCTGCCAGGAGCCGTCCGCCAGGCGCCGTCCGCCTGGCGCTCGAGCACCAGGTACGAGCCGCCGTGGCGGACGTTGTTGTTCGGGTTCGCCCCCACGAACACGGCGCGGGCCACCTGCCCGGCGGTGACGCCGACCGGCTGCGTCCAGACATCGCCGAAGGCCCGCATCGGCATGGGCAGGTCAGCGCCGTCGGCTCCCTGCAGGGATCGCAGCGCCTTGGCCGACTCATCCCGCGGCACGAGGCCCAGGGCCACCTCCGTGTCGTCGACGATCGCCCGGGCCAGCCCGTCGAGGATCTGGCAGTACGCGGCCGCCGAGTGCTTGCCGTAGACCGTGGCCCCGCCCTCGTACTGCTGAGACTCGTACTCCCAGCGCGTCGTGACGTAGTGCGTGCAGCCGTTGGAGGTCGCCTGGATGATGACATCGCGCTCCTGCGCGCCGGTGGCCTCAGCGACCGCCCTGCGGTACATCACGCCCACGGCGGCCGTGACCTCGCCGGGCATGACCGCCAGCCACAGCCGGCCCAGGCGGATCAGCTGCACCGGGACCTGATGCTGGACCCAGCCCATGGCCCCGACGGACAGCAGGGTGGACTTGGGCGCGTGGATGGCCGCCTCGTAGCGGTCGACCCGGTAGCGCCACGAGGCCAGCGTGGCCGAGAAGGGGTTGTTCCACAGCTCCTCGCTGAAGATGCTCGGGCCCGGCCCGTCCTCCTGGGATCCGGCGCCGAAGGCCGTGCCCAGGATCGCCCAGCCCGTGCGCTCGGTGCGACCCGTGCCGGAGAACTCCGGGCGCACCTGGTAGCCGCGCATGTCCACGTAGGTGATCCGGCTGGCCACCCCCGAGCCCACCGGGTCTCCCGACGAGGCCAGCTGGGAGCGCACCGCATCGGCCTGGCGCGTGCCGATCTCCGGCGTGTTCTCGAACTCGTCGTCGGTGGGCCCGCTGCCCGGGCTCCGGTTCAGGTTCGGGCTGATGTCGCCGGAGTTCGAGTTGGCGAACGCCGCCACGAACTCCGGTCGCTGCTGCGCCGTGAGGTGCACGCCGTGGTCCAGGCGCTCGAGGGTGTACTCGGCGCAGCCCTTGTTCTCCCCCGAGACCAGGCGGTCGGTGTTCGTCAGCGAGGTGCTGTGGGTCGATTACCAGTTCACGATGGCGTCGACCGCTCCCCCGCTCTCCATCCGCAGCGTGGTCGAGGAGGTGTCCAGGCCGCCGGGCAGCGCCGAGCCCAGGTCCTCGGGATTCAGGCGGAAGGCCTCCATGTACCGGTTGCCCCCCCGCATCGGCCAGCTCCGAGCGGCTCACTCGCAGTCTGCCCTCCGCCCGGTCGGCGTCTGCGGCCAGGATCGCGGCCACGATGCGCTCGACCTGCGCCTCGAAGACCTGGGGCTGGAAGCCCAGCGTGGTGATGTTCTGCAGCTCGTCGACTCCGGCGCCGCCCGGAGTGGCATGGGTGTGGGCGGCTCCCAGGCTGACCGTGGCCTGCGACCAGCGCCACGTGCGAGCCGTCGGCCGGGTCCTCGATGACGAAGGCGCGGGCGTGCTGGCGAATGTGGACGCCGAGCCCCAGCTTGCTCGTGGACCCGTAGCCCAGGAAGCCCACCCCGGCGAGCCTGCCGATGATGTCCCGCACCGCGCGTCCGATCAGGAAGCGGCCGTCCCCCTCGTCGCCGGGAGCCGCCGCAGCACCGAGGGCACCCCGCCCGACCTGCCTGCGCGACGGGCCGCTGAAGCCCTCGCTGTCGGCTTCGGCCCGCGCCCGGCGCCGGGGGCTCGACGCGGTCTCGGTGGACCGTGCGACGTCACGATCGGCAGAGACGGCGGAAGCCCCGCTCCTGCCAGTGCAGGAGCGGGGCTTCCGGTCTGGGACGCCGAGCGTCCGGGTCTGATCTCGGCGCGGCACCTCAGCTCAGCGCCGAGGTGCCGCCGACCGATCAGTTGGCGCCGAAGTCGTAATCCTCCAGCGGGATCGCCTGGAACTCGCCCAGCGACGAGTCGTCGGCGTACGAGAAGTCCGCGTACGCGCCGCTGTCCGTGAACAGGGCGGCCTTGGCCTCCTCGGTGGGCTCCACGCTCACATCGTTGTAGCGAGCCAGGCCGGTGCCGGCCGGGATCAGCTTGCCGATGATCACGTTCTCCTTCAGGCCCACCAGCGGATCCGACTTGGCCTCCATGGCGGCCTGCGTCAGCACTCGGGTCGTCTCCTGGAAGGAGGCGGCCGACAGCCACGAGTCCGTGGCCAGCGAGGCCTTGGTGATGCCCATCAGCTCCGGACGGCCTGCGGCCGGACGCTGCTGCGAGGTCACCGCCTTGCGGTTGGCCTCGCGGTAGCGGACGTCGTCCACGAGCTCGCCCGGCAGCAGGTCGGTGTCGCCGGACTCGATGACCGTGTTGCGACGCAGCATCTGCCGGACGATGACCTCCACGTGCTTGTCGTGGATGCCCACGCCCTGGGAGCGGTACACGCCCTGGACCTCGTCCACCAGGTGCTTCTGGGCCGCACGGCGACCGCGGATGCGCAGGACCTCCTTGGGGTCCACCGCACCGGCCACCAGCTGCTGGCCGACCTCGACGGACTCGCCGTCGGCCACGAGCAGCTTGGCGCGGCGCAGCACCGGGTACGCGAAGTCCTCGTCCCCGTTGTCCGGGGTGATGACGACGCGCACGCCCTTCTCCGTGTCCTCGATCGTGGCGCGACCGGCGACCTCCGAGATCGGCGCGACGCCCTTGGGCGTGCGGGCCTCGAAGAGCTCCTGGATTCGCGGCAGACCCTGCGTGATGTCGCCGTCCGAGGAGGCGACGCCGCCCGTGTGGAACGTGCGCATGGTCAGCTGCGTGCCGGGCTCGCCGATCGACTGAGCCGCGATGATGCCCACGGCCTCGCCGATGTCGACCAGCTTGTTGGTCGCCAGCGAGCGGCCGTAGCAGGCCGCGCACACGCCGACGGCGGAGTCGCAGGTCAGCACCGAGCGCACGCGGACCTCGTCCACGCCGGCGTCGAAGATCGCCTTGATGAGCCCGTCCGAGAGGTCCTGGCCCGCCTGGGCCACGATCTCGCCGTTCGCATCGGCCACGTCCACGGCCAGCACGCGGCCGTGGATGGTGTTCTCCACCTCGGCATCCAGCACGCGCTGACCCGTCTCCGAGGTCTCGGAGACCGGCAGCGTCAGGCCGCGATCCGTGCCGCAGTCGCCCTCGCGGACGATGACGTCCTGGGAGACGTCGACGAGACGACGGGTCAGGTAGCCCGAGTTCGCCGTGCGCAGCGCGGTGTCGGCCAGGCCCTTGCGGGCGCCGTGGGTCGCGATGAAGTACTCCAGCACCGTCAGGCCCTCGCGGTACGAGGACTTGATCGGACGGGGCATGATCTCGCCCTTGGGGTTGGCCACCAGGCCGCGGATGCCCGCGATCTGACGGACCTGCATCCAGTTGCCTCGTGCACCCGAGGAGACCATCCGGTTGATGTTGTTCAGCCGGCCGAGGTTCTCGCGCATGGCCGCAGCGACCTCGTCGGTCGCCTTGGTCCAGATGTCGATCTGCTCGGTGCGGCGCTCGTCGTCGTCGATCAGACCGGTCTCGTACTGGGTCTGGATCTTGGCGGCCTGCGCCTCGTAGCCCTCCATGATCTGGGGCTTGGACGGAGGCGTGGCGATATCCGAGATCGCCACCGTGATGCCCGACCAGGCGGCCCAGTAGAAGCCGGCGTCCTTGAAGTTGTCGAGGGTCTGCGCCACGACGCCCATCGAGTTCTCCTCGGCGAGGTCGTTGACCAGGCGCGAGAGGCTCTTCTTGTCCGCGACGCCCTCGAACCACGGGTGCCCGGCGGGCAGCTGCTGGTTGAAGATGACGCGGCCCAGGGTGGTCTCGACCGTGGCGGTGTCGCCCTCGGTCCAGCCCTCCGGAGCCTCCCAGCCCTCACCGGGGACGAAGTCCTCGATGCGGACCTTGATCGGCGCGTTGAGGTGCAGCTTGCGGGCGTCGAAGGCCATGACGGCCTCGGCCACCGACGAGTAGCTCTCCCCGGCCCCGACCTCGTCCTCGCGGACGGTGGTCAGGTGGTACAGGCCGATGATCATGTCCTGCGAGGGCAGGGCGATCGGCTTGCCGTCCGACGGCTTGAGGATGTTGTTCGACGACAGCATCAGCACGCGCGCCTCGGCCTGGGCCTCCGGCGACAGCGGCAGGTGCACGGCCATCTGGTCGCCGTCGAAGTCCGCGTTGAACGCCGAGCACACGAGCGGGTGCAGCTGGATGGCCTTGCCCTCGACGAGCTGCGGCTCGAAGGCCTGGATGCCCAGGCGGTGCAGGGTGGGGGCGCGGTTGAGCAGCACCGGGTGCTCGGTGATGACCTCTTCCAGGACGTCCCACACCTGCGGGCGGAAGCGCTCGACCATCCGCTTGGCCGACTTGATGTTCTGCGCGTGGTTCAGATCGACCAGGCGCTTCATCACGAACGGCTTGAACAGCTCGAGCGCCATCTGCTTGGGCAGACCGCACTGGTGCATGCGCAGCTGCGGGCCGACCACGATGACCGAGCGGCCCGAGTAGTCCACGCGCTTGCCGAGCAGGTTCTGGCGGAAGCGGCCCTGCTTGCCCTTGAGCATGTCCGACAGCGACTTGAGCGCGCGGTTGCCCGGGCCCGTGACGGGACGGCCGCGACGGCCGTTGTCGAACAGGGAGTCCACAGCCTCCTGGAGCATGCGCTTCTCGTTGTTCACGATGATCTCGGGGGCGCCGAGATCGAGCAGGCGCTTCAGGCGGTTATTGCGGTTGATCACGCGTCGGTACAGATCGTTGAGATCCGAGGTCGCGAAGCGGCCGCCGTCGAGCTGGACCATGGGACGCAGCTCCGGCGGGATGACCGGGACGGCGTCCAGGACCATGCCCAGCGGCGAGTTGTCCGTGGACAGGAACGCGTTGACGACCTTGAGGCGCTTCAGGGCGCGCGACTTGCGCTGGCCCTTGCCCGTGGCGATGGTCTCGCGCAGGGCCTCGGCCTCAGCAGCCAGGTCGAAGGTCTCGAGGCGCTTCTTGATCGCCTCGGCGCCCATGGAGCCCTCGAAGTACATGCCGAAGCGGTCCTGCAACTGGCGGTACAGCGCCTCGTCGCCCTCGAGGTCGTTGACCTTGAGGTTCTTGAAGCGCTCCCACACGCGGTCGATCGAGTCGATCTCGCGGTCGGCGCGCTTGCGCACGTTGGCCATCTGGCGGTCGGCGGCATCGCGCAGCTTGCGCTTCTCGGCGGCCTTGCCACCCTCCTTCTCCACCTCGGCCAGATCGCTCTCGAGGTCCCCGGCGATGGCGACGACGTCGGCATCGCGCTGGTCCTCGAGGGCCTTCTTCTCGCGGTCGATCGAGGCCTGGAGGTTCGGGAGGTCCTCGTGGCGGGCCTCCTCATCGACCTTCGTGACCATGTAGGCCGCGAAGTAGATGACCTTCTCCAGGTCCTTGGGCGCCAGGTCCAGCAGGTAGCCCAGACGAGAGGGCACGCCCTTGAAGTACCAGATGTGGGTCACCGGAGCGGCGAGCTCCAGGTGCCCCATGCGCTCGCGGCGCACCTTGGCACGGGTCACCTCGACGCCGCAGCGCTCGCAGATGATGCCCTTGTAGCGCACGCGCTTGTACTTGCCGCAGGCGCACTCCCAATCGCGGGTGGGGCCGAAGATCCTCTCGCAGAAGAGCCCGTCCTTCTCCGGCTTGAGCGTGCGGTAGTTGATGGTCTCGGGCTTCTTGACCTCGCCGTACGACCAGGAGCGGATCTGGTCGGCCGTGGCGAGGCCGATGCGCATGAGGTTGAGCGAAGAATCGTTGGACATGAGGATCCTTGATCCCTTTCTAAGCAGTCTTCAAAAAGAGTGGGCGGTCGACGTCGGAGGTGATCAGACCTCTTCGACCGAGCTCGGCTCGGAGTGGGACAGGTCGATGCCCAGCTCTTCAGCGGCGCGGAAGACTTCGTCATCCGCATCGCGCATCTCGACGGTCTGGCCGTCGGCCGAGAGGACCTCGACGTTCAGGCACAGGGACTTCATCTCCTTGATGAGGACCTTGAACGACTCGGGAACGCCCGGCTCCGGGATGTTCTCGCCCTTGACGATCGCCTCGTAGACCTTCACGCGGCCGTGCACGTCATCCGACTTCACGGTCAGGATCTCCTGCAGCGTGTAGGCGGCGCCGTAGGCCTCCAGCGCCCAGACCTCCATCTCGCCGAAGCGCTGGCCGCCGAACTGGGCCTTACCGCCCAGGGGCTGCTGCGTGATCATCGAGTACGGACCGGTCGAGCGGGCGTGGATCTTGTCGTCCACCAGGTGGTGCAGCTTCAGGATGTACTGGTAGCCGACCGAGATCGGATCCGGGAACGGCTCGCCGGAGCGGCCGTCGAACAGCTGCGCCTTGCCCGTGTGGTTGATCAGGCGATCTCCGTCGCGGGTCACGTTGGAGTGATCCAGCAGGTCGAAGATCTCGTCCTCGCGGGCACCGTCGAACACCGGGGTCGCCACGTTGGTGGGGCCGGTCTCCTTGGGGAAGTTCGTGAGGTGATCCAGCCACTGCGGGTCGCCCTCGACCTTCCAGCCCTGCTTGGCCAGCCAGCCGGTGTGGACCTCGAGCACCTGGCCGAGGTTCATGCGCCCGGGCACGCCCAGCGGGTTCAGGATGACGTCGACGGGGGTGCCGTCCGCCAGGAACGGCATGTCCTCCAGGGGCAGGATCTTGGAGATGACGCCCTTGTTGCCGTGGCGTCCGGCGAGCTTGTCGCCGTCCGTGATCTTGCGCTTCTGCGCGACGTAGACGCGCACGACCTGGTTGACGCCGGCGGGGAGATCGTCCGAATCCTCGTCGCGGTCGAAGACGCGCACGCCGATGACCGTTCCCGACTCGCCGTGGGGCACCTTCAGGGAGGTGTCGCGGACCTCGCGGGACTTCTCGCCGAAGATCGCGCGCAGCAGGCGCTCCTCCGGGGTCAGCTCGGTCTCGCCCTTGGGCGTGACCTTGCCGACCAGGATGTCGCCGGCCTGGACCTCGGCGCCGATGTGGATGACGCCCCGCTCGTCCAGAGCCGAGAGCACCTCCTCCGACACGTTGGGGATGTCGCGCGTGATCTCCTCGGCACCGAGCTTGGTGTCGCGGGCATCGATCTCGTGCTCCTCGATGTGGATCGAGGTCAGGACGTCGTCCGAGACCATGCGCTGGGACAGGATGATGGCGTCCTCGTAGTTGAGGCCCTCCCAGGACATGTAGGCCACGAGCAGGTTCTTGCCCAGGGCCAGCTCGCCGTGATCGGTCGACGGGCCGTCGGCCAGCACGGTGCGCGGCTCGACGCGATCTCCCTCGGAGACCACGACGCGCTGGTTGTACGTGTTGCCCGGGTTGGAGCGCACGAACTTGCCGATCGTGTACTCCTTCTCGGTGCCGTCGTCGTTGGCCACGATCACGTGATCGGCGGCCACCTCGGTGACCACGCCGGCCTTGACGGCCAGCACGGAGTCGCCGGCATCCATGGCGGCGTAGCGCTCCATGCCGGTGCCCACGAGCGGGGCCTCCGACACGAGCAGCGGCACGGCCTGGCGCTGCATGTTGGCGCCCATGAGCGCGCGGTTGGCGTCGTCGTGCTCGAGGTACGGGATCAGGGCGGTCGCCACCGACACCATCTGGCGCGGGGAGACGTCCATGAACTCGACGTCCGCGGGCTCGACCAGCACGGCCTCGCCGGAGCCGTCGGCGGCACGGGCCAGCACGGCGTCCTCGGCGAAGCGCATGTCGTCCGTCAGCGGGGCGTTGGCCTGGGCGATCGTGGCGCCGCGCTCGTCATCGGCCGTCAGGTAGACGACCTCGTCGGTGACGACGCCGTCGCGGACCTTGCGGTATGGGGTCTCGATGAAGCCGAACGGGTTGATGCGGGCGTAGGTGGCCAGCGAGCCGATCAGGCCGATGTTCGAGCCCTCAGGGGTCTCGATCGGGCACATGCGGCCGTAGTGCGACGGGTGGACGTCGCGGACTTCCATGCCGGCGCGGTCGCGGGACAGGCCGCCGGGGCCCAGAGCGGACAGCCGACGCTTGTGGGTCAGGCCCGCGAGCGGGTTGTTCTGATCCATGAACTGCGACAGCTGGGAGGTGCCGAAGAACTCCTTGATCGCCGCCACCACGGGGCGGATGTTGATCAGGGTCTGCGGGGTGATCGCCTCGACGTCCTGGGTGGTCATGCGCTCGCGCACGACGCGCTCCATGCGGGACAGACCGGTGCGGATCTGGTTCTCGATCAGCTCGCCCACCGCGCGGATGCGGCGGTTGCCGAAGTGGTCGATGTCATCGACGTCGATGCGGATCTCGCGGGTCTCGCCGTCGCGCACGCCCTCGATGGAGTCTCCCCCTGCGTGCAGCGTGACGAGGTAGCGGATCATGGCGACGATGTCCTCGACCGAGAGCACGGAGGCATCCGGGTCGGTGAAGGGCTTGTCGATCCCGAGCTTCCGGTTGATCTTGTACCGGCCGACCTTGGCGAGGTCGTAGCGCTTGGGGTTGAAGTACATGTTGTCCAGCAGCTGCTGGGCGGCCTCGACCGTGGGCGGCTCGCCCGGACGCAGCTTGCGGTAGATGTCCAGCAGCGCATCGTCGCGGGTCTCGGTCGCGTCCTTCTCGAGGGTGGCGCGGATCGAGTCGAACTCGCCGAACTCCTCGAGGATCTTGGACTCGGACCAGCCCAGAGCCTTGAGCAGCACCGTGACGGACTGCTTGCGCTTGCGGTCCAGGCGCACGCCGACCTGATCGCGCTTGTCGATCTCGAGCTCGAACCAGGCGCCGCGCGAGGGGATGATGCGCGCCGAGTAGATGTCCTTGTCCGAGGTGCGGTCCTGGCCGCGCTCGAAGTAGGCGCCGGGCGAGCGGACCAGCTGCGAGACGACGACGCGCTCGGTGCCGTTGATCACGAACGTGCCCTTGTCGGTCATGAGCGGGAAGTCGCCCATGAAGACCGTCTGCTGCTTGATCTCGCCGGTGGTGTTGTTCATGAACTCGGCCTTGACGTACAGCGGGGCCGAGTAGGTGGCGTCACGGTCCTTGCACTCATCGACCGTGTACTTGGGGTCGTAGAACTCCGGCTCCGTGAAGGACAGGGACATGGTGCCCTGGAAGTCCTCGATCGGGGAGATCTCCTCGAAGATGTCCGAGAGGCCAGAGGTGGTGGCGACGCCGGTCTCGCCGGCCTCCAGGGCCAGGCGCAGGCGCTCCTGCCACTTCTCGTTGCCGATGAGGCGATCGAAGCTCTCGGTCTGGAGGGCCAGGAGGTTGGGGACCTCCAGGGGCTCGTGGATCTTGGCGAAGGAGACGCGGCGGGGCACGCTGCCTCCTGCCTGGGATGCGGTGACGGACGAATCGGTGCTCGAGGCGACCAAAGTGAGATTCCTTCCACAGATCTGCAGGTGAATCGCGCGGTTCCCGTCCGGAGGACTCGGAGACGGCCGGAACGCGGCGCTGCGGGCGAGGGGACTGTTCGCACGGGGCGCAGGGTGCCGTGCGAGGATCGATCCGACGCGGGTCGCAGAGCCGGCGGCTCGGGTCCGAGGGGCGCCCACCGCTATATGAAGGCACGCAGAACTCAGGGACGACGCAAAGAAACAGGTTACGTCAAGTCCAGAGCCGTTGTCTACCCCTTGTCGAACGTCCATCGGCCTCGGTCGACGGCGGCGCAGCGGCGACCCGTGAGACGACGAGCGCCCCGCCCGGCCGGAGCCGTGCGGGGCGCTGATCCGACCGCGAGGCGGTCTGGAGCGAGGTGCGGGCTCAGGCCCGCACGGATCACTTGAGGGTGACGGTGGCGCCGGCGCCCTCGAGCTGCTCCTTGGCCTTCTCGGCGTCCTCCTTGGAAGCGCCCTCGAGGACGGGCTTGGGAGCGCCGTCGACGAGCTCCTTGGCCTCCTTCAGGCCGAGGGAGGTCAGGGCGCGCACCTCCTTGATGACGCCGATCTTCTTGTCGCCGGCAGCCTCGAGGATGACGTCGAACTCGGTCTGCTCCTCCTCGGCGGCGGCGGCGTCGCCACCGGCAGCCGGGGCGGCGGCCACGGCGGCCGGGGCCGCAGCGGTGACGTCGAAGGTCTCCTCGAAAGCCTTGACGAACTCGGAGAGCTCGATGAGGGAGAGCTCCTTGAAGGCCTCGATCAGTTCATCGGTGGTCAGCTTGGCCATGATGTGGCTCCTTCTGGTGTCTGTTCCCGTCGGCCGCATGGGGCGCGGCGCGACGGAGGATGGTTCTGGTACGTGGTGAGTCGACGCTCAGGCGTCGGCAGCGGTGTCCGAGCCGGTCTCCTCGACCTTGGCGCGCAGCGCCTCGGCCGTGCGGACCGTCTTGGACAGCGGCGCCTGGAACAGCGCTGCGGCCTGGGACAGCGAAGCCTGTGCGGCTCCGGCGACCTTGGCCAGCAGGACCTCGCGGGACTCGAGGTCCGCGAGCTTCTTGATGCCGGCCTCATCGAGGGCGGCACCGTCCATGTAGCCGCCCTTGACGACGAGCGCGGGGTTCTCCTTGGCGAAGTCGCGCAGGCCCTTGGCGACGGCGACCGCATCGCCGGAGACGAACGCAATCGCGGTGGGGCCCTGGAGCTGTCCCTCGAATGCGTCGATCCCGGCCTCGCGGGCGGCGATGCCGGCCAGCGTGTTCTTCACCACGGCGTACTCGGCGTTCTCGCCGAGCGAGCGGCGCAGCTGCGAGATCTGCGCCACCGAGAGCCCGCGGTATTCGGTCAGCACAGCTGCAGTGGACGACTCGAAGCGTCCCTTCAGCTCGGCCACCGCGGCGTACTTCTCAGAGTTCGCCATGGCACTCCTTCCTGGTGTGCCGGGCGCCTGCCGTTCGTGCCCCAGACGAGAAAAGCGCCCCGGCAGGAGCCGAGGCGCATCAGGACGCTGACCGCCAGAGGCGGATCAGAGGTCTTGCACGTTCAGGACACCTGCGCTGGACGCCCCGAGGGGCTCTTACGGCGATCCGCTCCGTCCGCTTCGAGGTGAAGCAGGCACGACGGATCCGCGACCGGCGGTCTTTGGATGCCACGAGAGTACCCGCTCGCGCAGCCAGCGGCAACTCCACCGCGGAAGCCTCGCCTCAGGCCTCCCCGATCGCCCGCTCCCAGACCGCGGAGCGGCCCACCACGACGGAGCCCAGTCGGCGGTTCACCAAGTTCATGCGGGTGTTGCCGCTGTGCGTCCACACGTAGATCGACTCGACGCCCGGGGTCTCCCGCGCGATCTGACGGAGGTTCTCGAGCTTGAGCCGCAGTCCCAGCCGCCGACCGCGATGCTCCCGCAGCACGACGGTCTCGTCCTGCAGCCCGGCCCCGCGATGGGGACGGGGCACGACGACCTCGGTCATCCCCACGAGCTCGCCGGAGGGGATGTGCTCCATGACGGCCATCAGGGACCGATCGCCGCCGGAGCTGCGCAGCGCCTCGGTGCGCCGGACCCGCTCGGCGTCCCACGGCTCCGGGTCCCACACCTCCGGGGCGGCGAAGGCGTCCGACGGGATCCGCGAATGCAGGCGGGCGAGCGACTCGAGCCACTGCTCCGGCGCCTCGTCCTTCCACACGTGGGTCCGGTAGTCCTCCGCGCCCTCGCTGGCCAGCACATCCTGGCCGAGCCTGCGCATCTCCTCCGGATCCAGGGGGACGGACAGCCGGCTCACGTCCGAGACGGTGCGCAGGGTGTACCCCGCGCGCTGGGCGAAGCGTGTCTGACGATTGGACAGCGGCAGCCGCCCCGAGCCGTCCGAGGCGGTGATCCAGTCCTCGGGGCTGACCTGGGCCATGGTCCCGGTGGGGGATCCGATGCGGCCATCGCCCTGCAGGTCCCCGGGCCCGGGGTGCTCCGACTGGAGCGTGACGCGGCGCCGAGCCTCCGCACCGGAGAGCTGCTCCGCGGCCGCCAGCAGCTCCAGGCCCACTCCCCTGTCCTCGCACTCCGGATCGACCGTCACGAGCACCACGGCGGAGCGGGTGTGCACGACGAGCGGCAGCCGGATCTCGGCGCGCCCCACGAGCCGGTCCTCCAGGAAGGCGCCCAGCAGGACCACGCGCTCCCACGGATCATGGAGGTCGTGGAAGATGTCCTCGGCCTCGTTCGACAGCTGCCCGGTGCCCCAGATCGCCTCTCGCGAGCGGCGCACCAGATCGGCCACCTCGCCCAGGGTGCGCTCGGCGGCCTCGTCGAAGACCTCCGGCGTGCGGATCTGGCGGATCTGGACGGCTTCGCTCGGGAGCACATCGGGCCTTTCGACGGTGAGCGCGCCCGGCTGCGCACGTGCGGCAGGGGCCGCACGGAGGGCTTCGCTCGTCAACGGAAGAGGGGCCCAGTCGCTGTCGACTGGACCCCTCAGGATCATGCATCCCTCCCGCGGCGGTCAATCACCGGGGAAAAGAGCGGTCATCTGCTCATCGGCAGATGATCGTGCGGGGCTCAGGCCTCGGACTCGACGGAGGTGGCGTTCGGATCCACCGGGATGCCGGGGCCCCAGGTGGAGGCGACGGTCATCTTGGAGACGTAGCGGCCCTTGGACGAGGCCGGCTTGAGGCGCAGGACCTCCTCCAGAGCGGCGGCGAAGTTCTCCGCCAGCGCCTTCTGGTCGAACGAGGTCTTGCCCACGATGAAGTGCAGGTTCGAGTGCTTGTCGACGCGGAAGTCGATCTTGCCGCCCTTGATGTCGCCGACGGCCTTGGCGACATCCATGGTGACGGTGCCGGTCTTGGGGTTCGGCATCAGGTTGCGGGGGCCCAGGACCTTGCCCAGGCGGCCGACCTTGCCCATCATGTCCGGCGTGGCCACGGCGGCGTCGAAGTCGACCCAGCCGCCCTGGACCTTGGCGATCAGGTCGTCGGCGCCCACGAAGTCGGCGCCTGCGGCCTCAGCGGCCGCGGCCTTGTCGCCCTGGGCGAAGACGACCACGCGAGCGGTCTTGCCCGTGCCGTTCGGCAGGTTGACGGTGCCGCGCACCATCTGGTCGGCCTTGCGGGGATCCACGCCGAGCCGCATGGCGACCTCGACGGTCGAATCGGCCTTGGAGCCGTCGAGCTCCTTGACGAGTGCGATCGCCTCGGCCGGGGTGTAGAGACGGTCGCCGTCGATCTTCTCGGCGGCGGCCCGGTACGCCTTGCTGCGCTTTGCCATCTGCTTGTTCTCCTTGTGCAGTCGTGGTCATGCGGACCGCGCTCGGCCCTGCCACGGGATTACGTGTGCTGTGTCGTGCTGCGGCTGGAAGCCGGATCAGACGACGTCGATGCCCATCGAGCGTGCGGTGCCCGCGATCGCCTTGGCGCCGGCCTCGACGTCGTTGGCGTTCATGTCCGCGGCCTTGGTCTGGGCGATCTCGCGCGCCTGGTCCCAGGTGATCGAGCCGACCTTGTCCGTGTGCGGGACGCCGGAGCCCTTCTGGATGCCGGCTGCCTTCTTGATCAGCTGCGCGGCAGGCGGGGTCTTGGTGACGAAGGTGAACGAGCGATCCTCGTAGACCGTGATCTCGACCGGGATGATGTTGCCGCGCTGGGATTCCGTGGCCGCGTTGTAGGCCTTGCAGAACTCCATGATGTTGACGCCCTGCGCACCGAGCGCGGGGCCGACGGGCGGTGCCGGGTTGGCGGCGCCGGCCTGGATCTGCAGCTTGATCAGACCCGAGACCTTCTTCTTCTTGGGAGCCATGGTGTGGTCCTCCTGACGTGATGTACCGCCGCACAGGAGCGTACGACGGCGGTGTGGCCGCCGTGGCGCGGCGGCCGGACGGCGCCCGCCGCGCGAAAGCGCGTCCCGCGGCGGTGCCGAAGCATGTGGGGCAGGCCCTGGGCCTGCAGTCGGCATCCGAGTCGGGCCCCCGGAGGAGCAGCCGGCGTCAGGACGACGATCGACCAGTCTGCCAGATCCGCGCGCGCGGGCCCCGGCGGACCGGTCGGGGATCAGATCTTGGAGACCTGGTCGAACGAGATGGTGACCGGCGTCTCGCGCTCGAAGATCGACACGAGGACGACCAGCTGCTGGGACTCCACCTTGATCTCGGAGATGGTCGCCGGGAGGGTCGCGAACGCGCCCTCCTTGACGATCACGGACTCGCCGACCTCGAAGTCGACGGTCACGGCCGGAGCCGAGGCGGTCGCACCGGCGGAGCCGCCCGAGGACGGGGCCTGGCCCTCTGCCGCGGCGGGGGCCTCGAACACCGGGTTGAGCATGTCGACGACCTCGTCGATGCGCAGCGGGTTGGGGTTGTAGGCGTCCTGCCCGACGAACCCGGTCACACCCGGGGTGTGGCGCACGGCGCCCCAGGAGGCGTCGGTGAGGTTCATGCGCACCAGGACGTAGCCGGGGATCCGGACGCGGCGCACGGTCTTGCGCTGCGCGTTCTTGATCTCCACGACTTCCTCCATGGGGACCTCGATCTGGAAGATGTCCTCCTCCATGTTCAAGGACTGGATGCGGGTCTCCAGGTTGGTCTTCACGCGGTTCTCGTAGCCGGCGTAGGTGTGGATGACGAACCAGTCGCCCTCCTGCCGACGCAGCTTGGCCGCGAACTCCTTGCGGGGATCCTCGGCGGGCGCCTCCTCCACGGGGGCCTGGGCGGGCTCCTCCGACTCGGCGCCCTCGGCGATCGCCAGGTCGGCGTCCTGCACGGACTCCTGCTCGACGGGGGCCTCGACGGCCTCTGCCGAGACGCTCGCCGGCGCAGCCGTCTCAGCCTGCTCGGCGGCGTCCTGCGCGGGAGTCGTGTCCTCCGGCGCCAGGTCGACGTCGTTCTCAGCTTCGTGCTGGGTCACTGGGAGTCCCTGCTTTCCTCTGCTCTGGGGTGGCCGCGAGGCCGTGCTCGCGAAGCGGTCGTGCTCTGCGCCGGTGTCTGCTCCCGGCGGGCGTGCGTCGTTCAGGAGGCGATCGCGCCGTCGCCGAAGACCAGCATGGCCAGCTGGCCGAAGCCGAAGTCCAGCAGCGAGATCAGGCCCATCATGAAGGCCACGAAGACGAGGACGACGAGCGTGTACTGCACGAGCTCGCGACGCGTGGGGGTGTGGACCTTGCGCAGCTCGGCGATGACCTGGCGCAGGAACAGGAGGAGTCCGCCGAACATCCCGTTCGACTTCTGCTCCGGCTCACCGCCCGGCTGATCAGCGGCTGTGCTCTGCGACATCGGTTCTCCTCAAGAGGGCCTCGCGCTTGGTCCGCACCATCGGGTGATGGTCTGCGCTGTTCGCATCCGCCCTCCCGCGAGCGCTCGGCGACGCCATGCTGCTCACGGGAGGAGGACGCGGGCTGCGCAGGGCAGACAGGACTCGAACCTGCAACCTGCGGTTTTGGAGACCGCTGCGCTACCAATTGCGCCACTGCCCTTCAGGCCTGTGGGGCGGATGCCCCGCACGCCGGTCCTCGAGCCTACCACTGCCGCGGTGCGCCCCGTGCGGGGCGCCCGTGCGAGCGGCGGGCTCGGTTGGACACCAGCGGGCGATTCTAGTCCAGACAACGCCGCTCGGCAAGGCCCGACGGCGCCTCATCGCCCGGGGATCGCCCCCGGTGCAGTGGCAGCGCCCCAGTAGCATGGGAGGGGGCCGCGGCCGCGACGAGCGGCGGACGGCTCTCCCAGGCTCACCCAGATGGAGGAACCGCAGGTCATGTCCGAACGCATCTCCCGCCGCATCGCGGCGATCGCCCCGTCGGCCACACTGGCAGTCGACGCTCAGGCCAAGGCCCTCAAGGCCGAGGGGCATCCGATCATCGGCTTCGGCGCCGGCGAGCCCGACTTCCCGACCCCCGCGCACATCGTCGAGGCCGCTGCCGAGGCCCTGCAGGACCCGTCGAACTTCCGCTACTCCCCCGGCCCCGGCCTGCCCGATCTGCGCCGCGCGATCGCGGACACGACCGCCGAGCGCAGCGGCTGGCAGGTGGACCCCTCGCAGGTCGTGGTGACCAACGGCGGCAAGCAGGCCGTCTACGAGGCCTTCGCCGCGGTGCTGGACGAGGGCGACGAGGTCCTGCTGCCCGCCCCGTACTGGACCACGTACCCGGAGGCCATCCGCCTGGCCGGCGGCGTGCCCGTCGAGGTCTTCGCCGGTGCCGAGCACGGCTACAAGGTGACCCCCGAGATGCTCGAGGAGAAGCTCACCGCTCGCACCAAGGCGATCCTGCACTGCTCGCCGTCGAACCCGACCGGCGCGGTGTTCTCCCCGGAGGAGACCAGGGCGCTGGGCGCCTGGGCCGCCAAGAAGGGGATCTTCGTGATCGCCGATGAGATCTACCAGCAGCTCACCTACGATGGCACCCCGTTCACCTCGATCGCCGGGGCCTGCCCGGAGCTCGGCGAGAACGTCATCGTGCTCAACGGCGTGGCCAAGACCTACGCCATGACCGGCTGGCGCGTGGGCTGGCTGATCGGCCCCGCGGACGTCGTGAAGGCCGTGAGCACGCTGCAGTCGCACCTGACCTCGAACGTCAACAACATCGCCCAGCGCGCGGCGGTCGCCGCGCTGACCGGGCCGCAGGACGATGTCACCGCCATGGGCGAGGCCTTCGACCGCCGTCGGCGGCTGGCCGTGGAGATGCTCTCGGCGATCGACGGCGTCACCGTCCCCGAGCCCCAGGGCGCGTTCTACGTCTATCCGGACGTCAGCGCGCTGCTGGGCCGCGACTTCGAGGGCAGCACCCCGCAGACCTCGGCCGAGCTGGCCGGGCTGATCCTCGAGAAGGCGCAGGTGGCGGTCGTTCCGGGCGAGGCCTTCGGCCCGTCGGGCTACTTCCGGCTCTCCTACGCCCTGGGCGACGACGACCTGCGCGAGGGCCTGACCCGGCTGCAGGACTTCCTGGGCGGTGCCCGATGAGCGCGGGCACGTCCGAGCCCACCGGTGCCCAGCGCGCCGGTGAGGCCGCAGCGCGGGCCGTCGGGGTCTTCGAGCAGATCCCGACCGCGGCCTGGACCACGGTCGGGCTGATCGGCGGCTACGGGATCGCCCGGGCGACCGGGGTGCGCTGGCTCGGCGGCGCGGCGCTGCTCGGCGCAGGGGCGGCTGCGGCCCACACCTGGTGGCACCGCGGCGGGCCCGCTCAGACCAGTGCGCTCAGCGCGGTCTACCTCCTGGGCTTCGGGCTCTCCCATCCGCTGGCCAGGAAGCTCGGCGCCTGGCCCTCCGTGCTCACGGTCACCGCCGTGTCCGCCGCAGCCAGCTGGGCCCTGGTGGACAGCCGCCTTCAGGACTGAGCCCCGCAGACGTCAGGGCCCGCAGGTGGAGCACCTTCCGGTGCTCCACCTGCGGGCCCTGACTGCGTCCCAGGCGCTCTGCCGGGCGGATCAGTCGTCGACGGCGTCGCGGCCGCGGCGCACGATCTGCGGATCGGGCGGGTAGACGACCGACTCGTCCTTGTCCTCGTAGTCGAACTGGTTCAGGAAGTAGCGCATGGCGTTGAGGCGCGCTCGCTTCTTGTCATTCGACTTGATCGTGATCCAGGGAGCGTGATCCGTGTCCGTGCGGCGGAACGTCTCCTCCTTGGCCAGCGTGTAGTCGTCCCAGCGATCGAGCGAGGCGAGATCGTTCGGCGAGAGCTTCCAGCGCCGGACGGGATCGATCTGGCGGATCGCGAACCGGGTGCGCTGCTCGTGCTGGGTGACCGAGAACCAGAACTTGGTCAGGTGGATCCCGGCGTCCACGAGCATCTTCTCGAAGACCGGGGCCTGCTTCATGAAGACCTCGTACTCCTCATCGGTGCAGTAGCCCATGACCCGCTCGACATTGCCCCGGTTGTACCAGGATCGGTCGAACATCACGATCTCGCCGTTCGTGGGGAAGTGCTCGATGTAGCGCTGGAAGTACCACTGCCCCTTCTCCCGCTCGGTGGGGGTGCTCAGAGCGACGGTGCGCGCGGCACGGGGGTTCAGGTGCTCGGTGAAGCGCTTGATCGTGCCGCCCTTGCCGGCGGCGTCGCGGCCCTCGAACAGGATGATGTGCTTGAGGTCGTTGTCCTGGCCCCAGTACTGGAACTTCAGCAGCTCGATCTGCAGGCGGTACTTCTCGAGCTCGTAGTCCTCGCGCGACATCCGCTCGTCGTACGGGTACCCGCCTTCGCGCCAGGTCTCCACGGCGGATCCGCCCGGATCGATCAGATCGGGGTCGGCGGTATGGCCGTCGGTGACGGTGTAGCCCTGCTCGACGAGCTTGTCGATGAACTCGCGGAGGTTCTCCTGCGGCGCTTCTGCCATTGCGGCTCCCAAGGGCTGGGACCGCGGCCCCGAAGGGCTGCGATCGTTGCGGCGGCCCCGAGGCGCTGCCAGCCGCCGGGGCCTGTGGCTGACTGACCGTCCATTCTAGTCGGGTGCAGGTGAACGGCTCCTGAACTGCCGCGAATTGCCGCGGGCCGACACCCACGCCCAGCCCCGCACCTAGACTGGGAGCAGAATCCATCGGCTGCAGGCGGGTCCGCTTCCGCGACCCCTCGCCTGCGGGCGTGGCCCGTCCCCGAGCAGGAGGAGCGACACCCATGAAGATCGGTCTGCTGACCAGCGGCGGCGACTGCCCCGGGCTCAACGCCGTCATCCGCGCGGCGGTGCTGCACGGCATCAAGAGCTACGACCACGAGTTCGTCGGCTTCCGCGACGGATGGCGCGGCCTGGTCGAGGGAGACATCATCGATCTTCCCCGCACCAAGGTGCGCGGCCTGGCGCGCCAGGGCGGCACGATCCTGGGCACCTCGCGCACCAACCCGTACGACCATCCCCAGGGCGGTCCGGAGAACATCTCGATCATGCTCGAGAGGCACGGGATCGACGCCGTCGTGGCCATCGGCGGCGAGGGAACCTTGGCCGGCGCCCGTCGGCTGGCGCTGGACGGGCTTCCCGTCGTCGGCGTGCCCAAGACCATCGACAACGACCTGATGGGCACCGACTACACGTTCGGCTTCGACACCGCGGTCTCCATCGCGACCGATTCCATGGACCGCCTGCGCACCACCGGCGAGTCGCATCACCGCTGCATGGTCGCCGAGGTCATGGGCCGTCATGTCGGCTGGATCGCCCTGCACTCCGGCATGGCCGCCGGTGCGCACGCGGTGCTGATCCCCGAGCAGCGCACGAGCATGGACGAGGTCTGCCGCTGGGTCACCGAGGTCCACGAGCGCGGACGCTCCCCGCTGGTCGTGGTGGCCGAGGGCTTCATCCCGGAGGGCTTCGACGACGTCACCGCCGTGCACGGCACCGAGGCCGACGGCCGTCCTCGCCTGGGCGGGATCGGCGAGTACATCACTCAGCAGATCGAGGAACGCACGGGCATCGAGACCCGCAACACCATCCTGGGCCACATCCAGCGCGGCGGCGCCCCCACGGGCTACGACCGCGTGCTGGCCACGCGCTTCGGCATGAGCGTGGTCGATCTGATCCAGCAGAAGAAGTGGGGCTACATGGTGGCCCTGCGCGGCACGGACATGGTCCCGGTGAGCTTCGACGAGGCTCTCACCGGCCTGAAGACCGTCCCGCAGGATCGCTGGGACGAAGCCCGGGTCCTCTTCGGGCGCTGAGCGCTCCCCGACCCGCAAAGACCGGGGCCCCGCGATCGTCGTGATCGCGGGGCCCCGGTCTGCGCCTGCGCGGTCCTGGCGTCTGCGCCCGTCCGTGCCGCGCGCCGCATCGATCGGGCGCGCTGCCTGCCCGCGCGCCTCCAGCGGCCCCGGTGCGCTCAGCCGCGAGGGCGGCGCAGGAAGCCGGATTCGCGCTGGACCACCTGACCGGCATCCGGCGGCACCACGACGGTCTGGGCGGCGGCCCACTGCTCGGACTGCGGGGCCTCTGCCTGCTCGCCCTCGGTCTGCTCCGGGGCCTCGAGGACCTCGCGCACCCGCAGCTCGGCCTGGGTGTCCACCGAGCGCTTGACGACCGCCAGCGCGATGGGCCCGGCCTCGTGGTGCAGCTGAACGGAGGTCACCCGGCCGACCGTGCGCTGCCCGGCGATCACCTCGGCTCCGGCGGAGGGCAGGGTGTGCTCAGAGCCATCGAGGTCCAGGAAGACCAGGCGCCGCGGAGGATGGCCCAGGTTGTGGACCCGCGCGACCGTCTCCTGGCCCTTGTAGCAGCCCTTGGCCAGATGGACCGCCGTGCGCAGCCAGTCGAGCTCGTGCGGCACGGTGCGGTCATCGGTGTCCGGGCCCAGGCGGGGCCGCCACGCCTCGATGCGCAGGGCCTCCCCCGCCCACGAGCCGGCCAGGCTCAGCCCGTCGGCCTGGGGGCCGGTCACGGCCTGCACGAGGCGCTCGCGCGGCACGAGGATCTCGTGCCAGCGCCGCTGCTCGCCCGGATGATCCTGCTGCTCGCCGTAGGCCCATCCGCCCTCGGCGACCCCGGGCCACGGATCCGTCCAGACCAGCTCGCAGCGCCCCTCGGCCGGCTCGGCCGCCAGCAGGCGCAGGTGCTCCGGCACCTCCGCGGCGCCGAGCACGGCCACCTCCTGAGTGCGGTCCTCGATCTCGACCCGCAGCGCGAAGCGCATGGACTCGAGCCACTGGCGCAGCGGCTCGGTCTCCTGCGGCTCCGTGATCAGCCAGGCGGTGCGCCCGTCCTCGATCACATGGGGTGCGAACTCCACGCGTCCCTGCACGGACAGGAACAGCGTCTCCGAGGACTGCCCCGGCCCCAGCCCGGTGAGGATCTGGGAGCTCAGGGTGCTCAGCCAGGACAACCGATCGGGTCCGCTGACGCAGACGACACCCTTGTGCGACAGGTCCACGATCGCGCTGCCGCGGGCCAGCGCCCGCTGCTCCCTGACCGGGTCGCCGTAGTGGGCGGCCGTCCCGGCATCCTGGCCGGTGGCCTCGACGGCTCCGTCGACGACGTCCAGAAGCGCGGATCGCCGCACCTGGGCCTGGGGCTCGGATGCGGCGATGGAGGCGGGGTCATGCGAAGTGTCAGTCATATCCTCTTCAGCTCAGCCGAGGCGTGCGTGCTCAGCGATCGGCCTTCGGCCGCCATGTCCCAGGCCCAGAAGAGGTCTCCGTTGACCAGGCCGAACATGCGGGTCGAGGCGGTGTGCTCCTTGGCTCCCTCGGCGCGGACGACGGCGTCCGTGCCCATCTGGATGCGGGGACCGTCGATCTCTCCGACGTAGAGCTCGCTCACGCCGCCGGGGCGGCTGAACGTGGCCACGAGGGGGAATCCGCCTCCGGGCAGGCGCAGGGCCTCGACCTGATCGGCGGTGGTGATCTCCGGCTCCGGCGCCCCGGGCATCAGGCCGGGTCCGGAGTCGCCGCTGCGCTGCGGGCGCGCCAGCTGCCAGAAGCCGTGCTCGACCGTGATCAGGCGCTCCGGCTTGCCGTCCTGGTCCACCAGGTGGGACTCGGCGCGGTACTCCAGGAAGGGCAGGCCGCTGTGCGCGAACTGGACGTGCTGGCGGAAGGGGCGCTGCTCGGACTCGCCGTAGCCGGCGAAGCCGTCGCCCTGCCACTCGCCCAGCAGCCAGGCGAAGGGGACGAGCTCAGCAGGGAGATCGGTGGGGATCTCGACAGGCACGGCTTACATCTGCCCCTTGTAGAGGTTCTTGACGACGACCACGCTGATGAGGCCGATCGTCACGACCGCGAGGGCGAGCAGGACCAGGAAGAAGATCTCGATAGCAAGGAGCATGGGCTCAAAATACCATGAGCGCCACGATGCGGGCCGCGAAGAGGGCGGTCGGGCCCAGCAGAGCGACCGGCAGGACGCTCAGCGCCAGCAGGCCGCGCTTGGGTCCGCGCTCGGGCGCCGAGAGCAGCAGGCGCAGGCCCACTACGCCGATGATCAGTCCCGTGAGCACCCCGGGGACCACGACCATGGCGACGGGGGTGTCGCCCAGATCGTGCAGGTGCCGCGACAGGGCGATCCAGCCCGAGGAGGAGACGGCGGCGAGCACCCCGGCGGTCGAGGAGATCGTGGACTCCAGGCGGTGCTCGGCGCCCTCGCCGCGCACGAGCTCGGCCACGAAGATCGCGATCAGTGCGACCGCCACGATGGCCGGGATCCAGGTCAGGCGATCGCCTGCCGGCAGAGCAGAGACCGCGGCGGCCAGGGCGCCGCTGAGCAGGATGATGATGCTGTGCCGGTACCGGGCGCGGATGCCCACCGCCGAGGCCCATCCCAGGCCGAGCACCAGGCTCATGGCGGCGGCCAGCAGGTAGGGCGCGATGCCTCCCGCCACGGCCGCGGCCAGCGCGAGACCCAGCACGAGGGTCGCGCACACGCCGATCGTGGCCACCTTCATGCCCGGTCGGGGCGCGGTTCTCGCCTCTGTCCTGAGCGCTGTCATGGAAGACCACGATAGTTGCCCGGAGCCGACAGGCCGACCGTGACGCCGCGTGGAGCCGCCGGGACGGCCCACGACTCGCCCCGCGTAAGCTGGTCGGGCGCCGGCGCCGCCATCGACCACACTGTCTCGGCGTCCGCCCCGGAAGGCATTGCACGACGATGGAAGTGGAGCCTGGATGACCCGGATCATCATGCTGGCCGATCCCGGCCAGGCGCCGTCTGCGGTGCTCCCCGCCCTGGATCTGCTCCCCCACCCCGTCTCGACCCTGGATCGCGACGCCGTCGGCGGGTCCGTGCCGGAGCTGCAGCAGGCGGACCTGCTGCTGATCGACGGCCGCTCGGGACTGGTCGCGGCGCGCAACCTGGCCCAGCTGCTGCGCGGGATCGCCCCGGACAAGGCCGTGATCATGGTGCTGACCGAGGGCGGGCTGGCCGCCGTGGCCGCCACCTGGCTCGTGGACGACATCGTCCTGGCAGGCGCCGGACCCGCCGAGCTCGATGCCCGCATCCGCCTGGCCTCGGCGCGCAGCCAGGCCGACGAATCGGCGGGCGGCGAGCTGATCACGGCTGGCTCGATCATGATCGACGAGGCCGCCTACTCTGCTCACGTGGCCGGCGAGAGCCTGAATCTCACGTTCAAGGAGTTCGAGCTGCTGAAGTTCCTCGCCCACAACGAGGGCCGGGTCTTCACCCGCAGCCAGCTGCTCTCCGAGGTGTGGGGCTACGACTACTTCGGCGGCACGCGCACCGTCGACGTCCATATCCGGCGCCTGCGGGCGAAGCTGGGGCCGGATCACGAGAAGATGGTCACGACCGTGCGCAACGTCGGGTACAGCCTGACCGCCCGACGCGCTCCCGAGGGACGCTGAGACCACCGCCCGACGAGCACCGCACGAGACCCGAGGCAACCCAGGAGGTTCCGATGGACCGCAGCACGCACCCCATCCAGCGTCTGAGCCCCGAGGAGGCCGATCTGGAGGCCGTCCTGGCCCTGGCCCGGGCCGCCGAGGACGACGACGGCGACCCCCCGCTGTCCGATCAGACCCTGGTCGACCTCCGCACGGAGCCCGAGCGCGCGGACCTGGCGGAGGCCTCGGCGGACGGCCGGGCGCTGGCGGCCGCCGTGCTCGTGCGCTCCCGCGCCCAGGGCGCACCGGCGCTGCTCGAGGGCGTCGTGGACTCCCAGGAGCGTGGCCGGGGGCTGGGGCGCCGCCTCATCGAGACGATCCTCGAGGGCCATCACGGCCCGGTTGACGCCTGGTCCCACGGCGACCACCCCGCCGCCCGGCATCTGGCGCAGACGCTGGGCTTCGAGCCGGTGCGCGAGCTGCACCGGCTGCTGCGCACCGATGCGCGCCCGGAGCGGCTTCCGGAGGTCAAGCTGCCAGACGGCGTGGTCATCCGCTCGTTCGAGCCCGGCCGGGACGAGCAGGAGCTGCTGCGGGTCAACGCCGCGGCCTTCGCCGACCACCCCGAGCAGGGCCAGATGAGCCTCGAGGACCTGCGCCAGCGACAGGCGGAGTCCTGGTTCGACCCCGCAGGGCTGCTGCTGGCCGTCGAGCAGGACGATCCTGATCGCGTGCTCGGCTTCCACTGGACCAAGCGGCACCCGGGCTCCGGCCAGGAGCCGGCCCGCGGCGAGGTCTACGTGGTGGGCATCGCCCCCGATCAGCAGGGGCGTCGCCTGGGCCGGGCGCTGACCGTCGCGGGGATGCGGCATCTGGCCGAGCAGGGGCTCGACGAGATCCTGCTCTACGTCGATGCCGAGAACACGGCCGCCTTCCGGCTCTACGAGTCCCTGGGCTTCGAGCGCTGGCACGTGGATGTGATGTTCTCGCGGCGCTGAGAGCGCCGGCCCTGATCAGCGGTGCGCGCCGCGATCGGGTCCTGAGTCGCGGCCGCGGGCCGGTTAGCATGACTGCGCGCCGCCGTCGGAGCCAGAGCGTCAGGGCCTCCGGCCGGAGGCCCTGACGGACGCGCCGCACGGCGATCGCATCCCACCACGAGAGGACCCGAAAGCCGATATGGCCAAGAACCCGGACCGGCTGGCGTACCGCATGACGGAGCCGTCGCCCGATACCGATCCCTCGGTGCGCGCCGCCGGCTGCCTGTGCTGGCGCTCCGACGGCAGATCAGGCCTGGAGCTGCTGATCATCCACCGGCCCCGCTACGACGACTGGTCCTGGCCCAAGGGCAAGCAGGAGGACCAGGAGACGCTGCCCGAGACGGCGCACCGCGAGGTGCTCGAGGAGGTCGGGCTCGACGTCAGGCTGGGCGTCCCGCTGCCCGCGATCCGCTACAGGGCCAAGAGCGCGGAGAAGCACGTCCACTACTGGAGCGCCGAGATCGGCCCCCAGGATCGCCCGGAGGCCGACGGCCACGAGGTCGACCGGCTGGAGTGGGTCTCCCCCGAGCGAGCCCGCGAGCTGCTGAGCAACCGGAGCGACCTGGAGCCGCTGGAGCGGCTCGTCGAGCTGCACGCCGCCGGCGATCTCTCGGTGCGGCCCGTGATCATCGTGCGCCACGCGAAGGCCAAGCCGCGCTCGTCGTGGTCGCGCCCGGAGGGCGATCGTCCCCTGGCCGCCACGGGCAAGCGCCAGGCCATGGCGGTCACGCGCCTGCTCGAGGTCTGGTCCCCGAAGCGCGTGGTCAGCTCGCCGTGGCTGCGCTGCCTGTCCACCGTGACTCCGTACGCGCGCGCGGCCGGGCTCAAGCTCAAGGAGAAGCCGCAGCTCACCGAGGCCGCTCACAAGCGGCGTCCGGCGAAGGCAGGGGCCGTGGTGGAGTCACTGTTCGACAAGGAGCCCTCGGCGGCGCTGTGCACCCACCGGCCCGTGCTGCCCACCGTCCTGCGCGTGCTGCGCGGCCGGCTCGATCCGCAGCTGCGCTCGATCCTGCCGGAGGAGGATCCCTACCTGGCCCCCGGCGAGATGATCGTGCTGCAGGTCTCGCGCAAGCACCGCCGCCGCGTGGTGACGGTCGAGATCGTCAAGCCGTTCGACGACTGACCCGAAGGCCGCACCCTCTTCCGTCCGGGGCGGCCGGCCCCGCCGCCTCGCCGCATGAGCGCCGCGCGGAAGAACCGCTCCCTCGGCAGCGCTGACGACACCGCAGCCGACACGCACGAGACCCCGCACCTGGAGGCGACCCCACGTGAGCCCGAACCCGTCCACGGCCATCCCGACCCCCTACGAGGACCTCCTGCGCGAGGTCATGGCCGATGGCGTGCACACCTCCGATCGCACCGGCACGGGCACCCGCTCCGTGTTCGGGCGCCAGATCCGCTACGACCTCTCGCAGGGCTTCCCGCTGCTGACGACCAAGCGCGTGCACTTCCGCTCGGTGGCCCTGGAGCTGCTGTGGTTCCTGCGCGGGTCCTCGAACGTGCGCTGGCTGCAGGAGCGCGGCGTGAGCATCTGGGACGAGTGGGCCGACGCCGACGGCGAGCTCGGCCCCGTCTACGGAGTCCAGTGGCGCTCGTGGCCGGCTCCGGACGGCAGCGGCATCGACCAGATCGCCCGGGTGGTGGACTCGATCCGCACGAACCCCTACTCGCGCCGCCACATCGTCAGCGCCTGGAACCCGGCGGAGGTCGATCAGATGGCCCTGCCCCCATGCCACGCGCTCTTCCAGTTCCACGTGCAGCCGCAGCAGGACGGTCCGGGACGGCTGTCGTGCCAGCTCTACCAGCGCTCGGCGGACATGTTCCTGGGGGTCCCCTTCAACATCGCCTCCTACGCGCTGCTGACGCACATGATCGCCCAGCAGACCGATCTGGTGCCCGGGGACTTCGTGTGGACCGGCGGCGACGTCCACGTCTACGACAACCACGTGGAGCAGGTGCAGCGCCAGCTCGCCCGCGAGCCGTACCCGTATCCGCGGCTGCGCTTCGCGCGCAGGCCGGAGGACCTCTTCAGCTACGACTTCGAGGACTTCGTCCTCGAGGGCTATGAGCACCACCCCGGAATCAAGGCCCCGGTGGCGGTCTGATGCCCGCCCCGCGCCTGTCCGCGATCTGGGCCCAGACCCCCGACGGGGTGATGGGCCGAGACGGCGGCATGCCGTGGCGCCTGCCCGAGGACCTGGCTCATTTCAAGGCCACCACGCAGGGCCATCCCGTGCTCATGGGCCGGCGCACCTGGGAGTCCTTCCCCGAGCGCTTCCGCCCCCTGCCGGGCCGGACCAACGTGGTCGTGACCTCCCGCCCCGAGGACCCGGGGCTGCAGGCGGACCCGCGCGAGGACGGCACCGCGGTCATCGCGGTGAGCTCGTGGCGCGAGGCCGTGCGCGCCGGCGCCGAGGCGCCGGGCGGCGAGCACCTCTGGGTCATCGGCGGGGCGCGCCTGCTCGAGGACGCCATGCCCGAGCTCGAGCACGCGGTCGTGACGGTGATCGAGATCGACGAGCCCGGAGACACCCGCGCACCCCGTCTGGAGACCCCGTGGCGGCTGGAGCGCCGCGACGAGGACCGCCTCTCGCGCACAGGGCTGCGCTGGCACGTGGAGCACTGGCGGCGCTGATCCGCCGCGCCGTCGTCGCGGCCGGTAGAGTGGTGCGCACCATATCCATGGCCGACCCGGGGCCCCGTCGATGGCGGGGGGACCGGCGGCGGCCGGGCAGGAGGCCCTCGTGAGCACCCAGCAGGACGTCCCGGGCGATGCGCAGCGCCCCGAGCCGGAGATCCACGACGAGCCGGGTCTGCGCCTGGTCGACAACACCACAAACGGGCGCGTGGAGCTGTGGCTCGACCAGACCTTCATCGGGTTCGAGGGCGTCGAGAAGCACCCGGACGGCACGCTCGAGCTGCAGCACACGATCATCGACGAGCGCCACGGCCGCCAGGGCTACGCCCGCACGCTCGTGACGCTCCTGCTGGAGGCCTGCCAGGCGGCCGGCGTGCTGGTGCGTCCCACCTGCACCTACGTCCAGGACTACCTGGAGCGCTTCCCGCAGTACCGCTCAGCCGTCGCGGACTGAGCCCTCTCGGGTCTCGGAGCCCGGACAAGGAATCGCAAGGGTCCCTTGACGCCGCCTAGACTGGGATGATGACCATCGATCACAGCTCCGCACCCGCCGTCGGCTTCGTCGGATGGCGCGGGATGGTCGGCTCCGTCCTCATGGACCGCATGCGCGCCGAGGGCGACTTCGCCGACATCCAGCCCGTCTTCTTCTCGACCTCCTCCCCCGGGGCCCCCGCTCCGCAGATCGAGGGCCTCGGCGACACCGGGGTCCTCCAGGACGCGAACGACATCGAGGCTCTTCGGCGCCTGCCGATCATCGTGACCGCCCAGGGCGGCGGCTACACCTCCGAGGTCCACCGGAAGCTGCGCGAGACCGGATGGGACGGCCTGTGGATCGACGCCGCCTCGACCCTGCGCATGGAGGACAGCTCGGTCATCGTGCTGGACCCCGTGAACCGCGACGTCATCGACGCAGCGCTGGCCGGCGGCACCAAGGACTTCGTGGGCGGCAACTGCACCGTGTCCTGCATGCTCATGGGCCTGGGCGGGCTGTTCCGCAGCGGGCTCGTCGAATGGGCCACCTCCATGACGTATCAGGCGGCCTCCGGCGGAGGCGCCCGTCACATGCGCGAGGTCCTGCGCCAGTTCGGCGACCTCTCCTCGGCCGTGTCCGACGAGCTCGCCGATCCGGCCTCGGCCATCCTGGAGATCGATCGCAGGGTCCTGGAGACCCAGCGCTCCGGGCAGCTCGACGTCGAGCAGTTCGGCGTGCCGCTGGCCGGCTCCCTCATCCCCTGGATCGACGCCGATCTGGGCAACGGCCAGTCCCGCGAGGAGTGGAAGGCCGAGAAGGAGACCAACAAGATCCTGGGCCTGTCCGGCGACGACCAGATCGCGATCGACGGGCTGTGCGTGCGCATCGCCGCCATGCGCTCGCACTCGCAGGCGCTGACGATCAAGCTCACCGAGGACGTCCCCGTCGAGGAGATCGAGCGGATCCTCGATGCCGACAACGAGTGGGCCACCGTGGTCGCGAACGAGAAGGAGGCCTCCATGAACGGACTGACCCCCGTCTCGGCCTCGGGGTCCCTGCAGATCCCGGTGGGGCGCCTGCGCAAGATGTCCATGGGCCCGCAGTACCTCTCGGCCTTCACGGTGGGCGACCAGCTGCTGTGGGGCGCGGCCGAGCCGCTGCGCCGCATGCTGCGCATCGCCATCGGAGCGCTGTGAGGCGCACGCGGCGCTGAGCACCGCCGCTCGTCCCGGTGCGGCCCCTCGGGGCCGCGGATGCGCCGCCCTGCGCGCCGACCACGAGCGGCTCGAGCAGCCCCTCGTCAGGCACCCGGGGCTGCATTATGAGGGCCGCCGCGCACGCGGCGGCCCTCTCGCTGCGCCTGGGCCGCCTCCTCAGCTCGACGGGAGCGCTCCGCGGCTCCGGAGAGGCACCAGCGCCACCAGCCCGCCGCACTCGTGCCCTTCCACCAGGCCCACAGGCGGGTCACCTGGTGCAGCGCCCAGTGGTTGAGCCGCTCGGCCCAGGCGAACTCGAGCGACCACACGCCGATGCCGAGGAACACGAACAGCCAGCCCGGCCCCGGGATGAACCACATGATCACCCCGGCCATCAGCAGGACGAATCCCGCCACGGAGATCAGCCCGACCACCAGCGTGCGCCGCAGGCGGGATCCTCGGTGCGACCAGTCCTGGAACGCGCGCATCCGCCGCCGGATCGGGTGGCTGTGGCTCTGACCGCGGCGGATCTCGTCGGCCAGGTCCTCGCCCTGCGGCGGAACCTCGGCGAGAGGCTCCTGCGGGGTCACAGGCGGAAGCCCACCATCACCGGCTCGGGCACCAGCTGCACGCCGAAGGCCTCCTGGACTCCGTCGCGCACGGTGCGGGCCAGGGCCTCCACGTCCGAGGCGCTGGCCGAGCCGCGATTGGTCATGGCCAGGGTGTGCTTGGTCGACACGGCGGCTCGGCCCTGGGCCACATCCGGGCCCTCGAGCCCGAGGCGCTCGTTGCGCGTGCCGGGCAGCCCGAAGCCCTTGCCGAACCCCGAGCGATCGATCAGCCAGGCCGCCGAGAGCTTCAGCCGGCCCTCGACGGGCGAGCCGGAGCCGTCGAGCACCGGATAGCGCGGGGCCTCGGCCGGCAGCAGCCGCTCGGCCTCCTGGGCCTCGACGATGGGGTTGGTGAAGAACGAGCCGGTGGAGAAGGTATCGGGGTCCTGCGGGTCCAGGACCATGCCCTTGGAGGCTCGCAGCTCCAGGACGGTGCGACGCACCTGGGCCGGATCCGCGCTGCCGCCGACCTCCACGGCCAGGGCGTCGGCCAGCTGGCCGTACTGGATCGGCGCGGAGTCCGTGCCCTGTGCCAGCCGGAAGCCGACCTCGAGGACCACGTAGCGCGGAGAGCCCGCCTCGGTGGTGCGCTTGAGCAGGGAGTCGCGGTAGGCGAAGTCGAGCTCGGCGGCCTCGAACTCGCGGACCTCCCGCGCGCGCCGATCCCAGGTGCTGACACGCACGATCGTGCGGGAGACCTCCGCGCCGTAGGCCCCGACGTTCTGCACCGGGGTGGCCCCTGCGGTGCCCGGGATGCCGGACAGGGCCTCGAGGCCCACCAGCCCGCGGGAGACGGTCTGCTCGACGACGTCGTCCCAGGCATGCCCCGCCTGCACGGTCACGATCACGGAGCCGTCGTCCGACGGGTCCGAGACCTCGAGGCCCTGCGAGGCCAGGTGCACCACCACGCCGTCGAAGCCGTCATCGCCGACCAGCAGGTTGGATCCGCCGCCGACGAGCAGCACGGGCCTGCCCCGCTCGTCGGCGGCGCGGACGGCGTCGATGATCTCCCGCTGGCTGCCGGCGCGGATCAGGGACCCGGCGGGGCCGCCGATGCGGGTGGTGGTCAGCGTGGAGAGCTCGGGGGAAGTCATGCCCCCGATCCTATCGACCTCAGGCCGCGGTGCCCGCTCGAGCTCCGGCCGAGGCCGGCGGCCGCAGATTCGAGACCAGCAGCATCGAGACGATCACGAAGATCATCACGAAGCCCAGGGCGCCTCGCACGCCCACGGCCTCGCCGAGCAGCCCCAGCAGCGGCGGACCGCCCAGGAACGCGCCGTAGCCGATGGTCGAGACCACGGAGACATTGGCGGCGGCCCGACGGGGATCGTCGGCGGCGGCGGACATGCCCACGGGGAAGCCGAGGGAGGCGCCGATGCCCCACAGGAACAGCGCGATCATGCCGGCGGCAAGGGAGGGTGAGAACACGAAGACGCCCAGTCCGACCAAGGCGAGCGCGCAGGCGGTGCGCAGCACCGCGAGGCGGCCGAACCGGTCGATCAGCCGGGTGCCGCTGAGCCGGCCGGTGGTCATGGCAGCCACGAAGATGCCGTAGCCGATCGCGCCCAGGTGCGCCGGGGCCTCGTAGCCGTCGGTGATGGCCAGGGCCACCCAGTCGTTGGCCGCGCCCTCCGTCAGCGCCATGCCGAGCACGAAGACCCCCACCAGGACGGTGCGCTTGTCTCTCCAGGCATCGCCGACCCCATAGGTCTCGTCCTGCGCGGTCGCAGCGCCGGAGTCGCGTCCGCGGCCGTCGGAGGCCAGGTCGATCTGCTGCATGGTGCCGGTGATGATGGGCATCTGCGAGGAGACGGGGTTGAGCTCGGCGGCGGCCCGCCGGTCGCCCTGGAAGCGCGGCAGCGCCAGGGCCACCAGCAGACCCATGACCAGGGCCATGGCACCCACATGCCACACCACGGCCACCCCGCCGGCGGTCGCGATCGAGCCCACGACGGCACCGGTCACCGTGCCGATCGAGAAGAACGCGTGCATCAGCGGCATGATGCTGCGGCCCATGGCCGTCTCCAGCGCGGTTCCCTCGACGTTGGAGGCCACGTTCCACGTGGCGGAACCCAGGCCGAAGAGCAGCATGCCCACGGCGGTCACCAGGACCGAGCCGATGACGCTGACGCCCACGCCGATCAGGATCATGCCCATCACGACCATGGATGCGGTGACGGCGATGCTGCGCTTGGCCCCCAGCCGCATCACGGTCATGCCCGAGGTGGACACCGAGGCGAAGGCCGCGATGGTCTGCGTGAGCAGCAGCGCCCCCATGGCCGCCGGGCCCAGCTCGAGCCGCTCGGAGATCGCGGGGATGCGGGTGAGCCATGCGGAGATGCCGATGCCCGAGGCGAAGTAGATCGCGAAGACGCTGATGCGCCACGGGCGCAGGCTGGACGGCTCAGGCTTCGTGCGCCCCCGGGTCAACGGCAGACCACCATCGCCTGCGCCTTGACCAGGACCTTCTGCGAGGCCGCCTCAGCGGGATCGGCCTGCGGGTCCGAGAGATCGGGGGCCGTGACGGTCAGGTCGATGCGGGCGGTGCCGGCCTGCTCGTCCAGGGCACCCACGACGCCGACGATGCTCAGCGTGGTGGACGGCTGGATCTCGGCGGCGCCCTCGCGGACGCCGTTCGGCACCACGACCGGCTTGGTGAAGCGGGTCTGGACGTCGACGACGCGCCCCGGATCCCCCGCCCAGTCGGCCACGAGCTGCATGGCGGCACCCATGGTCAGCATGCCGTGGGCGATGACGTCCGGCAGGCCCACGGAGACGGCGAACTCCTGGTTCCAGTGGATGGGGTTGAAGTCCCCGGAGGCGGCGGCGTAGCGCACGAGATCGGCGCGGGAGAGCTGGAGGTCGCGGCGAGCGACCTCCTGGCCCTTCTCGAGCTGGGCGAGCACCGGAGCGGTGTCTGCAGCGGTCACTGGTCGTCTCCTCTCACCAGCAGGGACGAGCGCGCGGTGGAGACCGGCTGGCCCTGGCGGTCGGTGATCTCGGTGCGGAACGTCACCATGGCCCCGGTGCCGACGGCGCGCACGGCATCGACGGTCGTGGCCGCGACGAGCTCGTCGCCGACGACGATGGGGCGGGCGTGGGTGAAGCGCTGATCGGCGTGCACGACGCGGGAGAAGTCGATCCCGGCCTCCGGGTCCGCCACCACGGCGGCCTCCGCGCGCTGGGCGACGATGATCGCGAAGGTCGGCGGGGCGAGGAGGTCCGCATGGCCCAGAGCACGAGCTGCCTCCGGGTCCGTGTGGGCCGGGTCCTGCGCGAAGACGGCCGCGGCGAACGCGCGCACGGCCTCCCGCGAGACGGTGTAGGGCTCGATGGCCGGATACGTCCGACCGACGAGCTCGGGGCTGATGGCCATGGCGGTGCAACCTCCCGTGGGTGCGCGGGCCCGATCCTGCGGCCGCTGACGGATTCTCGGGGACGGGGCCCCGGAGGCTGCACCGGGAAGGCGCCCCCACCGCTGCCCCTGCAATAGGAGAAGCCCGCGATCCGAGTGGGGATCACGGGCTTCATCTTCCGTAGCGGTGGACGGGCTCGATCCGTCGACCTCACGATTATGAGTCGTGCGCTCTAACCAGCTGAGCTACACCGCCAGGAGAGACGATGACGCCCGCATCCCCGTCATGACGCGGATGCGGGCCCTCATCTCGAGAGCCCCGACCGGGAATCGATCCCGGGACCTCCATCTTACCAAGATGGCGCTCTACCACTGAGCTATCGGGGCAACGCGGAATACTGTACAGCACACCTGGCTGAGACATGAAATCGGAGCCGACTCAGTCATCATCCCAGTCGTCGTCGTAGTCGCCGTCCGCGTCGTCGTCCCAGTCGTCGTCGTAGCCCTGGGACTGCTCGAGCGGAACGGGAACGGGGACGGGCTCCTGCGCCGGGGCCGGAGCAGGCGTCGCGGCCGGCTGCTGCCCTTCCCGGGTCGACTGCGAGGCGGCCTCCGCCCGTGACGGCTCCGACGACGGCTGCGCCGAGGCCTCATGCGACGGGCCCGCAGAAGGATCCTGCGACGCAGCGGACGAGGAGTCGTCCTCGGCTGGCTCGCTCGTGGCGCCGTCCTCGGGATCCTCGCTGCTGCCGACGCCGTCGCGCAGGACCTCGGTCTCCGGGGCCGCAGGGCCCGCAGAGACCCACAGGGCGACGGCGAGGATCGAGGCGACGATCAGGGCGAGGGCGGACCAGAGGATGCGCATGTCCCCACCATGGCCTCCGCACGTGAGACGAGCATGAGGACCGCCTCGCTCGGCGCCGATCGGCTCAGATCTCCGCGAGCCTGTAGCCGGCTCCGCGCACCGTGATGATCCGCTCGGGCCCGAGCTTGTTGCGCAGGTAGCGCACGTAGACGTCCACCACGTTCGAGGAGCCCTCGAAGTCGTAGCCCCAGACCTTGTACAGCAGCAGGTCGCGGGTGAGCACCTGGCCCGTGTTCTCGAGGAGCACCTGGGCCATCGAGAACTCGCGGGCCGACAGGGCGATCTCCTGGTCGTGGACGAACGCGCAGCGCCGCGAGATGTCCAGCGTCAGGCTCCCGGCGGTGAGCCTGCCGTCGTCCCCGGCGGAGCCCGTCTGGCGCAGGCGCGCCTTCACCCGCGCCAGCAGCTCGGCGAAGCGGAAGGGCTTGGCCAGGTAGTCATCGGCCCCGGAGTCCAGGCCCTGCACGGTGTCCTCCACCGAGTCCCGAGCCGTGCACATGATCACGGGCATTCCGGAGCCGCCGGCGCGCAGCTCGGCGAGCACCTGGAAGCCGTCGAGCCCGGGCAGTCCGACGTCGAGCACGAGGAGGTCGTAGACGCCGGTGCTGGCCAGATCCAGGGCCTCGACGCCGTCCTCGACGACCGCGGTCTCGTAGCCGGAGGCGCGCAGCCCTTTCTGGATGAAGCGGGAGATCCGCTCCTCGTCCTCCGCGATCAGGATGTTGGCCATCTCCCGGTCCCTTCCTGGTGTCGTGACTGCCGCGGGGCTCTCCCGCTCGGGGCAGGCTCGCACAGGAAGATGAGGGGATCAGGAGAGAGATTCGACCGGCGTCTCGGCGGGCTCCGGCGAGGGCCCGCCCTCCGGCAGCATCAGGGTGAACTGAGAGCCCGCGCCGAGCGACGAGCGCAGCGCGACCCGCCCGCCGTGCCCGCGCGCGATGGCCTCGACGATGGCCAGGCCCAGCCCGGAGCCCTCGACCGTGCGCCCCGCCGAGGCCCGGCCGAAGCGCTCGAAGATCCGGGCCTGGTCCTTCACATCGATGCCGGCGCCGGTGTCGCGCACCCACAGCTGCAGCCGCCTGCCGCCGTCGTCGGGCTCGCCCCAGGAGGCGCCGATCGCGATGGTGTCGTCCTCGGCGCTGAACTTCACGGCGTTGGCGGCCAGCTGGATGACGGCCTGCATGAGCCGTTCGCGGTCGGCCACCAGCAGGCCCTCGCAGCGGGAGTCGACCCGCCAGCGGCGCTGCCCGGAGAGGGCCGAGAGCCGCGCGAAGGCGTCGTCCAGGAAGGCGGAGACCTCGAAGGAGGCCGGGCGCACGAAGTCCGGGCGCCGCGACCGGGCCAGCATCAGGAGGTCATCGACCAGGCGGTTCATCCGCGAGATCTCGTCGAGCATCAGATCGCGGGTCTCGGCGGCGTCGTGCGGATCGTGCTCGTCCATCAGCTCGAGGTTGCCGTGCAGGATGGTCAGCGGCGTGCGCAGCTCGTGGGCGGCGTCGTCCAGGAACTGGCGCTGCTCCTCGAAGCCCTCCTGGAGGCGGTCGAGCATCCCGTTGAAGTTCTCCGCCAGGTGAGCCACGTCCGAATCCTGGCTGGGCACCTCCACGCGGCCGGAGAGATCGTTCACCGAGATCGACTCGGTGGCCTCGCGCAGCCTCGAGATCGGTGCGGTGACGCGCCCGATCAGGTAGTAGGCCACCGCTGAGGCGGCGACCAGGAACAGCAGGGAGATCATGACGTAGCGCCACCATGAGTCCAGGATTTCCTGGCGGCCCTGCGTGATGTCCGTGGCCACGACCAGGTAGCCCTCGGACGCATCGCCGTCGATGTCCACGTGGATCAGCCCGAAGCCGATGTCGCGGCCGTCGTGCTGTCCGATGGTGTGGACCGTGCGGTCCGGCTGGCCGTGCTCGCTCACGACCTCCTCGATCACGTCGTGGCTCAGGCCCTCGCCGGCCGGGCCGTCGTAGGTGTAGCGGACCTCGCCGTCGACCAGCCCCACGATGACCTCGTCAGGGGCCGGCACGGAGGTGGACATGAACGTCCACAGCAGGTGCTCGACGCTGTCGAACCGGCTGTCGAAGGCGTCCTCCGGTGCCGTCTCGGCAGGCGGGCCGGCCATGGCATCGGCCTCCGCCGAGGCGGGGCCGCGATCGAGCAGCCGCTGCAGCTCCCCGGCCTCCTGCTCGGTGCCCTGGGCCACCGAGGCCTCGAGCTGGCCGTAGCGGACCCAGTGCGTGGCCGCGCCGATCGCCAGCACCGTCAGAGCGGTGATGGTCACGACCACCACGAGGGCCCGTCCACGCACCGACGTCAGCTGCCGGAGCACAGCGCCGCCCCGGGCGGCGGCGGGCTCTGCTGTCATGACTCACACGATACGCAGGCCCGCCTTCTACGATCAGCGCGATCCGTGGCGCTGCGAGCCCTTCCGGCCGCCCGTGAACTTCTTGTGGCCGCCGCTGTGCTCGGGACGGGCCGAGCGGCCTCCGCGGCGGTCGTCGCCGCGGTAGCCGCCGCGATCGCCGCGGTCGCTGCGCGCGCCGCTGGACTTGGGGCCGCGGTCCTGGCGGATGTCCAGGCGCTGGCCGTTGATCTCGATGGCGCCCAGGCGGTCCAGGTCTGCGCGGGAGAGATCGTCCGGCAGCCCGATCAGGGTGAACGACGGCTTGATCTCGATCGCGCCGATGTCCGAGCCCTTGAGCCCGCCCTCGTTGGTCAGGGCGCCGACGATCGAGCCCGGAAGCGCACGGTGCTTGTGGCCCACGGCCATCCAGTACGTCGCCTTGCCCTCCTCGGAGCGCGGGGTGCGTCCGCCGCGCTCCGAGCGCTCGCCGCGATCGCGCTCCTTGCGCTTGGGCTCGGGCAGCTCCTGGGCGAAGAAGGGCTGGTCGCCCTGCGAGATCACGGCCAGGGCCGCGGCGACCTCGAGCGGGTCGACGTCGTGGTCCTCGACGTAGGCGGTGACCATCTCGCGGAAGGCCGAGAGATCCTGGGTCTCGATCGTGTCCGTGATCGACTGCCCGAACTGATCGACGCGAGTGCGGTTCACGTCCTCGACCGAGGGCATGGGCATCTGCTCGACCGGCTGGCGCGTGGTCTTCTCGATCGCGCGCAGCAGGTACTTCTCGCGCGGGGTCATGAACAGGATCGCATCGCCCGAGCGGCCCGCGCGGCCGGTGCGGCCGATGCGGTGGACGTAGGACTCGGTGTCGTGCGGGATGTCGTAGTTCACGACCAGGGAGATGCGCTCCACGTCCAGTCCGCGGGCGGCGACGTCGGTGGCGACCAGGATGTCGATCTTGCCGCTGCGCAGCTGCTCCACGGACTTCTCGCGGGCCTGCTGCGGGATGTCGCCGTTGATCGCGGTGGCGGCATGGCCGCGGGCGCGCAGCTTCTCGGCGACCTCCTCGGTCGCGGCCTTGGTGCGCACGAAGACGATGATGCCGTCGTGCTCCTCGACCTCGAGCAGGCGCGTCATGGCCTCGAGCTTGTGGGCGCCCATGACCTGCAGGTAGCGCTGGCGGATGTTCGTGGCGGTGGAGGTCTTGGCCTTGACCGAGATCTCCTGCGGGTTGCGCAGGTAGCGCTGGGCGATCTTGCGGATCGCCGGGGGCATGGTCGCGGAGAACAGGGCGACCTGCTTGTCCTCGGGGGTCTGCGACAGGATCGTCTCGACGTCCTCGGCGAAGCCCATGCGCAGCATCTCGTCGGCCTCGTCGAGCACGAGGTACTGGAGGTCGTCGAGCTTCAGGGAGCCGCGCTTGAGGTGATCGATCACGCGGCCCGGCGTGCCGACGACCACCTGGGCGCCGCGGCGCAGCCCGGCCAGCTGCGGACCGTAGGAGGAGCCGCCGTAGACCGGCAGGACGGTGAAGTCCTCGAGCTGGACGGCGTAGGAGGCGAAGGCCTCGCCGACCTGCAGCGCCAGTTCGCGGGTGGGGGCCAGCACCAGGACCTGCGTGGAGGTCGACGGGCCGTTGAGATCGGCCAGCTCGGCCAGGCGCGACAGGGCCGGGACCGCGAAGGCCGCGGTCTTGCCGGTGCCCGTCTGCGCCATGCCGACGACGTCGCGGCCCTCCAGCAGGACCGGGATGGTCGCCTCCTGGATGGGCGAGGGCTTCTCGTAGCCGATGGCCTCGAGCGCTGCGAGCACGCGGGCGTCGATGCCGAGCTCGGCGAAGGTGGGGGTGGTGTCCTGGGTGTTCTGGTCGGGGGCGTTCTCGCTCATCCGAGCTCCTCACGGGATCGAGCGCACGACGAGGCGCCGCTGGAGGAGCGGTCGTCTGAAGTGGCTGCACATGGCTCCGGTGCTCCCCGAGTGCAGAAGGCGTCCTGCGTCGCTGGGTCCGCGCGGTTCGAAGCGCGGTGCGAGCCGAGGCTCGACGGTGGAGGCGACGGGATTCCAGCGGCCTGAGGCGGCCGCCGATCACCGACGAGAAGACGTCGGTGCACGACAGACAGATCCAGGGATGTGACCGGAAGGGTCGATCCACCCTAACCCACGCCTCCGCTGCTCGACCGGGGATGCAGGCCATCGTGAGCAGAGACACTCGGGCGGCCGCACCGCCGCGGCTGTGCTGTCGCCCCGCTGTGCCACGATCAGCGCCATGTCCGCCGGTCTCGCACGCAGCACCCCCGCTCGCCCTCGCGGCGCGGTCCAGGACGGGACAGCGCAGGCCGGCGAACATCGTCGGCGCTGGAGCCCGCCGGGGCCGGTGGACCTGGCGCAGTCGCTGGGGACGCTGGCGCGCGGGGCGCAGCACACGACCGCGCAGGTCCCCTCCCCGCAGCAGGCCTGGATCACCGCCCGGGTCGACGGCGCCCCGCTCACCGCGCGCTTCACCCGCGCCGGGGACGGCGACCTCCTGCGCCGGGACATCCTCGTCGACGCCTGGGGCCCCGGAGCGCGGGGCTTCCTGGACGAGGCTCCCCTGTGGTGCGGGGCCCGCGACGACTGGTCCGCGTTCGAGGACTCCCCCGACTGGGACGCCCTGCCGAGTTCCCTGCGTCAGGCCCGGCATCACAGCCCGGGGATGCGCCTGATCTCCACCGGGCGGCTCTTCGAGGCTCTGTGCGCCGCGGTGCTCGAGCAGCGCGTCACCGGGCACGAGGCCATCCGCGAGCAGCGCTGGCTGGCCCGCGCCCATGGGGACGCAGCCCCGGGTCCCGCACCGCGCGGCATGGCGGTCGCACCGACCCCGCAGCAGGTGCGGGCGATCCCGTCCTGGGCCTGGCACCGAGCAGGGGTCGATCCCGCCCGCTCGCGGACCATGGCTCTCATCGCCGCCCGGGCCGGTGCGCTGGCCCGCTGGAACCGCCGCCCGCTGGATGAGGATCTTGAGCGCGCGCTGAGATCCCTGCCCGGCGTGGGCCCGTGGACCGTCGCCGAGACCCTTCAGGTCACGCACGGCGATCCCGATCGCGTCAGCGTGGCCGACTACCACCTGGCGCATCACGTCACCGAGTTCTTCGACGGTTGCCGGGGCGACGACGCCCGCATGCTCGAGCTGCTCGAACCCTGGCGCGGGCACCGTCAGCGCGTCGTGCGGCTGCTGCACGCCTCGCAGTGGCGGGCCCAGCGCATGGGGCCGCGGCTGTCCCCCGAGGACCACCGCGAGCACTGACTCCAGGCGCTGCAGGGCGGTCTCCGGAGCTGCCTGCGCGCCGGTCGAGGCCATCCGGCCTGGACACGGCGAAGGGCGCCTCCCTTCGGGGGAGACGCCCTTGCGCTGGGGTGTCGGTGCCTGGCGGGTGGACTCAGCTCTGCTGGTCGTCGCCGGACTCCGCAGCGGCCTGCTGCTCGGCGACCTGCTTGTGGACCTCCTCCATGTCCAGGCCCTTCACGGCCTCGACGACCTGGTCCAGCCCGGACTCGGGCAGCACGCCGGCCTGCGAGAAGACGAGCACGCCCTCGCGGAAGGCCATCAGGGTGGGGATCGAGCTGATCTGGGCGGAGGCGGCCAGCATCTGCTGGTCCTCGGTGTCGATCTTGCCGTGCACGACGTCCTGGTGCTTCTCCGAGGACGCCTCGAAGGTGGGTGCGAACTGCTTGCAGGGCCCGCACCAGTCCGCCCACCAGTCCAGCAGGACGATGTCGTTCTGGGTGAGGGTCTCCTGCAGGTTCTCCTGCGTGATCTCAACGGTAGCCATGGCCGCCACCCTACGGACCGCGGCCTCGCGCGTCAGCGGCGGTTCGCCGTCGGTGGACACACCCCTTCCCGCGAGGGCCGACGAGGGACCTGCCGGGGCGCCCGGAGCCGCAGATGCGAGAAGGCGCCCCGGACCGTGTGGTCCGGGGCGCCTTCCTGGTCCTGCACAGCAGGACGCGTGTGGCAGATGAGGGATTCGAACCCCCGTAGGCAGTGCCAGCTGATTTACAGTCAGCCCCCTTTGGCCGCTCGGGTAATCTGCCGCGACCGCACCGGACGAGCCGATGCCGGAGATGCTCCCTGTGCGGGAGCACCGCTACTTTAGCGAAGCACCGGCCTGCGGCCAAATCCCGGCACGAGGCCAGTGCTCGCCCGCTCCGTCAGAGCTCGCCGGCCTAGGGCGCTGAGACGCGGGCGGACAGGCGGCCGAGAAAGGCATCGGCCTGCTCGCGGGAGACGTCTCCGCGCGAGACGGCCTGAGCCAGCTCCTCCGCCACCCCTTCCAGGCGGGGGTCGGAGCCAGCGGTGCTTCCGCCGAGGCGTGAGCTCGCGATCGCGGCGCTGCGACTCGAGGGGCTGTCGATCAGATTCATGCCTCCATGCTCGGCCGTTCACCTGTGCGAACCCGGTGGAGAGCATCACGGATTCATCACGACTCCCTAGACTGGAGCCCAGAGGCCCGTGATCACGCGGGCGACGGCCCCGTCGTCGACCGGAATTTCCAGGCAACTGCTGCGACTTGTTGCCGAGCAATGCGTCCGACGACCCCGTCGATGACCCTGAAGAGCCCCAGGAGGAGCACCATGGCCAGCGATTCCACCTTCGATGTCGTGAGCAAGGTCGACAAGCAGGAGGTCTCCAACGCGATGAACCAGGCGCAGAAGGAGGTCGCCCAGCGCTACGACTTCCGCGGCGTGGGCGCAGAGATCGACTTCTCCGGCGAGAAGATCCTCATCAAGGCCAACTCCGAGGAGCGGGCCAAGGCCGTGCTGGACGTCTTCCAGTCCAAGCTGGCCAAGCGCGGCATCTCCCTGAAGTCCTTGGACTCCGGCGAGCCCTTCGCCTCGGGCAAGGAGTACCGGATCGAGTCCACCATCAAGGAGGGCATCGCCCAGGACGACGCCAAGAAGATCACCAAGATCGTGCGCGATGAGGGCCCCAAGGGCGTCAAGGCCACGATCCAGGGCGACGAGCTGCGCGTCTCGTCCAAGTCCCGCGACGACCTCCAGGAGACCATCGCGCTGCTCAAGGGCAAGGACCTGGACGTCGACCTGCAGTTCATCAACTTCCGCTGATAGTCCCCCACCGCCGCCCCCTGGCGAACGACGAAGGGGCGCCGTCGCAGCATCTCGGCTGCGACGGCGCCCCTTCGTCGTGTCGGCTCAGCCCTCGTGGAGCATGGCCTGCAGGCGCTCGATGCGCTGGGCCGTGGGCGGGTGCGTGCTGAACATCCGGGAGAGTCCGCCGCCGCGGAACGGGTTCGCGATCATCATGGACGACGTGTTGACCACCCTCTGGTCATCGGCCGGCAGCGGCCTGGCGTTGACTCCGTTCTCGATCTTGTTCAGCGCATTGGCCAGGGCCAGCGGATCGCCCGTCAGCCGGGCGCCGTCCTCGTCGGCGTCGAACTCCCGGGTGCGCGAGATCGCCATCTGGATGACCGAGGCGGCCACCGGGGCCAGGAAGGCGACGGCCAGGGCCGCCAGCGGGTTGCCCCTCTCGTCGCCCCCGCGCCCGCCGAAGATCGCGGTGAACTGCAGGAACTGCGCGATCGAGGTGATGATGCCCGCGATCGCCGCAGCCACGGACGAGGTGAGGATGTCCCGGTTGTAGACGTGCTGAAGCTCGTGGCCCAGCACGCCGCGCAGCTCGCGCTCGCTGAGCAGCTGCAGGATCCCCTCCGTGACGCACACCGCGGAGTTCTTGGGGTCGCGGCCGGTGGCGAAGGCGTTGGGACTCGAGGTGGGCGAGACGTAGAGCCGGGGCATGGGCTGTCCGGCGCGATCGGAGAGCTCGCGCACCGTGGCGTACAGCCAGGGCGCCTGCTGCTCGCTGACCTCGACGGCGTGCATGGAGCGCAGCGCGAGCTTGTCGCTGTTCCAGTAGCTGTAGGCCGTGGAAGCCAGCCCGATCAGCGCGAAGAGGAGGATGAAGATCGAGCTGCCCGTGCTCAGCGAGATGCCGTACCCGATCAGCACGAGCAGGCCCCACATCCCCCCGAGCAGCGCTGCGGTCTTCAGCCCGTTGAAATGTCGGTGCATGCGAGGCCTCTTCCTCTCGTACGTCGGGTCGGTCACGCCGCACTCGGCGCGCGGAAGCTGCCTGCGGCCCCTCGGGCCGGCAGCTGCCGGGCGATGCGAGCGATCCCTCGTTCACCGGTCTGAACCGGCAGGCTCCGTGGGGATGTTCCCTAGGCCACCGTTTCCGCAGACAGTTCCCAGTATCCGGCCACGCCGGGCCACAGGACCTGCCACAGCCACAACCACTCGCTGCGCGGGACCCACACCCAGGTGCCGCCGGCCACCTCGGTCGGCGGCTGGTTCGGGTCCGTGCTGCCGCTGCCCGGAGTCGTGCCGTCCGTGTCCGGCTGGTCGGGGTCCGCAGACTCCCCGCCCGTGGCCGGCTGGTCGGAGTCCGCAGACTCCTCGCCCGTGTCCGACTGGTCGGTGGAATCGGTCGAGTCGTCGGTGGTCGGAGGGCTCTCCCCGTCCCCCGGCTCGGGGGGCTCCGTGGTCTGCTCGGGGGTGGGCTCCGGCTCCGATGCGGACTCGCCGGTGGCAGTGGGCTGCGGAGCCGGATCGGTCGTGCCGCTCGAACCGGGATCGCCGCTGGAGCTGCCGCTGCCCGGAGTCGTGCCGTCCGTGTCCGACTGGCCGGAGTCCGCAGACTCCGCGTCCGTGGCCTGATCGGTCGAGTCGTCGGTGGTCGGAGGGCTCTCCCGGTCCCCCGGCTCGGTGGGATCCGTGGTCTGCTCGGGGGTGGACTCCGGCTCCGGTGCGGGCTCGCCGGTGGGAGCGGGCTGCGGAGCCGGATCGGTCGTGCCGCTCGAACCGGGATCGCCGCTGGAGCTGCCGCTGCCGGAGGCCTCTCCGCTGCTCGAGCCGCCGGGGGCGCCTTCGCCCCCCGTACCGCCCGACACCCCGCCGTCGCTGCCGGAGGCACCGCTGCCGGAGCCGCCGCCGCTCGCGGGCCGATCGGCTCCGTCATCAGCACCGCCGGCAGCGGCGTCGCCGGCGGCGCCGGAGTCCGCCCCGTTTCCTGCCCGACTGTCCTCGGCCGAGGCCTCGCTGCCGGAGTCCGCGCCGTTGCCAGCGCTCTGGTCATCGGCCTGGTCGGCCGGACCGAAGGCCGCGAGCCGGTCGGCGCTGTCCGACGCATCGGCCGGATCCGCCGAGGAGGTTCCGCCGCCGGGCGCCGAGTCAGCGCCGGCATCGCCGGCAGCGTCCCCGAACAGGGAGCCGCCCGAGTCCGCGCCGTCATCGCCGCCACGGCCGTCGCCGTCACCCTCGCCGTCGCCGCTCTGCTCGTCGCTGCTGTCGACCTCGCCCTCGCCCGCGGGGAAGGGCAGTCCCCCGATGGCGCTGGCGCCGCCGTCGTCATGGCGGACGAGCGTGGACACGCCCAGGCCGACGAGCGAGACCGCAGCCGCCGCAGCGACCACGCCGACCGCGACCTTCAACCCGATGCCGCCGGCCACGTCCGCACCCATGCCGAGCTTGCCGCCCTCGCTCGCCGAGCCTGCCCCACCGGCGGAGCCGCCGCCCGCTGAGCCTGCGGCTGTCGCGGAGCCTGCGGCGACTGCGCCGTCGGCGGGTGCCGGAGTCAGCATTGAAGGGTCTGCGGGGGCCTGGCCGGAACCGCCCGATACCTCCGCAGATCCCCCGGCGGAGCTCCCGCCGGCCCCTGCGGCGAGCGCACTGCCCGTGCCGGAGGCGAGGATCGCGGTGAGCACCTTGGACTCGGTGCCCCACAGCGGCAGCGCCGCCAGCACCGGGAGGATCCAGACGCGCAGACCCACGCCGACGTCCTCGAGCTGGAGGTACTCGGCGGTGCAGCGCGGGCAGGCGTCGAGGTGCTGCTGCAGCTTGGCGCGGCGCCGGGAGGCCAGGGTCCCTGCGGCGAACGCGCCCAGCTCGCCGGCGTACTCCGGGCAGGCGTCGGTGGCCTCGGCCGAGACCTGCGCCTGCAGGTAGGCGCTCTGCAGGCCCTGCCGGGCCCGCTTGGCCAGGGCAGAGACGGCGTTGGGGCTGATCTGCAGCTCCTCGGCCACCGCCGCGGGCTTCATGCCCTCGATCTCGGTGTGCCACAGCACGGCCTGCCAGCGCTCGGGCAGCGAGCCGTAGGCCGTGGCCACCACGGCGGCCTCGCACTGTCGCACGACGACGTCGTCGAACTCCTCGGGTCGATCCAGCTCGGCCTCGTCCTCCGAGGGGCGCACGCGGCCGGCCGCCATGCCGTGGTCGACCGCCAGACGGCCGATGGTGGTGACCAGGTAGCTGCGCATGTACTTGCGGGGGCCGCCGCCGCGGCGCAGGACGCTGAGGATGCGGGCGAAGGCCTCGGAGACCAGGTCCTCGGCGTCGTGCACATTGCGGGTGTGCATGCGCGCGACGTTCAGCGCGGTCGAGCGGTGCCGCTCGTAGAGCGCGGCGTACGAGCTCTCGTCGCCGGCGCGAGCCGAATCCAGCAGCGCCTCATCGGCGATCGCCTCATCCTCGGGGGCCGCGGACTCCTCCTGCGGGGACTCGAGGTCTGCGGGGGCGATCGGTGCGGCGGCCGCACCGGCATCGTCGGCAGCGGACCAAGGCGTCTGCGGGCCCGGGCCGGCCTCCGCCCCGTCCTGAGGGCGCGGCTCGTGCCCGGAGGCGGGCTCGTGGCTCGTCGCCTCCGGCTCGCTGTCCGCAGGATTCTCGTGATGGGGGTTCATGGGGCGCATTCGGTGCTCGGACGTGGGAGGCGGCTTCTTCAGCCCTGTTCGTCAAACGGATGCATCCGCCAGGAGGCGCAGTCCGCCCCCGTGTGCGGGCGCTCGCGTCGAGGCCGCCGAACCGCATCAGGCCCTCCCGGAGGGGACGCGGCGATCTGCACCTGAGGATAGGCAAGGCCGACGCGCGGGGCCAGTCGGATGACGGCGCCGCAAGAGACATATGCGTTCGCATCACCGCAGATCAGCGTCGTCGCCTCCCCGAGACGAGTGATGCAGGACATGCCGTTCTTGTGAGTTTCTCAGAATTATCGCTACACTCGGGACCATGAGGACATCAGCACTCGAGACGGAGACCCACGGGTACCCGCCGCACGAGGGCCGCGTCGTGACCAGCGAGGACTGGAGCGCACAGCTGCGAGCCCAGGGGCGCCGGGTCACCCGTCAGCGCCTGGCCGTCCTGGCCGCAGTCCAGGACCACCCCCACAGCTCGGCCGAGCAGATCGCCGAGCTCGTGCGGGGTCAGCTGCCCAGCATCAGCACTCAGTCGGTGTACGTCGTGCTGACGGACCTGACGAGCCTGGAGATGCTGCGCAAGTTCGAGCCCCCGGGCCGACCCGCCCTCTACGAGACCCGCACCGGCGACAACCACCATCACGCCTACTGCGTGCGCTGCGGGCAGGTGGAGGACGTCGACTGCGCGGTCGGCGCCGCGCCGTGCCTGAGACCCTCGGATGACCTCGGCATGCAGCTGCTCTCCGCCGACGTCCTCTACCGCGGCATCTGCCGCAGCTGTCGTGCGGCCGAGGCCGCCGCAGCAGCGGAAGCCGCCCCACAGACCCCCGGAGCGGTCGCTGCTGCTGGCTGACCCGGGCCGTCGCAGGGGCGGCGCGTCAAGCGCGGCGCCCGGATCGACGACCATCGCAAGATCACCTCACAGGAGGAACACCGTGGCCGAGAAGAACATCTACGAAGACGGACTGCGCCCCACCGGCGAGTTCACGACCGATCAGCTGGGCAAGCCCGTCCAGTCGGACGCCCACTCGCTGACGAGCGGCGGCCCCGACGGCGTCATCGCCCTGCACGACACCTACGTCGTGGAGAAGCTGGCGGCCTTCGACCGCGAGCGCGTCCCCGAGCGCGTGGTGCACGCCAAGGGCGGCGGCGCCTTCGGCGAGCTCGAGATCACCGAGGACGTCTCGGAGTACACCCGTGCGGCGGTCTTCCAGAAGGGCACCAAGACGCCCATGCTGGCCCGCTTCTCCACGGTCGCCGGCGAGCAGGGCTCGCCCGATACCTGGCGCGATCCCCGCGGCTTCGCGCTGAAGTTCTACACCACCGAGGGCAACCTCGACATCGTGGGCAACAACACCCCGATCTTCTTCATCCGCGACGGCATCAAGTTCCCGGACTTCATCCACTCGCAGAAGCGCCTCCCCGGCTCGGGCCTGCGCGACAACACCATGCAGTGGGACTTCTGGACCCAGTCCCCGGAGTCGGCCCACCAGGTCACCTACCTCATGGGCTCGCGCGGCATCCCCAAGAACTGGCGCCACATGAACGGCTACGGCTCGCACACCTACCAGTGGGTCAATGAGGCCGGCGAGCGCTTCTGGGTGAAGTACCACTTCATCTCCGAGCAGGGCGTCGAGGGGCTCACCGGCGAGGAGGCCGCGCACATCGCCGGCCAGGACGCCGACGCCCACCGCCGCGACCTCTACGACTCCATCGAGAAGGGCGACTTCCCGGCCTGGTCGGTCGAGGTGCAGATCATGCCCTACGAGGACGGCAAGACCTACAAGGTCAACCCGTTCGACGTCACCAAGACGCTCTCGCACAAGGACTACCCGCGGAAGAAGATCGGCCGGTTCGTGCTGAACCAGAACCCGCTGAACTACTTCGCCCAGATCGAGCAGGCGGCCTTCTCCCCGGGCAACACCGTGCCCGGCCACGAGATCTCCCCGGACAAGATGCTCATGACCCGCGTGTTCTCCTACCCGGACACGCACCGTCACCGCATCGGGGCGAACTTCGCGGAGCTGCCGGTGAACTACCCGCACTACGCCGAGAACAACTCGTACTCGCACGACGGCCCCATGCGCTACACCTTCAAGGCCCCGACCCAGCCGGTCTACGCGCCCAACACCGCCGGCGGCCCCGTCGCCGGCCAGGGCGTCAAGCCGGCCGACGAGATGCGCTGGGAGACGGACGGCGAGATGGTGCGCGCCGCCGCGACCCTGCGCGCCGAGGACGACGACTTCTCGCAGCCCGGCAAGCTGTACTCGGAGGTCATGGACGCCGAGGAGCAGCAGATCCTGGTGGACAACATCGCCGGGCACGTGGGCGACGTCCAGGACGAGACGATCAAGGAGCGCGCCTTCCAGTACTGGGAGAACGTGCACCCCGAGCTGGGCAAGCGCGTGCGCGAGGCGGAGGCCGCCAACCGCGGCGCCGACGCCAAGTACGTGTGATCCGCTGATCCGCCTCCGGCCGCTGCGCGGCCGATGAGCGACAGGCCCCCTCGACCATCCGGTCGAGGGGGCCTGCTTCCATCCCGCTGCCCTGCGGCCACGAGCTCCAGCGCAGCAGGACGGATGCCGCGCGGAGGCGCCGCCCGGGCGCCCCCTCAGCGGAGGTCAGGCGAGAACGGCTGGCTGCCCGGTATGGCGCCCGGGTCCTCCGACTCGGCTTCGAAGTCCTCGTCGTCCGCCTCCGCCGCGCGGCGCTGCTGGTCCTCGGACTCCTCGAGCGAGGCCAGCAGGCGGAAGATCTCGTCCATCTCGAACACGGCCATGGGCGCCCTGGCGTTGAGCCGGATGCGCCGCGCCCCCGAGTCCAGGGCCATGCGCAGGACATCGCGTCCGGAGGCCGCACGGGACTCGAGGCTGCGGTCCAGGGCCGCGACCTCGGCCACGGAGGTGAAGACGTAGAGCGTGTCCGCGGTGCCGTCGTCGTTCGAGGCGAAGACCGGCGGCGGGACGGAGCCGTCCTGCGGGGGCTCGGTGGCCACGAGCAGCCTGGACTCCCGCCCGACCATGCCGCCGAGGATCTGCGGGATGCTGCCGGAGACCAGACCGCCCTTGACGACGTCGTTGTGCGGCGAGGACAGGGCCCACTGGATCTGCCGACGCGGGATGCGGCAGGAGGCCTTCCCAGGATCGACCACCAGGTGGTCGTACTGCTCGTCCTGCATCAGGATCTGCAGCGGCACGAGCGTCGGCTGGCGCAGCAGCGTGGGCTCGCCGGCCTCCTGGCCCGAGAACCGCCGGAAGGCCTCCCGGGCCTCCTCCTCCGAGGTGAACACTGCCAGGCCCACCGCGCCGTCCTGATCGCGCAGGCTCTGCAGCCGGATCGTCGACTCGGGACCGGGCTGGGCTCCCTCCGCATCGGGCACCAGGTCGGAGCCGCTGGCATCGAGCACCACGGTCCCCTGCATGGCCTGGCGGAGGACCTCGATCATCGCCTCCTCCGAAGGGGCGGCGGCGAAGCCGAGCACGGCTTCGCGCAGCAGCGGATTGACGGTGGACCCGTCCACCGCGGAGGCGACGTCCTCCGGGGCCAGCACGGGGATGCTCACGTCCGCCTGCGCGGCCATCTCGGCCAGCCACGACGGGACCCGGTCCTCCGTGCGCGGGAAGCGCTCGAGGTGCGCGAGGGCGTCCTCGAGCCCGTACGGGCCCTCCTCCCCGAGGACCTCCGGGCGCTCGTCGTAGACGTGGTGGGCCGTGAAGCGGTGCTCGGGCTCCGGCCAGCCCTCGGCGATCACGATCACGCTGGTCGCGAACCAGGTGCCGCGTCCGGGACGGTAGCTCAGCGACTGCAGCCGCTCGATGCTGCGCAGCACGGGGCTCGCCGCATTGAGGGGGCCCACGGTGCCGGGCTGGACCCGGCCATCGCGCTCCTCCGAGATCCGCAGCCACACGCGGCCGTCCTGCGGCTTGAGATCGAGGATCATCCGCTGCCAGCCGGGCCGGGCGTTCACGACGCTGAGCACCCACTGCCCGATCGTGCGCAGCTGCTGCTGCAGCAGCTCGGCGGTCTGGGCGTCGGTGCGCTGCTCGGCGCCGTGGCTGCCCGGACGGCGACGGCCGGAGGGCTCGGGAACGGGGGCGGGGGCGGGATCCTGCGTCATGGCTCAACCCTATCCAGGTCCTGCCACCGCCCGGGCGCGCTCTGCCTTGCTAGCCTGGGGCCCATGACGACATCACTGCAGCAGCTGATCGACGATTCGGTCTTCATCTCGACCGAGCACCAGGCCCGCCTGGCCGAACTGAGCCAGGGCGTCGAGTGGGACGTCGACTTCTCGGCAGCCTCGTTCACCCTGCAGTCCGACCCGCCGGTCACGCTGCGGCCCCACCTGCTGGGCACCGACTCCACCAGCCGCGGCTCGTGGATCTGGGCCTGGCAGGAGCTCGGGCACTTCCCTCCGGAGGTCGTCGCCGCCTCGGTGCAGGCCCGCCAGGCCGGCTCGCGCAGCGATGTCGAGGAGCTGATCGCCGATGAGATCCCCCGCGAGGACGGGCTGGCTCGTCGCCTTGCCCTGGCCGCGAAGTCCGTCACGGGGATCTGGGCCCACTACCCCGCCGGCGTGGGCGGCCAGGTCACCGCGTGGCTGCTGCTCGAGGGCCCCGAGCTCGAGCTGCCCGCGCTGGACGTCGAGACGATGATGCGCGTGATCGCCGAGGCGCTGCAGACCGGCACCGCCGAGGACCACTGCCGCGCAGTGGACTCCTACATCCGCCTGCGCGGCGCCCACATCGACTGGGACGGCGAGACCACCTGCGTCATCACGACCCGCTCCGGCGCCCAGCGGCTGTGGTTCGAGGACCGGAAGATCGACGCCGCCGAGTCCGCCGATCCCCTGGTCGGGGAGCAGGAGCTCAGCGTCCTCGAGGAGGAGGCCGTCTCCCGCCGCGAGGCCCTGCGCGCCGATCGCGACGATGCGCTGCGTCTGGCCGCTGCGGAGGCCGAGCGCGATCGCGCCGCCCGCCAGGCCGACGAGCAGGCTCGCCGGGAGGCCACCGCAGCCCAGGAGCGCGCCGAGCAGGAGCCGGCGGCTCCCGCCGCCGATGCCGAGCAGACCCCGCTTCCCGACCAGCTCTCCCGCGAGGAGCTCGAGGCCCCCGTGCCGGCCTCCGAGCAGCCCGAGATCCAGGACGACGAGCCCGCCTACGAGATCTCCCACGACGAGCCGGAGCAGCCGCGCGAGGACGAGCCGACCGTCACCTACGGCGGTGCTGCCGCCGAGGACGACCTCCCCTACGACCAGGATCCGCGCCGCGACGTGGCTCCCGGCGAGGTCACGACCTCCACGGTGCCCGTGGCCGAGACCCCGGACGTGGCGGAGACCTCGGACGAGGACTCCCACGACGACGAGCGCTCTTCCGAGGAGGCTGCGGCGGCCCCTGCCGAGCAGGACCGCCCGGAGGCTCGGGAGGCCGAGACCGTCGAGCGCATCGATGCCGAGGACCTGCGCCGCCAGGACTCCGAGCGCACCGTCGCCCCGGTCGAGGACCCGCAGGACGTAGCCGTCGACGACCAGGCCGCCGAGCGGACCCGCCCGGCCGAGGACGACCAGCCGCGCAAGAGGGGCTTCCTGAGCCGCTTCTTCGGACGGTGAGTCTGACGCCGGACCCGGCCCCGACCTCCGGTCCGGCCCCGGAGGTCGTCGACGTCCGCCATGTGCGCAGCCCCCGCGCGGGGCTGGCACAGGGCATCGCCGCCTACACCTTCTGGGGCGTGCTCCCGCTGTACTTCGTGGCGCTGGCGCCTGCCGGCCCCTGGGAGATCGTCTCCATGCGCATCGGGTTCGCGCTGGTGCTGTGCATGATCATGCTCGGGGTCTTCCGGCAGTTCGGCCGCTTCGCGGCGGCGCTGTCCCAGCCGCGAGTGCTCGGCCTCCTCGCGCTGGCCGCCGTGCTCGTGGGGATGAACTGGACGCTCTACACGATCGCCACGACCTCCGGGCACACGCTCGAGGCTTCGCTGGGGTACTTCATCAATCCTCTGGTCTCGATCCTGCTGGGCGTCCTGGTGCTGCGTGAGCGGCTGCGGACCCTCCAGTGGGGCGCCCTGATCCTGGGGGCGACCGCTGTGCTGGTCATGTCGGTCTTCTACGGCCAGGTGCCCTGGATGTCGCTCGGGCTGGCCTTCACCTTCGGCTTCTACGGGCTCGTGAAGTCCATGGTCGGCAGCAGCTGGCCCGCCCTGGTGACCCTGTCGGTCGAGACGCTCGTCCTGCTGATCCCGTCCTCGATCATCGTGGGGCTGCTGATCAGCCGCGATGCGCTGGTCTTCGGCACCGCCGGCCCGGCCAACACGGCCCTCATGATCGGCACGGGCGTGATCACCGTGGGCCCGCTGCTGCTGTTCGGGCTCGCGGCCTCCAACCTCCCGCTGTCCACAGTGGGCATGCTGCAGTACATCGCCCCGATCCTGCAGTTCATCGTGGCGGTGGTCATCCTGCACGAGGCCATGCCGCCGGAGCGCTGGGCCGGGTTCTTCGTCGTCTGGGCCGCCGTCGTGTTGATGATCGCCGACGCGGTCCTCGCCGGGCGTCGCCGCCGCCGCGACCGCGCAGCCGAGCCCGTCGAGGCTCGCCCCCTCGGCTGAGCCGGCCACCGCGCGGAGCACGGCCCCGGGACAGAGACGACGAGTCGCCCCGAGCAAGAGGCCCCTGCCTCCGGCTGCCCGTCAGGCAGCGGAGGCAGGGGCCTCTGCGGTTCACCGGAGCCCGCACGGAGCGGTTGCCGGTCTCAGTCGTCCTGCTCCTCCGGGGAGTTGCGCAGGTGCAGCAGCGAGGCGAGCAGGCCGCCCCAGACCGTCACCATGGCGACGATCATCATGACCACGGCGGTGGTGCTCATCGGACGTTCTCCTCGTTCTCAGCGGGAATCTCGGTGCGGACGCCGGGCTCGGAGCCCTGTGCCCAGGGGCTGCGGGGGCCGTCCTGCAGCGGTGAGTGCCCGGAGGTCCCGAGCAGGCGCCGATCCAGCACGGAGTCCAGGATGGCCGGGGCCGGGGACTGCTGGGAGGCGCGCGAGCGCTCGGACCAGGGGATGCGGGTCATCAGCCAGGACAGCACCGGCAGCGCCAGCGCCATGCCCCAGCCGAACACGCCCACATACCAGCTCGGGTATCCCCCGTAGCCCTCGGACAGGGTCACGGACAGCTGGCCGATCAGGGAGTAGCCCAGCACGACGACGCCCAGGCCGCCGACCAGCAGCATCCAGGTGCGCCCGAGCTTGAAGGTGGACACCGAGTTGAGGTGATCGCGCAGCACCGGCAGTGCCGTCAGCCCGGAAGTGAGCAGCACGACCGCCACCAGGGCCACGAGCATGATGCCGTAGTTGTTCACGAAGGCGTCGGCGACGTCCAGCAGGCTCAGGCCCGTGGTCGTGGGCAACAGCGCAAGGGAGACGATCGCCAGCGGGACGGTGACCACCAGGACGGCCGGCACGCGGGTCAGGCCCAGCTTGTCCTGGAAGCCCGCGATGATGACCTCCACGATCGAGATCAGCGAGGTGAACCCGGCGAAGGTCAGGGCCCCGAAGAACAGGACGCCGATCAGGGTGCCGGCGGGCGCCTCCGAGATGATCGTGGGGAAGGCGATGAAGGCCAGGCCGATGCCGTTGGTCGCGACATCGCCGACGGCGACTCCGGACGCGCTGGCCATGAAGCCCAGGGCGGCGAAGACGCCGATGCCCGCGAGGATCTCGAAGCTCGAGTTCGCGAAGCCGACCACCAGCGCGGAGCTGGTGAGATCGGTCTTGGGCTTGAGGTAGGAGGCGTAGGTGACCATGATCCCGAAGCCCACGGACAGCGAGAAGAAGATCTGGCCGTAGGCGGCCATCCACACCGACGGGTTGGACAGCGCCGACCAGTCCGGGGTGAACAGGGCGTCCAGGCCCATGCCCGCCCCGTCCAGGGTCAGCGAGATGACCACCATGACGACGAACATGACGATCAGCAGCGGCAGGAAGATCACGTTGAAGCGGCCGATGCCCTTCTGCACGCCCAGCGACATCACGACGATCAGCACGCCCCACACGAGGATCATGCCGATGAGCACCTGGGGCACGAAGTCGAAGCTCGGGGCGACGGTCTCGGCGACCTGGAGGTACTGGCCCATCAGGAAGCCCTCGGGGTCATCGCCCCAGGCCTTGGTGAAGGAGAAGATCGTGTAGGACCCGGCCCAGGCCAGGATCGCGGCGTAGTACACGGCGATGACGCAGCAGATGGCCAGCTGCCACCAGCCCAGGACCTCCGCCTTGGGGTGCAGGCGGCGGAAGGCCAGCGGGGCGGAGGCGCGGAAGCGGTGTCCCACGGCGTAGTCCAGCATGAGCAGCGGCAGGCCGGCCGAGAGCAGCGCGACCAGGTACGGGATCATGAAGGCGCCGCCGCCGTTGTCGTAGGCGATGTACGGGAAGCGCCAGATGTTGCCCAGGCCGATGGCGGAGCCCATGGCGGCCAGGATGAAGACGGTGCGGCTGGAGAAGGCTTCGCGCTCGTGCGAGGAGCGGACCTCCGTGGTCGCGGAAGCGTTGGGTGAGGACACGTTCCACCTCGAGAAATCAGGGCTCGACGGCGCGTGTGCGTCCCGCCGCCTCGGTCATCGAGGTCATGCCCCGGGAATCGGGATCATTTCAGCGGTGCATTTATACCGCATTCTCAGGAACGGCGGTGAACCATGTCACGCCCGAAGGCCTCCAGCGCCGAGCGAGCGGCCGAGGCGGGCAGCGGCTCCAGGGCCCGCAGGGCGTCGTCGACCCACTCCTGCGCGACGGCCCACGACCGCTCGACGGCCTCGTGCGCGCAGATCGCCTCGACGGCGGCGGCCAGGGCGTCGTCGCTGGTCAGATCTGCGTCCACGAGCTCGAGGACGCGCGCCGCGGAGGCATCGCCGTCCTCTGCCATGCGCCGCAGCATGAGCACCGGCAGGGTGAGCACGCCCTCGCGCAGGTCCGTGCCGGTGGTCTTGCCGGTGACCTCCGAGGGCGAGGTGATGTCGATGATGTCGTCAGCCAGCTGGAAGGCCACGCCGATGCGCTCGCCATAGGTCTCCATGGCGGCGCGCACGTGCTCGTCCGCACCGGAGAGGCCTGCGCCGTAGATCCCGCACGCGGCGATCAGCGAGCCGGTCTTGCCCGCCAGCACCTCGAGGTAGTGCTCGAGGGCATCCGTGCCCTCCGGGACGCCGGAGGTCTCCTTGAGCTGGCCCTCGACCAGTCGGGCAAAGGCGTTGGCCTGGACCTTGAAGGAGTCCCCGGGCAGCTCGGCCACCAGGGACGAGGCGCGGGCGAAGATGAGATCGCCGGTCAGGATCGCGACCGAGTTGCCCCACACCGTGTGCGCGGCTTCGACTCCGCGGCGGACGGGGGCGGAGTCCATGACGTCGTCGTGGTACAGCGAGGCCAGGTGGGTCAGCTCGACGACCACAGCGGCGTCGACGACGTCGTCGTTGATGCCCCCGCCCACCTGGGCGCTGAGCAGCGTCAGCAGCGGGCGCACCCGCTTGCCGCCTGCCTGCAGCAGGTGCGAGGACGTCACCTGGATCAGCGGATCCGTGCTGCGCACGCACTCGGCCAGTCGGTCCTCGATCGCCGAGAGGCCTTCGAGCAGCTGCGGTCCCAGCACCTCGTCCTGAGCGACGGCGGCGAAGCTCGGGGGCAGGATGCCCGACAGCGAGTCGTCGGGGCGCGCGGGGGCCTGGGAGGAGTCAGTCACGATCGGACACTCTACTTCGTCGGGGACGGCTTCTGGAGGCGCTCGTCCGGGATCCCGGACGAGCGCCTCCGGTTGGAGGTGGCCGGGGTGAGGGCGTCCAGCAGCGCGATGGCCCGGTCCTCCCAGGTGTGCGCCGGGCGGTCGCTGAGCTCGGTCATGACCTGCACCACGAAGCGCATCAGCGCGGGCAAGGACATGCCGGTGGCGACGGCGGCCTTCATGATCCGCGGCCGCCCGATCAGCTGCGCCAGCGCGCGCCCCTGGGTGAAGTGGGCTCCCCATTCGTCCTGCAGCAGCTGCGGATAGCGCGCCAGGACCACGTCGCGCTGAGCCGGGCCGTTGGCCCCGGCGGCCTCGTGGATCTGCTCGGCGGCCAGGCGCGCCGACTGCATGGCATTCGAGATGCCCTCGCCGTTGAACGCCGAGACCAGTCCCGCGGAGTCGCCGAGCAGCATCATCCCGGGCACCCAGTGCGGCGTGCGGGAGAAGGCCATGGGCAGTGCAGCCGAGAGGATGCGGCCGCGCTGATGCTCGGAATCGAACGTCCACTGGCTGGGCATGGAGGCCGCCCAGTCCTGCAGCACGCGTCGGTAGTCCGTGCCGCGGAAGGCCTTGGAGGTGCTGAGCATGCCCAGGCCCACGTTGGCGGTGCCGTCGCCGGCGCCGAAGACCCAGCCGTAGCCGGGCAGCAGGGAGCCCGAGGGGTCCGTGCCGTCGCGCAGCTCGAGCCAGCCCTCCATCCACTCGATGTCCGTGCGCGGGGACTCGTAGTAGCCGCGCACGGCCACGCCCATCAGCCGGTCCGGATCGCGATGCAGGCCCGAGCTGACGGCCGTGCGCGAGGAGACGCCGTCGGCGGCCAGGACCAGATCGCCGAGATGGCGCTCGGTCTCGCCGGTGCGCCGACCGTCCGCGCCGAGCACCGAGGCGTCGGCGCCGATCACGCGGCCGTCGTCGTCGCGGACCACGGAGGTCACGGAGCGGTGCTCGATCAGCCGGGCACCGGCCGCCTCGGCGTGGCGGGCCAGGTGCTGGTCGAAGCCCGAGCGGGGCCGCACCAGCCCGTAGGACGGGAAGTCGGTCAGCTCGGGCCAGGGGACCTCGATCGCGCGGTCGCGGGCGCACAGCCTCAGCCCGCGATTGGCGCGATAGCCGTCCTGCGCGCCGTGCGGCAGGTCCATGAGCTGCATCTCGTGCACGGCGCGCGGAGTGAGGCCGTCGCCGCAGACCTTCTCGCGCGGATGCGCCGTCTTCTCCAGGACCACGACCTCATGGCCGTGGGCGGCGAGCCAGTAGGCGGCGGTGGATCCCGCAGGACCGCCGCCTGCGATCACGACCTTCACGCCAGATCGATGGTGGGCGCGCCGTAGGTGTGCTCGAGCGACTTCACCGCGTGATGCAGGGCCACGATGCCGCCGGTGAGATTGCGGTAGCGCACCTCCTGCCACCCGACCTCGCTCAGGTGCTCGGACAGCGTCTCCTGGTCCGGCCAGTCGCGGATGGACTCGGCCAGGTACTCGTAGGCCTCCGGGTTGGAGCTCACCTTCTGCGCGATGCCCGGGATCGCGCGGACCAGGTACTCGCTGTAGAGCGTGCGGAAGGGCTTGAAGACCGGCGTGGAGAACTCGCAGATCACCAGGCGCCCGCCCGGCTTGGTCACGCGCAGCATCTCGAACAGAGCCTGGCGGTGCTCGGCGATGTTGCGCAGGCCGAACGAGATCGTCACGGCGTCGAAGGTCTCGTCGGCGAACGGCAGGTGCGTGGCGTCCGCCTGGATGAAGTCGATGTCCGGGCGGCGATCGCGCCCGACGCGCAGCATGCCCTCGGAGAGGTCCACGGCGACGACCTCCGCGCCGGCATCCACGAACGGCTCCGAGGAGGTCCCCGTGCCGGCGGCGACGTCGAGCACGCGCTCGCCGGGGACCGCGCCCACAGCGCTGGTGACAGCACGACGCCAGCCCCTGGTCTGGCCCAGGGCGAGGATGTCGTTGGCGAGGTCGTACCGCGGGGCCACCTGATCGAACATGGAGGCGACGGCGTCGGTGCGCTTGGACAGGTCTGCACGATTCACGGGCTCCATTGTGGCACCGCCGCCCGACAGCCCGAACCGACATGCCCCGCGGCCGCGGCCTACACTGAGCCGCTATGCCCGTCAGCCACTGCTCACCCGCCCCGTCGGCCCTGCGCCGCAGCCTCACCATGCCCCTCGAGCAGCTGCGCGACGCACTGCCCACGGTCCTGCACGAAGACGCAGATCTGCGCGCCATGCTGCCCGCAGGACCCGAGGCCTGCTGGACGATCGGCGGCCTGGGGCTGATCGGCTTCGGTCGGGCGGCCTCGTTCGCGATCACCGGCGAGGACCGGTTCACGGGCGCCCGGGCATGGTGGGACGACGTCGTGGACGGGCTGCGGATCGAGGATCCGCTGCAGCGCTCGGCCACCGGGCCCGTGGCCTTCGGCGCATTCGCCTTCGCGCGCTCCTCCCAGCGCCGCTCCGGGCTGGTGGTCCCCGAGCTGGTGCTGGGCCGCGACGGCGACGGCGCCTGGGCGACCCTGGTCTCCTCCTCCCCCGATCCCCTGGGGCCCGACGACATCGCTGAGGCCGTCCGCCGCCTGATCCAGCTCCCGGACGGGCCCGCCCCCGAGACCGCGGCGCCGCGCGCCCTCGAGGATCCTTCTGCCCAGGCAGCGTGGCTGGACGGGGTGGCCTCCGGGATCGAGGAGATCCGCTCCGGGAGCCTCGAGAAGATCGTGCTGGCACGGCGCGTCCCGGTGCGCGCGGCCGAGGGCTCGCAGCTGGACATGCCGAGGGCGCTGAGCCGCCTGGCCGCCGACTACGACCGCTGCTGGACCTACACCGTGGACATCCTCGGCCGGCCGAGCCCGGACGGCGGTCGGGCCTTCGGAGCCACGCCCGAGCGACTGGTGCGCGTGCTCGACGGCGCCGTGCACGCCCGGGTGCTGGCCGGCACCGTCGCGCGGACGTCGTCGGGTCCCGCGAGCGCCGCCGAGCGGGCCTGGGCACACGAGCGGCTCATGGAGGACGCCAAGCAGCGCTCGGAGCACGAGTTCGCGATCGCCTCGTTCCTGGAGGGGATCGCCGCCTACACGGACGCGGTGCGCTCCTCGACCGAGCCGTACCTGCTCGAGCTGCCCAATGTGTGGCACCTGGCCTCGGACGTGACCTGCGATCTGCGCCGCGGCCCCGACGGCACCGTGGCCTCCGCCCTCGAGCTGGTGGAGGCCGTGCACCCCACTGCCGCCGTGTGCGGCACGCCGACCGCCGCCGCGGCCGCTTCCATCGCCCGGCTCGAGGGGATGGATCGAGGCCTCTACGCGGGCCCCGTCGGCTGGGTCGATGCCCGGCACAACGGCGACTTCGGCATCGCCCTGCGCGGCGGGATCCTGGAGGACGCAGCGACCGCCGGCGTCTATGCCGGCTGCGGCATCGTGGGCGCCTCCGACCCCGCGGAGGAACTCGCCGAGACGCGCGCCAAGCTGCGTCCCGTGCTGGGGGCCCTGGGGGCCGAGTGAGGCCCATGTGCCGGATCATTCCATCGACCCGGCATGCTCAGGGCTTATTGATATCCCAGACACCCTTAGGAGTACCTGGTGATATCCCAGGGATTCCCCTCATCTGAACTGGATCACACTCCTGCGAGCATCGTGGCACTCGAAGAGGTCCGCCTCCTCGAGCCCGCTCGGCGAATCTGCCGCCGCGCCCAGACACGACGGAGAGATCGGGGACCCCTGTCCACGACCCAGACCCTCGCGAAGGAGAACCGCTCGCTCGTGATGAAGACGGCCATCTGGGTGGCCGCCATCGCCTCGACCGCGCTGATCTTCGACGGCTATGACCTCGTGGTGTTCGGCACCGTGATGCCGACCCTCATGAACGACCCCTCGCAGATCGGCCCGCTGGATCCGTCCATCGTCGGAACCGTCGGATCGCTCGCTCTGATCGGCGTGCTGCTCGGATCGTTCGCCTCCGGATTCATCGGAGACATCCTCGGCCGCAAGCGCATGCTCATGAGCGGCATCGCCTGGTTCTCCAGCGGCATGGCCATCACCGCCCTGACCGGGACCGTCTTCACCTTCGGCCTGCTGCGCTTCCTCACCGGCCTGGGCCTGGGCCTGGTCATCGCCACGGCCGGTCCGATCATGGCCGAGTTCGCCCCCAAGGACCGCCGAGGCGTCTTCAACGCCATCGTCTGCTCGGGCGTCCCGGCCGGCGGCATGTTCGCCTCGCTGTGCGGCATCTTCCTGGGCGAGGCCATCGGCTGGCGCGGCCTGCTCCTCATCGCCGCCACGCCGATCCTCTTCCTCTTCCCCCTGGCTGCCCTGAAGCTGCCGGAGTCCCCGCGCTGGCTGCTGACCCGCGGGCACGACCAGCGCGCGATCGAGGTCGCCAACCGCACCGGCGTGCCGCTGCAGGAGGAGCTCATGGTCTCCCGCGCCGCGACCGCCTCCGAACGCCTGGGCAAGCCGCAGAACGTCATCGCCACGACCTTCGCCCTGGCCGCGATCACGCTGGTGCTCGTGACCTTCCACTTCCCGCTGCCGCTGCTGGTCCTCTTCATCGCGGTGGCCGGCGTGGGCAACCTGGGCACCCAGGTGCTGGTCTACGGCTTCCAGGCCAACTACTGCACCTCGAACGCCCGTGCCGCAGGCGCGGCCATGTGCGCCTCGCAGCAGTTCTACGTGTTCGCGGTGGTCGCGCTGCTCGGCGCCATCGTCACGGTGCTGGTGCCCCGCAAGCACAACACCTACCTGATCGAGCGCCGCCTGCTGATCGACGGCGACGCGAAGCCGGAGGAGGTCCGGGCCGCTCGCGAGGCGGCCGCCGAGTCCCCGCTCGTCGAGGACGGCGCCTTCGTCCCCGCCCAGGGACCCCGCACCGGAGCCTGAGCAGCCGCGCGGCCGGCAGGCGCTTCAGCAGTCCTCCCAGGAGCTCATCCGCGCACGGCGCGGGTGAGCTCCTGGCTCATCTGCCGAAGACCGACGCGCTGGGCACGCACCACGACCGCGCTCACCCCCGGAGCCGGGTCGTGCAGCTGCTCCTCCAGCTCCTGGACGGTGCCCGCCTGATGCACGGGGATCCCGTAGCCGGCGCAGACCTCGGCCACCCGTGCGCTGGGCGGCGTGCCGAAGAAGCGCTCGACGATCTGCCCGTAGGCCCGGTGCTCCCCCAGCGCGCCGTGCTCGAGCGTGGCGAAGATGCCCCCGCCGCCGTCGTCGAGCACGACGATCTGCAGCTGCGGGGCCCGTTCGCCGCGCAGGCTCAGCAGCGAACCGGCATCGTGCAGCAGGGTGAGATCGCCGAGCAGGACCCGGACCGGACGCCCGGAGGACAGCGCAGCCCCGGCAGCCGTGGCGACCAGTCCGTCGATCCCGGCCAGTCCCCGGTTCGCCAGGACCTCCACACCCTCGTCGGCGCGGGGATCAGGCTGGCCCAGCAGGTCCAGATCCCGGATCGGATTCGACGAGCCCATCACCAGCAGTCGGCCGTCGGCGCGGCATGCTTCCCAGACGGCCCGTGCGGTCAGCGGACCGGGGACCCCGTCGCTGACGGAAGCCGCCCGCTGCAGGACCTCGAGCGCACGACGCTGGCCCTCGGCCCCGGCTCTGCTCCAGGCCTCGGTCCACTCCCGCGGAGCCCGCCCGAGGAATGCGGCCGCCTCAGCCGCCGTCGTGAGCTCGCGCTCAGACCTGCGGCCGTCGTCGAACCACGGGACCGGCCGGGGCCGCCATGCCGCGACCTCCACCCCGCGACGCTGCAGCAGCGCGGCCACCGGGCGCGAGAGCGTGGGGCGCCCGACCAGCAGGACGCGCTCGATGCCCTCGCCGAGTGCGGTGTCCAGCAGGGCACGGTAGGGGCCGATGGCCGTGGAGCCGCGACGGGCCTGAGAGGACGGCTCGGCCAGCAGCGGAGTCCCGAGCGCCTCGGCCAGCTGAGCGGCGCCCGCTCCTGCACCATCGCCGGCGACCAGCACGCTGCGCCGCAGGCCGTCCGGCTCCTCCGGGAGCCTGATCTCGGCAGGATCCAGCGGCGGGATCTCCACGGACAGGCGCAGCCGATCGGCGGGCTCTTCTGCCTGATCCGCAGCGCCGGCGGGGGCATCGGCGGCGTCGTCCGCACGCGGTTGCCCCGGGGTCGCCGCGGTCGTGCCGGGACCTTCATCGTCCGCAGCGTCCTCGGTCGGCGGCTGCGGCTGCAGCGGATCGCGCAGCGCGACGTTCAGGTGCACGGGCCCCGCCGGAGCCTCGTGCCCTTCCGATCGGAGCGCGGCGAGCGCGGGGGCCAGGGTCTCCAGCACCAGCCCGCGCAGCGCCTGCGGATCGTGCGCCGAGTCCTCGAGCACCACATCGAGCTCGACGCGCACGAAGCCCGCGAAGATCCCGGGCTGCACGGTGGTCTGGTTCGCCCCGGTGCCGCGCAGCTCCGGCGGTCGGTCGGCGGTGATCGCCACGAGCGGGACCCCTGCATGATGGGCCTCCATGACCGCCGGCAGCAGGTTCCCGGCGGCGGTGCCCGATGTCGTCACGACGGCCGCGGGACGCCCCGTGGCCCGAGCCGCGCCCAGGGCGTGGAAGGCCGCCGAGCGCTCGTCGAGGCGCACGTGCACCGACAGGTCGCGTCCGTCGCGACGGGCGGCCTCGTAGGCGAACGGGGCCGAGCGGGAGCCGGGGCACACGAACAGCTCGCGCAGCCCGGAGTCGGTGAGCCCGTCCAGGACGGCGGCGGCGGTCAGCAGGGCGTCGGAGGTCATCCGCTCACCCTACTGACCGCCGGCTGCCGTCGGAGGGGCCTCAGTCCGTGTAGGACCGTCGAGCGCGACGCGCCTTGTCGCGGATGGCCTTGGTCGAACGGCCCTTGTAGCCCTCCATCTCCAGACCGCGCGCCGACTTGCGCTCACGGGCGAGCTCCTTGCCGCGGCCGAACTGCCCGCGGCCCTTGCCGGTCGAGTAGACCTGCACGACCGAGGGGCGGGGCAGAGAGAACTTGCCGTCGCCCTGGCGGGTCTTGAGCACGTAGTCCGGGAAGTACGAGCGCGGATCCTCGAAGGTGCCGTCCTCGCCCGGGTGCTGGACGGCCACGTAGGCCATCTGCTCCTTGTCGTGGATGACCGGGCCGCAGGTCTCGGCGTCCTGCGGGACGGAGAGGAACTGCTCGACCAGACCGCGCTCGCGCCCCTCGAGGCCCACCCGGAACAGCCCGTCGTTGTAGCCGATCGTGCCGGGAGCCCCGTCGGTCGAGATCCAGAGGTGGCCCTCGGCGTCGAAGGCGACGTTGTCCGGGCAGGAGATCGGCGAGACCCGATCCGCCGGGAAGCCCGCGAAGTAGGTCGACGAGTTGGCGGCCGGGTCGCCGCAGACCAGCAGGATCGACCAGTGGAAGGTCGTGCCGCCGGAGTTCGCCGCGTCCTCGGTGAGCTCGATGATGTGCCCGTCGCGGTTGCTGCTGCGCGGGTTGGCCTCGTCCGCCGCCGCCTTGCCCGGGGTGCCCCGCTCGGTGTTGTTCGTGCAGGCCACATAGACCTTGCCGGTGTGCGGGTTGGGCTCGACGTCCTCGGGGCGGTCCATCTTGGTGGCGCCGACCTTGTCGCCCGCCAGGCGGGTGTGCACGAGCACGTCCTCGACGGACATGCCCTGGACCTTCGACTTGCCGCCGACGACCAGGGGCAGCCACTGTCCCTTGCCGTCGAACGCGCCGTCGGAGGGCAGGCGCCCGGAGCCGTCGATCTCCTTCTCGGAGTCGCCGGTGAACTTGGCGACGTAGAGATCGCCCTCGGACAGCAGCGTCATGTTGTGGCGGCGGTCGCCCTGCTTGTGCTTCTTGGCCGAGACGAACTTGTACAGGTAGTCGAAGCGCTGGTCATCGCCCGAGTAGGCGACCACGGTGCCGTCCGCGGCCACGTAGACGTTGGCGCCCTCGTGCTTGAAGCGGCCCATGGAGGTGTGCTTGACCGGGGTCGACGACGGATCCTGCGGGTCGATCTCCACGACCCAGCCGAAGCGATTGATCTCGTTCTCGTAGCCCTCGTTGTTGCCGTCCCAGCGGGGGTCCACGAGATCCCAGCGGCGCGAGGTCGGCTTGGTGCCGATGCCGTAGCGGGTGGCCTCCGGGGAGGCCTTGGCGGTGAGGACGTTGTTGATGTTCTCCTCGCCGGACAGGACCGTGCCCCACGGGGTCACGCCGCCCGAGCAGTTGCTCTGGGTGCCCAGCACGAGCCTGCCGGTGGGATCGGCCACGGTCTTGAGCATGTCCGAGCCGGCGGCGGGGCCGTCGACGGAGAAGGGGGTGTCGGCGGTGATGCGCCGGTTGCGCCGACCGCCCACCACATAGGTCCAGGGCTGGCCGGGGGCCGAGCGCTCGATCTCCACGACCGCCATGCCGTGGGCTGCGATCCCGACGGCGGCCGTGCGCTCGAGATCGTTCTCGAGCTGATCGGCCGGGAACATGGTGTTCTCGTTCGTGTACTCGTGGTTGCACACGAGCACGCCGGTGCGGCCGCCGCGGTCCGGGATGATGTCGAGGTAGTCGTTGTTGAAGCCGAACTGCGCCTTCTGCGACTCGTAGGTCTGGTTCTGCGGGTCGAAGGCCGGGGAGTCGGCGAACAGCGGGTCGCCCCAGCGGATGATCGGCGACCAGTCGAAGCCCTCCGGGACGTTGAGGTCGTCGACCGCGGCATCCACGGGATCGATCGGCGTGAAGTCCATCCTGCCGCCGCGCTCGCCCCAGTAGGCGAAGGTCGCCTCGGCGCGGGTCCCGGTGGCCACGACGCCCACGGAGACCGCGGCGGCCGCACCCAGGCCCAGGGCCGAGCGGCGCGAGAGCGCCGTGGAGGCGACCTCGTGGAAGGTGGCGTTGTCGGACTGGTTGCAGTCCGGCTTGGCGCAGGCGGAGTCGCACTTCAGGGCGCACGTCAGCGGCGAGCGCTTGCCGTTCGTGTGGCCGAGCATGGGCAGGAGCTGGTGGCGCATGGGTTCCCTCTCATCGGCCCGTCGGACGAGCGGCGGGCGTCGGTTCCTTCGTCGCAGACCACCTAACCCGTCGTGCGTGAGGGCCTGTTGGTCGCCGGGAGAACGCGCAGTGATCAGGACGACGACGGCAGAAAAAGGACAGGAAGCCATGCCGTATCCCCGATGAATCCGCATGTCGAGGGAACCTCGAGGGGGCTCCGATCAGGCGCGATGCTGCGCTTCGGTCCGCTCGAGCAGGCCGTGCACCCGGCGAGCGCGGTCTCGCCACCACTGCTCGCGCTGCGGCGAGGCCCGGTGCCGGGCCAGCAGCTCCGGATCGGCGGCGACGGGGCCCACCGGCAGGACGCCGCCGCTCGGCAGCAGCGGGCTGCCCGTCACGTCCTCGGCCAGCAGCGCTGCCGTGCCGAGCCCGCACGCGTACGGCAGCTCGGGCAGCGCTGCGGCCAGGGCGAGACCCGCGCTGAGGCCCACGCTCGTCTCGAGGGCGGAGCTCACCACGGCCGGCAGCCCGGCCTGCTCGACGACCGCGAGCGCCCGTCGCGCCCCGCCCAGCGGAGCGGCCTTGATGACGATCAGATCGGCGGCCTCGGCTCGGGCCACCGCGAGCGGATCCTCGGCCTTGCGCACGGACTCGTCCGCGGCGATCGGCAGGGGCTCCCCGCGGCCGCGCAGCTCGCTGCGCACGCGGGCCAGGCCCTCGATCCCGGGGCTGGGCTGCTCGGCGTACTCGAGCCCGTGGCGGGCCAGCCGGATCAGCGCCTCGACCGCCTCCTCGGGGCCCCACCCGGCGTTGGCATCCACGCGCAGCGCGGCCTCCGGCAGGACCGCGCGCACGGCGGCCACGCGGGCGTCGTCGTCGGCCAGCGACTGGCCGTGCTCGGCCACCTTGACCTTCACCGCGGCGATGCCCTCCCCGTAGCGGGCCAGCACGCGGGGGACCTCCGCGGCGGGCACCGCCGGGACGGTGGCATTGACCGAGACGGTCGTGCGCCGCGGCCGCGGCAGCCCGAGCCAGGCGACCTCGAGGGCGCAGCGCCACCAGGCCAGAGCCTCGGCATCGTCGTACTCGTGGAAGGCGGCGAACTCGGCCCAGCCCTGCGGACCGCGCACCAGCATGGATTCGCGGCGCTGCAGACCGCGGAAGCGCGAGGTCATCGGCAGGTCCACGACCGCGGCGTCCTCAAGCACCTCCTCGAGGGAGGGCAGCGGCTGCGGCAGGGGGCTGAAGGCCAGGGGCTCGGTTCGGGACATGGATCCAGCCTAGGGCCGGGCCGCGCAGGGGCTGCGCCCGAGTCCTCGGGAATCCGAGGCTCGGTCCCAGGATCCGCGAAGGCTCCGATGCCACACTGGGGCCCTTCCCAAGCCTGGGCGATCAGGCAGTGTCGATCAGGGGACGACGAGCGTGACCTACATTCCGGCTGAGACCGATCCGCAGCGAGGACAGCGGGGCGACCGCCACTCCGCGGCGCAGGATCGGCACCCGCAGGGCGAGCATCTCGGGGTCGAGCACCACCGGATGAGGCCCGACACGGCGCAGGAGACCCGGCTCGTCGCCGGGGTCCCTGCGCCGACGGCTCCGCTGCAGCGGCAGCAGGTCTGGGCCCCGCAGCGCATCGACGATCGCCCCGACTACCCGGGCCAGGCCGCCTACCAGTACGGCGGCGAGCACCGCCCGCAGCCGCGGCGCGATCTCACGGTCGGCTCCGCAGTGGGCCAGCTGGTGCGCGCAGGCGTGCTCTTCGCCCTGGCCGGGCTGATCGCCTGGGCCGCGCTGCGCACGGTGAACGGGCAGTGGGTGGATGAGGTCGCCCTGCGCCAGGCCTCTGCGGTCAACGAACGCCTCCCCTCCACGGTGACCGGCCTGCTCGCCTCGGCCACCCTCATCACCTGCGCGGCCTCCGCTGTGATCTCACTGATCCTGGCCGCCTCGAACCGCCGCTGGATCCCGCTGGTGATCGCCGTGCTCACCGCGGTGCCGGCCCTGGCCTCCGTCCAGCTGCTCAAGCACAGCCTGCTGGACAAGACCGCCTACGGGATCCAGGAGTCGGCCCAGAACTCCCTGCCCTCCGGGCACACCGCCGCAGCAGCGGCAGCCGTGGCGGTCGTCGTCATGGTCGCTCCCGCGCGCCAGCGCAAGGCGTGGGCGCTGCTGGGCGCTGCGGCAGTCACTGTGGCCGGGGTGGGGACGGTCATCAACGGCTGGCACCGGCCCGCCGATGCCGCCGTGTCCGTGCTGCTGGTCGCCGGCTGGTTCGTGCTCGGATCCCTGGTGCTGCGCGCGCTGATCCCGGCCGAGCCCTGGGTCCCGCAGCGCGGCCTCACGCTGCTGGTCCTGTTCGTGCTGGGGGCCGGGCTCACGATCCTGGCCTTGACGGCTCAGCAGACGATCCCGGCACCGGGCCTGGCACTGGCCTTCGGCGCCCTGGGCGTGCTGAGCGCCTCCCTGCTCTCGGCCCAGCAGATGGTGCGGGCTATGCGCCCGCGCCGGCGATGACGGCCAGCCGGTCCAGCAGGATCCTGGAGGCCGCCGCCCCGTAGGGCAGCTGGTACAGCGCGGCGGTCACCGGACCGGCGGCGTCCTGCACCGGGGCCGCAGGCGCATCCAGGCGCTCGATCGCCGCGGCCATGTTCTCGGCCATGTCCCGCACCGCGCCGCGCGATACCGGGGAGCCGTGGCCCGGCACGACCACCGAGTAGCGCTCCAGATCCGCGATCTGCTCCAGGGCCCGCACCCATTCGTGCGGATAGGCGTCCTCGAAGGCCGGATCCGCACCCTGCTCCACCACGTCGCCGGCGAACAGGACCTCGTCCACGCCCGCGAAGATGTCGTTGTCCGTGTGCGCCCGTCCCACCGAGAACACGACCACGTGCCGACCGCCCAGGTCGATCCGGCTCAGCGCGGGGCGCAGACCGGTGCCGGGCAGGTGCCGCTGCGGCACCACGATCCGCGTCCCCAGACCCTTGCCCTCCCCCATCTCCGGCTCCAGGACTCCCACGAAGGAGCGCTGGAAGTCGCCGTGGGTGCCGATGGCCGCGGCGGCGTCGCGGTGCGACCAGAACTCGGTGACTCCGGCCCGCTCGAAGACCGCGTTGCCCATGTAGTGGTCGTAGTGGGCGTGGGTGTTCAGCACCACGAGCGGCAGCTGGGTCACCGTGCGCACGGCCTCGAGGATCTCGCGTCCCTGCCGCGGCCCGGCGCCGGTGTCGATCACGAGCGCGCGCGAGGACCCCACGACCAGGCCCGAGTTCAGGCGCCAGTTCTCCGTGGTGATGACATGGATGTCGTCGCCGACTTCGCTGAGGGAGCTCACCCGTCCAGCGTACGGTGCCGCACCGCGCGTGGCCTACGGTGGTGGCCATGCTGAGCCGCGGATCCGGGCGCTACGCGCCCTCCCCCTCCGGGGACCTCCACCTGGGCAACCTGCGCACCGCCGTGCTGGCCTGGGCGATCGCCCGCGCCGACGGCCGCGGGTTCGCGCTGCGCCTCGAGGACCTCGACCGCGTCAAGGAGGGCGCGGCCGAGCGCCAGCTCGAGGACCTGGCCGCGATCGGCCTGGACTGGCAGGAGCCCGTGCTCGTGCAGTCGCAGCGGATCCCGGCCCACCTCCAGGCCGTCGACAGGCTGCGCGAGCGCGATCTGGTCTACGAGTGCTTCTGCACGCGCCGCGAGATCCGCGAGGAGATCGAGGCCTCAGGCGGCGCGCCGCACGGGGCGCCGGGGGCCTATCCGGGCACCTGCCGCGATCTGACGCCCGCCCAGCGCGATGCCCGCCGCGCCGAGCGCCCGGCCGCGCTGCGACTGCGCGCCCAGACGGATTCCGCGACCGTCCGCGACCGCCTGCTGGGCGAGCACACCGCTGCCGTCGACGACTTCGTTCTCGTGCGCAACGACGGCCGCCCCGCCTACAACCTCGCGGTCGTCGTCGACGACGCCCATCAGGGCGTCGATCAGGTGGTGCGCGGCGACGACCTGCTGTCCTCCGCGCCCAGGCAGGCCCATCTGGCGCAGCTGCTCGGGCTGCCCGAGCCGCAGTGGATCCACGTCCCCCTCGTGCTCAATCCCGACGGCGACCGCCTGGCCAAGCGCGACGGCGCCGTGAGCCTGGCGGACCTGCGCGGCCTGGGGGTGGGGCCGGGTGAGGCGATGGGCTGGATCGGAGCCTCCCTGGGGCTCGGCGACGGCATCCGCACGGCTTCCGATGTGCTCGAGCGCTTCGACGAGGTGCGCCTGGACCAGGGCCCCTGGATCCTGGACCCCCCGCGCCGGGCCGCCGAGACCGGCTGAGCGACGCCCCGACACCACCTGGACACAACCTGTCAAGCTTTTCATCGCCCCAGGTCAGAGCGGCATATCTGCGTCATATCGGGGGGGGCGATGAGCGACCTTCCCGTATCCTTTCAGTCGTTTTGTCCGCGCTTGGGCGCTGCCTCGCACTCGCCCACCGCGGTCCGGGCTGCTGGCCTTCCGCAGCCCGACCCGCAGGACCGCACGATCTCGCGCGACCCGCTTGAGCGGCCCCGCTGCCCGCAACCCCCGCACTTCCCGATTCGGAGAACACGCCCGGACGATCGATGGACGCCGCTGCGCGCCCCATCCGCACCGAGGCGGAGAGGAACCCATGATCGAAGCAGGATCCGGCTTCTGGTGGATGATGGCCGCCATCGCCCTGTACTTCCTGGCGATGGTCGGCATCGGCCTCTGGGCGTCCACGCGCACCAATGACAAGGACGACTACATGATCGGCGGGCGTGATCTGCCCGCCCCGGTCGCCGCGCTGTCCGCCGGCGCCTCCGACATGTCCGGCTGGCTGCTCATGGGCCTGCCCGGAGCGCTCTACCTCGGCGGCATGGCACAGTCCTGGATCGCCATCGGCCTGACGTTGGGAGCCTGGGTCAACTGGAAGGTCGTGGCCCCGCGACTGCGCCTGTTCACCGAGCAGTACGGCAATGCCATCACCCTCCCCTCCTACTTCGGCAACCGCCTGGTGCGCGGCGGCCGGATGCTGCGGGTGGTCTCGGGACTGGTCATCCTCATCTTCTTCACGTTCTACATCTCCTCCGGCATGGTCGCCGGCGGCAACTTCGCGGCGGCCTCGTTCGGCGGTGCCCTCGAGCAGAGCTTCGGCTGGTCCAACAGCGAGACCTACCTGATCGGCATGCTGGTCATCGCCGCGGTCACGATCCTCTACACGCTGATCGGCGGATTCCTGGGCGCCAGCTTCACCGACTTCGTGCAGGGCACCCTGATGTTCCTGGCCCTGCTGGCGGTGCCCGTCGTGACCATGATCATCGCCGGCGGCCCGGCGACCATCGTCCAGCGCGTGGACGAGGTCCACCCCGGCGCCTGGAACCTCTTCGACTGGAGCGCGGCCGGCGGCGCCATCGGCGCGATCTCGCTGTTCGCCTGGTTCCTCGGCTACTTCGGCCAGCCGCACATCCTGGTGCGCTTCATGGCCCTGCGCAGCCACCACGAGGCCGTCTCCGGGCGCCGCTGGAACATCGTGTGGATGGCCCTGTGCGCGATCGGCGCGATCCTCACCGCCCTGTTCGCGATCCCGCTGGTGGAGCGCGGACGCGTGAGCCTCACCAACTCCGAGACTGCCGAGACCGTGTTCCTGGACTCCGCGATCGGCCTGTTCCCGGCGTTCGTGGCCGGGCTCGTGCTGGCCGCCGTGCTCGCCGCGATCATGTCCACGCTGTCCTCGCAGCTCGTGGTCACCGCCTCCGCGTTCGTGGAGGACCTCATGCTGCTGCTGCGCCGCCGCCCTCTGACCGGTCGCTCGTCGCTGTGGGTCTCCCGCGCCGCCGTGTTCGTCGTGGCGGTCGTCGCCGCGCTCATGGCCCTGAACCCGTCCGAATCGATCCTGGCCCTGGTCGGCTTCGCCTGGGCCGGCTTCGGCGCGGCCTTCGGCCCGATCGTGCTGCTGTCGCTGTACTGGAAGAAGCTCACCGGCTACGGCGCCACCGCCTCCATGGTGGTCGGCGCGGCCGTCGTGCTGATCTGGCCCTCGACCCCGTGGGCGGATCTGTACGAGATCATCCCTGGCTTCGCCGCCGCGCTCATCGTGGCCGTGCTGGTCTCCCTGGCCACCTACAGCAACGAGCCGGGCATCGACGACCACTTCGACGCCGCCGTCGCCCGCTCCCGCGAGGGCCTGCCGGAGGGCCACTCCGAGCTCGAAGCTCCCCGTGCCGCAGGTGCGGCCTCGGCGCCGGGCCAGGCCGGTGCGAGCTCTGCGCAGGACGCGGACGGCTCCGCTCGGGCCACCGGCGCCGCCGAGGGCGGCACCCCGCCTGCGCCGTGGGCGCACAACGGCTGAGCGATCCAGCTGCGCTGAAGCCTCAGGGGGCCCGGGACGATGAGCATCGTCCCGGGCCCCCTGTCCGACTCCGGGCCAGGTCCCGGCAGAGCCTCCCGCGCCGCTGCCGGCTTCAGCCGCGCCGACGGGTCCTGGCGGTGGCCTGGGCGGCCCACGGGTCCTCCGGCCACGGGTGCTTGGGATAGCGCCCGCGCATCTCGGCGCGGACCTGGCGGTACGGCCCGTCCCAGAACGAGGCCAGATCGGCCGTGATCGCCAGTTCCCGCCCGGCCGGGGAGAGCAGGTGGAAGAGCACCGGCAGACGACCGTCGAGCAGCCGGGGCGACTCCGCCAGGCCGAAGCACTCCTGGAGCTTGACCCGCACGATCGGCTGCGGGACCTGCCCGCGCCCGCTGCCGGCCTGCTCCTCCTGGTCGGTGAGCGCGACCTCCTCGGACTCCCACTGCTGCGGCCACAGGATCCGGTGCGAGGCGCCCGACGGCACGGCCAGCCGCTGCGGGGCCAGCTCCTCGAAGCGCGAGGCCTCCGGCCAGGGCAGCAGCCGTCGCAGAGCCGAGACGGTGTCGATCGAGCGCACCGAGGCCCCTCGTGCCAGCGCCGCGAGCTCCGGGCCGAGCCAGACCTGCGCCTGGGCTCCCAGGGAGTCGTCGTCCATGGCCGGCCAGGGCTCGCCCAGGTGCCGGTGGCAGGCCGCCATCCGAGCGCGCAGCTGCAGCGCCTGCTCGGACATCTCCAGCAGCGCCGGGCCCTGCTCCTCGAGCGCACGGCCGATCGCCTCGGCGGCCTGCTCGGGGTCCGGGCGCGCCGGGGTGGCCGCGAGCTCGATGGCCCCCAGCGACTCGACGTCGCGAGCCCTGGCCCGCCCGTCGACGAAGCGCACGGACAGCTCGCGCCGGTGCAGTCGACCCGCGGCGCGCTCGGCCGTGGCCCGCTCCAGCCCGGCGGCAGCGCGGATCAGGGCCCCGGTGCCCGCGGCGGCCGAGGCCTGCGAGCGCGTGACATCGGCGACGGCCAGCCACTGCTCGTGGACCAGCGGGGACTCGCGAGGCAGGCCGGCGCGGGTCCCCGAGGCCAGCAGCCACTGCTCGCCGCGCTCATCCATCCGCCGGGCGATCCGCTCGGGGAAGGCCAGGCCCACCACCAGCCCGAGGACCTCCTGGGCATCGGCAGGGGCGTGAGCGGCGGGCTCTCGGCTCGCCTCGGGATCGGCTCGTCGCCGCTGCGGCTCGGGGCCAGGCGACTCGCCAGACGGCTCCACAGCCGTTCCCGCGATCAGCGAGCGCAGCCGTCGAGCCTCGGCCTGCCAGCGCCGGGAGCCCGAATGCTGCCCGCGGCGCAGCTCGCGCAGCAGACCGGCGAGGTCGCCGTCGGGGGCCCGGTGGTCGTCGGCGACGGCCGCCACGATCTCGGCGGCCGTGGACTCCTCCACCGACTGTGCGCCGACGAGCAGAGCGCGGCCCCAGCGCGGATCCAGCGGCAGCCCCGCCAGGCGGCGGCCGACGGCAGTGGGACGCAGGTCCTCGTCGAGGGCCTCCAGCGAGCGCAGCGTGCGGTGAGCATCGGCCAGGGCCCGGGGCGCAGGCGGATCCAGCAGGGCCATGCCCTCGCCTCCCGGGGCTCCCCAGCAGGACAGCACGAGTGCTGCGGAGGTCAGATCGGCCGTGCGGATCTCCGGGACGGCGCGCTCGGGCATGGCCGCCCACGCCGACTCGTCGTAGCAGCGCACGACCGCTCCGGGACCGGTGCGCGCGGCACGGCCCGCCCGCTGCCGTCCCGAGGCCCGAGAGGCCGAGACCGTGACGAGCCCGGACATGCGGCGCACCGCGTCCCTGCGCGGCTCGCGCGAGAGACCGGCATCGATCACCAGGCGCACCCCGGGCACCGTCAGCGAGGACTCGGCCAGGGCCGTGGAGACAACGATCCGGGGGCGGCCGTCCGGCTCGCGCCCGGCCACCGCGAGGTTCTGCTCGTGCGCGGGGATGCGCCCATGCAGCTCGAGCACCTCGGCCTCCGAGAGCTCCCGGAGCCGAGAAGCCACGTGGGAGACCTCCCCGGCCCCGGGCAGGAAGACGAGGGCGTCGAGGCCAGGGTCCTGGGCCAGGCCGCGCTCGTGCTCCCGATGCGCCGTGCGGGCCACGTGGTCCAGGAACTCCCGCCGCACGCCGCGCTCGTCGAGCCGCGGCCCCGTCCCCGGAGCCCAGCGGACCTCGAGGGGGTGCTCGACCGCCAGGCTGTCCACGAGCGGGACCTCGTCCAGCCCGAGCGCCTGCCCGATCAGGTCGCGGAAGGATCCGGCGTCGAGGGTGGCGGACATGACGATCAGGGCCAGGTCCTCGCGCAGCTGCCGCAGCTCCAGGACCATGCCCAGCAGCAGGTCGATCTCCAGGCCGCGCTCGTGGACCTCGTCGAGCACGATCGCTCGGGTCCCGCTCAGCTCCGGGTCCGCCAGCAGGCGCCCGATCAGCACGCCCGGGGTCACGAACTCGATGGCAGTCCCCGAGCCGACCTCGCGCTGCCCGCGCACGGTGAGCCCGGACAGCTCGCCGAGCCTCGTTCCGCTCAGCTGGGCCAGCCGCTGGGCCGCGGCCCGCGCGGCCACCCGCCGCGGCTGCACGACGACGACCCTGCTGCGCGCATCCGCCCCGAGCTCGAGGGCCGCCGCCGGCGGGGCGAGCGTGGTCTTGCCGGTGCCCGGAGGCGCCTCCACGACGGCGACTCCGTGGCCGGCCAGCGCCGCCCGCAGCCGCGGGACGGCCTGCGCGAAGGGCAGGTCCGCGCCGAGGCGCTCGAGATCCAGATCCATCATCCGGCCAGTCTCCCATCTGCCGTGCGGCAGCAGCTCCGCGGGCGTCGACGGCCCCAGCGGGCCCGTTCCGGCGTCGGCGAGCGCTCGTAGACTGGCCGCTGTGAACGACTCCAGCGCATCCCAGCTCTCCCGCCAGGTCTCCGAGATCTTCGATCCCGTGCAGTGGCGCACGGTCGAAGGGTTCGAGGACCTGACGGACATCACCTACCACCGCGGCGTCCAGCGCGGACCCGACGGCGCCCTCGAGCGCGACCTGCCCTGGGTCCGGGTGGCCTTCGACCGCCCCGAGGTCCGCAATGCCTTCCGCCCGGGGACGGTGGACGAGCTCTACCGCGTGCTCGATCACGCCCGCATGAGCTCGGACGTGGGCGCCGTGATCCTCACCGGCAACGGCCCGTCGGCCAAGGACGGCGGCTGGGCCTTCTGCTCGGGCGGCGATCAGCGCATCCGCGGCCGCGACGGCTACCGCTACGCCGAGGGCGAGACCGCCGAGTCGGTGGATCCGGCCCGCGCCGGGCGCCTGCACATCCTGGAGGTCCAGCGTCTGATCCGCACCATGCCCAAGCCCGTGATCGCCGCGGTCTCCGGCTGGGCAGCAGGCGGCGGGCACTCCCTGCACGTGGTCTGCGACCTCACGCTGGCCTCGGCAGAGCACGGGAGGTTCAAGCAGACCGACGCCACCGTCGGCTCCTTCGACGCCGGCTACGGCTCCGCCCTGCTGGCCCGCCAGGTGGGCCAGAAGAACGCCCGCGAGATCTTCTTCCTGGCCCGCGAGTACTCCGCCCAGGACATGCACCGCATGGGCGCGGTCAACGAGGTCGTGGAGCACTCCGAGCTCGAGGCCACGGCCATCGAGTGGTGCCGCATGATCTGCGCGCAGTCCCCGCAGGCGATCCGCATGCTCAAGTACGCCTTCAACCTCCCGGACGACGGCATGGTCGGGCAGCAGGTCTTCGCCGGTGAGGCCACGCGCCTGGCCTACATGACCGACGAGGCCGTCGAGGGCCGCGATGCCTTCCTGGGCAAGCGCGATCCCGATTGGTCGTCCTACCCGTACTACTTCTGATCCCCGTGGCGGACACCTCCTCTGCGGGGCAGGAGCTGCCCGGTCGCGCGATGCCGGCGCCGCGCACCGCGGACCTGCCTTCGGACGCCGTTGTCCTCGACGGCCCTCAGGCCCTGCCCGGGCTCGGCGGTGCGGCCGGTCTGCTCGAGCGGCTCCGGGATGCGCTGTCGCGGCCCGGTCCGGCCGTCGTCGTCTCGACCTCGGGCTCGACCGGGCGCCCCAAGGCCACGGTGCTCGAGGCGCAGTCGCTGCGCGCCTCCGGTGAGGCCACAGCCGTGCGCACCGGCGGGCACGGCCAGTGGCTGCTGTGCCTGCCCGCGCACTACGTGGCCGGTGTCCAGGTCCTGGCCCGATCGGCACTTGCAGGGACCGAGCCGGTGATCATGGACGACGGACCCTTCCGCGCGGAGGCCTTCGCGGGCGCCGCCGAGAGGATGACGGACGAGGTCCGGCACGTCTCGCTCGTGCCGACCCAGCTCTCCCGACTGGTCGAGGTCGCAGATGATCCGGCAGGCGGGCGCGCGGTGCGCCGGGCGCTGGCATCCTTCGACTCGGTGCTGCTCGGAGGCTCGGCGGCCTCGCCCGTGCTGCTTGAGCGCGCCCGCGCCCTCGGGGCCCGCGTGGCCACCACCTACGGGATGTCGGAGACCTGCGGCGGCTGCGTGTACGACGGCCGACCGCTCGACGGCATCGAGGTCCGGATCGAGGCTTCGGAGGGGTCCTCGTCACCGGCTCCTGCGCAGGGCCGCGCCCCGCTGGCGCCCGAGGGATCCGGGCGGATCTGGCTCGGCGGGGCCGCGGTCACGACCGGCTACCTCGACGACGATGCCCAGACCGCCCGCCATGTCCGCCTGATCGACGGCCGGCGCTGGTACCGCACCGATGACCTCGGCACCTGGGACGGGCGGCTGCTGGAGATCGCCGGTCGCGCCGACGACGTCGTGGTTACCGGCGGGCTCAAGGTCTCGGCCGGCGTGGTGGCCCAGCAGCTGCTTCGCGATCCCGAGATCGAGCAGGCCGTCGTGCTCGGGGTGCCGGATCCGCAGTGGGGACAGGCCGTGGCCGCGCTCGTCGTCCCGCGCTCGAGCGCCCATCAGCGGGAGGAGACCGCGCTGCGGGAGCGGCTGTCCGCCGAGATCCGCTCAGCACTGGGCGCTGCGGCCGTTCCCAAGCGCTGGCTCATCGCGGCGCAGATGCCCATGCTCGTCACCGGCAAGCCGGATCGGGCCGAGGTGCGCCGCCTGCTGGAGGGCGTCAGCGGCTGAGCAGCGGTCGGGTCCGTCGGGTTCTCATGAAATGATGGGCCGGTTCACAGCCGTCGGCCGAGGAGGTCCTGTTCGTGGCTACACCTGCGCAGTGGGTCGAGGGTGCGCGCCTGCGCACCCTGCCCATGGCCCTGGCCCCGGTCATCGCCGGGACCGCCGCCGCCCAGTCCATGTGGGGCTCGGACGTGGTGCGCGCGCTGCTGGCCTTCGCCGTGGCGCTGCTGCTGCAGATCGGCGTGAACTACGCCAACGACTACTCGGACGGCATCAAGGGCACCGACGACGACCGCGTGGGCCCCATGCGCCTGGTCGGCTCCGGGGCCGCCGCACCGCGGCAGGTGCTGGCTGCCGCGCTGGGCTGCTTCGTGCTGGCCATGGTGGCCGGCGTCGCCCTGGTGGCGCTGTCAGGCCAGTGGTGGTTCCTGGTGATCGGCGCCTCCGCGGTGCTGGCCGCCTGGGGCTACACCGGAGGCCCCTGGCCCTACGGCTACCGCGGGCTGGGCGATGCGGCGGTGTTCGTCTACTTCGGGCTCGTGGCCGTGCTGTGCACCGCCGTGACCCAGGCCGGCGAGCTGAACCTGCAGGCCTGGATCGCCGCCGTGGCCACGGGACTGTTCGCCTGCGCGCTGCTGATGGCCAACAACATCCGCGACATCCCCGGCGACCAGGAGGTCGGCAAGCGCACCCTGGCCGTGCGGCTGGGCGATCGCTGGGCCCGCGTGGTCTTCACCGCCGAGCTCGGGCTGGCCTTCGCGCTGCATGTGTTCCTGCTCCCGCAGAACCCGTGGTTCCTGCTGGTGCTGCTGGCGGCCCCGCTGGCGATCATGGCCGCGCGCACCGTGCTGGGTACCACCGAGCGCACCGCGCTGATCCCGGTGCTCAAGCAGTGCGGGATCCTCAACCTCGTGTGGTCCGTGCTGTTCCTCATCGCCGTGGTGGCGCACCAGAGCCTGTGAGACAGGCGGCCCTGCGTTCAGGGCCTCAGCGGCCGCGTTCAGGGGCCCGGGCTGGTGCGCCCGGGCCCCTTCCGCATCCTCAGGGAAGGTCGTCCTCGCCGCGGCTGCGGCGGTAGGCGTCGGCCTCGGCGTCCTCGTCCTGGGTGTCGCGCAGGCGCTCTCGTCTGCGGGGCTTGGGCGAGCGCGAGATCGCGCGGTTGAGGTCCTCGCTCGCGGCGATGTGCAGCTTGGGGAAGAAGAGATAGCACACCGCGAACGCCACGATCACGGCGGCGATGCCGGAGAAGATCAGGCCGAGGTCCAGTGCCATGAACAGCACGAACGCGACGGCGAGGATGGCCAGACGCAGGGCGGAGTACTTCAGGAAGTTCACCGGAGCATCCTAAGGCCCGCCCCTGGATGCGGCCTCCGCGCGCGCATGGGCATCAGCCCTGCGAGCGCCCGCCCTCGATCGGCCAGCGGTCCGTCCAGGCTCCGGGCTCCTCGGCGAAGGCCCGCACGTGCTCCGGGAAGCCGCCGGTCAGGACATCTGCCAGCGTGACCTCGTCGAGCACCCGGCGCATGGCCGAGCGCAGCGCGACCCACACGACCGGCAGGTGCTCAGCAGCACCCGTGTAGGCGGTGTCCGACGGGCGCTGCCCCCGGATGCCGGCCAGCGGCCCCTCCACCGTGCGGATCACCGCGCCGATCGTGATCTCCTGCGCCTGGGAGGCCAGCCGGTAGCCGCCTGCGGCTCCGCGGCGGCTGACGACGAGCCCCCCGCGGCGCAGCTGCCCGAGGACCACCTCGAGGAACTTGGCCGGCAGCTGCTGACGCTGGGCCAGCTCCTGGGCGGGCATGGCGGCGGTGCCCGCCGCGTGCGCCTCGGCGAGCATGAGCATGGCCCTGATCGCGTATTCGGCGCGTGCGGAGATCTCCATGTGTCGATTGTTTCACGGACTTTGACGCCCTTCCCAGGGCCCTGGAATGCTCGCGCACAGCAAATCCCATCATCCTGATGGGAATAGTGGATCGGCTGCGGAAGCGGCGCTCGCCCCGCCCGCGCGGCGCTGCCGAGTCAACGATCCGCCCCACCCCACTGCCCGGGAGTCCCGCATGCGCATGCTCGTCCTCATCGCCCTCGTCGGCCTGGCCGCCCAGCTCGTGGACGGCGGCCTGGGCATGGCCTATGGCGTCACGACCTCCACGCTGCTGCTCACGATCGGGGCCAACCCGGCTGCCGCCTCGGCCACCGTGCACCTGGCCGAGGTCGGGACCACGCTCGTGTCCGGGCTCTCCCACTGGCGCTTCGGCAACGTCGACTGGGGCGTCGTGGCCAAGATCGGCATTCCCGGCGCGATCGGCGCCTTCCTGGGGGCCACGGCCCTGTCGAACCTCGACGCCGCGGCCGCCAGGCCCTTCATGTCCGCAGTGCTGCTCGCCCTGGGCCTGTTCATCCTGGTGCGCTTCACGCTCGGCGGCCTGCGCAGCGATCGACTGGGACGAGCCATCCCCGCACGGCTGCTCGCCCCGCTCGGGCTCTTCGCCGGCTTCATGGACGCCGCCGGAGGCGGCGGCTGGGGCCCCGTCGGCACGCCCGCCCTGCTCGCCGACGGCCGCCTGGAGCCCCGGAAGGTCGTGGGCTCGATCAACTCCGCGGAGTTCCTGGTCACCGTGGCCGCCTCGCTCGGCTTCCTCTTCTCCCTGGGCAGCCAGGGGATCACCTGGTCCTGGGTGCTGGCCCTGCTGATCGGGGGCGCGATCGCAGCACCCATCGCCGCCGCGCTGGTCCGCTGCGTCCCCTCGCGCGTGCTCGGCCCGGCCGTGGGCGGGCTGATCGTGCTCACCAACGCCCGGACCCTGCTCGGGGCGGATGCGCTGGACGCCCCTGCGACGGTCTCCCACGCCGTGCTGCTGGGGATCGCCGTCCTGTGGCTGGCCGCCGTCGGCTGGTCGGTCCTGCAGCATCGCAGCGGCTCGCATGCGGGGAGCGTCTCGGAGGCGACGACCGCCGATGAGGTCGCGAAGCCGACGGCCGCGGCCGCGAGCGGGTCGTCCGCTGCTCAGTGCCCGGAGTCGGTGCACTCGGCGCGCTGAGGACGGGGCCCGGACGTCGCGGCCCCGTCGCGATTGATCGCGGGGTCGGGCCTCCCCGTACGATGGAGACATGATCCGAGCCATCCTCATCATCGGCGTGATCGCTCTGGCTGTGGGCGTGATCATCTACTCGCTGATCGACTGCGCGCGCTCGGACGCCCGCGACATCCGCGGCCTGCGCCGCGGTCCGTGGCTGGCGATCATCCTGCTCCTGCCGGTCATCGGCGGCATCCTGTGGCTGACGCTGGGCCGCCCGCGCTACGCCTCCCCCGGCTCCGTCCCCACCCGCGGCAAGGGCCCGGACGACGACCCCGAGTTCCTGCGCCAGCTGGACCGCCAGCGACGCCAGGCCGAGCGCGAGCGGCAGCGCCGCGAGCAGCCCGGCGAGGAACAGGCCGGCAACGATCCGGCCGATGAGCCGCAGTCCGACCAGGACCGGGCCCCGGGCTCGGAGGACCCGGACGACGACGCGCCGAGCGCCCCCGGGGCGGATCCCTCCGCGCGCTGAATCCCTCGGGATCCCCGCGCGCAGCTCAGCCCCAGGGATCGAGCTGCGGCGCATCCTGCGGGTCTGCTCGACCGGCCAGCCAGGCGAGCAGCCGGCGCTGGCTCGACAGCGATTCCCAGCTCTGCGGGACGGTTGCGAGCAGCTGCGGAAGGTCCCAGGCCACGTACTCCTGAGGCCAGTCGGCGGACGTGTACTCGAGGCCGAGGTCCACATGATGCATCTCGACCTCGCGCAGCCGGTGCGCCGGCTCCTCGCTCGTGTCGTAGGAGTCGCGGCCCAGGAGCTCAGGGTGGGGCCAGCCCGCCGCATCCATGGCGGCGAGCACCCCGTCCAGACGGCCGCAGGACTCCTGCAGGTCGCGCAGGATCTGCGCCGCGGGCCGACCCTCGCCCTCGTCGATCTCGTCCCGGCGCTGCTGCGCACCACCGGGATACCTCGGCTCATCCGCTCCCCGAAGGGCTGCGGCGAGTCGGCGGCTGTGCCCGTCGGCGTTGCGCGCCAGGTGGGTCAGCACGTGCCCGATTGACCACTCCGGCAGCAGCGAGGCACGTCGGATCTGGGCGTCATCGAGGCCTGAGGCGGTGCCGAGCAGGCGCTGGTGCGCCAGGCGCACAAGCTCTGCGGCGCGACGGGGCTCCGCAGAGAGGTCGCCGGAAGGATCGTCCATGGCAGCGGGCATGGCACCCCCTCCTCCGAGCCCACAGGACCCGAGACCCGCCCGAGAACTGCCATGAGGGGCGGCCCGGGAAGCGGAGGGACCCCGCGTCGTGCGACGCGGGGTCCCTCCGGTCTCAGGAAGCGGCCGGAGCCGGAAGCCGGCTCACAGCCCCGAATAGGAGTGCAGGCCCTCGAAGAGGGTGTTCACGATGAAGTAGTTGAACAGCACGCACAGGAAGCCGGCGATCGACAGCCAGGCCGAGCGGGTTCCGGTCCAGCCCCGGGTGGCGCGGGCGTGGAGGTAGGCGGCGTAGACCACCCAGATCACGAAGGTCCACACCTCCTTGGGATCCCAGCCCCAGTAGCGGCCCCAGGCGTCGCGGGCCCAGATCGCGCCGGCGGCCAGGGTGAAGGTCCAGAACACGAAGCCCACGCTGTTGAGGCGGTAGGCGAAGTTCTCCAGCGTCTTGGCCGAGGGCACCGAGCGCATGAAGGCCCAGCCCGGCTCGCCGCCGTCGAGGATGCGGCGCTCGCGGCGGTCCTGGATGAGCTGCAGGATCGACATGGCGAAGGTGACCGCGAAGATCGCGGACGACGCCACCGCGATCGAGACGTGGATGATCAGCCAGTACGACTGCAGCGCCGGCTGCAGCGGGGAGACCGGGGTGGGGTAGGCGATCGTGGCCATGGTCAGCAGCAGCGTGACCAGGCCCGAGATCATCACGCCCACGAAGCGCAGATCGCGACGGATCAGCATGATGAGGTAGATCCCGGCGATGATCAGCGCAGAGGTGGTCGAGAACTCGTACATGTTGCCCCACGGCACGCGCTGGGCTGCGATCGCTCGGGACACCACGGCCACGAGGTGGATCGCAAAGGCCATGACCATCAGCACGATGGCAGCGCGCGCTGCCGGGCGGCGCTCGGAGGTGCCATAGCCCATGCGGGAGTCGGCGACCTGGCCCTCGAGCTTCTCCGAGACGCCCCGGCGGCTTCCGGCGCGGTTGCCCGCACCGGAGTCGTTGCGCTCGTCGCGCTCCGGTTCCTCCGGCCCGGAGGCGCTCGAGGCCCCGCCGCCGGCGCCCACGAGCTCGCGGCTGCGGGAGGAGCTGCGCGCTGCCGTGCGCTTCTCGGCCTCGCTCAGGGTCTTCGAATGGGACGCCATGTCCCAGGCGAAGCAGATGAAGACGCAGAGGTAGACCAGGGCGGCCAGGAGCATGAACAGCTCCGACCATGTCCCCAGCGCGGTGTTCACTTCAGTGCTCATGCTCGTGATTCTCCCACCTTCGAGGCGCCGGGCGCCTCCGCATCCTCATCGATATCGTCTGCGACGCCGATGTGCTCCCATTCACCGCTGAACAGCTCGTGCAGCGCCTCGTCCTCGGACTCCAGCCGCGGGTCCTCCCCGCGGGCCAGCAGAGCGTACTCCAGGACCGCGCGCGGCCCCTCCGGGGTCTGCTCGGTGCGCACTCGCACCCAGGCGCGGCGTCGCACGATGAACAGCGACATGATCAGCCCGGCGAAGGCCAGGATGAACGAGATGAACACCCCGGCCGTTCCCGGATCGTAGTTCACGTCCAGCCCGACGTAGCGCTCGGTGCCCAGGTACTCGATCTCCCCCAGGCCGTTCGGCAGCTCGGCCTTCGGGTTCTGCTCGTTGAGCACCAGCGGACCGCCGGGGGTGCTCGGCGAGGCCTGCTCCTGCAGACCTTCGACGTCCAGGACGTACACGTTCTGGGGCGCACCGCTGTCCAGGCCCAGATCGCCCGAGTACACGGACAGCACCAGCGTGGGGTTGCCCAGATCGGGGTCGATCGACGTCAGCTGGCCGGAGGCCTCGTCGACGTAGCCGGTCGGCAGGAACGTGCCGGTGAAGCCGAGCTGCTCGGGCTGGGAGTCCGGGACCTTCAGCGTGAACGCCGAGATGTTCGTCAGGTCCTCGGGGACGGTGATGACGGGGCCCTCATACGCGACGTCTCCGTCGCCGTCGGTGACCCGCACGGTCGGCGCGTAGCCGTTGCCGATCAGGTACGAGCGCACCCCGTTCGAGGAGACCGGCTGATTGGTCGACAGCTTCTCCTGGCGCGGCTCGTCGTCGGGACCGTCCTGGACGGTGACGTCGGCGTCGAAGCCCAGCGGCTGGCCGTAGCTGCCGGGGTCATCGGTGTCGCGGTTGTAGTCGATGTGGAAGTCGTCCACGGTCAGCGTGAACGGGGCCAGCCAGTCGGCGTCGTAGTTCGAGCCCGGGGTGAACGAGTCGTAGCTGATCAGCGAGTTCGCGAAGGTCTCCCCCACCGTCAGGATCTTCTGGCCCTTGAAGCCGAACATCGCGCCGACTGCCATGAAGATCAGGATGCCGAGCAGTGCCACGTGGAAGACGATGTTGCCGACCTCCTTCCACATGCCGCGCTCGGCGCCCACCGACGGCGTCGGCGTGTCCATGTCGCGCAGGTGCACGCGGTAGCCGCGCTTCTTCAGCAGCGCCGCGCTGCGCTCGACCATCTCCGCGGCCGACGGGGCCTCGGTGCCATCGGCCCCGCCGATGCGCAGGCTGCGGTGCACGGGCAGGCGGGAGAACCGACGCGGAGTGCGCGGGGGCTGGGCCCGCCAGGCCTGCCAGTGCTTGCGCGCACGAGGCAGCACGCAGCCCACCAGCGAGATGAACAGCAGCAGGTAGATGGCCGCGAACCACACCGAGGAGAAGACGTCGAACATCTGCAGCCGGTCCAGGATCGGCCCCAGCCGCGGGTTCGAGTCGATGTAGTCGTTGACGGCCGCGACGTCCTGGACCCGCTGCGGGAAGATCGAGCCAGGAACAGCGGCGACCGCCAGCATCAGCAGCAGGAACAGCGCCGTGTTCATCTTGGTCAGCTGGGCCCAGGCCCAGCGCAGCATCCCCAGGGGCCCCAGCGACGGAACGGTCACCTCCTGGTTCGATCCTCCCCCGGGGTCCTTCTGCGCTGTGCTCACTGTGCTCCCTCGTCCGCTGCGGGCGCCGTGCGCCCTGGTGTGCTCATCCCTGCCCGTGCCGTGCTCCTGTCCGGGAGCCGGGGCATCATCCTGTGCGCTGTCCATCCTCCGCCTCAGATCACCGGCACGAAGTCCTGGACCAGCTCCGACTGGATCCACGAGACGATGGCCGTCCATACGCCGCTGACCATGAGCAGGCCGATGACCACGAGCATCAGCCCGCCGAAGCGCTGCAGGGCCACCCGGTGCCGCTTGAAGAAGTCCAGGGCGCCCATCCCGCGGCGCAGCGCCAGGGCGGCGATCAGGAACGGGATGCCCATGCCCAGGCAGTACACGACGGTCAGCAGAGCGGCCTTGCCCACAGAGGAGCCGCCGCTGTAGGCCAGGGCCTGCACCGCCGCGAACGTGGGCCCGATGCACGGGGCCCAGCCCAGTCCGAACGTGATGCCCAGCAGCGGGGCCCCCCACAGCCCGGGGGGCGGGCGCCGCTCGATCTTGCGCTCGCGCTGCAGGGCGCCGATCCCTCCCATGAAGACGAGCCCCATGACGATCACGAGCACCCCGAGCACGACCATGACCCAGCCCTGACCGCGCAGCCACGGCAGCGCGCCCAGCTGCGCCAGCACGACCGACATCAGCAGGAACACCAGGGTGAAGCCGAGCACGAACAGCCCGATCCCCGCGAGCATCCGCCCGCGCTTCTGCTTCTGCAGGTCGATCCCGGTCAGCCCGGTGACGTAGCCCAGGTAGCCCGGCACGAGCGGCAGGACGCAGGGCGAGGCGAAGGAGACCAGCCCCGCCAGCGCCGCCACCGGCAGCGCGGCCAGCAGCGAGCCGTCCAGGACGGTCTCGGCGAAGGGATTGCCGTCGATCACGAGCGCCTCAGGCCGACGTGACGTCGTCGAGGACGGTGCGCAGGATCGAGGGGTCGGCGATGCCCAGGATCCGGGTGGCCACGCGCCCCTGGGAATCGAGCACCAGGGTGGTCGGCACGGCCTGCGGCGGGACGTGCTTGGACAGGGCCAGCAGCACGCCTCCGTCGCGGTCCTCGAACGACGGGTACGGGATCTCGAAGGTGCGCTCGAAGGCCTCCGCAGTGGCCTGCTCGTCGCGCACGTTCACGCCGTAGAACGCGACACGGTCCTCGAAGTCCTGGGCCAGTTCGACCAGGTCCGGGGCCTCCTTGCGGCACGGAGCGCAGCCGGCGTACCAGAAGTTGAGCAGCACGGGCTTCCCGCGCAGCTGCTCGCCGGTGACCTCGGTGCCGTCGAACAGCGCGCCCTCGAAGTCCACGGGATCGGAGCGGTCGTCCTCGGGGTACTCGCTCACGGAGCCGTCCCCGGCGATATATCCGGTGTCCCCGCCGGCGTTGGCCTGCTGCGCGAGGTCGTCCTCCTTGGCCGAGCAGGCGGAGAGCACCAGGGCCCCCAAGCCGGCTCCGCCCAGGCCCAGCAGCACGCGGCGCGTGGGGCGGACCCGGGCGTCGTCGACCGCGCCAGCGGCGCTGTCGACGTGCGGGCGGGCAGTGCGGGGAGGACGGATCACGATGCGCTCACCTGAGGATGGGGTTCGGAACGGACGAGGGGCGCGGGCGGTGCGGAGGGGCCCGCGGAGGCGCGGGCCATCATGACCCGGGAAGCTGATTGACCCCTGAGTAGAGGTGCGCCGACGGCTCCGCATAGGTCACCGCGGGTCGGCGCCCGGAGTCGAGGTCAGTGAAGTGCAGGGAGGTCAGCGACCCCAGGTTGCACTGCCGCTTGCGGGGGTCATGCGGCAGGGGGCGCCCCTCGGCCGAGAGGCGGGTCAGCCAGATCGGCAGCTGGTGGGAGACGATCACGGCCTCCGCGCCGTCGCCGCCGATCTCCACGGCCCGGCGCCCCGCCGCCAGCGCCGCCTCGGCCATGCGCGCCACGATGCTGCGGTACGGCTCGCCCCACGACGGGCGCAGCGGGTCGATCAGGTGCGGCCAGTGCACCGGCTTGGCCAGCTCGGCGGCGTCCACGTGGAGGCCCTCGAAGTGGTTCCAGGGCTCGATCACGCGCTCATCCGGGTGGATCTGCAGATCGAGGGCCTCGGCCACCGGCTGCGCCGTCTGGCGGGTGCGCAGCAGCGGCGAGGCCACCAGGTGCACGATCCGCGCGCCCTGCTCGTCGCGTCGCTGGGCCAGCGACTGGGCGGCGACCCGGGCCATCTCCTGGCCGCGCTCGGCCAGGCGGAACTCGGGCAGGCGGCCGTACACGATCCGGTCCGGATTGTGGACCTGGCCGTGACGCAGCAGATGGACGATCGCTGAGGACATGGGGGCCATCATCCCAGACCCGGGCACAGGGCTCGAATCGAGCCCGCTCAGACCCCGCGCTGGACGAGCAGGCGCTCGAGCCTGCGCGGGTCGATCTGCCAGAAGTCGCGCTGCCGGCCGTCGATCAGCAGCACGGGGACCTCGATCTGCCAGCGCTGCGTCTGCTCGGACTCCGGCAGCTGCGTGATGTCGGTCTCGGCCCACTCCAGGCCGTGGCGCTGGGCTGCGGCGGCGACGGTGTCGCGGGCCGCCTGGCACAGGTGGCACCCCTGACGGGTGATCAGCCGCAGCGGCGGCACGGAGAGGTCGATCTGCCCCGGGGTCTGCTCGGTCATCGTCCGATCCTATGACGAGGGCGCCGCGCCCCCTCCACGAGGCCGCGCGGCCGGCAACGCGGCGTCATGCGAGGCTGCTGCCGCGCACATGGCGAGGGGCCCCGCTCGCGAGAGCGGGGCCCCTGTCGGCTCACTGCCAGCAGGTCACTTCTTGTTGCGACGCTGGTGGCGGGTCTTGCGCAGCTGCTTGCGGTGCTTCTTCTTGGACATGCGCTTGCGGCGCTTCTTGATCACAGAGCCCATGGGCTTCCCTCACTTCACGTTTCGTTGGTCCGAACCGGCGCGGCGCGTCGGCGCGCTGCTGCCCGGCACGTCTGGCACGACGCCCGTTCCGGTGCGCGACCGGGTGACGACGAGGCGGGCATGATCCGCCCAGTCGAGAATTCGTTCCCCGGAAGTCTACCTGCTATGCCCCGCAGGGTGGTATTCCGCCGGGGCCGTCGCCCTCAGCCGCCGGTGGACTCCGAGTCCTCGGCGGACCGGGAATCCTGCGCTGCCGGAGCGGCGCTCGGCGAGCCGCCCGCCTGGTTCTGCTCGGCGCTGCCGCCCTCGGCATGCGGCGCAGCCGGCATGGCGCCGGTGGCGGCCTCCTTGACGGGGCCGTCGTGCGAGGCCCCGCGACCGGCGGCCGCCGCCTGGACCAGTCCCCCGGCCCGCGACGACGCACGCCCCGGCTCCTGGCCCTCGTCCTCCGAGGCCCAGACCCGGCCCGAGGCCGTGGGCCCGGGGATCAGCCCCGTGGACACGGACTCGGGACCGCGCGTGCCGCGATCGGGATCCACTCCGGCCTCGACGTACTGGTACTCGATGTGCTCCTCGACCAGCCGGGCGGCCAGGTTGCGGTCCCCGGCGAGCACCGCCGAGAAGATCGCCTGGTGCTCGGCCCGGATGCGGTCCACGGTCTTGGACCACAGGGGCACATGGCCCACCAGCGCCATCGTGTACTCGTAGATGGAATCCCGCAGCGCCGACATCAGCGAGGCGACGAGGGTGTTGCCCGCCGTCTTCACCAGGGCGATGTGGAAGCTCACGTAGTGGTGGTGGAACTCCTTGAGGGAGATGTCATCGCGTGCCATCTCCCGCAGGATCGCTCGCAGCTCCGGCATGGCCGGGCTGCGGTAGTCCGAGCTGCGCAGCGCCCAGGTCTCGAGCAGGACCCGCGTCTGCACGATGTCCCTCAGCGGATATGCCGCTGTGGCCATGTGCAGCTGCAGCGCGGGTCCTGCCGAGGAGGCCGGTTCGCGCACGAGCATGGGCAGGATCGACTTGCGGCTCCCCTCGTAGAGCCGCAGGACACCCTGCGCCTCGAGGATCTTGAGGGCCTCGCGCATGGTCCCGCGGCTCACGCCGAGGATCGCCGCGAGGTCCTTGTCCGACGGGAGCTGCTGTCCGAGGACCAGGTTCCCGTCGAAGAGCTCGTTCTCCAGCCATTGGAGGACTCGTCGATGTGTTGCCATGTGCTCAGCCTACGTTCATCCTGCCTGCTCAGATGACGCCCTGGGCCAGCATGGCGTCGGCGACCTTGATGAAACCGGCGATGTTGGCGCCCGCGACGTAGTTGCCCGGCTGGCCGTACTCGTCGGCGTGGGCCGCGCAGGTGTCGTGGATGCCCTTCATGATCTCGGTCAGGCGGGTCGAGGTGTAGTCGAAGGTCCACGAGTCGCGCGAGGCGTTCTGCTGCATCTCCAGGGCGGAGGTTGCCACGCCGCCGGCGTTGGCCGCCTTGCCCGGGGCGAAGAGCACGTCCGCCTCCTGGAAGATGTGCACGCCCTCGGTCGTGGTGGGCATGTTGGCGCCCTCGGCCACGGCCAGCACGCCGTTCTCCACGAGCTTGCGGGCATCCGCGCCGTTGAGCTCGTTCTGCGTGGCGCAGGGCAGGGCGACCTGCGTCGGCACCTCCCACAGCGAGGCCTTGCCGACCTCGGTGAACCGGGCCTGGCCGCCGCGGCGCTGGACGTAGTCGTTGATGCGCCCGCGCTCGACCTCCTTGACCTCGCGCAGGATGTCCAGATCGATGCCGTCCGGGTCGTGGACGAAGCCGCTGGAGTCCGAGGCGGTGACGACCTTGGCGCCCAGGCTCTGGGCGAGCTGGATCGCGTAGATCGCCACGTTGCCCGAGCCGGAGACGGAGACGGTCTTGCCGTCGAAGTCGTCGCCCTTCGTCTTGAGCATCTGGCGGGCGAACTCGACGGTGCCGTAGCCGGTGGCCTCGGTGCGCACCAGGGAGCCGCCCCAGGACAGGCCCTTGCCGGTCAGGACGCCGGACTCGTAGCGGTTGGTGATCCGCTTGTACTGCCCGAACAGGTAGCCGATCTCGCGGCCGCCCACGCCGATGTCACCGGCAGGGACGTCGGTGTACTCGCCGATGTGGCGGTAGAGCTCGGTCATGAACGACTGGCAGAAGCGCATGACCTCGCCGTCGGAGCGACCCGACGGGTTGAAGTCAGCGCCGCCCTTGCCGCCGCCGATGGGCATGCCGGTCAGCGAGTTCTTGAAGATCTGCTCGAAGCCCAGGAACTTGACGATGCCGAGGTAGACCGACGGGTGGAAACGCAGGCCGCCCTTGTACGGGCCCAGCGCGGAGTTGAACTCGACGCGGAAGCCGCGGTTGATCTGGGTGCGCCCCTGGTCGTCGACCCACGGCACGCGGAAGATGATCTGGCGCTCGGGCTCGCAGATGCGCTCGAGGATGGCGGCGTCGAGCAGCTCCGGGCGACGTGCGACCACAGGCCCCAGCGATCCGAAGACCTCGTCGACCGCCTGGATGAACTCCTTCTCACCCGGGTTGCGGGCGATGACGGCCTCGCGGACCGGCTGCAGTTTCTCGTGCACGATGTGCTCCTCTCCGGAAACGGGACCCTCGTCCCGACCAGAGGCGAGTCTGGCAGACGCAGCGCGCCCGTGGCGACCAGTGCGCTCGGCTGCCGCGGAAAACATGCGGCGGCCGGCATCCCCGGGACCGCTGCGATCAGCGGCGACGCCTGCGCAGCACCGAGGAGACCAGCCCGCTCACGCCGCGCCCGCGAGCCGGGGGCTGCCCGTCCTGCACCGCGCTGAGCGGGTCCAGGCGCTGCGGCGCCGCCTCCTGGGCCGCTGATGCGGCCGGCGCAGCGGCCAGGGCGGCCTCCCCGACGACGGCCTCGTCGGCGGAGTCGGCCGGCTGCTGCGGGAAGCGAGCCTGCTGCGCGGCGGGACTGCGCTGCTCGACGGACGTCTGCTCAGCGGGTGCCGCCGGCTGCGCGCCCTCCTGGGGCTCGGGCGCCTCCTGCCTCACGATCCGCACGGGCTCGGTGCTCAGCGCCGGCTCGAGCGGCTCGGCCGTCTCGACCGGTGACGCGCTCGATGCCGCCTCCCGGTGCTGCCTGCCGACCAGCTCGCGCAGGGCCTCGGCGGTCTCCAGCAGGGGCGCGGCCTCGATGCGGTAGAAGCGCTTCTGGCCCACGGCGCGCTGATGCACCAATCCGGACTCCCGCAGCACGCGCAGGTGCTTGGAGACGGTCGGCTGGGAGGCCTCCACCGCGGCGACGAGCTCCCCGACTGCCCGCTCGCCGATGCTGAGCTCCTCCAGCAGAGCGCGTCGCGTGGGGTCGGCCAGAGCGGTGAAGACGTCCTGAGTCATTCCAGGGATCCTACCGGGCGAGGACCCGAGAGCTGGCCAGCGCGCGGCCGGTCAGTCGTACCAGGGGTCCAGGCCCCACAGCGGGAACACAGCCCGCCGCGTGGCCATGACAACCCGGTCCGTGGGGTCGTCGGGGTCGAAGCCGACCTCCCACGAGCGCCACCACAGATCGACGTCATCGCCCATCGAGGGGTGGGGGTCGGTGCCGTAGGCCTCGCGGATGTGCTCGCGCCACGCCTCGGGAACGGGGCGGGCCAGTCCGATCGGATCTCCGGTGGCCACCGCGACCAGGTGCGTCCAGGACCGGGGCACGGCGTCGTAGCAGTCGTAGCCGCCTCCCCCGGTGGCGATCCAGCGGCCCTCGCACCAGCGATCCGCCTGCCGGGCCACATCCATCATGATCTCGCGCTGGGCGTCGACGCTCACGCGCAGGTGGGTGAGCTGGTCCCTGAAGTGGGAGTCGCAGCCGTGCTGGGAGACGATCACCTCGGGGCGGAACTGCTCGATCAGCTGCGGCACGACCGCGAAGTAGGCGCGCAGCCACTGGGCGTCGTCGCTCATGGGCGGCAGGGCGATGTTCACCGCAGTGCCCTCGGCCTGCTCCCCTCCCAGCTCCGTGGCGAAGCCCGTGCCGGGGAACAGCGCCGCGCCGGTCTCGTGCAGGGAGATCGTCATGACGCGGGGATCGTCCCAGAAGATCGACTGGGTGCCGTCGCCGTGGTGGCCGTCCACGTCCACGTAGAGCACGCGGGAGACCCCGCCCTCCAGGAGGCGATGGATGCCCACGGCGCAGTCGTTGTAGACGCAGAAGCCGCTGGCCCTGTCCGCGAAGGCGTGGTGCATGCCGCCGCTGAAGTTCACGGCGCGCACGGCGGAGCCGTCGAGCAGCGCCTGGGCCGCCTGCAGGGTGCCGCCGGCCAGCCGGGCGGAGGCCTCGTGGATGCCCGCGTAGCCGGGAGTGTCCTCGGTGCCGAGCCCGCACTCGGCGATCTCCTTGCCGGGGTCCTCGCTCACGGCGCGCACCGCCCGGATGTACTCGTCCGTGTGCGCCAGCCCGAGCTCGGAGTCCTGCGCGGCCTCCGGCACCTGAACGGCGACACCGGGGCGCGCATCCAGCCCGAACTCCCGGACCATCCGCCAGGTGGCGTCCAGTCGCGACGGATGCATGGGGTGGTAGTCGCCGAAGTCGTACTGGAGCAGCTGCGGGCTCCAGAACAGAGCGGTGGGTGTCGTCTGCGTCACAGACTCATTAGAACACTCCGGGCGACTCGGTCGGGAGCCGACGGCGGCACACGACGCCAACCGGGCACCATGAGGTCCATACTGTGCGTGGATCCGAGCCGGATCCCGCCCCGCCGAGATGATCCTGGAGGCTCCACGGTGCGTGCCACCCTCGGGGCTTCTCCGCCCCAGACCGAGACCCGTCGGCTGCGCGATCAGCTGGGCGGGCTGCGCGATCTGCTCGACCGCGTGGCCCAGTCCTCCCCGGCCCGCCTGGCCGTGCTGGTCTTCGTCGGCGTGGCCGGGCTGTTCACCCTGCTGCTGTGGCTGCCGTGGTCTTCCCACGCAGGGCGCTCCACCACCTTCGTCGACGCCGCCTTCACCGCCGCCTCCGCCGTGACCGTGACGGGGCTGACCGTCGTGCCCACCGCCGATCACTGGTCCTTCACGGGCCAGCTGATCATCCTGGTCGCCGTGCAGATCGGCGGTCTGGGCACCCTGACCATGACATCGCTGCTGGCCCTGGCGATCGGGCGCAAGCTCGGCCTGCGCTCCAAGCTGGTCACGCAGAACGCCATGAACGTCGGGCGCCTGGGCGAGGTCGGCTCGCTGCTGCGCACCGTGGCCGCGACCTCGATCGTCATCGAGGGGTCGCTGGCGCTGATCCTCACGATCGGGTTCCTGGTGGCCGGCGAGGCCCCGCACACCGCCCTGTGGCACGGCGTGTTCTACTCGGTGTCCGCCTTCAACAACGGAGGCTTCACTCCGCACTCCGACGGCCTGGTGCCCTACTTCACCGACTCCGTGCACGTGTGGCTGATCCTGTTCCCGATCAGCATGGGCGTGCTGATCGGCTCGCTGGGCTTCCCCGTCATCCTGGTGCTGCGCCAGGTCGGCTGGCTGCGGTTCTCGCGGTGGAACCTCAACACCAAGGTCACCGTGGTCACGACGCTCGGCCTGATGCTGCTGGGCTGGGTCCTGTGGGCCGGGCTGGAATGGACGAATCCAGCCTCGATCGGCGACGAGTCCCCGGGGCAGAAGATCTTCAACGGCTTCTTCGCCTCCGTCATGATGCGCTCCGGCGGCTTCAACATCGTGGAGATGGCGGATCTGCAGCCCGTCACGCTGCTGCTCACCGACGCCCTGATGTTCGCCGGAGGTGCGCCGGCCTCGACCGGCGGCGGCATCAAGGTCACGACCTTCGCCGTCGTCGTGCTCGCGATCCTGGCGGAGGCCCGCGGCGATCAGGCCGTCCTCGCCTTCCATCGCACCATCCCCGACGGCGTGCTGCGCATCGCCATCTCCGTGATCGCCATGAGCGCCACGATCGTGCTGACAGCTGTCGGGATCCTGCTCGTGCTGACCGGCGAGCCGCTGGAGCGGGTGCTCTTCGAGGTCGTCTCCGCCTACGCCACCTGCGGGCTGTCGGTCGGGCTGTCCGGGGAGATGGGCGCGGCCGGCAAGGCCGTGCTGATCGTGGTGATGTTCATCGGGCGCATCGGCACGACTACCGTGGCCACTGCCCTGGCGCTGCGATCGCGCCGGCGCCTGTACCAGTACCCCGAGGAGAGGCTGATCATTGGGTGAGCATCGCCACCGCGGCAGGAGCCATGCCGTGCCCGTGCTGGTCATCGGCATGGGCCGCTTCGGCACCGCCACCGCCCTGCAGCTGGCCTCCCAGGGCCGAGAGGTCATGGGCGTGGAGCGCGACCACACCCTCGTGCAGAAGCTCGCCGGCCAGCTCACGCACGTGGTGCAGGCCGAGGCCACGGACATCGACGCCCTGCGCCAGCTGGGCGCCGCCGAGTTCACGCAGGCGGTCGTGGGCGTGGGCACGTCGATCGAGTCCTCCGTGCTGATCACGGCGAACCTGGTGGATCTGGGCGTGGGCAGGATCTGGGCCAAGGCGATCTCCAAGGCCCACGGCAAGATCCTCTCCCGCATCGGCGCCCACCACGTGATCTTCCCGGAGGCCGATGCCGGACGGCGCACCGCCCACCTGGTCTCGGGGCGCCTGCTGGACTACATGGAGTTCGACGACGACTTCGCGATCGTCAAGATGCACCCGCCGCGCGAGACCCAGGGATTCACGCTGGCCCAGGCGGATGTGCGCGCCAAGTACGGCGTGACGGTCGTGGGCGTGAAGGCGCCGGGAGACGACTTCAGCTACGCCACCCCCGACACCACCGTGACCGCGCGCGACACCCTGATCGTGGCCGGGCACGTGGAGCTCATCGAGCGCTTCGCCGCCCGGCCCTGAGCCGGGTGGCGCGACACCGCGAACCGAGAGGAGCCCGGCATGGGCGAACGACGGCGCATCGGAAGACGACGCCTCCTGACGGCTGCGGCGATCGTCGTCGTGCTGGCCGTGGCGGTCACCGTTGGAGTGCTCATCCGGCAGGACCGTCTGCGCAACTGCTGTCAGGCGCGCTTCCCGTCTTCGGGAGAGACCGCCCAGCCCGCAGCGGCGCTTCCCGAGCCCGGGGTGCCCGAGATCCTGGAGGGGCAGCGGCTCTCCGACCGGACGACCCGCTACCGGCTCTCCACCGAGCTGGTGCCGGCCGAGCAGACCCAGGACGGCCCCTCGGCGGTCGTGACCCTTCCCCGGGACTACGACGAGACCCGCGACTACCCCGTGGTCTACCTGCTGACGGGCACCGACGCCGGGGCCTCCCCTCGGGACTGGTACGACCGCGCCGCCCTGGAGGACTCCCTGGGGGATCTGCAGGCGATCACCGTGGCCCTCGATGACGGCGCGTACGGCTGGTACACCGACTGGACCGGACCCACCTCGCAGCCGCAGGGCTGGCGCACGCACCATCTCGAGGAGGTGCTCCCGTGGGTGGATCAGCGCTATCCCACGATCGCGTCCCCGGAAGGGCGAGCGGTCGTGGGCGCCTCCGCCGGCGGCTACGGCGCCATGGCCTACGCCGAGGACCGCCCTGATCTCTTCGGCGCCGCGGTGTCGATGTCCGGGCTGCTCAGCTTCGACGCGACCGCCGATCGGAAGCTGCTGCTGGGCGAGGCCGAGGCGGCCACCGGCGAGGGCTCGGACCTCTTCGGCGACGGACAGCGCACCACCCGCGCCGACTGGGAGTCCCACGACCCGTCCCGGCACACGCAGCCGCTGTCCGGCATGCCGATCTGGCTGTACTCCGGCTCCGGCGAGGAGTTCGAGGCCCAGCTGCAGAAGACCACCGCGGCCTTCGAGACCAGCGCGGAGTCGTCCGGGGCGCGGGTGAGCACGAGCACCTACGAGCAGATGATCGAAGACGGCGCGCCCATGCCCGCAGGCACCTGCTCGGCCGGGCACGAATGGACGTGCTGGTCGATGGCGCTGCGCTCGGTGTCCCCGCAGCTGCAGGAGCACTTCGACCGCGCCGGCTGAGTCGTCGGGCCCGCAGACGCCTGTGCCCGGAATCTGCCGGGCACAGGCCGATCCACCGGCTCCGGGCAGGACTCAGTCCGCGTACTCCTGCTCCATCTCGTCGCCGCGTGCGGCCGAGGCCTGGACCGCGCGGGCCACGAGGTCCTCGATGCCGTTGTCCAGGAACGTCTCGATCGCCCGCTCGGTCGTGCCGTTCGGGCTGGTCACGGCCTTGCGCAGGGCCTCGGGATCGGCGTCCGGATCCTCGAGCAGGCGTCCTGCGCCCGAGACGGTCTGCTTGGCCAGGGTCCGGGCGGTCTGCGCATCGAGGCCCAGGCGCTCGCCGGCCTTCTGCATCATCTCGGCCAGCAGGAAGACGTAGGCCGGGCCGGAGCCGGACACACCGGTGACGGCGCTGATCTGCTCCTCCGGGACCTGCACGACCACGCCCACGGCGGAGAGCACCTCCTCCACCGCAGTTGCCTGATCCTCGGTGACGTGATCGCCCGCCGTCAGGGACAGCGCGCCGTGCCCCACCGAGGACGGGGTGTTGGGCATGCTGCGCACGATCGGCTGCCCCTCGGGCAGGTGCCCGGCCATGGCAGCCATGTTCACCCCGGCGGCCACGGACACGACGACGGTGGACGGGTCCAGGGCCGGGCGGATGTCATCGCACAGCTCGAGGATCGCGTAGGGCTTCACGCCCAGCATCACGATGTCCGCGCCCTCGACGGCCCGGCGGTTGGCCTCGGCGTCCGCCTCCGAGGACAGGACCTGCACGCCGGTCTCCTGGGAGAGCCGATCGCGGGACTCCTGCGAGCGCGTGGTGGCGCGAACGCGCCGGGCAGGCACTCCCGAGGCCAGCACGCCGCGCAGGATGGCGCCGTTCATGGAGCCGCTGCCCAGGAAGGCGATCACGGGCTCGGCGCTCGAGCGCTCGGTCGATGCGGATGCGGTCTCGGTCATGAGAGGTCCTCTCGTGTCTCGGATGCTTCTGGCATCCACCCTAGGAGGCGCCTCAGACGCTGTGCGAGCCCCGCCCCTCAGGGCCCTCGGTCGGCTCTGCGGGCCCTGCCCCGGGGCCCTCCGCCGACTGCGCGGCCCCGAGGGCCATGTGGGTGCGAGCGAAGTCGAGGGACTCGGCGAGCATGGCATCGCGGGCCTCGTCATCGTCGGCGCCGCGGGTGTTGATCTCCACGCCGATGACGCCCTCCCAGGAGCTGGCGCCCAGCAGCTGCAGGGTCTCGGCCACCGGCTGCTCGCCGTGCCCGGGCACCAGGTGCTCATCCGAGGTGCCGCCGTCGCTGCCGTCGGTGAGGTGCACGTGGCCCAGCCGCGGCAGCAGCTCGCGGACGGCAACGAGCGAGTCGACCTTGGCGATCGAGGCGTGGGAGAAATCCCAGGTCACCCACTCGTAGTCGAAGCGGCGCGGGTCCCAGTGGGGGCGGTACATCTGCAGCTCCCGGCCGGCCACGCGCCAGGGATACATGTTCTCCACGGCGATCTTCACGCCGGTCATGTCGCCGACGGCGCGGATGCCCTCCACGAAGCTCTCGGCGTACTTGTGCTGCCAGGCGAACGGCGGGTGCGCCACGACCACCTCGGCACCGACCTCCTCGACCATCTTGGCGGCGAGCTGGATCTTGGTCCACGGCCTGCCCCAGACCTGCTGGGTGAAGAACAGGGTGGGCGCGTGGATCGCCGATATGGGGATCTGGTAGATCTGCACCGCATCAAGCAGCTCGTGGGTCAGCTGCGTGGTGCGCTGATGCGTGACCAGCACCTCCACCGAGTCGTAGCCCAGCTCGCTGGCGGTGCGGAAGACCTCGGGCATGGAGCCCAGGAACAGGCAGCTCGAGGACATGGCGACATGGGTGCTCATGCGTGGGCCTCTCGTCCGATCAGGCTGTGGGGCGGGTTCAGGACGGTCTCGGGATCGGCGCCGAGCCGGTCCATGCGCCGCAGGATGAGGCCCTCGCGCAGGGCCCACGGGCAGATGTCCAGGCTCTGGACCCCGAGCATGTCCATGGCCGTCTCTGCCGCGATGCCTCCGGCCAGCATCTGCTCGGCGCGGTTCACGGAGACCCCGGGCAGGTCCGAGCGCTCCTGGACGGTCATGGCCTCCATGCGCCGGGTCCACAGCCGCAGGTCCTGCAGGTGCATGGTCCGCCGCACGAACTGGCCCGCCCCGGAGGGAGCGGCGCCGCAGATGCGGGCCAGGGAGCGGAAGGTCTTGGACGTGCCGACCACGAGATCCGGGGCGCCCTGCGCCAGGATCGTCTCCACGGCCGGCTCCAGGGTGCGCCGCACGTGCTTGCGCAGGGCCTTGACCTCGCTGGGCCGCACCGGGTGCTGCGTGAGGAAGCTGCGCGTGAGGCGCCCGGCGCCCAGGGGCGTGGACACCGCTGCCGCCGGAAGCCCGTCGTGGCCGATGGCCATCTCGAAGGACCCGCCGCCGATGTCCAGATCCAGGATCGTGCCCGAGCCCCACCCGGACCAGCGGCGCACCGCGGAGAACGTGACCGCGGCCTCCTGATCCCCGGAGATCTCGGTCAGGGTGACCCCGGAGCGCGACTGCACGTGATCGAGCACATCGACGCCGTTGCCGGCCTCCCGGATCGCCGAGGTCGCGAACGCCAGCAGATCCTCCGCCTCGTGCTCGGCGGCGACGTCCCGGGCCTCGATCACGAACGCGGTCAGCGCATCGCGGCCCTGGTCCGAGATGCATCCGGCCTCGTCCAGGTACTGGACCAGGCGCAGGCTGACCTTGTGATCGGCGAAGGCCTCGGGCCGCGAGCCCGGGTAGACGTCGAGCAGCAGCAGATGGACGGTGTTGGACCCGACGTCCAGGACTCCCAGGCGCATGCTGGCTCCTTCAGGTGATCGATCGGTCGACCGGGCGGGCCCCGCCGCGGGCTCAGGAAGACGCGGAGGTCTTCTTCCGGGTGCCCGCGCGCTTGGTCGTGGAGGCCCCGGACGGCTTCTTGGCCCGGGAGCCCGACGACGAGCGGGTGGTCTTCTTGGGGGCCGGGCCCTTGGCGCGCTTCTCCGAGAGCAGCTGGGAGGCCCGCTCGGCCGTCATCTGCTCCACGGACTCCGAGCGCGGGATGGTCACGTTGGTCTCGCCGTCGGTGATGTACTCGCCGAAGCGCCCGTCCTTGATGATCATGGGCTTGTCCGTGATCGGATCCGTGCCCAGGTCCTTCAGCGGCGGCTTGGCGGCACCGCGGCCGCGCTGCTTCGGCAGGGCGTAGATCCGCTGTGCCTCCTCGAGGGTGATCTCGAAGATCTGCTCCTCGCTGGACAGCGACCGGGAGTCCGAGCCCTTCTTGAGGTACGGCCCGTAGCGCCCGTTCTGGGCGGTGATCATCTCGCCGTCCTTGTCGGCGCCGACCTCGCGCGGCAGCGAGAGCACCTTCAGGGCGTCGTCGAGGTCCACCTCCTGGATGTCCATGGAGGACAGCAGCGAGGCCGTGCGCGGCTTGGGCTTGTCGATCTTCTTGGGCTTGGGCTTGCCGTTCTTGTAGTACTCCGTGGGGATCGCATCGAGCTCCTCCTGCGTGGGCTCGGGGATCACCTCCGAGACGTACGGGCCGTAGCGGCCGTCCTTGACCACGATGGTGCGCCCGGTCTGCGGATCCTGCCCGAGCTCACGGCCATCGGCGCGCCCGATCTCCATGAGCTCCTCGGCCTTCTCGGCGGTGAGCTCATCGGGGGCCAGGGTGTCCGGGACGTTGGCGCGCACGGGGTCCGTGACCTCGCCGGTCTCCGGATCGACCCCGCCGCCGGACTCCAGGTACGGGCCGTACTTGCCCACGCGCAGGTCGATCGTGTCCGTGACCTTCAGCGTGTTCAGCGCCCGGGCATCGATCTCGCCGAGGTCGTCGACGATGGCCTTGAGGCCGTCGTCGGGCTCGTCCTCGCGGCCGAAGTAGAACCGCTGCAGCCACTGCGTGCGGTCCTCCTCCCCGCGGGCGATGCGGTCCAGGCCCTCCTCCATCTCGGCCGTGAAGTCGTAGTCGACGTAGTCGCTGAAGTGCTCCTCGAGCAGCCGCACCACGGAGAACGCGGTCCACGACGGGATCAGGGAGGTGCCGCGGACCTTGACGTAGCCGCGGTCGGTGATCGTGGAGATGACGGCGGCGTAGGTCGACGGACGCCCGATGCCGAGCTCGTCCATGGCCGCCACGAGCGAGGCCTCCGTGTAGCGGGCCGGGGGCTTGGTGCTGTGGCCCTCGGCGGCGATCTCCTGGGAGGTGAGGGCGTCGCCCTCCTCCATCTGCGGCAGGCGGCGGTCCTTGCGGCCCTTCGCCTCGCCGTCCTTGCCCTCGGTGGTCTCCGGGGCCTCGCGGTAGGCCGAGAGGTAGCCGTTGAACGTGATCACGGTGCCGGAGGCGCTGAACTCCGCCTTGCGGCCGTCGGTGCTGGTCGCGGCCAGGCGCAGGGTCGCGGTGAAGCCCTTGGCATCGGCCATCTGCGAGGCGACGGTGCGCTGCCAGATCAGCTCGTAGAGCTTGAACTCGTCCGCCGACAGCGAGCCGCGGACCTGATCCGGGGTGCGGAAGGAGTCGCCGGCGGGGCGGATGGCCTCGTGGGCCTCCTGCGCGTTCTTGGACTTGTTCGCGTAGCTGCGCGGGGCATCCGGCACGAAGTCCCCGCCCCACAGCTCCCGAGCCTGCTTGCGAGCAGCGCTCACGGCCTGCTGCGACAGCGCGACCGAGTCGGTTCGCATGTAGGTGATGTAGCCGTTCTCGTACAGGCGCTGGGCCACCTGCATGGTCGAGCGCGACGAGAAGTGCAGCTTGCGCGCGGCGTCCTGCTGCAGCGTGGAGGTCGTGAACGGGGCCTTGGGGCGCGAGAGGTAGGGCTTGGTCTCCTGCTGCGCGACCGTGAAGGCGGCCTCGGACAGCCCCTCGGCCAGCGAGCGTGCCTGCTGCTCGTCCAGGTGCGCGACGGCCTCCGGCTTGCGCAGCTGCCCGCGGTCGTCGAAGTCGCGGCCAGTGGCGACCTTTCGCCCGTCCACGCTGGACAGCCGCGCCTGGAAGGCGCTGCCGGCGTCGGGCCCGGAGACCGGGGCGAACTCGCCGGTCAGGTCCCAGTGATCGGCGGTCACGAACGCCATGCGCTCGCGCTCGCGCTGCACCACCATGCGGGTGGCCACGGACTGCACGCGCCCGGCCGAGAGCCCGGAGGAGACCTTGCGCCACAGCACTGGGGAGATCTCGTAGCCGTAGAGGCGGTCCAGGACGCGGCGGGTCTCCTGGGCGTCGACCAGGTCCTTGTCCAGCTCCCGCAGCTCGCCGAAGCCGCGCTCGATCGCCTCGCGGGTGATCTCGGGGAAGGTCACGCGGTAGACCGGGACCTTGGGCTTGAGCACCTCGAGCAGGTGCCACGCGATGGCCTCGCCCTCGCGATCGCCATCCGTGGCGAGGTAGAGGGCGTCGCTGTCCTTGAGCTTGCGCTTGAGCTCGGCGACCTTCTTCTTCTTGTCCGTGCTGACCAGGTAGTACGGGTCGAATCCGGACTCGACGTCCACGGCGAACTTGCCGTAGGGACCCTTCTTCATCTCGGCGGGCAGGTCCGAGGGCTGGGCCAGATCCCGGATGTGGCCCATGGAGGAATCGACCTCATAGGCGTCGCCCAGGTACCCCGCGATGGTCTTCACCTTCGAGGGGGACTCGACGATGAGCAGGCTCCTGCCTGATCCCGGGTTCTTCTGGGCCACGGTCGCTCCTAGGGGATGGGGACACCCCGGCCATCCTCCGCGCCGGAAGCGCGGGAGCCGGGAGGCTGCGGTGGACGAGCGCTTGCCCGTCCGATCGCCCCCACCATATAGCCGCCGCCGGACAGCCCCCGACACACGGGGTCGCGCCCGACCCTCCGGGCCGGCGCCGTCCGCGGACCCGGCCGCTCCCTCAGCAGACGACAACGGCCCGAGGGGGATCCCCTCGGGCCGTGCAGGTGGAGCAGAGGCGCTGCGGCGTCAGTCCTGGTCGTCGTCCTCGGAGTCGTCCGCGGGTCCGACAGGGAAGGAGCGGCCGTGGATCTGATCGGGCTCGATCACCACGAAGACCGGCTTGAAGCTGCGCACCCAGGTGCGCAGTCCCAGCGACTCGGCGAGCTCGCGCTCCTGCGCGTCGTCCACGCGGCGAGCCCGGCCCTGCAGCACGACCGAGGAGACGCGCAGCCTGTCCTCGTCCCGGTGATCGGCCTCGAAGGCGACCTGGTCGTTGACGGTCAGAGCGGCGAGCTTTGAGCCCGGAGCCGTGCGGAACCACAGCTTCTTGCCGTGGACCACGAAGTTGACGGGGAAGATGTCGACGAAGCCGCCGGCCTGCACGGCCAGGCGCCCGAAGGGCTCGTCGTCGAGCAGCTGCCACATCTCGTCACGGGTCAGGTCGCGGTACGGGTTCTCTGCAGTCATGCCTGCCATCCTCCCACCTCGGAAGCCGAGGCGGTAGGCGCAGATCAGGCCCTGACGGCCCCGGCGCGGTCCTCGGCAGCCGGCTCCAGGAAGCCGTCGACCAGCAGGCTGCGGGTCTGCGCCAGCAGATCCAGCGCCTCCTGCGAACGCTGCCCGGCGGGAGCCTCCCACCCCAGCAGCATGCCCAGGGCCTCGACGATCTGCCTGACGCTGAGCTCGCCGTCGCAGGCGCCCATCAGTCCGGCGGCTGCCGAGGTCAGGACCGCCGTGCGCTGCAGGCCGGCGCCCTGCCGGACGAGGATGACGGCCGGGTCCTCGGCTCCCGGGCGCCCGTGGCGCTCCTCGGTGACGTGCTCGGGCACCTCCAGGTGCAGCTCCTCCCAGGCCGGGCCCAGGCGCTCCAGCTCGAGCTCCCTCCGCACGGCCTCTGCAAGCACGCCGCCGACCGGCTGCTGAGCCGGGTGGCCGATGTGCTCGAGCCTGCGGCGGACGGGGCTCGTGCGCCCGGCTGCGGGGCGATCCAGGCGCACCCACCCGAAGCCGACGCCGGCGACCCCGCGGGCCTCGAAGTCGTCCAGGTACGCCGCGTAGGCCTTCTCCCACCGCTGCTGCTCGAGGTGCTCGGAGGCATCGCGCAGCCAGGTCTCGGCGTAGGCCTGCGGGGACTCGATCTCGCGCTGGATGACCCAGGCGTCCAGCTGCGCGGGGATCCAGCCCTCCACACGCCGCGACCAGGCGCGCTCCAAGCTGCCTCCGCCGCGCTCGACGTCCTCGGCCCGGATCTCCCAGTTGCCCAGCAGGTGCGCGCTGCCGCCCGGGGCGAGCACGGATCCCAGATCGCCGAGCAGCTCGGCCACGAGGGCGTCGCCCTCCCTGCCGCCGTCGCGGTAGGTGTAGCGGGAGGACGCGTCCTCGCCGGGCGTGCGCGGGGTGATCACGAACGGCGGGTTGGACACGACCAGGTCGAAGGACTCGCCCGCGACAGGCTCGAGCAGCGAGCCCTGCCGCAGCTCGATGCGCCGTTCGAGGTCCCAGGGGTCCAGGCGCAGGGCCTGGGCGTTGAGCACCAGGTTGAACCGAGCGAAGGCCAGGGCGCGCTCGGACAGGTCGGTGGCGACCACGCGATCGACCCGGCGCAGCAGGTGGAAGCTCTGCACGCCGCAGCCGGTGCCCAGATCGAGCGCGACGGCCGCCGGGCGCGGGTCCGTGATCTGCACGAGGGTCTGCGAGGCGCCTCCGACGCCCAGCACATGGTCACGGCGCAGCGGCGCGCCCGGGCGCTGGAACGCGCTGTGGTCGGAGGCGATCCACAGGTGGAAGCCGTCGTCCGCCTGGTGGACATCCAGGTCCACCAGGCTGCGGACCTGCCCGTGCGCGGCCTCCACCAGCCGGAGGCGCTCGAGGTCCTGAACGCGGATGCCCCGCAGGGCCGCCTCGAGATCACCGGAGCCGACGGGGCGTGCCAGCAGCAGCAGCTCGACGAGCACGGCCAGACGACGATCGGCCGACGGCGCCGTCTCCGCCGCGGCCTCGAGGCGGCGGAGGACTCGAAGCGCGGGGACCGCCTGATCGCGGGCCAGGGCCTCCGCGGCCTCCGTCCCCAGCAGCTCGGCGATCCGCTCGGCGCGGAAGCCAGCGTCCTCGAGAGCCAGCCCCAGGCGGGCCAGCAGCGCGGGGTCATCCGAGCGGGGCGCCTCCGGGACATCCGCGAAGTCGGGGGTGCGGGCGGTCTCGTGCGCTCCCGTGCTCATGCGCCCTCCTGGGTGCTGGTCGACGGATCGGTCGGGCGGGCGTCCCCGATCTCGGGGGCCGCAGCCGGTGTGGAGGAGCTCTGCCCGGAGTCGGCCTCGGGCGGCAGAGGGGCGCCGGTGCGGGCATCCCGGCAGCCATCGGGGCAGCGCAGGCCCGGGCCGTCGCGGTGAGCGGCCCGGTGGTCCTCGCACATCAGCAGGCGACGGTGGCAGCGGGATCGGGCGCAGTTCTCGAAGCGCCGGGCGTCGGCGCCGCAGAGGTCGCACTGCCCGATCACGGCGGCGTCCTCGGAGAACTCGAGGGCCCCGCGGTCGTCGAACACGGCCAGGGAGCCCTGCCACAGCCCGGCATCGCCCCGGGCCTCGCCGTAGCGCACGATGCCGCCGTCGAGCTGGTAGACCTCGCGGAAGCCGCGGCGGCGCATCATGGCCGAGAGGAACTCGCAGCGGATCCCGCCGGTGCAGTAGGTGACCACGGGACGGTCCTTCAGGTGGTCGTAGGCCCCGGAGTCGAGCTCGGCGGCGAAGTCGCGACTGGTCTCCACGTCCGGGACCACGGCTCCCTGGAAGCGCCCGATCCGGGCCTCCCAGGCGTTCCGGCCGTCGAAGAGCACCAGGTCCTCGCGCTGAGCGGCCATGTCATCGAGCTGCTGCGGGCTCACGCGCACGCCGCCGTCGACCACGCCCTGCTCGTCCACGGCGACCTCGTCGGGGGCGCCGAAGCCCACGAGCTCTCGGCGCACCTTCACCGACAGCCGCGGGAAGTCCGCGGCCGAGCCGTCCGACCACTTGAGCTCGAGGTCGCGGAAGCCGGGGTGGCGCCGGGTGGCCTTGGCGTACTGCTTGAGAGCGCCGACCTCCCCGCCGACCGTGCCGTTGAGACCCTGCGGGGAGACGATGATGCGCCCGCGCAGGCCCCATCGCTCGCACAGGGCCTCCTGCCACAGCGCGATCGCCTGCGGATCCGGCAGGGCGACGATCCGGTAGTGGAGCAGGATGCGTTCGACAGTCACCGCACCAGGCTAGCCGTGCAGCAGCCGGCCGTGGACGGCTCAGCCCTGCAGCGAGAAGCGCCTGCCCGTGACCTTGTACGGGTCGATCTCCACGACCTCGAGCTTCACGGTGTCCAGCCACGGGCGCAGGTCCAGGCGCTCGAAGCGCTCGAGGTCCTTCGGGTCCGTGAGCGTGCGGGCATGGCCGCGCACGATGACGGACCAGGCCTGGCCTCCCGCCACGTGATCGACCTCGAAGGCGACCTGCGAGTACAGGCTCAGGCGCAGCAGCTTGGAGCCGCGGGCCGAGCGGAAGTAGAGCTTGCCGTCATCCGCGATGAAGTTGACCGGGGTGATCTCGATCTCGTCGCCATCGCGAGTGCCCAGGCGTCCGAAGCGGCTCTCGCCCAGCAGCTCCCAGCACTGCTCGTCGCTCAGCGGCTCGGCCGGGGCCTGATCCTGTGGCTCGTCGTGCTCCGGCATGGGGTCGGGGCGGAGGATGTCCTTGTCCATGGCCTCATGATGGCCCGCTTCTGCCGACTGCGGCGAGGACTTGCCCGGGGTTTCTGCCGCGGGTCCCGCTGAGCCCGTCGTCGTCCCCACGAGCGCGCGGCGTGCGCGCACCGGACCGGTGCGCTGACGCCGGCCTGCCGCGGTGGGACAATGCGCGGATGCACGAGCCCCATCCCCTGCTCCCGCTGCTCGGTCGCGGCGCCGACCCCGAGCAGGTGCGCCATGTCCGCGAGCTGCCGGGACGCGAGGCCGAGACCGCTGCGTGGCCGGAGACGATCCACCCCGATGTGGTGGCGGCCTACGGCGCCATGGGCATCGACAAGCCCTACGCCCATCAGGCCCGGGCCATCCGCGCGGCCGGCGAGAGCCACGTCATCGTGGCCACCGGAACGGCCTCCGGCAAATCGCTGGCCTATCAGGCGCCCGTGCTCTCCGATCTGCACCGCGGGCGGCTGGCCGCGCGCAGGGCACCGGGCAGGCTCCAGCACCCCGACGAGGCCACCGCGCTCTACCTCTCCCCCACCAAGGCCCTGGCCGCCGATCAGCTCAGCGCTCTCGAGGGGCTCATCCGCCGCGGCGGCGGGCCCGACGGCGTCGGCCTGGACGTGCGCGCGAGAACCTACGACGGCGACACCCCCGTCTCCGAGCGGCGCTGGATCCGCGATCACGCCGATGCCGTGCTGTGCAATCCGGACATGCTCCATGCGGGCGTGCTGCCCAACCACCAGCAGTGGTCGCGATTCCTGCGCCGGCTGCGCTGGGTGATCGTCGACGAGGCCCACGTCTACCGCGGCGTGTTCGGCTCCCACGTGGCCGTGGTGCTGCGCCGGCTTCAGCGGGTCGCCGCGCTCTACGGCGCCGCTCCCGTGTTCATCGGCGCCTCGGCCACCTCGGCGCGGCCGCAGGACTCGTTCGCCCGGCTGATCGGGGCTCCGAGCGAGGAGGTCACCGCGATCCGCGAGGACACTTCACCCCATGGACCGGTCACGGTCGTGCTGTGGGAGCCCGAGCAGTCCGGGGCCGAGGGCGAGAACGGCGCACCCGTGCGGCGCAGCGCCGTGGTCGAGGCCGCCGAGATGCTCACCGACCTGGTGCTGCGCCAAGTCCGCACCCTGGCATTCGTGGGCTCGCGCCGCGGCTCGGAGACGATCGCGCAGATCGCCCACCGCCAGCTCGAGGAGGTCGAGCCCGGCCTGGCCCACCGCGTGGCCGCCTACCGCTCCGGCTACCTCCCCGAGGAGCGCCGCGAGATCGAGCAGCAGCTGCGCGACGGACGGCTGCTCGGGCTGTCCTCGACGTCCGCGCTCGAGCTCGGCATCGACATCGCCGGGCTCGACGCCGTGCTGGTGGCCGGCTGGCCCGGCACGCGCAGCTCGTTCTTCCAGCAGATCGGCCGCGCCGGCCGCGCCGGGCAGGACGCGCTGGCGGCGTTCATCGCCCGCGAGGACCCTCTGGACACCTATCTGGTCAACCATCACGAGGCGCTGTTCGACGATCCCCTCGAGGCCACGGTCTTCGACCCCGGCAACCCCTACGTGCTGGCTCCGCACCTGTGCGCCGCCGCCGCCGAGACGCCGCTGCGGCCCCAGGAGCTCGAGCTCTTCGGCCCCGGCGCCCCCGCGATCGTGGCGGCTCTCGAGCAGGCCGGGCGCCTGCGTCGTCGTCCCACCGGCTGGTTCTGGACCCATGCAGAGGACCCGGCGGGCATGGTCTCGATCCGCGGCGACGGCGGCGGGCCCCTGCAGATCATCGAGACGGACACCGGCCAGCTGCTCGGCTCGATCGGCACGTCCCAGGCCCATCAGCAGACCCATCCCGGGGCCGTGTACGTCCACCAGGGCAGGTCGTACCTGGTCGATGACCTGGATCTGGAGCATCACCTGGTCTCGGTGACCCGCGCCCAGCCCGACTTCTGGACCTCGGCTCGCGAGGTCACCACCGTGTCCGTGATCGAGGAGGAGCGCAGCCAGCAGTGGGGCCCGGTGACCGTGCGCTTCGGGCAGGTGCAGGTGACCTCGCAGGTCGTGTCCTTCCAGCGCAAGGCCGTGCCCGGCAACGAGGTGCTCGGCGAGGAGCCGCTCGACCTGCCTCCCACCGACCTGCGCACACGCGGGGTCTGGTTCACCGCGCCGGGATCGGAGCTGGCGGCCGCCGGCATCGAGGAGCCGGATCTGCCGGGAGCGCTGCACGCCGCCGAACACGCGATGATCGGGCTCCTGCCGCTGCTGGCCACCTGCGACCGGTGGGACGTCGGCGGGCTGTCCACCGCGCTGCACGCCGACACCGAGCTGCCCACGATCTTCGTGCACGACGGCCACCCCGGCGGCGCGGGATTCGCCGAGCGCGGCTACGACGTCGCCCGGCGGTGGCTGCAGGCCACCCGGGACGCCATCACGGCTTGCGGGTGCGAGGCCGGGTGCCCGTCGTGCGTCCAGTCGCCCAAGTGCGGCAACCGGAATCAGCCGCTGGACAAGCAGGCGGCGGTGCGGCTGCTCGACGCCCTGCTCAAGGCCGCGCCGGTGGCCGATCCGCAGGACTGATCCGGCGCTGCGCCCCGCGGTCCCTGCGAGCGCGAGACCTGGCCCCGCTGCCGGTGCCAGACTGGGGGCCCGAATCGATTCTGGAAGAGGAGCGGATGCGCCATGGAGCTGCTGCCCGATGAGGGCCTCCGCCGCGTGCTGTGCGTGGTGGCCCATCCCGATGACCTCGAGTACGGGGTCTCTGCCGCCGTGGCCAGCTGGGTCGCCCGCGGTGTGGAGGTCTCCTACCTGCTGCTGACCAGCGGCGAGGCCGGGATGCAGCGCGATCCCGCCGAGACCGGCCCGCTGCGCGCCCAGGAGCAGGCCCGCGCCTGCGCGGAGGTGGGCGTCACGGACCTGACGATCCTCGATCACCCCGACGGCCACCTGGAGCCCTCGCTCGAGCTGCGCCGGGACATCGCCCGGCACATCCGCCGCGTGCGCCCGGATGCGGTGGTGACCATGACCTGGGCTGACGTGGTGCCGTGGGGGCTGTCCATGGCAGATCACCGCGTGGCCGGACTCGCCGCCGCTGATGCCGTGCGCGATGCCGACAACCGGTGGGTCTTCCGCGAGCTCGCCGAGCAGGAGGGCCTCGAGCCGTGGGGCGCCACGTGGCTGCTGGTCTCCGGCTCCGACGAGCCCACCCACGCCGTGGACGTCAGCGGCGAGCCCCTGGAGCGCGGGATCGCCTCGCTCGAGCAGCACCGCGAGTACCTGGCGGATCTGCCGGGCCACCCGGCCCCGCGCGAGCTGATCACCGGAGTCACCGCGGAGGCCGGCCGCGAGCTCGGCGTGGAGGCCGCCGAGGCCTTCCGAGCCTTCCGGCTGCGCTGAGGGCCCTCACGGCGACGACCGCCGGCAGCTGCAGGCGGAGCTGTCAGGACACCCGGCGGCTGCCCCGCGCAGGGACGCCCCGCTCGCCTCATGAGAAGGGGCTGTCCTCCGGCGCCCCTGCGCGGCTTCGGCCATGGGCCTGACCGAAGACCGACAGCGACGGCGGCAGGTCGATGCCCACCTCCACGTCGACCGTGGTGGCCTCGGGGCCCACGACCGCGCAGTCGAGAACCTCCGCGCCGTTGAGCTCGGCCAGCTCGGCGGCGACCTCGCAGGGCTGCCCGATCCGCAGACCGCGGGCGGTGTCGGCGGCGGCCAGCGCCGAGAGGTCGGCGGCGTTGCCGGCGCGATGGGTCAGGATCGCGGCCTGCCCCACTCCCAGCGCCGCGATGATCAAGAAGACGGCGACCAGAGCGAGGATCAGTCCGAAGACCGTCCCCGCACCGAGGTCGGGATGATGCCGCCGATCCCACGCGGATCCGTCGGGATCGTCGCCCAGGATCCCGGGGTCGAGCCCGCCGCCCTCAGCCCACATCGACGATCACCTCCTCGCTGAACGTCGTGGCCTCGGCCGATACCTCGAGCGACTCCCAGCGCCCCAGGACCCCGGGAGCGGGAAGCCGCACGGCTGCGGTGGCCCGGTCGTCGTCGCGCTGCACGGAGACCACGGCGTCGTCGCCGGCGATGGCCTCGGCCTCCCGCTGGGCGTCGGCGGCGGATTCCCCGCGGGCCATCACGCGGGCGGCGGCTCCCGCCGCCTCCTCGGCGCGCACCTGCAGCATGGCCGCGCCGCCGCAGGCAAGGAGCACGGCCAGCAGCAGGACGATCGAGGGCAGGACGATGGCGGTCTCGACGGTCACGGCGCCCTCGTCCCGGGCGCTGCTGCTGTGGCGGTGCCGTGGCCGTGTGCGGCGGGCGAGCGCTGCGCGGATGCTGTTCATGGCGATGTCCTCTCGTTCCGGTCGTCGCCGGTCGGCCCGGTGCGCGCGGCACCGGGCCGACCGGGCCAGGGCCGGGAGGATCCGCGCGCGGAGAGCGCGGATCCTCCCGGCGATCAGATGGCGAGCGCCTTCTCGACGATCTTGAGCAGCAGGTCGGAGACGGCATCGGAGGCGAGGACCGCCGCCATGACGCCTCCGAAGGCGGCGGCGGCCAAGAGGATGATGGCGTACTCCACCGTGGAGGCGCCGAGGTCCGGATCCTGTGCGCTGAGCTCTCGACCGGGCTCGACGGTCCCGGACGGCTGCAGGGCGGTGACGATCTCCTCCGACGGCTCGAGCGAGGCGGGGGCGGTGGTGCGGGTGATGACGGACATGATGTCCCTCTCTCTCATTCGGGCCCCGAGAAGGGGCTCCTGGACCGGGCGGACGGTCGTCCGACCGGGGCTTATGGGCCGCCGCGGCTGCGACGGCGTCGCTCATCCGAGCAGGTCGGGCACGAGCCCGATGAGCACCGGGACGATGCCCCAGCACACGAAGGCCGGCAGGGAGCACAGCCCCAGCGGGACCATGAGGTGCACGGACAGCCGCTCGGCCGCCGCCTCCGCCCGGCGGTGCTCCGAGCGCCGGACCTGAGCGGAGGCCGCCCGCAGGGCCGAGGCCGACGGCGCCCCGGAGACGGCCGCGAAGGTCAGCGCCGAGCGCAGGTCCTGGACCTGGGGCGGAACCTCCCCGGCTGCCGACCAGGCCTGCTGCCACGACAGCCCCAGCCCGAGTGCGGTGGCCACGCAGCGAAGCGCCTGCCCGACGGCTCCGGAGTCCGTGCCGGCCAGCACCTCCAGGGCCCTGGAGACCGGGACGCCCGACTCGAGCATCGAGGCGACGAGCTCGATCAGGACCCCGGCGGAGACGCCTGCGGCAGCCTCGGTCCCGACGGGCGCCTCCGCCTCGGCCGCCGCAGCGGCCCTCGAGGCTCCGGGCAACCCGCTCGAGGGACGGCTCCTGCCGGGCAGCGGCGCGATCCCCGAGACGATCAGCGCTCCCAGGACCAGGAACGCGATCAGCGCCGCGCCGCGCAGGGTCTGCGGATCGGTCATGGCCGCCGCCTCCCCTGTGCCGCAGCAGGCGCTGCCCGGTGCCCGGAGGCGGCCTCTGCCTGGTGGACCATCCGGCGGGTCCACACCCGCCCGACGATCGTCAGGACCGCACCGAGCACGCCGGCGGTGATGCCCCAGGGTGTGGTCAGCAGCGTGCGCACCGGGTCGGCGCCGATCAGCATCCCGAGCCCCAGGGCGAGCACCGGCAGCCAGGACAGGATCCGCACGGTGGCCTTGGCCCCCGCCAGGGCGGTCTCGCGGGCGGCATCGGCATCCAGGTCGGCCTCCGCGGCCTCGGCCACGCCCTCCAGCAGCGAGGCCAGGGGCGCTCCGGTGCGCTCGGAGACTTCCCAGCACCGGGCCAGATCCCGCAGCACGGAGACCCGTGTGCGCTCGAGCCGGCTGCGGCCTCGGCCCGCAGCGGCCGCCTGGGCCCGCAGCGTCTCGCCCGGACCGCGTCCGAGGGAGGCGGCTGCGGCGACGCTGCGGCTGATCCGCTCCTGAGCACGGATCGACCGGCTGGGCGCAACCGCCTCGGCGGCGGTCTGCGCGCTGACGGAGAAGACCGCCGACGGGGTCTGCCCCGCCCTGACCAGAGCGGCCAGCTGCCGGATCCAATCGACCCACTCGCTGGCCTCAGCGGCGGCATCGCGTCGGCGCAGCCGCCGAAGCAGGGACTCGATCCCGGTGGCCCCCGCCGGCACCGGTTCAGCAGCTGCGGCGCTCCCGAGGACACCGAGGTGCGCCGGCAGCTGCCGCGGGAGCCACAGCAGCACCGCGGCCCCGAGGAGCAGGGCGCAGATGGCCGCGAACGCGCTCATGAGCCGGCCTGCCCGGGACTGCGCGCGGCCAGCGCCGCGAACTCCGACCAGCCTGGGCCGAAGGATGGACCCTGCGGCGTCTGCTCGAAGGCCGGGACCATGCGCAGCGCCCCCTGGTGCTCCTGCAGAAGCGAGACGGTGCGCAGGATCCGCCGACCGCCCTCGCGGTCCAGGTGGATCACCAGGTCCAGGGCCGAGCCGGCCTGCAGGGCCACCGCCTCCGGGGACATCCCTCCGAGGGCTCCGAGCGCTGCCAGGCGAGCCGGCACGGCATCGGCGGAGTTCGCGTGGACGGTCCCCGCCCCGCTGTGCCCCGTGTTCAGCGCTGTGAGCAGCTCCCGGACCTCGGCCCCGCGGCACTCCCCGATCACGATCCGGTCCGGGCGCATGCGCAGCGACTGCCGCACCAGCTCGACCAGATCCACCGCGCCGGCGCCCTCGACGTTCGCATGCCGGGACTGCATGCCGATCACGTGCGGGTGCTCGGGACGCAGCTCGGCGGCATCCTCGATCAGCACGATCCGCTCGCCGACGGGGCAGGCCGACAGCAGCGCGTTGAGCACCGTGGTCTTGCCGGATCCGGTCGAGCCGGTGACCAGCAGGTTCGCCCCGCCGGCTGTGGCGGTCAGCAGCAGCTCCAGGATCTCGGGGCGCAGGGTCCCGGAGGCCACCAGGTCGTTCACGCTGAGCACGGCGCGGTGCCGAAAGCGCACAGACAGCAGCGTGCCTCCCGTGGAGATCGGTGGCAGCACCGCATGGACGCGGATGCCGTCGTCGGTCTGGACGTCGGCGCAGGGGTGGGCGTCGTCCAGACGCCGCCCGGCCGAGGCGATCAGGCGCACGGCCAGTGCGCGCACCTCCTCCTCGCTGCGGAAGGGGGACTCGACCCGCACGGGCCCGGCACCGGCCTCCCACCAGACCTCGCGGTGGCCGTTGATCCACACGTCGGTGAGCCCCTCGGCGGGCAGCATGGCCTGCAGGGCGCCCAGCCCGGTCAGCTCGGCGCGGATCCTGCGCACGGCGTGCAGGGTCCCTGCGGCGCTGAGGGCATGGCCGGACTCGCGCACGGCACGGGCGATCCGCTCGTCGTCCACGCTGCCGCCGTCGCTGAGCAGCGCCTCGCGGACCTCGTGCAGCAGCTGCGGGTCCAGGTCTGCGCCACTCGTGCCGCGGAGGCTCGACGGCATCGCCGTCTGGGCGCTCATGCCCGCCGCCCCCATCCAGTGCCGGCCGCGGAGGCGACGTCCTCGGCCAGCAGGCCGTGCAGCTCATCGAGCTGCTCCCACAGGGCAGCCGCCGTCTCGGCGTGGCGTCGCCTGCGCCCACGGGGCAGCAGATCGCGGACCTCGCAGGCCTCCGCGACCCGCGCATCGAAGGGCAGCGCCCCCAGTGGACGGACGCCCAGGTGCTCGGCGGCGCCGTCGGCGGAGACATCGGAGATGGCCGGTCCGGCCAGGACGTACTCGACGGGGATCCCGCCGAGGCCCTGTCCGACGCGGAGGGCGCAGATCATCCCCCGGAGGGTGCGCGGCACGACCACCAGCACGGCATCGCACTGACCGGCCATCCGGAACGATCGTTCGGTGCCTCGGCCGAGGTCGAGCACGACCACGTCGCACGCACGGCGCAGCGTGCGCAGCACCTCGGGCACAGGCGCCTGCACGGGCTCGCGACGATCCCAGGACAGCCACCGGAGCGACTCCAGGCCCTCGATGTCCGGCAGCACCTCCCACAGCCGCTGCGAGCTCAGCGCCCCGTGGGATCCCACCAGATCCGGCCAGCGCAGCCCGCCGAGCAGCTCGGTGCCCAGCAGCAGATCGATGCCGCAGCTGTCGGGGTCGCCGTCCACCAGCACGACGTCGTGCTCCTGAGCCGCCGAGGCCGCCAGCCAGCAGGACAGGGTCGAGGCGCCCGCTCCTCCCGCAGCGCCCATGACGCCCAGCACCCCTGCGCTCATGCGTGCCGAGTCCGCGTGCACATCCGCCAGCCGGTCGGCCAGCCACGGCTCGGCCGCCGGCAGCACGGCCACGGTGCACTCGCCCACGCGGGAGGCCAGCTCCCACAGGTCCTCGTCCTCGGCCGTCCCCAGCAGCACCGCCGGAGCCGGCAGCGTCCCTGAGCGCACCTCGACGGCGCGGAGGCTGCGGGCATCCAGCAGGATCAGCTCGGCCGATTCCGCCGCCGCCTCCTCCAGCTGTCCGGGCTCGAGCCCACGAGCGCGGCTCAGGCGCGCCTCGGCGGCAGCGCAGACCGCGGTCATCTCCTGGACCAGGCCGGCGTCCGCGCTGATCAGCACCACGCGTCGACCGGGCCCCTCGAGCACGAGGCCCGAAGGAGCCCTCTCCGCCCCGGGCGCAGCGACCCCGCGGGGGTCCGCAGCCGTCGGCTCGGCCGTCGCACGCAGCGCGGATGCCGGAGGCGGCACCGCAGCGCTCGCACTGATCACCGGATCACCCGCGGCCAGAGGCAGCCCGGGCAGCGAGCCCGCTCGCTCGAGCTCCCGGTCCGCGACGACCGCGTCGAGATCCGTCTGCCGCTCGGCCTCGCGGTCCGCTCGCGCCGTCAGGTCGAGGGCGGCGGCGCGCCGCCCGGAGGGGCGTCGCCGCCGCTCGATCCGCGGCTCCTGGGGCAGGTGCTGTGCTGTCATGCCCCGAACGATGCGCCGCCGGCGGCCCCCTCGGGACGGCAGTCGCGGATCCGAGCACGCCCTGGCGGGGCGCTGCCGCCGATGCATGGCCTGTGGAGGCTCTCGCGCACGGGCGGGTGTCAGGGGCCCCTGTGCTGTCGGTGCCGACGGCGAGAATGCCGAAGTGCTGATCGTCGTGACCGCCCCGGATCCGCGCGCCGCGACCACAGGGCTCGCAGGCGCGAGAACCTCGGCCGTCCACTGGGCGCAGGTCCTCGACGACCTCACCCGGCCCCTCAGCGCCCCGCAGCAGCTGGACTCCACGGGGCTCGCCGCCTTCATCCACGACCAGGACGCCCGGTGCCGGACGGAGACCGGCCGCAGCCCGCGCTGGGTCCTCGAGCGCTCGCCGCTGATCCTGCCCGGGCTGCTGGCCGCGGATCCGGCCGTGCCGCTGCCGCACCTGCACGACCTCCGACTGGTCTCGGCGATCCTCTCCAACGCGGCGAGCGCACCGGCCGCACGGGTGGACTACTCGCCGGTGCTCGAGCCTCTGCCGGCCCACGAGCACCCGGGGATCGCCCCCGAGCCCCCGCCGCGCTCCGTGTGGAACGGTCCCGGCGAGGGCCAGATGGGCCTCTTCGACGATGCCCCGGAAGGCATGGCTGCCCCGGACTCGGACGCGGGGGGCGCCGAGCGGCTCTCTGCAGTCATCGAGGAGCTGCGCGCCCAGCTGGCCGCGATCGAGGGCTCCCGCTCCCCCGGGAAGCTGCGTCTGCTCTGCGGGCTCGAATCCGCCGGGGCGCTGCTGGCCGCGGACATGCACCGGATCGGGATCCCCTGGGACGCAGAGGTCCATCGCCGCCTGCTCGTCGAGGCGCTGGGCCCGCAGCCCGCGCTCGGACATCGTCCGGCCCGCATGGAGGAGGCCGTCCAGCGGGTCCGCCGGGTGCTGGGCGCCGCCGAGCTGAACCCGGATTCCCCCCAGTCCCTGCTGCGGGCGCTGCGCGGTGCGGGGCTCAACGTCAGCTCCACGAGCCAGTGGGAGCTCACCGGCTGGGTCCAGGCCGCACTGGTCTCCTCACCCGGGGAGCGCGAGCGCCGCGAGCAGCTGGTCGCCCCCGTGCTGGAGTACAAGAAGCTCTCCCGGCTGCTCACGGCCAGCGGCTGGCAGTGGCTCGAATCCTGGGTGCGCGATGACCGCTTCCGCGCCGAGTACGTGGTGGGCGGCGTGGTCACCGGGCGCTGGGCCGCACGCGGCGGCGGGGCCCTGCAGATCCCCAAGGTGATCCGCTCGGCCGTGCGGCCGGGCCCGGATCGTCGACTGGTGGTCGCCGACGCCGCCCAGCTCGAGCCCCGCGTCCTGGCCGTGCTCGCCCGCGACGACGCCCTGGCCGATGCCTCTCGCGGTCGCGACCTCTACCTCTCGATCGCCGAGCGCGGCCGGGACTCCGGGACGGGACTCACTCAGCGCGATCACGCCAAGGTCGCTCTGCTCGGCGCCATGTACGGAGCCACGAGCGGCGAGTCCGGCAGGCTCATGCCCCAGCTTGCCCGGCTGTTCCCGCAGGCCGTGGCCTTCGTGGAGCACGCCGCCCGCGTGGGCGAGGACGGCTCCCAGGTCTGCACCTGGCTCGGGCGCTGGTCGCCGCAGCCCGATCAGCGCTGGCAGGAGGCCGTGGCCCGCACGGCCAGCGCCGAGGACGAGCGCCGCGCAGCCCAGCTGCGCAGGTCGCAGGGGCGGTTCACGCGAAACTTCGTGGTCCAGGGCTCAGCGGCCGAATGGGCCATGGCCTGGATGGGCTGCGTGCGCGCGCAGCTGCATCGCCGCGGCCTGGACGCCGCCCTGGTCTTCTTCCTGCACGACGAGATCATGGTGGACTCCTCCGCCGAGCACGCCGAGGAGGTGGCCGATCTGATGCGCGAGTGCGCCGAGCAGGCCACCGGGATCGTCTTCGGCCGGGTGCCGGTCGAGTTCCCGGTGACCGTGGCGGTCGTGGAGAGCTACGACCAGGCCAAGTGACGACGGTTCCGCTCAGCCCAGCGGCGCGGGACGGACGTCGTCCTTCGGCCAGGGGCGAGCCCAGCCGGCTGCCTCGAGCACCCGGTCCAGCAGGATCCCGGTGAAGCCCCACACGACCACCTCGTCCGCGCCGCCCACCGGGTCAGTGATCTGCCGGGGCACGCGGAAGGCCGGCGAGCGGTGGCGCAGCGTGGGCCGGTTCGCCCCCTCGCGCGTGACCTCGGCGGTGTGGCGGCGGTCAGGATCCACCAGATCCAGCACCGGAACCCGGAAGACGAGCGATGACTCCGCGTGATCCACCACGTCCACGGCCGAGGGCCGCGTCCACCAGCCGACGACCGGGGTGACGTCGTGCCCGGAGACCGGCACCGGCGCCTTGGGCAGTGCGCCCAGGATCTCGATCCCGGACGGATCCAGCCCCGTCTCCTCCTGCGCCTCGCGCAGCGCCGCGCGCACGTAGGCGGCTGCGACCGGCCCGCCGGGCAGCTGCAGGACGTCGTCCGGGTCCTCGGGGTCGCCGTCCTCGGGATCCAGCCGCCCTCCGGGGAAGGCCACCTGGCCGGGATGCGCGCGCAGGGTGGCAGCGCGCTGGACCAGCAGCAGGTCCAGATCGGCCGCGGGGCCGTCGGGGGCGGGCCCGTCCGACTCGGCGGCCACGTCGTCGAGCACGCCCACGAGGATCAGCACCGCAGATTCCCGCGGCGTGGTCCGGTGCTTGAGGACGTCGATGCGCAGCGGACCCTGCTCCCGCAGGGAGGCCACGGCGCCCAGCAGCTGCTCGCGGGCGCTCATGCGCTCAGCCCGTGCCCGGCCGCGCGCAGCTCGCGGCGCGTCCGGCCCTCCATGTACCCGGCGAGCAGGTCCTCGCGCCCGGGCTTGAACTCGTAGGCCAGCAGCTGCGCGGCGGCCTCCTGCTCGACCGGGCCCAACCCGTAGGAGGGGCACAGATCCGCCACCGGGCAGACTCCGCAGGCAGGGCGCTTGGCATGGCAGATCCGGCGGCCGTGGTAGACGAGCCGGTGCGAGAGATCCGTCCAGTCCTCGGGCTCGAACAGCGCCCCCACCTCGTGCTCGACCTTGACCGGATCCTCCTGACCGGTCCAGCCGAAGCGGCGGGCCAGTCGGCCGAAGTGCGTGTCCACCGTGATGCCGGGGACGTCGAACGCGTTGCCGAGCACCACGTTGGCGGTCTTGCGCCCGACCCCCGGCAGCTTCACGAGATCCTCGAGCCGGCCCGGCACCTGTCCGTCGTGCTCGTCCTCGATCGCCTGGGCCAGCCCCTGCGCGGAGCGGGCCTTGGAGCGGTAGAAGCCCAGGGGCCGCAGCATCTCCTCGACCTCCGTGCGCTCGGCCTCTGCCAGCCCGCGCGGATCCGGCCAGCGCTCGAACAGCGCCGGGGTGGTCGCGTTGACGCGGACGTCGGTGGTCTGCGCGGAGAGCACAGTGGCCACGAGCAGCTGCCAGGGGCTGTCGAAGTCCAGCTCGGCCACCGCATACGGATAGGCCCGTCCGAGCTCCTGGTTGATCCGGCGAGCGCGGCGCTTGAGCGCCAGCGGGGTCTCCGCCCTGCCCGTGCGCGCACGGCGGGCCGCACCGGCGCGGGCCTTGGCCGGATCGACGATCCGCACATGATCCGGCACCGGCCCGCCCTGACGGCGGTGCAGCGGGTGCTGCCCGTGCTCGGCGCTGAGGTCGCTGACCGGCCCCGCGCTGGGCTGGGCTGGGTCCGCAGTGGGCTCGGGCTGGGTCATGGCCCCGATGCTACGCGGGGCCCACGACGCCCTCCGCCGCGTGCGGCCCGCCCGCATTGGAGGTGGCTCGGAGGGTGAACTACTCTCGAGGCAGACGACAGTGACACACCGCACACCGGACTGGAGATGCAGCAGATGACCGATCAGCAGCAGAAGCCGACCTTCGCCCCGTCAGAGGAGTTCGCGGCTCAGGCGAACTTCGGCGCAGAGGTCTACGACCGTGCAGCCGCAGAGGGGCCGGAGTTCTGGGCTCAGCAGGCCCGCGAGCTGCTGAGCTGGTCCCAGGACTTCACCGAGACCCTGGACTGGTCGAACCCGCCGTTCGCCAAGTGGTTCGCCGACGGCACCCTCAACGCCGCCTACAACGCCGTCGACCGGCACGTGGAAGCCGGCAACGGCGACCGCACGGCCCTGCTCTTCGAGGGCGAGCCCGGTGACGAGCGCACCTACACCTACGCCGAGCTCAAGGACGAGGTATCCAAGGCTGCCAACGCGCTGCTCTCGCTGGGCATCGCCAAGGGAGATCGCGTGGGCATCTACATGCCCATGGTCCCGGAGGCCGTGATCTCCATGCTGGCCTGCGCCCGGATCGGCGCGATCCACTCGGTGGTCTTCGGCGGCTTCTCCGCCGACGCCGTGCGCTCGCGCATGGAGGACGGCGAGGCCAAGCTCGTGATCACCGTGGACGGCTCCTACCGCCGCGGCAAGCCCTCGAAGATCAAGCCGGTCGTCGACGAGGCCCTGTCCAAGGGCGCCCCCACCGTCGAGAACGTGCTGGTGGTCAAGCGCAACGGCGAGGACGTCGAGTGGACCGAGGGCCGCGACCACTGGTGGCACGACCTGGTCGACGACCAGTCCGCCGCGCACGAGCCGGAGGCCATGAGCGCGGAGGACCCGCTGTTCATCCTCTACACCTCGGGCACCACCGGAAAGCCCAAGGGCGTGCTGCACACGACCGGGGGCTACCTGACCCAGGGCGCGTTCTCCATGAAGGCGACCTTCGACCTCAAGCCGGAGACCGACGTCTTCTGGTGCACCGCCGACGTCGGCTGGGTCACGGGGCACTCCTACGTGGCCTACGGTCCGCTGGTCATGGGCGCCACCCAGGTCATCTACGAGGGCACCCCGGACTCACCGCACCGCGGCCGCTTCTGGGAGATCGTGCAGAAGTACGGCGTGACCACGCTGTACACCTCGCCGACCGCGATCCGCACCATGATGAAGTGGGGCGAGGACATCCCGGCCGAGTACGACCTCTCCTCGCTGCGCCTGCTGGGCACCGTGGGCGAGGCCATCAATCCGGAGGCCTGGGCCTGGTTCCACGAGCACATCGGCGGCGGCCGCTGCCCGATCGTGGACACCTGGTGGCAGACCGAGACCGGCGCGCACATGATGACGCCGCTGCCGGGCGTCACCGTGGCCAAGCCGGGCTCGGCGCAGACCCCGCTGCCGGGCATCAGCCTGGACGTGGTCGATGAGTCGGGCGCGAGCGTCGGCAAGGGCGAGCAGGGCTTCCTCGTGGTGCGCGAACCGTGGCCGTCCATGATGCGCACCATCTGGGGCGATGACCAGCGCTTCATCGACACCTACTGGTCGCGCTTCGAGGGCATGTACTTCGCCGGCGACGGCGCCCGCTTCGACGAGGACGGCGACATCTGGGTCCTGGGCCGCGTGGACGACGTCATGAACGTCTCCGGGCACCGCCTGTCGACCTCGGAGATCGAGTCCGCGCTGGTGTCGCACACATCGGTGGCCGAGGCCGCCGTGGTGGGCGCCGCGGATGAGACGACCGGGCAGGCCGTGGTCGCCTTCGCGATCCTCACCGACGACGCCGTGGACGAGAACCGGCCCAAGGACGAGCTGTCCGAGGAGCTGCGGGCGCACGTGGGCAAGGAGATCTCCCCGATCGCCAAGCCCAAGCGCGTGCTGATCGTCCCCGAGCTGCCCAAGACGCGCTCCGGCAAGATCATGCGCCGTCTGCTCAAGGACGTCGCCGAGGATCGCCCGGTCGGCGACGTCTCGACCCTGGCCGATCAGACGGTCATGGACCAGATCGTGGACTCGCTGGGCAAGTGAGCCCAGCGCAGGCCTGAGCCCGTCGGAAGGAGGGGCCGGGAGGAGCCGTGCGGCTCCTCCCGGCCCCTCACTTCCGCATCCACGGCGCGACGGGCGATCTCAGCCCGCCGCGGCGGGCTCGCAGGCCTGCGTGGAGACGGCCTGCTCGGCCCCGTCCGCCGCGGACAGTGCGGCGTCGAGCTGCTCGGTGCTCACCGCGAAGCCAGCGGGCCCGGACGACGAGCGGGCGAACACCACGCCGATCACCGCCCCGTCCTCATCCACCAGGGGCCCGCCCGAATTGCCCTGCTGGACGTCGCCGGCGAACTGCAGGACCTCGACGGGTGCGGCGGAGGCCTCGGCGTCGATCGAGCTCATGGAGGTCAGCGCCGTGCCCTGGACCTCGGCCGGGCCGATCGTCAGCGGCCCGCCGCCGGGGTGGCCGATGAAGGCCCCCAGGGTGCCCTGCGCCGGGGCGCCGCCGATCGGCAGCGTCGGGACCGCGAGGCTCGCGACGTCCAACACGGCCAGATCCTCCTCGGGACGGAAGAGGACCACCCGGGCCTCGTGCCGCCGCCCCTGGGCGTCGTGGACGAACACGGTGTCGGTGCCCGCCACCACGTGGGCGTTGGTGACCACCTGGCCCTCGGCGGCAGCGAAGCCCGAGCCGCTCTGGCGCGTCGAGCACTGCGGGGCGAAGCCGACCACCTGGACGACCGAATCGGCCGCCGCGAGGATCTCCGGGTCCTCGACCTCTCCCTCCGGCGGGGAGGCCGGGGCGAAGAGCAGCGTGTCGAGCTCACGCGCGGCGGCGCTTCCGGCCACTCTGTGCTGGGCCTGCTCGAGCAGACTCGTGAGGCTCCGGGGCACGGAGCCGTCGATCGCGCGCATCATGGGCGAGCGCTCGGCGTGGGCGCCCAGGGCCGGGGCCGGCCCGCTGGCCAGGGTGGAGACCGCCGCGAGCACGACGAGCGCTGCCGCCGCCGTGCTGAGCAGCGCGCCGCCGAGGGCGTCGAGCACCGCCGCGGCCCGCGAGTCCCGCTGGGACGGTATCCCGGCGATCCGCCCGAGCAGGGCCTCGCCGAGGGCGTGCCCTCCGAGCATCCCGAGCACGACCAGCCCGCCCAGCACCAGCAGCCGCACCGAGGACCCGCCGGTCTCCAGCGGGATCAGGGGGATCAGCCACAGGGCCAGGGCACCTCCGAGCAGCAGCCCGACGATGCCGCCGAGTGTGCGCCCGATCCCGCGCACCAGGCCGTGGAGCATCCCCAGCACAAGGAGAAGCACGATGATCAGGTCCATCAGGCTCCAGGTCATCGCCGCCTCCTCCGCGCTCGTGCCGACCCGTCGACGGGGCGGCTCCCCCCGGCGCCTCGACGCGCTGAGGCGGTCCGATCATGTCCGGTCCGTTGGGAATCGGAGTATCTCGCATTACAGTGGGGACAGGAGTGTCGAATGCGTCACAGCAAGTCGGCACCGAGATCAGCTACCACCTTTCGAGGAGCACCATGGATACCGAGGTCCTGCGCCGGGCCCCCCTCTTCGCGTCTCTTGACGACGAGGCCTTCGCCGCGCTCACCGACGAGATCACCGAGGTCGATCTCCCGCGCGGGGCCACCCTGTTCCACGAGGGCGATCAGGGCGATCGCCTGTACTTCATCATCTCCGGCAAGGTGAAGCTGGGCCGCACGGCCAGCGACGGCCGCGAGAACCTGGTCGCGGTCATGGGCCCCGGCGAGGTCTTCGGCGAGATGGCCCTGTTCGACCCCTCCCCCCGCTCGACCGCCGCCACCGCGGTCTCCGAGACCCAGCTGGCCGGGCTCAACCACGAGAACCTCATGAAGGTCCTCGAGCGCAACCCCGCGGTCTCGCAGCAGCTGCTGCAGGCCCTGGCCCGTCGCCTGCGCCGCACGAACGAGAACCTGGCCGACCTGGTCTTCTCCGACGTCCCCGGCCGAGTGGCCAAGGCCCTGCTGGACCTCGCCGAGCGCTTCGGCCGCCAGACCCCCGACGGCGTGCTCGTGGCCCACGAGCTGACCCAGGAGGAGCTGGCCCAGCTGGTCGGCGCCTCGCGCGAGACCGTGAACAAGGCCCTGGCCGAGTTCGTCCAGCGCGGCTGGATCCGCCTGGAGGCCCGCGCCGTCGTCATCCTGGACACGCCGCGCCTGCAGCAGCGCTCCCGCTGACGCACCGCCGGCTCTGCCCCGGACCGCTTCGGCGAGCAGACCGGCAGGAGCGATGAAGAGGAGGCCGCGACCCATCGGGTCGCGGCCTCCACTCGTCTGCGCGGAAGGGCCCGCCGTGGGATCCGTAATCGCGGCGCTGAGGCGCAGCTGAGCAGCGAGCAGGCGGCTTCCGCGGGTCAGCGGCGGCGGCGCCCTCCGCTGGGGCGGTCGACGGCGAAGCACAGCCTGCCGTCGTCGTCGCGGTCGAGCCGGGCCATGCAGGGAGCCAGGTGGGGCCGGTGGGCAGCGGCGGCGATCGCGCAGCCGGCTCCGGCCAGGTCCTCGAGCAGCAGCAGGGTGAACGGGGTCAGCAGCCGGTGCAGGTCGGCATGCGGCTCGGCCCCCGCCAGCGCCTCCCGGGCCGTGAGCCCCAGATCGCCGGAGCGCGCGGCATCCGCGAACCCGGTGTCGGTCTCCCGGGCCCGCAGGATCTGCTCCGGGGAGACCCAGGCGCCGGGACGATCGCGGGAGCGCAGCGGCGAGGGCTCCTGCCGCTCCGGCAGGATCACCAGGAAGCAGCGCAGGTCGAAGCGGCGGTGCACGAACTCGGCGGTCACCCACCGGGCCATGGGCCGCAGCAGCTCGGTGCGCAGCACCAGCCGGCGCTCGTGGAGCAGCTCGGCCATGCTGGACTCCCCGGCAGCGACGTCCTCCCGCACGGACATCCAGTCGTGCCCGCCGGTCATGGTGATCGTGGAATCGCTGCGTCGACCCGCCAGCAGCACGCCGGTGCTCACGAACAGGGTGCGTGCGGCGGCCATCACGGCGCGGCGGGCATCGCCGACGTCCTCCTGCAGCAGGCCGGCCCACTGCTTGCTCGTGGGCCCGGACCAGGGCACGGGGTCGTCGTCGGCGCCGGTCACCCTCCCGCCGGGAAAGGCCACCGATCCGAACGGCGAGCGCAGCTCGTGGGCGCAGAGGTAGGTCTGCACGCCCTGGGGGCTGTCGCGCAGCAGCACGGTGCAGGCCGCGTCCAGCGGCGTGACCGGAGCAGTGTCATGCTCTGGATCCAGCCAGAGCTCGGCCGCCGCCCTGTACTCCGGCAGCAGCGGGAAGCGGCGCACCGGGGCGATCGAGTCCGGGCGCCGCTGCTCGAGCCCCGGCGGGTACGACGAGGGCCGCCCGGCCGGCTCCTCCTGAGCAGCGCGGCCGGACGGCCCGGTGGGAGCCTCGAGGGGCTCAGGCGAATTCGACAACGAGCTCGAGCTCGACCGGGGAGTCCTTGGGCAGGACCGCCACGCCGACGGCCGAGCGGGCGTGCACTCCGGCCTGACCGAGCAGCTCGCCCAGCAGATCCGAGGCTCCGTTGATCACGCCGGGCTGCTCGGTGAAGGACGGGTCGGAGGACACGAAGCCCACGAGCTTCACCACGCGGGTGATGCGATCGAGGTCGCCGATCTGGCCCTTGATCGCCGCAAGCGCGTTGAGCACGCAGGTGGCGGCCAGCTGCTGGGCCAGCTCCGGGGCGACCAGGCCCTCGCCGTGCCCGACCTTGCCGGTGCTCGGCAGGGCGCCGTCGACGAACGGCAGCTGCCCGGAGGTCCAGACGTGGGTGCCGTCGATCAGGGCCGGGACGTAGGTGCCGGCCGGGGCGGGGACCTCGGGCAGGGCCAGGCCGAGTTCGGCCATGCGGGCCTCGACGCGTCCTGCGGATGCCGCTGCGGACATGATCAGGCCTCCTTGGGGCGCTTGAAGTAGGCGATCGGGTTGGTCTGCTGCGGAGCGTTCACGGCAGCGTCCGGCGTGGAGGCCTGCTGCTGGCCGGGCAGGATCGCCACCAGCTCCCAGCCCTCCGAGCCGAAGTTGTCGAGGATCTGCTTGGTCGCGTGGATCATGATGGGCGCGGTCATGTATTCCCAGGTGGTCATGACCCCGATCCTAGTGCCTGGGCCCGTGGCGCAGGCCTCATCGCGCGCCGCCCGCCGCTGCCAGGCTTCGCTTGTACCATGACCGAATGGCCTCATCTCCGAGCTCCCCCGGTGCCCCGCAGGGGACGTCTGCCGTCGGTCGCGTCATCGCCTTCCTCCTCGCCAGCATCCTGGCCGGAGGCGTCGTCGCGGCCCTCGTCCTGCCCTCGGCCGCTGCGGCGGGCCTCGCCGCCAACGGCTCGGTCGCGTGGATGAAGGACCTCCCCGAGGACCTCTCCAACGGCCCCATCTCCCGCTCCTCGACCGCGTACGCGCGTGACGGCGAGACCGAGCTGGCCACGTTCTACGCGGAGAACCGCACACCGGTCGCGCTCGACGACATCTCCCCGTACATGCAGGATGCGATCGTCTCGGTCGAGGACCGCGACTTCTACACGCACGGCGGCGTCTCGGTCACGGGCATCTTCCGCGCGGTCGCGAACAACCTGACCAACTCCGAGGGCCGTCAGGGCGCCTCCACGCTGACCCAGCAGTACGTCAACAACCTCATCATCGACCGCGACGTCCGCGCCGGCGACGAGGCCTCCACGCTGGGCGCCAACAAGGGCTACGCGGACAAGATCCAGGAGATGAAGCTCGCGGTCTCCATGGAGAACGAGGTGCCCAAGGAGGAGATCCTCGAGGGCTACCTGAACATGGTGCTGTTCGGCCCGCGCAACTACGGCGTGGAGACCGCTGCCAACTACTACTGGGGCATCAGCGCCTCGGAGCTGAACCTCCAGCAGTCGGCCACCCTGGCGGGGCTCGTGCAGTCCCCGGAGTACTACAACCCCGCGACCAACCCGGAGCAGTCCATCGACCGCCGCAACACGGTGCTGTGGACCATGCTCGATGAGGGCAAGATCTCCCAGGAGCAGTACGACGCCGCCGTCGCGGCCCCGCTGGACCTGGATCTGCACCCGGAGAACCAGGGCTGCACCGCCTCCGAGGACGCCCCCTACTTCTGCACGTACGTGGAGAACGAGATCCTCACCTCGCCCGAGTTCGGCGAGACCCCGGACGACCGCCTGAACAACCTCCAGCGCGGCGGGCTGAAGATCGTGACCACCCTGGATCCGAAGGCCCAGTCCGTGGCCCAGGAGCAGGTCGAGGCCACGCAGCCTGCCGACGACAACCCGGACTCCGTGGGCTCCTCGATCGTGTCGGTCGAGCCGGACTCCGGGAACATCGTGGCTATGGCGCAGAACTCGAACTACTCCTCAGCGGAGGAGGAGGACCACCAGAACACGGTCTACAACTTCAACACGGACACCCTGGACGCCGGCACCGGCGGATACCAGGTGGGCTCGACGTTCAAGCCCGCCGTGCTGCTGGCCTGGATCGACGCCGGCAAGTCGGTGGGCCAGAACATCGACGCCTCGCGCACCCGCTACCCGGCCGATCACGCGTGGGAGGCCTCCTGCGTGGAGGGCGGCTCGGTGTTCGAGCCGGGCAACGACGGCAACGGCTTCTCGTTCCAGAACGCGACCAAGGGCTACGAGCGGGACATGTCCGTGGAGTACGGCCTGTACAACTCGATCAACACCGCGATCTACGCCATGGCCGATCAGCTCGACCTGTGCCGCATCGGCGAGCTCACCGCGGATCTGGGTCTCCACAACGGACAGACGGGCCTGCCGATCGACACCACGCACCTCTCCGCGCTGCTGGGCGGTTCGTCGGACAACGTGTCCCCGCTGACCATGGCCACCGCCTACGCGACCTTCGCCAATGACGGCGTGCGCTGCGAGCCCCGGTCCCTGCTCAGCGTCACCGGCGCCGACGGCACCGAGTACGCGGTCCCGGAGGGCAACTGCCAGCGCCAGATCAGCGAGGACGAGGCGCGGACGGTGAACCACGTGCTCGAGCAGGTCCTTGTGCGCGGCTCCGGCTACGAGCTCGGCATCGGGCTGCCGGACGCGTCGGCCGCGAAGACCGGCACCACCGACAACTCCACGCAGACCTGGCTGCTGGGCTACACGCAGGGCCTGTCCACGGCCTCCTGGGTCGGCAACTACGCCGAGGGCAGCAGCTCGCTCAACGACGTCTCGATCGGCGGCAGCACGCCGGCCTCCCAGACCTCGGATCCCGACGACTGGGTCGACGGCGCCTCCTATGCCGGTGAGCAGTGGCAGAAGTACATGGAGGAGATCGCGCCGGACTACAGCACGGAGGAGTTCCCCTCGGCCCCGTCGGACCTGACCCGCGGCAGCGACTCCGACTCGAGCAGCGACTCCGACTCGAGCAGCGACTCCGGCTCGAGCAGCGGCGGCACGGCGACGGGCGACAGCGGCGGGACTGCCAGCAGGACTGCTACCACCGCCCCGGCTGCGTGATCCCTTGAGCGCTTCCTGGGTGAGGACCTTCGGCCAGACCGGTGCCGCTGTCGCGGCCTCCGGCCTGGCCGTCGGCGCATGGGCCGTGCTCGGCGAGCGCCGCCGCTTCCGCGTCCGCCACGAGACCCTTCCCGTGCTGGCACCCGGCTCGCGGGATCTGCGCCTGCTGCACATCTCGGACCTGCACACGGTTCCGGGCCAGGAGGCCAAGAAGCGCTTCGTGCACGGTCTGGCCGAGCTCGAGCCGGATCTCGTGATCGACACCGGCGACAACCTCTCGCACATGCAGGCGCTGCCGTACCTGCTCGAGGTCCTCGGGCCCCTGCTGCGCCTGCCCGGCCTCTTCGTCCCGGGCTCCAACTGCTACTTCGCCCCGGCCTTCAAGAATCCCGCGCGCTACCTCTGGAAGCGCACCTCGCAGGACGACGACCGCACCCAGCTGCAGCTGCTGCCCTGGCAGCAGATGCACCGGGCCTTCGAGGACGCCGGCTGGCTCGGGATGGTCAACCGCTCCCGCACGGTGCGCATCGGCGGGCAGCTGCTCGACGTCTCGGGCGTCGACGACCCCCACCTGCACTTCGACCGCCACCCGGGCTTCAGCCTGCCGGCCGGCGCCGCACATGCCTCCGGATCGGTTCGGACCGCAGACGCGGTTCCGGCCGAGGAGCCCGTGCTGCGCCTGGGCCTGGCCCACGCCCCCTACATCCGCACCCTCGAGCGCTTCGCCGACGACGGCGCGGACCTGATCCTGGCCGGACACACCCACGGCGGGCAGGTCTGCCTGCCCGGCGGCCGGGCACTGGTCTCCAACTGCGATATCGAGCCCGAGCGCTGCAAGGGCATGACGGAGCAGAAGGGCGTGCCCGTGGGGATCTCGGCCGGACTCGGCGAATCTCGCTTCGCTCCGGTGAGGCTGTTCTGCCGCCCCGAGGCCGTCCTCATGACCCTGACGGCGCGCGCCTGAGCGAACGTCGTCCCGCAACGCCCGACGGCCCCGGGTCGCGATCCTTCGGGAATCGCGGCCCGGGGCCGTCGTCTCGGGGTGGCCGCCTCGAAAGGTGCCGTGCCTCAGCGCGGGATGCCGCGTGCTGCATCGCGCAGGCGCCGGTACTGGGCGGCCAGGCGCACGGGAGCATCCGCCGCTCCGTAGCCGCGGTAGCCCCCGAGGCGCTCGAGCACCTCGAAGAAGACCCCGCCGAGGGTCCCGGTGTAGAAGTGCAGCAGCTCCCCGCTGTCGTCGCGGTCGTAGAGCAGCCCGAGCTCGCGCAGCTCGGCCACGCGGTCGTCGTCCAGCCCGAAGCGCGCCTGCAGGTCGGCGTAGTAGTTCGCCGGCACGGGGAGCCTGTCCAGCCCTCGCTGCGCGGCCCTGCGGGCCACGCCCTCGATGTCCCGGCAGGCGAAGGCCACGTGCTCGGGGTACACGGCGCCCATGGAGGCGGACTGCTCGGCGTCCTCCGGAGCCACGTTCAGCGGCATCCGGATCGCGTCGTCACTCGAGCGCATGACCTGGCTGCGCACGAGACCCGCCGGCCCCGGGACGTCCTGGGGCTCCTGGGCCTGCAGGCCGAGCAGCGCGGTGAAGAACAGCACGGCCTCGTCGCGGTGCTGCCAGGGCTGGGCGGTGTTCACGTGGTCGATCCCCGTGATGCCCGGTCCCTGCTGCGCCGGGCCCTGCGAGGCCTCCAGCCCGAACTCGAGCGCCCAGCTCGGCACCTGCCCCTCCTCCTGCGGGCAGAAGAAGATCTCCGTGCCGTCGGGGGCGAACACGCCGCGCAGGTCCTGCTCATCCGATCGCCGGCTGCGCTCGACCCTGCGCGCCCCCAGGAGGTGAGCACGGGCGTCTGCGGCCTCGATGTCCGGGACCTCGAAGGCCAGCCCCGCCAGTCCCGCGCCCTGGCCGGTGGGGCCCAGGTCGGCGACGACCACGCGGGCCTCGCCCTGGGTCCACAGCTGCACGCCCTCCTTGCTGCGGTGATGGCCGCCCAGCGCGAAGCCGAGCTGATGCAGCACGCGAGAGGTCTCCCCCAGCCTGCCCGTGCGCAGCTCCACGAAACCCCAGTCCTCTGGCTGGACCGCCGGGGGAAGTGCGCGCAGCTCCAGGGGGCCCGCACCAGTCGGGCCCGACCCGTCACTGCGGCCCGCGCCGTCGGCGGTGCCGATGGCCTCCTCCCGGCCCTGGACGAGGACGTCGCCGAGATCGGCCTCCCCCAGCTCGACGAGGCGGGCCAGGGTGCGGTCCTCGAGCCAGCGCAGCGACCGCAGCCCGTCCACGGCGGTGCGCGCCACGTCGGCCTGGCGGAAGGAGTCGTTGAAGATCTCCAGGGACACCGGGCCGTCGTAGCCGCAGCGGTGCAGGTGCACCATGAAATCGACCAGGTCGAAGCCGCCCTGCCCCGGGAACACCCGATGGTGCCGCGACCAGGACAGCACGTCCATGCTCAGCAGCGGAGCGTCCGCGAGCTGGACGAACAGCACGGTCGGCGCATCCAGGTCCTCGATCGGCGCCGGGTCCCAGCCGCGGGAGAGGATGTGGAAGCTGTCCAGGCAGGTGCCCACGTTCGGGTGATCGGCCATCCGCACGATCCGAGCGGCATGCTCGAAGTCGTTGACGAACCTCCCCCAGGCCAGGGCCTCGTAGGCCAGCCGGATGCCGTACTCCGCAGCCAGATCGCCGGCCCTCCTGAGCTGCTCGGCGCAGACCTCGTCATCGTCGATCGTGGCCGTGCCCACGTTGGAGCACAGCAGCATCGTGTCGATGCCCAGCTCGCGGGCCACGTCGAGCTTGGCCTCCAATCGCCGCAGGCCGTCCCGGAACACGTCCTCCTCGACCCCGTCCAGGTCCCGGAAGGGCTGGTAGAGGTCCAGGCTCAGCCCCAGATCGGCGGCGCGCTGCCGGATCTGCGCCGGGGTGTGCGGCGAGACGACGAGATCCTGCTCGAAGATCTCGATCCCGTCGAAGCCCGCATCCGCGGCGGCGCGCATCTTCTCCGCGAGCGTTCCGGACAGGCACACGGTGGCGATCGACGTCCTCATCGGCCGGCTGCCTCCTTCTGCGCCTTGCGCTCCTGCGCGGCCTCGATGGCCTTGAGATCGATGGCCTCGGTGCGGGTGGTGTGCAGGTCGTCCAGGCTGTCGAGCGTGCGGTGGCCCGTCTCGGTGGCGGTCAGCGCGGCACCTGCCGAGATGAGGCACATGAGGGTCACGAACATGGCCACGCCCATCCAGTTGTCGCCGGTCTCACCGGCCAGGTAGGCCGACAGCGCCGGAGCCACGCCGCCCGAGACCGCGAAGCCGATCTGGGTGCCCAGGGACAGGCCGGAGACGCGCACCGCGGTGGGGAACATCTCGGCGTAGAACGACGGCCACACGCCGTTGGCCAGTGAGTAGAAGCAGCCGGACATCAGGATGCCGAGCAGGAAGATCAGCGGCCAGCTGCCGCTGTGGACGGCACCGAGGTAGCCGTACATGCCTGCCGCCGCGCCGATCGCCCCGGCGATGAACACCGGCTTGCGCCCGATCCGGTCCGCGAGCAGGGCCGCCAGCGGGATCGCCAGCAGCGCGACGGCGTTGACCACCACGGGCACCAGCAGCATCGTGGAGCGGTTCAGGCCCACCACGGAGGTCGCGAAGGAGACCGACCAGACCGTGAAGACCATGTTGACGGTGTTGACCATGGCAGCCAGGGCCACACGAGCCACGGCCGCCTTGTGGTAGCGGAACAGGATGCCCAGCGGGTTCGGCGCCTTGGTGGGGCCGCTCTCGAGCTGCTCGGAGACCTCGTGGAACTTGGGCGGCTCCTCCAGGGTGCGGCGGATGACCCAGGCGGTCACGACGACCAGGGCCGAGACGAAGAACGGGACGCGCCAGCCCCAGCTCATCAGCTGCTCCTCGGTGAGGATCAGCGTGAAGGGGATGAACACGGCGGTGGCCAGCAGCGTGCCGGCCTGGGTGCCCTGCAGCGTCCAGCTGGAGGTGAAGGCGCGGTGGTCGTCATCGGCGTGCTCGAGCGAGACCGAGATCGCGCTGGCCTGCTCGCCGGCGGCGGAGAGGCCCTGGATGACGCGGCACAGGGTCAGCAGGATCGGGGCCAGCAGGCCGGCCTGCTCATAGGTCGGCAGCAGGCCGACGGCGAAGGTGGCCCCGCCCATCAGGAACAGGGTGAGCATCAGCACGAACTGACGTCCCATGCGATCCCCCAGCGGGCCCATGATCAGGGCGCCCAGCGGACGGACCACGTAGGCGACGCCCACGGTGGCCATGGAGAACAGGATCGCAGCCCCCGGGCTGGTGTCCGCGGGGAAGAACAGGTGGTTGAGCACGAGTGCGGCGGCGGTGCCGTAGACGGCGAAGTCGTAGTACTCCAGGGCGGAGCCCACCCAGCTGGACAGCGCGGCCTTGCGCGGAGTCTTGCCGGAGGGCGAGGCGGCGGGCTGCGCAGCAGCCGAGGCAGTGGTCATGGCAGTTCCTCACGATGGCGGGCATGGGCGGCGAGCTGATCGACGCGCGCCGGGTCCTGCGGGACAGATGCCCCGCGCGGATGATTTCCATATATTGGAAATGACTTCCGAATAGTGATAGATTCACTGTGATCCACACAACAGTGCCTGTCAAGCAGAACCCAGAGGGAGAAGCGCGTGAGCACCCAGAGCACCGGCACGGTGGGCAAGGCCCTGGACATGCTGAGCCTGCTCGGCGAGCATCCGGACGGCGCGACCGCCCACGAGCTCGCCGACGCCTCGGGGCACCACTTCTCCACCGCCTACCGCCTGCTGCGCACCCTGGTGGCCACCGGCTTCGCGGAGCACTCCCCCCAGGACAAGCGCTACCGCCTGGGCCTGCCCGTGTTCCAGCTCGGGCAGAAGGTCGCTCACGCCCGGGGCTTCGACGCCTCGGCGGCACCGGTGCTGCAGGGACTGGTCGAGACCACCGGGGAGAGCTGCCTGCTGGCCGTGCTGCACGGGCAGCGCTTCCTCACCACAGCCAAGATCGACGGCCCGGAGTTCCGGGTCACCACGGACCCGGGCGATCAGGGCACCCTGCACTCCTCGGCGATCGGCCGCGTCCTGCTCGCCTTCGCCCCCGCCGCCGAGCGCGACCGCCTGCTCGAGTCGATCCCCCTGCCGGCTCGGACCGAGAGCACCCTGACCGAGCGCGATCGGCTGCGAGAGCTCGTGGCGCAGACGCAGCGGCAGGGCTTCGCTTCGCAGTCGGAGGAGCACGACGACGGCATGGCCGCCGTCGCCGTGCCGGTCCTGGACCCCGCCGGGGGGCTGATCGCCGCCCTGTGCCTGGCCGCCCCCATCTTCCGCAGCACCCGGGAGGACCTGCAGGATCAGCTGCCGCTGCTGCGAGAGGCCGCCGATCAGCTCGCAGCCGTGCTGCCGCCGCGGCCCCGCTGAGCTCGCCCGACCTTCTACGCTCCCATCCCCGATCCCAGATCCCGGCCGCCGCGGCGGCCCCGAGAGGAGACGCACCATGACCCGTCCGCGCATCCTGGTCCTCAACGGCCCCAACCTGAACATGCTCGGCACGCGCGAGCCCGAGATCTATGGCAGCCAGACCCTGGCTGATATCGAGGCCCTGGTCGCTCAGCGCGCCCAAGAGCTGGGCGCCGAGGTCGACTTCCGCCAGTCCAACCTCGAGGGCGAGCTGATCGACGCCCTCCAGCAGGCCCGCGGGAACCATGTGGGCTGCGTGCTCAACGCCGCCGGGCTCACCCACACCTCGGTCAGCCTCCACGACGCCGTCAAGGCCTCCGAGCTGCCCACGGTCGAGGTCCACCTGTCCAACCCGCACGCCCGCGAGGACTTCCGCCACGTGTCCTTCCTCTCGCCGATCGCGGACGCCGTGATCGCCGGCGCCGGGGCGCAGGGCTATCTCTACGCCGTGGACCTGCTGATGACCCGCTACGGACGGGGCGCAGACGCATGAGCGAGCGCACGCTGCTGCTGGGGCTGATCGGCGACGACATCGCCCTGTCCCGCACTCCCCCCATGCACGAGGCCGAGGGCCTGGCACAGGGCCGCCCCACCATCTATCGGCGTCTGGACACCCTGCGCTCGGGGCTGAAGGGCCGGCCGCTCGCGGAGATCCTGCACGCGGCCAGGGACCTGGGCTTCGACGGGCTGAACATCACGCACCCGCACAAGCGCGCCGTCGTCGAGCTGCTCGACGAGATCGACGACGACGTGCGCCGCCTGGGCGCGGCCAACACCGTCGTGATCCGGGAGGACGGGACGCTCGTCGGGCACAACACCGACGTCTCCGGGTTCCGCAGCGGGTTCCTGGAGGGTCTCCCGGATGCCGAGACCGGGACTGTCGTGCAGATCGGCACCGGCGGGGCGGGCACCTCGGTGGCCTCGGCCCTGGTCGGGATGGGCGCGCAGCGCCTTCTGGTCAGCGACCTGGACCCCGTGCGGGCCCAGGAGCTCGTGGCTTCCCTCAACCGCGGGGCCGGCCGCCAGGCGGCAGAGGCGCTGCCCCAGGATCGGCTCGAGCCCGCGCTGCAGGCATGCGACGGCGTCGTCAACGCGACCCCCATGGGCATGCCCGCCCACCCCGGGACCTCCTTCGACACCGGCCTGCTCAGCCCGCGGCAGTGGGTCGCGGAGATCGTCTACATGCCGCTGCGCACGCAGCTGCTCGAGGAGGCCGCCCAGCGCGGCTGCCGCACCCTCGACGGCGGCCGCATGGCGGTCTTCCAGGCCGTCGACGCCTTCCGCCACTTCACCGGACTGGAGCCCGACGTCCAGCGGATGCGCGAGGCCTTCCTGCTCGCCAGCTCCTGAGCGGCACGGGCTGCGAGGAACGGATTTCCCATCCCCCCGCGGATGCCCTTACACTGGTCGGGTTGCGCGCGACGCGAGTCCGCGCAATCGGGATGTGGCGCAGCTTGGTAGCGCGCCTCGTTCGGGACGAGGAGGTCGCAGGTTCAAATCCTGTCATCCCGACCATGTGATGTCTCAGGACATCGCAACGGCCGGATCCGCCGCAGCGCGGATCCGGCCGTTCGTCATTCCGGTGTCGGACTCGCGGGTCTGAGCTCCATCCTCGTCACGGTCCTCGTCGGCACTTCCCTGAGCGAGCGGCTGCGGCTGCCCGCACCCATGGTCCTCATCGTCCTGGGCGTGATCGGCTCGTTCCTGCCCTTCGTCCCGGTGATCGAGCTCGGCCCGGAGCTCGTGCTCGTGGGGCTGCTCCCGCCGCTGCTGTACTCCTCCGCGCTGCAGACCTCGATCATCGACATCAAGGCGAACCTGACCTCGGTGATCCTGCTGTCCGTGACGGCCGTGGTCGTCACCACGTTCACCGTCGGATGGACGCTGCACGCCCTCGTGCCGGACATCCCCTGGCCGGTCGCGCTCGCCCTGGGTGCGGCAGTGGCCCCTCCGGACGCCGTCTCCGCCAGCGCCGTGGCCCGCCGCATCGGGCTGCCCCGCCAGATCGTCACGGTGCTCGAGGGCGAGTCTCTGCTCAACGACGCCACCGCCCTGGTCAGCCTGCGCACGGCGATCGCCGCCATCACGGGTGCCGTCGCCGTCGGCTCGATCTCCCTGGACTTCCTCATCGCCGCCGGCGGGGGCATCCTGCTCGGGCTGGCCGTGGCCGTCGTCGTGAACCTGCTGCGCCGGCGCATCCACGACCCCCTGATCGACACGGGGCTCTCGTTCGTCGTCCCGTTCCTGGCCTACCTGGCGGCCGAGGAGATCCACGCCTCCGGAGTGATCTCGGTGGTCGTCGCCGGCCTGCTCATCGGGCACAAGGCGCCCGTGGTCCAGACCTCCGGATCCCGGATCACCGAGCGCGTCACCTGGTCCACCGTGGCGTTCCTGCTGGAGCACGCGGTCTTCCTGCTGATCGGCATGCAGGTGGTCTCCATCATCACGGGCCTGGACGGCACCGTCCCCTGGTCGCGCGTGGTGCTCGCGTGCGCAGGCGTGCTCGCCGCGGTGATCCTGACGCGCATGGCCTGGGTGCTGCTGACCCAGTGGCTGCGCGGCCTGCGCCAGGCCCCGCAGGAGCGGGAGCCGTGGTCGCACGCGATCATCACGGGCTGGGCGGGGATGCGCGGCGTCGTCACGATCGCCGCCGTGTTCATCATCCCGGCCGATGTCCCCCACCACGACCTGCTGGTGCTGTGCGCCCTCGTGGTGGTGCTGGGAACCCTCTACCTGCAGGGCCTGTCCCTGCCCTGGCTGACCCGCGCGCTGGAGGTCAGGCCCAACGACCCCGCCGTGGACGCGCTGGCCCGGGCCACCCTGCTGCAGCAGGCGAGCGAGGCAGGTCTGCACGAGCTCGATCGTTGCGACCACCACGAGGACCACGGCGTGGCCGAGTCCATCCGCGCCCGCCTGGACCAGCGCACCTTCGCAGCCTGGGAGCGGCTGTCCACCCGCACCGGGGAGGAGTCCCCGTCGGAGGCCTACACCCGGCTGCGGCTGAGCATGATCGCCGCCGAGCGCCAGCGCGTGCTGGAGATCCGGAGGGAAGGCCAGGTGCCCTCCCACGTGGTCCGCGAGGTCCTGGGCATGCTCGATCTCGAGGAGTCCATGCTGGACTCCGGCGCCGAGGCGCGCGAGGAGATCGTGGCCACCGGCGACGGCCAGGGCGGCACCTGCGACGAGCTCGCCGCCCAGCCCTCGGTGAGCCCGCATGCCGACGACGACGCCGTGTGCCGCGCCTGTGTGGAGCAGGGCACCCATCCGGTGGCCCTGCGCCGCTGCCTGACCTGCGGCGAGATCGGCTGCTGCGACTCCTCGGTCGGCCAGCACGCGACCGCGCACTTCCGCGCCACCGGCCACCCCGTGATGCAGTCGGCCGAGCCCGGCGAGACCTGGCGCTGGTGCTACGTGCACAGCACCACCGCCTGAACCGATCCCGACGCATCCAGCGCTCGTCGCAGCCTCCTCCGTCGTCCTGGAACCCCGTCCTGCCCGAGCACTGGAGCCGCCGTGTCCACCCCGCCCCCGTCCCAGCCCACGACCTTCGAGCCGGACCGGCCCGTCGGGCCGCAGCCGGCGATCCTGCTCGTCTCGGCCCTTCACGGCGAGGTGCTGACCCGGCAGTTCCGCCGCTACGCCCACGAGTACGACGTCCGCGCGGTGGACTCCCAGCCTGCGCTGAGCGCGGACCTGGAGGAGCTCGAGGCCCAGGGCTCGCCCGTGGCGCTTCTCGTCTTGGACACCTCCCCCGAGACCGAGGACCAGGACTGGTCGCAGACCTTCGCGTCGCTGAAGTCCGTGCGCACGGCCGTGCCCACGGCGCGGCGGATCGTGGTCACCGCCTGGTCCAGCTTCATGCCCCATGTGCAGCTGCTGCGGCACAAGGTGGCCATGGGCGTCCTCGACGCCCACCTGCTGCTGCCGCGCGGGCAGCGCGACGAGGAGTTCCACTCGGCGATCGTCGACCTGCTCAACGACTGGGTCGCCACGACCGGCAGGCCGCAGGTGGAGACCTTCTCGATCGTGGCCCCGCCGGGGCACCCGATCGCCCGGCAGCTGCAGGACCACCTGTATCGGATGGGCACTCCGCACGGGATGCACTCCCCGGATTCCGAGACCGGACGGCGGATCCTGGCCGAGACGGAGGAGGAGATCCGCTGGCCCATGATCAGCGCCTCGGGCCTGCCAGCCGAGCACTGCCCTTCGGCCCGCCACCTCGCCCGGAGGCTCTCGGCGAATCGCGCCCTCACGGTCGATCAGCTGCCCGATGAGCTCGATGTCATCATCGTGGGCGCGGGACCCGCCGGGCTCGCAGCGGCCGTCTATGCGGCCAGCGAGGGACTGAGCACGCTCGTGCTCGAATCCGACGCCGTCGGCGGCCAGGCCGGCACGAGCTCGATGATCCGCAACTACCTGGGCTTCCCGCGCGGCATCTCGGGCATGCGCCTGACGTCGCGGGCGCGCACCCAGGCGCTGCGCTTCGGCGCCGTGATCCGCATTGGCTGGCCGGTCGAGCGCCTGGAGCCCGGGATCGACGGAGACCTGCACACCGTGCACACCGAATCCGAGGCCCTGCGCGCACGCACCGTCCTGATCGCCAGCGGGGTCAGCTACCGCCGGCTCGGCGTCGACTCCCTCGAGCAGCTGGTCGGCCACGGCGTCCACTACGGCGCCGCGATGGCCTCGGCCCCGGAGATGGAGGGCCAGGACGTCGTGGTGGTCGGCGGAGGGAACAGCGCCGGGCAGGCCGCAGTGCACCTGGCACGATTCGCCCGCTCCGTCACGATCGTCGTGCGCAGGCCCGGGCTCGGAGAGACCATGTCGCAGTACCTGATCACCGAGATCGAGGCGAACCCCCGGATCGAGGTCCAGGGCGGGACCCGCGTGGTCGACGGCGGCGCCGAGGAGGGAGAGCTGTCCTGGGTCGAGCTCGAGGAGATCGCCACCGGGCAGCGCCGGCACCAGGAGGTCGGCGGGCTCGTCCTCCTGCTGGGGGCGGCCCCGCACTGCGACTGGCTTCCCGAGGCCGTGTGCCGGGACGAGCGGGGCTTCGTGCTCACCGGCAGGGACGTCCCGGCCGACCACTGGCTGCAGGACGTCCCGCCGGCGCAGCTGTCCACCGCGGTGCCCGGCGTGCTGTGCGCGGGAGACGTCCGCGCGGGGTCCATGAAGCGGGTGGCCTCGGCCACCGGTGAGGGAGCTGCGGCGGTGTCGCTGATCCACGAGCACATCTCGGATGCGCCCGAGCAGGCCTGAGAAGGCCTTTCGGACAAACGTTGAGCGGCCCCTTCATGGGCAGAAGGGGCCGCTCGTCGTTCCACCTCAGGGACCTGCTCCGCGCCGTCCTGCGAGGGGATCCAGTCCTCGCGCGGCTGTCCGGAGTCGAGGCGGTGGGGAGAGCACCGGTCCTCGACAAGTCCTTCAGGAGCGACACCGACACGGACTCCGCGCTGCGCCCTGGATCCGGAAGGTGGAACTTCCCGGGAGCGCGGCGAGGAGCTCCTCACCGAGTCGTCAGCCGCGTCTGGTCGTCACGGCTTTCGCTCACCACGAGTATCCGACGAGTCCATGCCTTCGCACTATGGACTTTGGTCCAGGTTCTCGGGATTTTCTGGCGGACCCCGGGATCCGAGCCGCCGGAGGGGACCCGATCAGTCGACGGCGTCGACCTCCAGGAAGGGCCCCTGGGGGCTGAAGCTGCGCCCCGTGAGCCGCTCGAATGCCTCGATGTAGCGGGCCCGCGTGGGCTCCACGACATCAGCCGGCAGCGCGGGCGCCAGCCCCTCGCCGTTCCAGCCGGAGGCCTCGCTGTGCAGCCAGTCGCGCACGTACTGCTTGTCGAATGACGGCTGCGAGCGCCCCGGCTGCCAGGTCTCGGCATCCCAGAACCGGGAGGAGTCCGGTGTCAGGACCTCATCCCCCAGAGTGATGGCCCCGCGGTAGGAGTCCAGGCCGAACTCGAGCTTGGTGTCGGCCAGGATGATCCCCCGCTCGCGCGCGATCGCCTCGGCGCGGGCGTAGATCTGCAGGCTCAGCTCGCGCAGCCGCTCCGAGACGGCCGTCCCCATGCCCTCGGACATCTCCTCGAAGGTGATGGGGAGGTCGTGCTCGCCGACCTCCGCCTTGCCCGTGGGCGTGAAGATGGGCTCCTCGAGCCGCGAGCCGTCCTCCAGCCCCTCGGGAAGGGCCACGCCGCAGATCTCGCCGTCGCGGCGGTAGTCCTTGAGCCCGGAGCCGGTCAGATAGCCACGCACGATGCACTCGACCGGGAACATCGAGAGGTTCTTGCAGATCACCGCCCGTCCGCGGACCTCCTCCGGGACATCGGTGCTCCACAGGTGGTTGGGGACCTCGCTGAGCTGCTCGAACCACCACAGCGACAGCTGGGTCAGCACGACTCCCTTGTCCGGGATCTCGGTGGGCAGGACCTGGTCGAAGGCCGAGATGCGGTCGGTGGCCAGCACCAGCACGCTGCCCGCCCGGTACTCGGCGTCATCGCCGACGGACGCGCCCGTGGCCGCCATGTGCTCGTCCTCGGGGACGTAGAGCTCGCGGACCTTGCCGGAGTACATGTGCCTCCAGCCCGGCAGCTCGGGCGGGGCGGGGTGACCGGGGAACTCGGGATGCTCCGGTCGACGCTCGCCCTGGGCGGCGGCAGCTGCCGTCGGAACTGCAGGGGCCGGTGCTGCAGCCTCGTCCTCGGCCTGCGCGCGCGCCTGCGCCCGCAGGGCGCCCTCGGCGATGTCGGTGCGGTGCTGGGAGCCCTCCAGCCGGATCAGCTCCACGCCCTGATAGGCACGGTCCCGGGCCTGAGCCAGGTCATCGCCCAGGGCCACGACCGAGAGCACGCGGCCTCCCGAGCTGAGCACGGCCCCGTCCTGGGCGCCGGTGCCGTGCGCCGTGCCCGCATGGATGACCTCGACGCCCTCGAGCGCCTCCGCCTCTTCGATACCGGTGATCGGATCGCCGGTGCGCACGGTGCCCGGGTAGCCGGCCGAGGCGACGACCACGTTGACCGAGCTGCTCGGGCTCCAGCGCAGCGGCAGGGGGCCGTCGTCGGGCGAGGCCTGTTCCTGGGCCAGCCGCCCCTGGGCCGCCGCCTTCAGCAGCTGGCCCAGCGGCGAGACGAGCCGCGCCAGCACGGATTGGGTCTCGGGGTCGCCGAAGCGCACGTTGAACTCGATGACCTTCAGGCCCTCGGAGGTCACGGCCAGGCCGCAGAACAGCACGCCGTTGAACGGGGTTCCGCGGCGGGCCATCTCCTCGAGCACCGGACGGGCCACGGTCGCCACGACCTCGTCGGCGAAACCTGCCGGAAGCCACGGCAGCGGCGTGTAGGCGCCCATGCCTCCGGTATTGGGGCCCTCGTCGCCGTCGAAGATGCGCTTGAAGTCCTGGGCGGGGGTCAGGGCCACGGCCTCGGTGCCGTCGCAGATCACGAACAGCGAGACCTCGGGGCCGTCCAGGAACTGCTCGATCACCACGGTCGAGCCCGCCTCGAGGCAGGCCAGCGCGTGGGCCGCGGCCGCCTGGCGGTCCTCCGTCACCACGACGCCCTTGCCCGCGGCCAGGCCGTCGTCCTTGACCACGTGCGGAGCGCCGAACGCGTCGAGGGCGTCCTGGACCTGCTGCTCGGTCGTGCAGGTCCGGGCCTGGGCCGTGGGCACCCCGGCCTTGTCCATGACCTCCTTGGCGAAGGCCTTGGAACCCTCGAGCCGTGCGGCCTCGGCCGACGGCCCGAACACGTCGATGCCCTCGGCGCGCAGGGCGTCGGCCACTCCCACCACGAGCGGGGCCTCCGGGCCGACGACTACCAGGTCCGCTCCGATCGTTCGCGTCAGGGCGAGGACCGCAGCCGGATCCTGGGGGTCGACCGGATGGACCGGCACCTCCCGGGAGATCCCGGCGTTGCCGGGGGCTGCGTGCACCTCCCTCACGGCCGGATCTCGCAGGAGGGTGCGGACGATGGCGTGCTCTCGACCGCCTGAGCCGATGACCAGAATCTTCACGGGGCCAGCCTAGTGCCCACCCGGGACCGGGTGCGCGGGCCCGCCCATGCCCGATACTGGGGCCATGACGATGCAGAATCCGAGTCCCGACGAGACCTTCGCCGCCTCCTCCGCCGTGGAGATCGCCCGCCTGCGGCGCAGCGGCTTCGTGGAGACCCGCCATATCGGCTCCGCAGTGGTGACCGGCCCGGACGGCTCCCGGCTGATCAGCCTGGGCGATATCGACACGCCGATCTTCCCCCGCTCCACTCTCAAGCCGTTCCAGACGATCGCCGCCATGAACTCCGGGGCGATCCTCAGCCTGGGCCAGATCGCGATCGCCTCCGGCTCCCACCGCGCCGACGACGACCAGGTTGCCGCCGTGCGCTCCATCCTCGAGGAGGCCGGCGTGGCGGAGACGGCCCTGCAGTGCCCGGCCGTGGGGCGCCACCGCCCGGAGGAGCAGGACTCGCGCCTGTTCTACAACTGCTCGGGCAAGCACGCGGCCTTCCTCGCGGCATGCGCGGTCAACGACTGGGATCCGCAGACCTATCTGGATCCGCAGCACCCGCTGCAGCAGGAGGTGCTGCGCGTGATCGCCGAGGTCACCGGCGAGCAGCCCTCCCTCGTGGGGGTCGACGGCTGCGGGGCTCCCCTGGCCGCGATCTCGCTGAGCGGACTCGGCAGGGCGTACGCCTCCCTGGGCGCCGCCGCGCGCAACATCCGCGCAGAGGCCCGCATGGCCACGGTCGCCACCGCCATGCTCGACTACCCCGAGTTCGTCGAGGGCCCCGGCCGGTCGAACACCGTGATCATGGAGCAGCTCGACGTCATCGCCAAGCTCGGCGCCGAGGGCGTGCTGGGGCTGGGCACCACCGACGGCTACTCGGTGGCCGTCAAGACCCTCGACGGCTCCGGGCGCATCAACGCGCTCGTGGGCCTGAACCTGCTGATCGCCGTCGGGGCGATCGACCCCGAGCGGGCCCGACCCGTGATCGAGGACGCCACCCCGTCCATCACGGGCGCCGAGGCGGTCGTGGGCGGATTCGAGCTGGCCCCCGCCGTCGTCGACGTTCTGCGCGAGCACGGGCAGGAGCCGGTCGAGCCGGCCGGAGCCCGGAGGCGCGGCTGATGGCCCGGCGACGAATCGATCCCGCCGACGGCACCCTGGCCGTGGCCGCCTGGCGACGCGACGACGAGCCCCCGCGCAGCACGATCGCCACGGCCGTGCGCTTCACCCTCGAGGAGCTCGCCGAGCGCGCGCCGGGCAACTCGGTGGAGGTGCGCGTTCCGCCCCTGGGCGTGACCCAGTGCATCGAGGGCCCGCGCCACACCCGCGGCACCCCGCCGAACGTGGTCGAGACCGACGCCCGGACGTGGCTCGAGCTGGCCACCGGGCGCCTGAGCTGGGCCGATGCCGTGGCCGATCGCCGAGTGGCGGCCTCCGGGACCCGCACCGATCTCTCGGGCGTCCTGCCGCTGCTCGGGGCCTGAGACGCACGCCTCCCAGCGCGAGGCCTCCGGCGGGATCGCTCGGCCTCCGCGGCCGTTATCCTGAGACCCATGCCCTCCGAAGACTCCCCGACCACCCCGCTCCGCGGCTCCACGGCTCCCGTCGAGGACCAGGAGCAGCTCACGACCCTCAGCCTCCGCCGGGCGCCCAGGGTCTCCGTGTTCCTGGGCACCGGCGCAGCGATCGGCCTGATCGCGGGCATCGTCATCGGCGTGCTGGGATCGGGCAACGTGGAGTTCACGACCACCCAGGTCATCGGCTACATGGCGGTGATCTTCGCACTCCTCGGCATGGCCCTGGGAGCGGTGGCCTACGTGGTCGCCGACCGCATCTCGGTGCGACGAGCCCGGGAGGTGCAGGCACGCCTGGAGTCCCGCACCGCCGCCCCGAACGACCGATCCGCCGACGTGGGAGACTGAACCCGTGCTGCGACCTGATGGACGACTGACCCACGAGACCTTCGACGACGACAGGGCTCCGCAGGACGAATGCGGGGTCTTCGGCGTCTGGGCCCCCGGCGAGGACGTCGCCAAGCTGACGTACTTCGGCCTGTACGCGATCCAGCACCGCGGCCAGGAGTCCGCGGGGATCGCGACCTCCAACGGCGAGCGCATCAGCGTCTACAAGGACATGGGGCTCGTCTCCCAGGTCTTCGACGAGACGACGCTGAACACCCTGATCGGGCACATGGCCGTCGGGCACTGCCGCTACTCGACCACCGGCGGCTCGACCTGGACCAACGCCCAGCCCACCCTGGGCGCCACGCCCCACGGCACGGTCGCCCTGGCCCACAACGGCAACCTCACGAACTCCGCGGAGCTCTACGACAAGCTCATCGACAAGTCGGGCTTCCCCTCTCGAGGCGAGATGGCCCGGGGCAACACCACGGACACCGCCCTGGTGACCTCGCTGCTGGCCGAGCACCCGCACGACTCCCTCGAGGAGGCCGCGCTGGCGCTGCTGCCGCAGCTCGTGGGCTCCTTCTGCCTGAGCTTCATGGACGAGCACACCCTCTACGCCGCGCGCGACCCGCAGGGCATCCGCCCGCTGGTGCTGGGCCGCCTGGAGCGCGGCTGGGTCGTGGCCTCGGAGACCTCCGCCCTGGACATCGTGGGCGCCTCGTTCGTGCGGGAGGTCGAGCCCGGCGAGTTCATCGCGATCGACGAGGACGGCCTGCGCTCGCACCGCTTCGCCGAGGCCCGTCGCGCCGCCTGCGTCTTCGAGTACGTGTACCTGGCCCGCCCGGACACCGCGATCCACGGCCGCTCGGTCTACGAGTCCCGCGTGGACATGGGCCGAGCCCTGGCCCGCGAGCACCCCGTCGAGGCCGATCTGGTCATGCCCACCCCCGAATCCGGGACACCGGCGGCGATCGGCTACGCCGAGGCCTCCGGGATCCCGTTCGGCAACGGCCTGGTCAAGAACTCGTACGTCGGCCGCACGTTCATCCAGCCCTCGGACACGATCCGCCAGCTCGGCATCCGCCTCAAGCTCAACCCGCTGAAGTCCGTGGTCGCGGGCAAGCGGCTGATCGTGGTCGACGACTCCATCGTGCGCGGCAACACCCAGCGCGCGCTGGTGCGCATGCTGCGCGAGGCCGGCGCGGCCGAGATCCACGTGCGCATCTCCTCGCCGCCCATCAAGTGGCCCTGCTTCTACGGCATCGACTTCGCCAATCGCGCGGAGCTGATCGCCAACGGGCTGGCCGTCGATGACATCCGCGCCTCCCTGGGCGCCGACTCCCTGGGCTACATCTCCGAGGACGGCATGATCGAGGCCACCCGGCAGGAGCCCTCCGAGCTGTGCACGGCGTGCTTCTCCGGGCGCTATCCCACCGAGCTGCCCGCAGCCGATGCTCTCGGCAAGTCCGTCGTGGAGGCTCGTCGCGCCCCCTCGGCGCCCCACGGCCGGACTGAGTCCGCAGCCGCCGCGAGCGAGGAGAAGACCGTCGAGGCCTCGGGCGAGCGCATCCGGCTGGCCGACGACGCCGAGCCCTCCTCCGAGGTCGGCTCGTGCGATCCAGGACCCGACTCCGAGCTCGAGGACCTGGTCCTGGAGCAGGACACCCGCACCTCCCACGAGCACAGCTCGTCCCAGCGCTGAGCGCGGCCGTCGGCCCCGCATCGCACACCTCACGACCACCACGCCACCCCAGGAGCATCGTGACCGATCAGAAGAGCACAGACGCGGCCCAGAGCATCACCTACTCCTCGGCCGGCGTCGACGTCGAGGCCGGTGACCGCGCGGTCGAGCTGATGCGCGCCGCCGTCAAGGACACCCACTCGCCCCAGGTCGTCGGCGGGTTCGGCGGCTTCGCCGGGCTGTGGGACGCCTCGGCGCTGACCGGCTACCGCAAGCCGTACCTGGCCTCGTCGACCGACGGCGTGGGCACCAAGGTCGCGATCGCCCAGGCCCTGGACATCCACGACACCATCGGCTGGGACCTGGTGGGCATGGTCGTCGACGACATCGTGGTGGTCGGCGCCGAGCCGCTGTTCATGACCGACTACATCGCCACGGGCAAGGTGGTGCCGGAGCGCATCGCCGATATCGTGCGCGGCATCGCCGCCGCCTGCTCCGCGGCCGGTGCCGCCCTGGTGGGCGGCGAGACCGCCGAGCACCCGGGCCTGCTGCGCCCGGACGAGTACGACGTCGCCGGCGCCACGACCGGCGTGGTCGAGGCCGACGAGCTGCTCGGACCGCACCGCGTGCGCTCGGGCGACGTCCTGATCGCCATGGGCTCCTCGGGCATCCACTCGAACGGCTACTCTCTGGTCCGCCGCGTCCTGGACGTGGCCGGCTGGTCGCTCGAGCGCGAGGTCGAGGAGTTCGGGCGCACCCTGGGTGAGGAGCTGCTCGAGCCCACCCGCGTCTACGCGGCCGACGTCCTGGATCTGGCCCGTTCCTTCCCCGTCAACGGCCGTGACGGCACGACCGGCTCGGGTGTGCGCGGGTTCACCCACGTGACCGGCGGAGGACTGGCCGCCAACCTGGCCCGCGTGCTGCCGCAGGGCACCGTGGCCGTGGTCGATCGCGGGACGTGGTCGGTTCCGCCGGTCTTCCAGCTGATCGGCACCCTGGGCAGCGTCCCGCAGCCCGATCTGGAGCGCACGCTGAACCTGGGCGTGGGCATGATCGCGGTCGTCGATCCGTCCGCGGCCGACTCCGCCCTGGCCCGCCTGCACTCCCGCGGCATGGACGCCTGGATCATGGGCCAGGTCGAGGACCTGCCGGCCGACGGCCTGGGCGGAGGACCGGACTGGGTTCAGGGAGCCAAGGGCGTCGACGGCGGCGCAGTGCACCTGGTCGGCGACTACGCCGGCTGAGCGATCGAGCCCCGCGAGGAGTCGCTCGTGCAGGCCTTCGCGTGCTGAAGCCCTGCACGAGCGACTCCTCGCGGCCGCGGCGGGCCGCTCACGGCCCACGGGGCGCCCGCCCCGAGATCAGCTGGCATGCGAAGAGCCCCCCACCGAACGGTGGGGGGCTCTTCGCACGCCGGTCGCACCGGCTGACCCCTTCAGGAGAGGGGAGGCTCAGCGGCGACGATCGTCGTACTCGTAGCTGTCCTGATCCTCGGAGTGCGAGTCGACCGCGCTGTGCTGGTCGTCCTCGAACGCCGGGCGCCGACTCTCGGTCGGCCCCGACTGCCGCAGCTCGCGCTGCAGTGCGGTGAGGTCGGTGTCGGGGGTGAAGTACTTCATCTCCCGAGCCTGTCGCGTTGCCTTCGCCTTTTGACGGCCGCGCCCCATGAGCGTGACCCCCTCTGTCTCTCGGTTCCGGTCGGCAGCCAGTCGACACACAGTGCTGCCCCGGTGATGTGCGTATGAATCGTGGCCCCAGGGTACACGTTCGAACGCTCCTGGATCGACCCGACCCTACCTGGCAGAGACCTGGCAGTCGCCCCTCCGCGGGAGGAAGGGGCGACCGCCGGGCGGCTGCGGCGTCTGACGATCAGTCGCGCTCGGCGGTGACGACCAGCCCGTCGCTGTCTATGCTCGGATCGACATCCACGCGGACGGTGTCGCCGTCGACGATGTCGCCGGCGAGCAGACCGCGGGCCAGCCGATCGCCGATCTGCTGCTGCACCAGGCGGCGCAGCGGCCGGGCGCCGAATGCCGGGTCGAACCCGGCGAGCCCCAGCCACTCGCGGGCCGCCGGGGTCACCTCCAGGCGCAAGCGGCGCGGCTCGAGGCGACGCGCCAGCTCGCGCACCTGGATCTCGACGATGTGCGACAGGTCCTCGGTGCTCAGCGGATCGAACATGATCGTCTCGTCAAGCCGGTTCAGGAACTCCGGCTTGAACGAGGCATTGACCACGTTCATCACGGCCTCCCGCTTGGCGGTCTCGTCGAGCTCGGGATCCACCAGGAACTGGCTGCCCAGGTTCGAGGTCAGGATCAGGATCGTGTTGCGGAAGTCCACGGTCCGGCCCTGTCCGTCGGTCAGGCGGCCGTCGTCGAGCACCTGCAGGAGGATGTCGAAGACCTCGGGGTGGGCCTTCTCGACCTCGTCGAGCAGCACGACCGAATAGGGCCGGCGCCGCACCGACTCGGTGAGCTGACCGCCCTCCTCGTAGCCCACGTATCCCGGAGGGGCCCCGACGAGACGGGCGACGGAATGCTTCTCCGAGTACTCCGACATGTCGATGCGCACCAGGGCGCGCTCGTCGTCGAACTGGAACTCGGCCAGCGCCTTGGCCAGCTCGGTCTTGCCCACGCCCGTGGGGCCGAGGAACAGGAAGGAGCCGATCGGGCGGTCGGGGTCGGAGACGCCGGCGCGCGAGCGGCGCACGGCGTCGGCGACCGCCTTCACGGCCTTCTTCTGGCCGATCAGGCGCCGACCCAGGATGGACTCCATCTCGAGCAGCTTCTCTGCCTCGCCCTGCAGCATCTTCCCGGCGGGGATGCCCGTCCAGGCGGAGACCACCTCGGCGATGTCATCGGCGGTGACCTCCTCCGAGACCATGAGCTCGCGATCGGCAGCGGCGTCCTCCTGCTCCTGTGCGCGCTCCAGCTCTTTCTGCAGAGCCGGGATCTCGCCGTAGAGCAGGCGCGAGGCCTCCCCCAGATCGCCGCCGCGCTGGGCGCGCTCGGCCTGCGAGCGCAACTCATCGATCTGCGCCTTGAGATCGCCCACGCGGTTCAGCCCGGCCTTCTCCTGCTCCCACCGGGAGTTCAGGACATCCAGCTCGGCCTGCTTGTCCGCCTTGTCCTTGCGCAGTGCGGCCAGCCGCTCGACCGAAGCGGGGTCGGTCTCCCCTTCCAGGGCCAGCTCCTCCATGGTCAGGCGGTCCACCTGGCGGCGCAGCTGGTCGATCTCCTCCGGAGCGGAGTCGATCTCCATGCGCAGCCGGGAGGCAGCCTCATCGATCAGGTCGATGGCCTTGTCCGGAAGCTGGCGCTGCGGGATGTACCGGTTGGACAGGCTCGCAGCCGCCACCAAGGCGCTGTCGGCGATCTGGACCTTGTGATGCGCCTCGTAGCGCTCCTTGAGCCCGCGCAGGATCGCGACCGTGTCCTCCACCGACGGCTCCCCCACGAAGACCTGCTGGAAGCGGCGCTCCAGCGCGGCGTCCTTCTCGATGTTCTCGCGGTACTCGTCCAGCGTGGTGGCACCGATCAGGCGCAGCTCGCCGCGGGCGAGCATGGGCTTGAGCATGTTGCCCGCATCCATGGCGCCCTCGGAGCCGCCGCCGGCGCCCACGATGGTGTGGATCTCATCGATGAAGGTGACGATCTGCCCCTCGGAGGCCTTGATCTCATCCAGGACGGCCTTGAAGCGCTCCTCGAACTCGCCGCGGTACTTGGCGCCGGCGATCATGGCACCGATGTCCAGGGCGATCAGGGTCTTGCCGCGCAGCGACTCGGGGACGTCCCCGGCCACCATGCGCTGAGCCAGACCCTCGACGACCGAGGTCTTGCCCACGCCGGGCTCGCCGATCAGCACGGGGTTGTTCTTGGTGCGCCGCGACAGCACCTGGATGACGCGGCGAATCTCGCCGTCGCGTCCGATCACCGGATCGAGCTTGCCCTCGCGGGCGATCGCGGTCAGGTCGGTGCCGTACTTCTCGAGCGCCTGGAAGGTCTGCTCGGGATCCGGCGAGGTCACGCGACGGTCACCGCGCACCTTGGGGATCGTCTCCCGGATGACCGCGGGCGAGGCGCCGGCCGAGGCCAGCAGCTCGGCCGCAGCGCCCTGGCCCTCGGCGATGCCGTAGAGCAGGTGCTCGGTCGAGACGTACTCGTCCCCGAGCTCGCGGGCGAAGGCCTCGGCCGCCTTGACCGCCTGCAGGGCGGCGCGGTTGAACTGGGCCTGGTTGGCAGTGTCGCCAGAGACCGACGGCAGCGCGCCGAGCTTGGCGGTGACCGCCGTGGCCAGTGCGGCGACGTCCGTGCCTGCGGCCTCCAGGATGGCGACGGCGACGCCGTCGCGCTGCTGGAGCAGCGCGTCCAGCAGGTGCAGAGGCTCGATCTGCGGGTGGCCTCCGGTCGAGGCCGCAGCGGCCGCCGCCGAGACGGCCTCCTGCGAGCGAGTGGTCAGCTGAGTGTCCACAGGTTCCTCCTTGTTCCGGCGCTGCCGCCCGCTGCACTCCTGCGGACCTCGACGCCTCTTGTGTTGTCTTGACTTGAGTCTACTCCACTCAAGTTTATTGCGCCATACACCATGGGCACGGGCTTGCGTCACCGGAGTGATGCTCGACACCTCTCCCCGCTATCTTCTCTACCATCGGGGCATGACCTCCACCTACCGGATGTACCAGCAGTTCGCCGCCCGCCCCCTGGGAAAGCGAGCGTTCTCCCTGGCCTACATGCTCAAGGCCCCCTACTTCGCCTCCGTGCGCCCGCAGGTCCTCGAGATGGCCCCGCACCGCGCCGTGGTGCAGATCCGCAAGCGGCGCGCGGTGCAGAACCACATCGGCACCGTCCACGCCCTGGCCGTCGGCAACGGACTCGAGGCGGCCATGGGCCTGCTGGCCGAGGCCACGCTGCCGGAGGGCACGCGCTGGATCCCCAAGGGCATCCGGCTCGACTACGTGGCCAAGGTCCCCGGCGACGTCCGATGCCTGGCCGAGACCGACCCGGCGGACTGGGAGCAGCCCCTCCCCTGCGAGGTGCCCGTGCGCGTGACGGCCCACCTGCGCGACGGCACCGAGGTGGTGCGCGGCGTCATCCCCCTGTGGCTCTCGGAGGCCAGGCGCTGAATGCCCTGCAGGGCCGCCGCCGGACTGGATAGTGTGACCCCGCTGCCCCGACGCGCTCCGTAGCGGCGCAGTCCCGACCCGAAAGGCTCCGCGATGACCACCTCCGAGACCGCGATCCGCGTCCGCCCGGCAAGCGCCGAGGACCTCGAGACGATCGCCGGAGTGATGGCACTGGCCTTCACCGATGATCCGTGGGCCCGCGCCCATGCGGCGCCGGGCGAGGACCTCACCAAGCGGCTCGAGGCCCACTACCGCCTGCTGCTCGAGCAGGTCTGGCTGCCCCATGCCGCGGTGGACGTCGCGGAGCTGCACGGCGATCAGGGTCCACAGATCCTGGGTGCGGCCGTCTGGGACCGCCCCGAGTCGAAGGCCCACGAGGACCCGGCAGCCCGGGAGGCCGAGCGCCGCGCTGGCGAGATCCTGGGGACGGACCCGCAGAAGCAGCAGCAGGACAGCCGCACCTACGACCGCCTGCACCCCCAGGAGCCGCACTGGCGCCTGTCCTACCTCACGGTGGCTCCGGCCGCGCAGGGCCGTCGCGTGGGCTCGACCCTGCTGGAGCACGGCCTGGCCCGCGCCGAGGGCCTGCCCGTGGGCCTCGAGTCGACCACCCCGGGCAGCCGTCGGCTCTACGAGCGCAGCGGCTTCGAGCTCGTGGAGCTGATCACCGACTCCGCCGGGGTGGAGCAGGTGGTCATGCGCCGCGGCTGATCCGCAGGGCGGTGCGTGCGTAGCCGATCCCGTTGAGCACGTGCAGCACGGCGCCGACCTGCACGCACACCGAGCCCAGGGCGGTGAGCCACGACCAGTCGAAGGCCGGCCCTGCCAGCACCCCGACCACGCCCAGCATGGTCAGGGCGGTGCGCAGCTTGCCCGCCCAGGTGACCGCCATGCCCTCGCGCAGGCGCAGCCGGACCAGCATGACCAGAAGCGCCACATCGACCGCGGCGATCACCAGGATCGCCCACAGCGGCAGCATGCCCTCGACCGTCAGCGCGATGATCACCAGGCCCAGGCCGATCCGGTCGGCGATCGGATCCAGCTTGGCGCCGAACTCGCTGAACTGGTCCAGCAGTCGCGCCAGGAAGCCGTCGACCCAGTCGGTCAGCGAGAAGATCGCCACCAGCACCAGCGGCATCCAGGGCCGCTCCTGGATCTGCAGGATCGCGATGACCGCCGGGATGATCAGCAGGAAGCGCAGCGCGGTGAAGGCATTGGGGACCGTGACCACGCCGCTGTCCGCGTGCGACGACGACTGCGCGGCACGCCCCTGTCCCGCGGGCTCATCGCCTCGCAGGGACGGCGGCAGGAGTCCGTCGCGCAGAGCGGTCAGGGCCTTGTTCATGGTGCGGATCCGTTGTTCGGCGGGAGGGGTGCAGGCGCGGTCACCGGAAGGAGTCGAGCCACTGCTCGCGCAGGCGGTCCTCGTCCTCGGGCTCAGGGATGAGGGGCACGCCGCGGCTCAGCAGGCGGGTGCGGCGGACGTCGAGCGCCGCAGCCAGCAGGCTCGCAGCAGCCGCGGCGAACATCAGCACGCCCACGGTGTTGGCGAATCCCGAGCTCAGACCGGGGGTGGCTCCGGGGAAGGTGGCCAGGAAGAGCGAGGCGGGCTCGCCGTCCACCAGATCCGGCAGCAGCGCCCCCAGCACCACGGCCAGGGACCAGGAGACGACCATGAGCCAGCAGGTCAGCGGCCGAGCCCGGCGCTGGATGTAGTGACGTGCATCGGCGAGCACCATGCCCGCGGCGATCCACAGCAGCAGTGCCAGCGGGGCGCCCAGCGCGCCGAGCCAGATCGGCCAGCGCTGCCCCGGCCCGCCCACGGGTGCTGAGGACAGCGCGAGCCACGCGGCCAGCAGCAGCGCCATCGCCGGGGCCAGCAGCGGCACCGTCCTGGCGACGGCTCCGCGGCGTCGGGGGTCATCCAGCGGGGCGCTCATGGCTCCATCCTAGAAGCGCTCTCCGACGCTCCCGCCCAGCGCTCACGGGGCCGGGCACCGCACCGGCGGCAGTGGAGCTGCCGGCGGCGTGATAATTTCCGGAAGGGTCGGCGTCGACGAGGCCCCGTGCTGCAGGAGGTGCGCCATGGCTGATCGCCCCACGATCCCCCGCCCCCACGACCATGCCTGCGCGCAGACCCGCAGCGCCCATGCCGTCCCCGACGGCGCCGCCGCAGAGGCCTCCGGCCACAGTCACGGCCATGCGCACGGAGGCGGGCACTCCCACGACCATGCAGCGGGTGCGGGCCGTCGCCGCCTGGCCATCGCCTTCGCCATCACGTCGAGCATCCTGATCGCCGAGGTCATCGGGGCGGTGATCACCGGCTCCCTGGCCCTGCTCGTGGATGCCGCCCACATGCTCGTCGACGCCGGCGGTCTGCTGCTGGCCCTGCTCGCCGCCTCGCTGGCGGCCAGGCCGAGCTCCTCGCACCGGACGTGGGGCTGGCTGCGCGCCGAGATCCTGGCCGCGGGCATGCAGGCCGCCGTCCTGCTCGTGGTCGGCCTCTACGCGATCGTCGAGGGCGTCCGGCGGCTGCTGGATCCCCCGCCGGCCGCGGACACGGACGTGGTGCTGCTCGCCGTGATCGGCGCCGTGGGCCTGGCTGCCAATATCGCCTCGCTGCTGGTTCTGGCGGGCGGGCGCGGGGATTCGATGAACATGCGCGCCGCCTTCCTGGAGGTGCTCAACGACGCCCTGGGCTCCGTCGCCGTGATCGCGGCGGCCGCCGTCATCCACTTCACCGGCTGGACCGGCGCCGATGCCCTGGCCGGCCTGCTGATCTCGCTGCTGATCCTGCCCCGGGCGCTCATGCTGCTGCGCGAGTCCGGCTCCGTGCTGCTCGAATCCGCCCCCCGCGGTCTGGATGTGACCGAGGTCCGCGAGCACCTGGAGACCGTCCCGCACGTGGCGGCGATCCACGATCTGCACGCCTCCGTGGTGGCCACCGGGGTGCCCGTGCTCACCGCGCACGTGGTCGTGGACGACGACTGCTTCCACGACGGCTCCCTGCCCGCCGTCCTGGACGCGCTGCAGCTGTGCACGGTGGAGCACTTCCCCGTGGCCGTGGAGCACACCACCTTCCAGCTCGAGCCCGCATCGCACCGCCGCCACGAGGCTCTGGGCCCCGCCCACGACTGAGGCTGCGCCGCCCCTCGGCGTCACCTGTTCCCCTCTGCAAACCGGAGGGCCACCCTGGATGGCGTGCCCCCGACGCCGAAGGAGGCAGATCATGGCACGCCGTCTCTTCTCCGAGCTCTCGCCGACGACCTATCAGATCGCCCTCGCCCGCCGCCGGATGCAGCGCAGGATCGCCGACGGCCTGCGGCGCAGCAGCTTCGCGCGGCAGGCGTCGCAGGAGTCGCTGCCGGTCAAGGTCTACACCCACAACTCGCTGATCCGCCGCCGTCTGGGCAATGCGCAGCCCGAGCTGCAGGAGGGGAAGGCCGTCTCGCTCGGTCTGGCCGCCCCGCACGTGGACGGGATCCTGATCCGCCCCGGAGAGACGTTCTCCTTCTGGCGGCTGGTGGGCGAGCCCAGCTCCAGGCGGGGGTTCCAGCCCGGCGTGGTGATCTTCGACGACCGCGCGGAGACCGGGGTGGGAGGCGGGCTGTGCCAGTTCACCAACCTCCTGCACTGGATGGCGCTGCATTCGCCGCTGAGCATCGTGGAGCACCACCACCACTCCGGCCTGGATCTCTTCCCCGACTTCAAGCGACAGATCCCGTTCGGCACCGGCACCTCCATCGTGTGGAACTTCCTGGACTACCGCCTGCGCAACGACACCGGCATCACCTTCCAGTTCCGGGTCCGCACGGATGACGAGCACCTGCGCGGCGAGCTGCGCGCCGATGCTCCCCTGGACCAGAAGTTCCATGTCCGCGAGGAGGACGGGTGGTTCTACGAGGCGCTGGACCCGCAGACCGGGAAGCTGCAGGTGCGCCGGCACAACATCGTCAGCCGGAGCACCAGGGACAAGCGCACGGGCAACATCGTGGCGAGCGAGACGCTGCTCGAGAACGACGCCCTGGTGGTCTACGACCGCGACCGGATCACCGAGCCCATCCGCCCGCTGTCGGAATCCGAGTCCGCCCAGCGCCGATAGGCTGGTGCGCATGTCCTCTCGCACCTTCCCCCAGGCCGTCCTGTTCGACCACGACGGCACCCTGATGGACACCGAGCCCCTCTGGGACCTGGCCAAGCGGCGGCTGGCCGCTGAGCACGGCGGCACGTGGACCGCCCAGGACACCGACGACGTCATGGGCCGGTCGATCGGGCTGACGCTGCAGCGGCTGCGCGAGCGCGGCGTGGAGCTCGAGGACCGGGCCATGGGCGAGCGCCTGGTGCTGCTGTCCCGCGAGCTGCTGCGCGAGCAGGACCCAGAGCTCATCCCGGGTGTCGAGTCGCTGCTCGAGGAGGTGGCCGCTGCCGGCATCCCGGCCGGGATCGTCACGAACGCCACCACCGAGATCGCCGAGCACACGGCCGCCAAGGGCCCCGAGAACATGTTCGACGTCATCATCGGCGACCGCGAGCTCGCCCAGGGCATCGCCGCCAAGCCGTCCCCGGAGGGCTACCTGGAGGCCGCTCGCCGCCTGCGGGTGGACCCGGCGCAGTGCATCGCGATCGAGGACTCCCCCTCCGGTGTGGAGGCCGCCCAGGCCGCGGGCATGACCGTGGTCGTCGTCCCCGGGGCCCTGCCCGTGGACCCGCAGCGGGGAACCGTCCATCTGACCGATCACCGCCAGCTCTCCCTGGCCCTGCTCGAGTGGCTGGATCCCCAGCACCGCTCGTGGCCCAAGGCCGTCCTGCTCGATCACGACGGCACCCTGGTGGACACGGAGCCCGAGTGGGCCATCGCCAAGCGCACCGTGGCCCGCTCGTTCGGCCAGGAGTGGACCGAGGAGGACGACATGGCCACCCTGGGCCGCACCGTCCAGGAGTCGGCGCAGCTGATGCTCGATCGCGGAGCGCAGGGAGAGCTGCAGGAGGTCACCGACCGCATCGGCGCCGAGGTGGCGGCGGCGACCGCCGAGCACGTCCCCTTCCTGCCCGCACGCCCGCAGCTGCTCGACGAGCTCGCCGAGGCCGCGATCCCCGCCGCGATCGTGACCAATGCGCTGGCCGCGGTCATCGCGGGCACCGCGGCGGCAGCCCCGCACGCGATCCGCGCGGCGGTCTCGCGCGAGGACGTGGAGCACGCCAAGCCGCACCCGGAGCCCTATCTGACGGCCGCCGAGCGGCTCATGACGGCCCCCGAGGACTGCATCGCCGTGGAGGACTCGATCGCCGGCGCCCAGTCGGCCACTGCCGCCGGCATGCCGGTGGTGATCGTCCCCGGCGAGCGAGAGGTCCCCACCGAGCCCGGCTTCGTGCCCGTGGCCCGGCACGAAGACGTGACCCTCGAGCTGCTGCGCTCGATCGGCCCGCTGGTGCCCGAGCTGCCCCGCTGTGACATGACGGCAGATCTGCAGGGGGATCCGTCCGAGGCCTCCGCTCGGGCAGATGCCGCCGATCGCTCCCGCGCCGAGCTCGAGCGCGCCACCCGACGCCCCGCCAGTCAGGTGCTGCACCTGAACCGCGGCTGATCCGCCGCCCCGGTCGGGCACGGCAGAAGCCCGGGATCTCCACGTGGAGATCCCGGGCTTCTGCTCTGTGCGGGTGCCGCCGTCCGCCTGAGACGACGCGGCCCTGGGCGGCAGGGGCCGGCCCGGCTGCTCAGCCGAGCCGGCCCCTGCGCCTCACGGGGCGGGCCTCAGCCGCGCGGCGAGCCGCCGGCGCGGCGGTCACGACGACGAGCCGCTGCCTGCGTGGCGCGATCGGCCACCGCGTCCGCGGTGCCGTGCAGCGCCACAGCGCTTGCCGGGGCGTCCGTGCGAGCAGCGGTGCTGCGAGCGCCGCCGCTGCGTCCGCGGCCCGAGCCGGCGGGACGACCGCCGCCGGAGCGGCCGCCGCCCTGGACCGGACGGCCTCCGCGGCCTCCGTCGCGCCGGCCCTGGGCCTGGCCCTGCTCGGCGCCGCGTCCACCGCGACCGCCCGAGCGGGACTGGCCGCGCTCACCGGCGCGGCCCTCGGAGCGCCCGCCCCGCTGGCCGCCCTGGGCCTCGGGCTGTGCGCCGCGGCCGCCGCGCGAGCGGCCGCCCTCGGCGCGGGACTCGCCGCGGGCGTCGTCCCCGCCGCGGCCGCCGCGGCCCGAGCCCTGACGACCGCCCTGGCGCTGGGCGGGACGGCCCTCGACGGCGCGGCCGCCGGAGCGCCGCGCACCCCGGCCGCCGGAGGGCTGCTGCTGGGCCGGAGCCACGTACTCCACGCGCTCTGCGCGCTCGCCCACGAGATCGGCGACGACCGGCGAGCCGATCGAGACCTCGGAGAACTCGGCGATCACACCGGCCTGCTTCATGAGCTTCTCGACGTCGCGGCGCTCCTCGCGCGTGGCGATCGTGATGACCTGGCCCTGGGCGCCGGCGCGGGCCGTGCGACCGGAGCGGTGCAGGTAGGACTTGTGCTCGGCCGGCGGATCGATGTGCACGACCAGCTCGACGTCATCCACGTGCACGCCGCGGGCGGCCACGTCGGTGGCCACGAGCACGCGGACATCGCCCTGGGAGAAGCTCGCCAGGTTCCGGTCGCGCGCGTTCTGCGAGAGGTTGCCCTGCAGGTCCACCGCCGGAATGCCCTGCTGCGAGAGCTTCTTGGCCAGCTTCTTGGCGCGGTGCTTGGTGCGCGTGAACATCACGCGCCGCCCCGTGCCGGAGGCCAGGGTCTCGATCAGCGCCTGCTTCTCATCGGCATCGACCACGAGCACGTGGTGCTCCATGGTCGAGACCGCGGCCTTGGGCGCATCCACCGAGTGGGTGACGGGGTCGTGCAGGAACTTCTTGACCAGCACGTCCACGCCGCCGTCGAGCGTGGCCGAGAACAGCAGGCGCTGGCCGTCGTCCGGGGTCTGCTTGAGGATGCGGGTGACCACGGGCAGGAAGCCCATGTCGGCCATGTGATCGGCCTCGTCGATCACGGTCACGCGGATGTCGTCGAGGGTCAGGACCCCCTGCTTGAGCAGGTCCTCGAGGCGGCCCGGGCAGGCCACGACGATGTCGGCGCCGCGGGAGAGCGCGCGCTCCTGGTGGACCTGCGAGACGCCGCCGAAGATCACGGTGGTCGACAGCCCGGCCTCCTCGGCCAGTGGAGCGATCGCCCGATCGATCTGGGTGGCGAGCTCGCGAGTGGGGGCCAGCACCAGGCCGGTGGGCCGGTTGGCCCTGCGCGGCGCGCGGCTGGTTCCCTGGGCCAGGCCTGCCAGGCGGGTCACCAGGGGAAGGGCGAAGGCGATGGTCTTGCCGGAGCCGGTGCGGCCTCGGCCGAGCACATCGCGCCCGGACAGCGAGTCCGGGAGGGTCTTGGTCTGGATGGGGAAGGGCTGGTCGATCCCGTGCTGGGAGAGGACACGAGCCAGTGCCTCGGGCACGCCGAGGTCGATGAAGGACGTCAAGGGAAGAGCACTTTCGATCGGATGTCCCGGCGCCGGTATCGGCCGGCCGGGGTGCGCCGATCTCACGATCCGCGTGGAGGCGACGTACCGGACTCGCGCAGTGACGTCCGGGGCTTTCGAGCTCCCGGTCCGCTGCAGGCGTAGACCCGAGGTCTGCCCTCGAGGGTCCGTCTGCGTCCTGCGCCGTCCGCGTGCCCGCGGGGTGTTCGACGCGCTGCCTGCCCATCTCGCTTCAGATCTCACGTCCCGGGCCGATGAACGGCCGTCGGGTCCGGTGCGCGGCGGGCAGTGCCATGTGCAACTCATCGACCCTACATGAATAGGCCCCTGACCGCCGTGAGGCGCAGCACGAGCCCGGCCCTCGCTCAGCGGGGCCGGCGCCCCGACGCGCACCGGCCCACCCCGGGAGGCCCTGCTAACATCGTGACGGATCACCCATCGGCTCCTCGCGGCACGCGGGAGCCGAGACCCCCGACCTGAAGGAGCACGAATGCGCCTCTCCAATGCCATCCTCCGCGGCGTCTCCGGCGCCTACCTCATCCAGTCCGGGCTGGGGAAGAAGGACCTCCCCGAGGAGGCCTACGGCCACCTCAAGGGCATGGCCGCCAGCGGCATCCCGCAGTTCGGCGAGTGGGACGACAAGACCTTCGGGCAGTTCCTGTGGCTGTCCGAGGTCGGCATCGGCGCAGCGCTGGTCACCCCGTTCGTGAACAAGCGCCTGGCCGGCGCCGCTCTGCTCGCGTTCTCCGCCGGCATGCTGAGCATGTACTTCCGCAACGACGAGCTCACCCAGGCGGACGGCATCCGCCCCTCCCAGGAGGGCACGCCGCTGTCCAAGGACGTCTGGCTCGCCGCGATCGGCGCCAGCCTGATCGCTCAGGGCAAGAAGTGAGCTGAGCGCTCCGCTTCCGCCCGGGCGCAGCCGCTGACAGCTGCCGCCCCGAGAGCAGGCGAACGCCCCCACCGTGACGGTGGGGGCGTTCGCATGTCCGGGCAGCAGGCTCTCGATGGATTCAGTCGGTCTCGACGTCGATCCGATAGCCGAGCTCGTGGACCTCGCCGGGTGCGACCCGCACCGCGTGCTCGAGCGCATTGGCGCCCTCGAGACACAGCATGGCCGGCCACTCCTCGTCGCCGAAGTCGGACATGGCCGCGGCCTTCTCGCTCCACGGATTCCACACGACGGTGTCCGCAGCCCCGCGCATGGTGATGCGCAGGCGCCGGCCCAGCACAGGATCCTCGACCGTCACGGGCCCGCCCGAGAGGTACACGCGGTCCGTCTCCCCCGTCAGCCGCAGCGACCGGCCGGCGGCGGGCACGAGCGCGTTGTCCTGCGTCTTGTCGATGAACTCGGCGTCCTCGAGGCCGCGCACCTCGACCTCCCGGACGTCGCCGACGGCCAGGTAGGTGTGCAGCGCCTCCTCGATCTCGAAGGCCTCCTCCCCCGTGTTCTCCACGCTGAGCACGACCTCCAGCGACGCCCCGGCACGCACGGAGAGCCGAGCGCGGAACGCGTGCGGGAAGGACTCCCGGTGCTCCTGCGACAGGGCGGCGTCGGTGAGCTCGAAGACCGCCGCATCCTGCTCGGTGCTCACCCGCGCCCAGTCCACGATGCGCGCGAATCCGTGCGCCGGCTTCCGGTCCCCGCTGCGGCCGGGGCCGAACCACGGGAAGCACACGGGGATCCCGCCGCGGATGGACGTGCCCACCTGGAATCCGGAGCGCCGGGACACGAACAGGACCGGGTCGTGGCCGAACGGGGTCCAGGAGGCGACGTGGGCGCCCTGGTCGTAGACGGTGGCGATCCCGGCGTCGCCGCTCAGGGCCAGAGGGTGGTTGAGTTCGCTCATGCTCCCACCCTAGGCACGCTCGGCTGCCGCAGGGGAAGCTGTCGTCGTCGTTTGCCGTGGAAAAGCGACGAGGGGCCTGCCGGTCCGCCGGCAGGCCCCTCCCGAGTGCGCTCAGCGCCCGGTCGACTCGTACGTGTCGATGCCGCCGGGGTGGCCCGCCATGAAGGCGTCGATCTGCGCCTTGCCGGCCCGCAGCTGCGGATCGTTGTCGAGGTAGTACTTGGTCTCCCGGTAGATCAGCCCGGAGAGCACAAGCAGGCCGATCAGGTTGGGGATCGCCATGAGGCCGTTCATGACGTCGGCGAAGTTCCACACGACCGCCAGGGGGACGGTGCAGCCGATGTAGACGACGATCGAGAACACGACGCGGTAGGGCATGACGGCCCTCCGGCCGAACAGCCGCTCCATGCAGCGCTCGCCGTAGTAGGCCCAGCCCAGGATCGTGGAGTAGGCGAACAGGACGAGTCCGATGGTCACCACGTAGTGGCCCCAGTTGCCGGGCAGGCCGTGCGAGAAGGCGTCGCCCGTCATGGTCGCGGCGAAGTCCGAGCCCTGCTCCCACACGCCGGTCGTGATGATCACCAGGCCGGTGAACGTCACCACGATGATCGTGTCGATGAAGGTCTGGGTCATGGACACCAGGCCCTGGCGCACCGGGTGGGTGGTCTGGGCGGCGGCGGCGGCGATGGCGGCCGAGCCCATGCCGGACTCGTTGGAGAACGCGCCACGGGCCACGCCCATCTGCACGGCCAGGATCAGCGCAGAGCCGGCGAAGCCGCCCACGGCGGCCGTCCCGGAGAAGGCGTCGGTGAAGATCAGGGCGATCGCCGCGGGGACGTCGACGATGTTGACGATCAGGATCCAGATCGCGCCCACGACGTAGAACACGATCATGATCGGCACAAAGCCCGAGGAGACCTTGGCGATCGACTTGATGCCGCCCACCAGCACGGCGAGCGTCAGGATGGCCAGCACCGCTCCGGTGATCCACAGGGGGATGCCGAACGAGCCCTCGACATTCGAGGAGATGGAGTTGCCCTGCGTCATGTTGCCGATGCCGAACGACGCCAGCGCTGCGGCCACCGCGAAGAACAGGGCCAGGAACTTGCCGATGCCGCCCGGGATGCCGCGCTGCAGGTAGTACTGCGGCCCGCCCGAGATCTCCCCCTTGGCATCGGTCGTGCGGAAGCGCACGCCCAGGAAGGCCTCGGAGTACTTGGAGGCCATGCCGAACACGCCCGTGACCCACATCCAGAACAGGGCGCCGGGGCCGCCGATCGAGATCGCGGTGGCCACGCCCACGATGTTGCCGGTGCCCACCGTGGCCGCCAGGGCCGTGGTGAGCGCTTGGAACTGGGAGACGTCGCCGCCCACGGCGTCGTCGTCCGCCCGGTCGAGCAGGGCCAGGCGCAGCGACGGGCCCAGCTTGCGCAGCTGCAGGCCCGAGAGGCGGATGGTCAGGTACATGCCCGTGAGCAGCATCAGCGGGATGAGGCAGAAGGGCCCCCAGATGATCGAGCCGAAGCTGCCGAAGCACTGGGCGGCATCGATCGAGCCGGGGGTGAAGCAGTACGAGCCGATGCCCGCGAGCTGGTCGAGCAGGTCCTGGATCACGGGGGGTCCTCTCGTCAGGGAGTCTGGAGCCGGAGAGACGCGCGACACGCCGCATCCGAAAGCATCTAAGCACACAGGTGATTGCCAGCCGGTGCTCGGCCTGCTCACGGGAGAAGTGTGTCGGCAGGCCTGCCCGTCGCTGGTCCGCTCAGTCGGCGTCGGCGCGCCGGGACAGCCGCAGGGCGGTCACGGCGCAGATCAGCGCCAGTCCGGAGAAGATCAGCATCCACACCGCCATGGGCACCGCGGTGCTGTCGCCGCCGAGTCCGGACAGCGGGCTGGCGATCCCTCCGAGCAGGAACTGCAGCAGCCCGAGAACCGCCGAGCCGGCCCCGGCCCGGTGCCGCGCCTCGGCCTGGCCCAGCGCGATCGCATTGCCCATCACGAATCCGAAGCACGCCTGGGCGGCCACCACGTGGGCGATCAGCGTCCACATCGGCGCACCGGCCAGCAGAGCCGCCAGACCCACCAGGTTGATGCAGCTGAGCGCGATCAGCGCCGTGCGCAGGATGGCGCCCGGGGAGAAGCGGTTCAGGAGGCGGACGTTGACCAGGCCCCCGATCAGCCCGCACAGCGCGCCGAGGGCGAAGACGACCGAGTAGCCGAGCTCCGAGAGCCCCACGATGTTCTGGAGCACGAACGAGGAGGCGGAGATGTAGGAGAACAGGCAGCCGAAGGCGAAGGCCAGGGCCAGCGCCCAGCGCCCAGCCCATGAACACGGGCTGGCCCAGCATGCGCCACGGCCCCTCGAAGATCCCCACCAGGCCGGCACGGCTGCGCTCGGCCGGAGGCAGCGTCTCCTTGAGGACCACGAGCGTCCCGGTGAGCATGAGCAGGCCGAAGCCCGTGAGCAGCCAGAAGACCGTCTGCCACACCGCCTGCGAGGCGATCACTCCGCCGATCAGCGGCGCGACGATGGGCGCCATGGAGGTGATCGTGCCGAGCAGCGTGTAGACCTTGGCGGCCTCGATGCCGGAGACCGTGTCCGAGACCATCGCACGCCCGACCACCACGCCCGCGGCACCGGCGATCCCCTGGACGGCGCGCAGCACGAGCATCATCTCGATGCTCGTGGACAGGGCGATGCCCGCCGAGCTCAGCGTGAACACCGAGGTGCCGGCCACGATCAGGCCGTAGCGCCCCAGGCGATCGGAGACGGGCCCCAGCACGAGCTGCCCCAGGGCCATGCCGATCATGTACGTGCTCAGCGAGAGCTGGACCGCCGTGATCGGGGTCCGGAAGTACTCGGCCGCCGCCGGGATCGAGGCCAGGTAGATGTCCGTGGCCATGGGGCTCACCGCCGCCATGATGCCCAGGGCCACGATGAACATGGCCCGATCTGCTCCGGAGGACAGCTTCAGCCTGGTCAGCGACGACATGGTGCTCCTGCGGGACATGCCCGGTCAGGGCGGGGAGGGGTGGGCGGCGGCCCCATCACCCTAGCGGCTGGCTAGACTCATCGATTGATGAGCGAGCACAGTTCCCCCGATCAGACCGCGCCCGAGACCGACGACCAGACCGGCGGGGATGCGGATCCCACCCGCTTCCACCGCCAGCCGCTGTCCTTCGTGCGCCGGGGCGACCGCCTGACCCATCGCCGGCAGAGGGCCTGGGACGAGCTGGCCCCCGAGCGGATCCTTCAGGTCCCGCGCGAGATCACCGACACCTCCGTGGCCGCCCACGCCGTGTTCGACCAGGAGGCCGTCTACGGCCGGCGCGCCCCGCTGGTCGTCGAGATCGGCTCCGGGCTGGGCGAGGCCATGGCCCACCGCGCCGCCGAGGTCCCCGACCAGGACTTCCTGGCTGTCGAGGTCTACACCCCCGGTCTGGCCGACCTGCTCTCCAAGTCCGACGCCGCCGGGGCCACCAACGTGCGCGCCGTGCAGGCCAATGCCCCCGAGGTGCTCGAGCACTTCCTGGAGCCGGCCTCGGTCGACGAGCTGTGGGTCTTCTTCCCCGATCCGTGGCACAAGAAGCGCCACCACAAGCGCCGCCTGGTCTCCCCCGGCTTCGTCGAGAAGGTCGCCCGCGTGCTGCGCCCGGGCGCCACCTGGCGACTGGCCACGGACTGGCAGGAGTACGCGATCCAGATGCGCGAGGTCATCGAGGCCGACGGCCGCTTCGAGAACCTGCACCCCGGCCCCCTGGCCGATGACGCCCAGCCGGATCAGGGCTGGGCGCCGCGCTGGGAGGGCCGCACCCTCACCAGCTTCGAGCGCAAGGCCAGGGAGGCCGGGCGCACTCCGCGGGATCTGACCTACCGCTTCTCGGGCTGATCCTCGCCGGGGCCGGCCTCGGCGCCCGGCTGGGCGCCGGCCTCCGGGCGCCCCTCGACCGACGACCCGTCGGCGTCCGGGCTGCGGGGCTCGTCCTCCTGAGCGGGGAACGTGCCCGTGCCCCAGTCGTAGTCCACGGGACGGCCGTTCTCATCGGTGCGCTGGTACCAGTCGGTGTACTCGCTGGCCGAGGAGTCGAAATCGGCCGCCGTGGCCCACTCCCGGTCGGGGCCGTCGGCCTTCTGCACGGCGAGCATGAAGTCGTCGCCGTGCTCGTCCACGCCGTGGCGCACGGCCTTCTCCAGGGCCCACTCCCCGTAGGCGCTGCGCAGGATGTAGGGGTCGGTGCGCAGATCCTTGTGGAAGGCCACGGCCATGGCGAAGATGATCAGCGTGAACGGCAGCGCGGTCACGGTGATCATGTTCTGCAGCCCGGTCAGGGCGTTCTCACCGCCGACCAGCAGCAGCACGACCGCGATCCCGGCCATGCACAGGCCCCAGAAGACGGTGACGAGCCTGCGGGGCTCGGGATTGCCCTTCTGCGACATCTGGGAGGCCACGACGGAGGCCGAATCGGCGGTCGTGATGAAGAAGACCGCGAGCATCACGATCACGATCCCCGTCACGACCGCCCCGCCGGGCAGGGTATCGGCCACGACGAAAAAGATCTCCTCGGGAGCCGGCAGGCTGGCCGCCGTTCCGTCGGGGGCGATCGTCTGATGCTGGAACTGCTCGCGGATGGCCGTGCCGCCCAGGATGGTGAAGGCCAGCACCACGATCGACGACGGGATGAACAGCACCCCGAAGATGAACTGCCGGATGGTGCGCCCGCGCGAGATCTTGGCGACGAACACGCCCACGAACGGCGACCACGAGACCCACCAGGCCCAGTAGAACGTGGTCCACGACGACAGGAACTCCTGCATCTCGGGACCGTCGGACATCGAGGCGGAGAGCATCGTGGGCAGCTCGGCGAAGTACGTCACCACGACGGCGGGGACGTAATTGGCCAGGAACGCCGTGGGGCCCACGATGAAGAAGAACAGCGCCAGGGCCACCGCCAGCACCATGTTGATGTTGGACAGCCAGCGGATGCCGCGCGAGACCCCGGAGACGGCCGAGGCGATGAATCCGGAGGTGAGCAGGGCGATGATCATCAGCGCCATAGCATTGCCCGTCTCGCCCAGGCCGGCGAAGATCTCGACGCCGCGCCCGATCTGCAGCGCCCCGATGCCGAGCGAGGCGGCCGTGCCGAACAGCGTGGCGATGATCGCCAGGATGTCGATGATCTTCCCGACGGCGTTGTCCGTGCGCCCGTCGCGGAAGAACGGGGCGAACACCGAGCTCATCAGCGGGACGCGGCCGCGGCGGTAGGAGGCGTAGGCCACGGCCAGTCCCACCATCCCGTAGATCGCCCACGCGTTGAGGCCCCAGTGCAGGGCGGCCTGGGCCGAGGCCAGCTTCATGGCCTCCTGCGTGCCCGGATCGACCGAGCCGGGGCGCGGCGAGAGGAAGTAGGTCATGGGCTCGAACGGCCCGAAGAAGATGATGCCGATGCCGATGCCCGCCGCGAAGAGCATGGCCGCCCACGACGCGGTCGAGTACTCGGGCTCGTCGGTGTCCAGGCCGAGCGGGATCCGGCCGTAGCGCGACAGGGCGAGGCACACCAGGTAGATCAGCAGCCCCACGGCCAGGGAGTTGAAGGCCCAGCCCATGTTCACACTGGTCCACCGCAGCGCGGCCGTCGAGATCTCGGTCAGCGACTGGGTGTCGAGCAGGCCCCACACGATGAACGCCAGGATCAGCGCTCCGGTGACCACGGTGACGATGCGGTCCACGCCGTAGCGGTTGAGCTGGCCGTCCACCGAGATGCCGGGCACCAGCACCGGGTGGATATTGTGCGGGTAGGTGATCTCCCGCAGGAAGGCTCGCCCTGCTGCGGCCTCCTTCCCGTGTCGTCGGGACTCGGTGGGGGTGCCGGACGCTTCGCTCCTGGGCATGGGGGGGGCCTTCGGTGTCGCGGTTCGATGGACTGCTTCACCATAGGCGAAGGCGGCGGCCCGTCCCGGGGAGGACGGACCGCCGCCTTCACAGCCTCGACCAGCGCGTGCCGCTGTGCTGCCTCAGGGCCGCTGGCGCTGCGTCGCGGAGGCGCGCCCCTGGCCGTCGCTCGGGCGGTAGAGCATCAGCGCCCGGGAGCTGGAGACCTCGGGGCGCTCGCTCGGCAGGCGCCGCCTGCCGCGGGGCAGGCGCACGATCTCGCCCGAGGCCGTGGCCGCGAACACGTACTGGTCGGACTCCACCTGCTCCAGGGCCTCGTCGCGCTCCCGCGTGAGCTCGGTGACCCGGTGCTGCAGGGCGGCGACCTGGTTCTCGAGCTCGATGATGCGCTTGATCCCCTGCAGCGAGACACCGTCCTGGGACAGCTCCTGGACCTGGCGCAGCTTCTCCACATCGCGCTGGGAGTAGCGCCGGGCACGGCCCGGGGCTCGCGAGGGCTGGACCAGCCCCAGGCGGTCGTACTGCCGCAGGGTCTGCGGGTGCATGGACGCCAGCTCGGCCGCCACGGAGATCACGAACAGCGGCTTGTCCGTGTCGAGAGCCATGGCATTCACGTTCCTTTCCAGATGATGGGGTTCCGGTGTCCCGGCGGGCGGCCCCGGGAGCGATCCCGGGCCGGCGCTGCGAGGCCGGGCCCGGAGCCGGCTCACGCGCCGGCGCGCTCCATGAGCTTGGCCCGGGGATCCTCGCCGGCTGTGGCGGCGGCGAAGTCCTCGACCGCCTTCTTGGCTGCGTCGTTGAGCTCGGCGGGCACGGCCACCTCCACGGTGACGATCAGATTGCCCTGGCCCTTGGACGAGTGCACGCCCTGGCCCTTCACGCGGAAGCGGCGTCCCGACGACGTCCCGGCCGGAATGCGCAGCGACACGGTGCCGCCGGTCGGCTTGGGGACCTGGACGGTGCCCCCGAGCGCGGCCTCCGGGAAGGAGATCGGCACCGTGACCAGGAGGTCGTCCGTCTCCCCCTTGCGGGAGAAGACCGGGTGCTCGCCGACCTTGACCGTGAGGATCAGGTCGCCCGGGCCGCCCGGGCCGTCATGGCCCTTGCCCCGCAGCTTGAGCTTCTGACCGTCGCGCACGCCCTGCGGGACCTTGACCGTGGTGGTCTTGCCGTCGGAGCGGCGCAGCCGCACCGTGGTGCCCTTGAGCATGTCGTCGAAGGAGATCAGCGTGGACGTGGTGAGGTTCTCGCCCTTGGCGGGCGGCTGAGGGGACTCGTAGCCGTCGAAGCCTCCGGCGCTGTAGCCGCCGCTGTAGCCCCCACCGCCGAAGCCGCCGCCTCCGAAGAGGTCCTCGAAGCTGAAGCCTCCGCCGCCGCCGGTGGTGGTGTAGCGGGTGCGGGTGCGCCCGCCCCCTCCGAAGGCGTCGCCGAACAGGTCCTCGAAACCCCCGCCTCCGGAGCCGCCGGCGAAGCGGGCGCCGGAGCCCATGGCGCGGATCTGGTCGTACTGCTGGCGCTCCTCGGGATCGGCGAGGACGTCGTGCGCCTCGGAGATCTCCTTGAAGCGGGCCTCCGCCTCCGGGTCACCGGGGTGGCGATCCGGGTGATGCTTCTTGGCGAGCGTGCGGTAGGCCTTCTTGATCTCGGCGTCGGTCGCGTCCTTGGAGACGCCCAGAACGCCATAGAAGTCCTTGTCGATCCAGTCCTGACTGGCCATGACGCCTCCTTTCAGGGGCAGTTGACGGTGTGGATGCTGATGACTGCAGGCCCGATCCCTCGGGCGGTGCAGAAGGAGCTGACGGGACCGCCCGCCGAGGCGGACGGCCCCGTCAGCTCAGGTTCTCGAGTCCGCGCAGCGGCTCGGGGCGCGGTGCTCGCGAGCGCATCGAGCTCAGTCGCCGGGGGCGACGGCCACCTGGGCCGCGCGCACCACTCGATCCCCGACGCGGAAGCCGGACCGCAGCACGAGCGAGACGTGATCGGCCTCGACGCCCTCCGCCGGCTGCTGCAGCACGGCCTCGTGCACGTTCGGGTCGAAGGCCTCCCCGACCGCTCCCACGCGCTGCAGGCCGCTGCGCTGCAGCGTCTCCTCGAGCTTGTCGGAGATCCGGGCGAAGGGGCCGTCGGTGATCTCACCGGCCTGGCGGCCGGCATCGATGTCATCGAGCACGGGGATCAGCGAGCCGATGACGTCGGCGATGACGTGATCGCGCAGCTGATCGCGCTCGCGGGCCGTGCGGTTCTTGTAGTTCACGAACTCGGCCTGCAGGCGTCGCAGGTCCTCGAGCCGCTCGCGGGCGAGGTCATCGCCCTTCGGCTCGCCCTCGGCGGAGCCGGCCTGATCGGCCTGGCGGGCCTCCTCGGTCTGCTCCGCGCCCAGGACGTCCTCCGGGGTCAGCGGCTGCTCGGCTGAGGCCTGCTCCTGGTTCTCGGCGGGCTGCTCGGCATCGCCGGGCACCTGATCCTCCGAGCGCGGGTCCTCTGGATTGGTGGTCATGTCTGGCTCCTCAAGCGGTGTGGGCGCGCAGCCCGCCCGAACGGGCTGGGGCTCGCGCGACGGGGTGCGGATGCGGGTGAGGCCCGCCCGGCGCCGCCGCGGGGCCGTCGCTGTGCGCGACGGGCCCCGCGAGGCGCTCGGGCGAGCCTCGCAGCACGGGTCACTTGGACGAGTCGGAGTCCTTCTCGTCGTCGACGACCTCGGCGTCGACGATGTCCTCGTCCTCATCCTGGGCGGGCTGCTCGCCTGCGGCAGCGCCCTCGGCGCCGTCCTGCGAGTAGACGGCCTCGCCGATCTTGCCCATGGAGCCCTGCAGCTTCTCGACGGCCGACTCCACGGCGGAGTCGTCGTCGCCCTCGAGCGCGGTCTTCACCGCGTCGATGTCCGCCTGGACCTCGGTCTTGACATCGTCGGAGAGCTTCTCCTCGTTGTCCTTGACGAGCTTCTCGGTCGAGTAGGCCAGCTGCTCGGCGTTGTTGCGCATGTCGGCCGCCTCGCGGCGCTTCTTGTCCGACTCGGCGTTGGCCTCGGCGTCCTTGACCATGCGGTCGATGTCCTCCTGCGACAGCGAGGTGCCGCCGGTGATGGTCATGGACTGCTCGGTGCCGGTGCCCTTGTCCTTGGCGGACACGTGCACGATGCCGTTGGCGTCGATGTCGAAGGTGACCTCGATCTGCGGCACGCCGCGCGGGGCCGGCGCGATGCCGGTCAGCTCGAACGTGCCCAGGTTCTTGTTGTCCCGGGTGAACTCGCGCTCGCCCTGGAAGACCTGGATCGAGACCGAGGGCTGGTTGTCCTCGGCGGTCGTGTAGACCTGCGAGCGCTTGGTCGGGATGGCCGTGTTGCGCTCGATCAGCTTGTTCATGACGCCGCCCTTGGTCTCGATGCCCAGCGACAGCGGGGTCACGTCGATCAGCAGCACGTCCTTGCGGTCGCCCTTGAGCACGCCTGCCTGGATGGCGGCGCCGATCGCGACGACCTCATCCGGGTTGACGCTCTTGCTGGGCTCCTTGCCGCCCGAGAGCTCCTTGACCTTCTCCACGACCGCGGGCATGCGGGTCGAACCGCCCACGAGGACCACGTGGTCGATGTCCGAGACCTTGATCCCGGCCTCCGAGATGACATCCCGGAAGGGCTTCTCCACGCGGGCCAGCAGATCCGAGGTCAGGGACTCGAACTTGGCGCGGGTCAGGGTCTCATCCAGGTGCACCGGGCCCTCGCTGGTGACGGAGAGGTACTGCAGCGAGATGTTGGTCGAGGAGGCCGAGGACAGCTCCTTCTTGGCCTGCTCGGCGGTCTCCTTGAGGCGCTGCAGGGCGATCTTGTCCTTGGACAGATCCGCGCCGGTCTTGGACTTCACCTGCTCCAGCAGCCAGTCGACGATGCGCTGATCCCAGTCATCGCCGCCCAGGCGGTTGTCGCCGGCGGTGGCAGCGACCTGGATGGTGGAGAAGTCGTCGTCGTCCTTGCCGACCTCCAGCAGGGAGACGTCGAACGTGCCGCCGCCGAGGTCGAAGACGAGGATGTTCTCGTCCTCCCTGCCCTTCTCCAGGCCGTAGGCCAGGGCAGCCGCGGTGGGCTCGTTGATGATGCGCAGGACGTTCAGGCCCGCGATCTCGCCGGCCTCCTTGGTGGCCTGGCGCTCTGCGTCGTTGAAGTAGGCCGGAACGGTGATGACGGCGTCCGTGACGTCGTCGCCCAGGTAGGCCTCCGCGTCCGCCTTGAGCTTCATGAGCGTGCGGGCCGAGATCTCCTGCGGGGTGTACTTCTTGTCGTCGACCGTAATCGTCCAGTCCGTGCCCATGTGGCGCTTGACCGAAGCGATGGTGCGATCGACGTTCGTGACGGCCTGTCGCTTGGCGACGGCGCCCACGAGGGTCTCGCCGTCCTTGGAGAATGCGACGACCGACGGGGTGGTGCGGGCACCCTCCGCGTTCGCAATGACGACGGGCTCGCCGCCCTCCAGCACTGCGACGCAGGAGTTGGTGGTGCCCAGATCGATGCCGACTGCTCGAGCCATGCTAATTCCTCCTTCTGCCGAAGCCTTTCCGGGGCCTTCGGATCTATGCGTGTCCTGCTCACTGCGAGCGGTTGCCGGACCCTTCGCCCCGGACGGCCTCTCTCGTTGAGCTTTCTGGACTCAAGTATAGCCCTGCCAACCTTCGTGTCAAGCAGACTTGAGTCAGTTCGTATCAACTTTCCGATGCGCCCGTGCACTCCGCTGTCCCGCGCTCGTCAGGGCCCGCTCATACGCCGCACATGCATGCCGCCTACACTGGAACGCATGTATCGCATCGCAGTCGTGTGCACCGGCAACATCTGCCGCTCGCCGATGGCCGAGCTGGCCCTCGAGCGCGAGCTCGATCGCGCCGGGCTCTCCTCATCGGTCGCGGTGGACTCCGGGGGCATCTCGGACGAGGAGCACGGCAACCCCGTGGATCCCCGGGCGGCGCGGGTGCTCGAGCGCGAGGGGCTCGATCCCTCCGGGCACAGCGCCCGCCAGGTCACCCTGCAGTGGTTCGAGGACCACGACCTCCTGCTGGCCATGACTCCTGAGCACGCTCGGGCCCTGCGCGCCATGGCCCCGGAGGGCGCCCAGGACCGGGTGCGCCTGTACCGCTCCTTCGACCCGCAGGCCGCCGATCTGCCCGAGTCCGAGCAGGGCGTGGCGGACCCCTGGTACGGCGGGGCCGAGGGCTTCGAGAGCACGTGGGAGATGGTCGTCGACGCGCTGCCGGGGATCGTCGAGCACGCCCGCGAACAGGCAGGGGCCTGAGGCATGCAGGACGTCGAGCTGCACATGGACCCCGCGATCGCCGAGCGCAACCCCTCGGGCATCGCCCTCATGCATCAGCTCACCGAGCCGATCCACCGGCCCCACCTCATCGGGATCGACGGACGCTCCGGGGCGGGCAAGACCTCGCTGGCCGGGCAGCTCGCGCAGGTGCTGTCCGTGACCCGAGATGTCGTGGTCTTCCACCTCGAGGACCTCTACCCGGGCTGGGACGGCCTGGATCGGGGCATCGCCATGTACGAGGAGTCCATCCTCTCCCCGCTGCGCGACGGCCGGGACGCCTACTGGACGGCGTGGGACTGGCTGGCCGACTCGCCGGGCGGACCGCGGCTGACCCGTGCTGCGGAGATCGTGGTCCTGGAGGGTGTGGGAGCCTGCAGCGCACCGGCGCGAGAGGTCCTCGACGTCTCCGTGTGGGTCGAGCTGCCGGAGGCCCAGCGCCGGGAGCGCGCCCTGAACCGCGACAGCGGCTTCGAGCCCTACTGGGACATTTGGGCCCAGCAGGAGCTGGACTACCTGCAGCGCGATCCCGTGTGGGAGTCCGCCACCATCATCCAGCCCGGCCCCACCGGCTGAGCCCTCGGTCTCACTGCCAGATGAAGCGGTGGGTCCCCAGCAGCTCGGAGACCGCCGGCGCCGCCCCCGCCGCTGCGACCGCGACCCCCAGCAGCAGGGCATCGGCCCGTCCGAAGCGCAGAGGTCGAGCCCAGGTGCGGCTGCCGGCGTCCACCACCCCGCCGAAGCCGCGCACCTCCATGGTCACGGCCAGCCGCGAGGCCCGCCGCAGGGACTGCACGAGCAGCCCGAACGCACGCCCGCCCAGCTCCCGCACTGCCGCCAGGGGGGCTCGGGAGCCGCCGACGCCGCGTGCCCGACGAGCCGTCACGAGCACCTGCCACTGATCGATCATGACCGTGACCAGGCGCAGCCCCACGAGCGCTGCCAGCACGACCCGCACCGGCAGCCGCATGGTCCGGGCAAGCCGGTCGGCCAGATCGGTCGGGTCGGTGCTCAGCAGCAGCATGACGCCCGGCAGGGCCAGGGCCAGCCCACGCAGCGCGATCGCGGCCCCGGCGGCGATCGAGCCCGAGGTCAGCTGCAGGGGCCCGGCACTCACCCACAGGTGCCCGCCGGCATCCGAGAGAACCGCGGTGCCCCAGCCCGAGAGCAGGGCGGCCACCAGCAGGGGCCAGATCCGCAGCAGCAGAGCACCGGGCCGCTGGCCGATCGCAGCCAGGCCCACGAGCTCCACGGCCAGGATCAGTCCGGAGGTCACGGGATCCGCCGAGAGCAGCAGCGCCAGGCTCAGCACCGCGACCGCCCCGAGCTTGGCCAGGGCGTCGCGGCGAGCCAGGGCGCCGCGCTGCCGAGCGGGCGCGCTCGTGGGCCGCGCTTCCTCCGTCGGCCGGGTTCGGGGTCGCACCGCGATCTCCTCGGCTCCCAGGGCGCGGACCAGGTCGTCATCATGGGTCACGACCACGACGCAGCGGCCCTGCCGCACCTGCTCGGCCAGCAGCTCGACGACGGCCGCCCAGGTCACTGCGTCCTGCCCGAAGGTGGGCTCGTCCAGGATGAGGATCTGGGGTGCTGCAGCCATCACCGTGCCCACGGACAGGCGGCGCTTCTGGCCCCCGGAGAGGGTGAAGGGATTGGCCTCGGCGTGGGCCGAAAGATGCAGCCGCTCGAGCAGCTCGTCCACGCGGCGGGCGATCTCGTCCTCGGGGACCCCGGCCCGGCGCGGGCCCACGGCGAGCTCCTCGCGCACGCTGCCGGTGAGGAACTGATGCTCGGGCTCCTGGAAGACCGTGCCGATGCGCTCCACAAGCTCCGGGCCGGACCATACCGAAGGATCGTCCGGCAGCCCTCCGGCGAGGCTGCCGGCAGCGCGCACCGTACCGGCGCTAGGCACGAGCAGACCGGCCAGCGTCAGGGCCAGCGTCGACTTCCCGGCGCCGTTCGGCCCGGTCAGCGCGAGCGCGCTGCCGGCGCGCAGGCGCAGGTCCACCGGCTGCGCCGCCGGGGCGCCGGCCCAGGCCCCGTCGGGCACCGCGTCCCCGCGGCGCACGCGGCGACGGCGGCGGGAGAGCAGGCCCTGCGAGGGCTGCTCGCGCGAGACCTCAAGCTCGTCGGCGCGCAGGAGCAGCTCACCGGGGGCGGGGGCCGGGGCGGCCGCGGCGGCGCGCTGGCCCGGCAGCCAGATGCCGGCGCGGCGCAGCTGCTCGCGCTGGGCCCCCCGGGCGCCGAGGACGTCCTCGGGGCTCCCGTCGGCCAGCACTCCCCGCGGCCCCAGGACCACGACGCGCTCCACCAGATCCGCCCAGACCTCGGTGCGGTGCTCGACCACGATCAGCGTGGCCCCGGTGTCCTCGACCACCGTCTCGACCGCCCTGCGGACGGTGGCCACCCCCTCTGGATCCAGGTTGGCCGTGGGCTCGTCGAGCAGCAGCAGGCGCGGGCGCATGGCGGTGATGCCGGCCAGGCCGAGGCGCTGCTGCTGCCCGCCGGACAGCGCCGAGGTGTCCCGGCTGCGGGAGATCTCCAGCCCCACGGCACGTAGGGCGGCATCGGCCTGGTCCCAGATCTCCTCGGCGGGCACGGCCAGGTTCTCCGGGCCGAACGCGACGTCGTCGCCGGCCCTGGCCAGCAGGATCGAGGACTCCGGATCCTGCTGGAGCAGGCCGGTGACGACGCCGCGCTGGGCTGCGGGCTGTCCGTCCACGAGCAGTTCGCCGCGCGGGCCGCTGCCTCCTGAGGGCGCTGCGCGACCGCCGTCGGGCCCCGGCCCGGGGGCATCGGAGGGGGCATCGTCCTCGGTGTCCGGGAGCACGCCCGCCAGGGCGTGCAGCAGCGTGGACTTGCCCGAGCCGCTGGCGCCCAGCAGCAGCACGCGCTGCCCCGCGGGGATCTCGAGGTCCACCTGCTCGAGGGCTGGGGTCTTCCGACCCTCGGGCTGCCAGCCGAAGCCGCGCGCGAGCACGGCGGCTCCGCCGCGCACGGCCCTGTCGGCTCCGTGCGTGCGAGCGGTCATCGACCGGAGGCCAGGCCCGAGAGCACTCCCGTGGAGCGCAGAGCGCGCGTCAGTGCCCACATGGCAAGACCGGCGATGACCGCCCCGGACACCGTGCCCAGCACGACGTAGACCGCCTGGTGGGCCATCGGCCACTCGTAGTAGTAGATCAGGCACTCGGTCAGCGTCCCGAGCGCTCCGGCGGCAGCGCCCGAGGCCACGGCCACGACCGGGCCGAAGCGGCGGTACCCAGCGGCCAGGAAGACGGCCTCCGCCGCCGCGCCCTGGATGAGACCGGAGAGCACGACCGTCATGCCGAAGTGGGTGCCCAGCAGCCCCTCGAAGCACGCCGCCAGCAGCTCGCAGGCCAGCGCTGCGCCGGGGCGGCGGATGATGAGGGCGGCCAGCGGCCCGGCCATCAGCCATCCGCCGACCAGCAGGCCGCCCGCCGGCGGATAGCCGACCGTGACGGCCTGGGAGAGGGGGTAGACCAGAGCGGACCAGGCCCAGAAGATCACGCCGCAGGCGGCGGCCAGCACTGCGAGGACCACGAGGTCGAGCACGCGCCACCGCAGGCGGGAGCGCGCGCTGCGCTGCGGGGAGCCGACGGTTCCGGAGTCGCGGTCCGAGCGCGTATCGAGGCCGGATCCGGTGCTCATCTGACCGGTGCTGCGATGCTGCGTCATGGTGGTCCTCCTGGGGGCCCGGGGACGCCGCGGCGCCCCTGTCATCAGGAGGGGAGAAGCGCTTCTCGCGCGATGCTGCGTGGGCGGGCGCCCGCAGGAACGCGCGAGAAGCACCTCCGAGATGCTCGACTTCCTTCGCCGGTGCTAGCCGGAGCAGGTTCGAGGGTCTGCGGCGGACCGCACTCTCAGCGCCCTCGGGCGCTCCCCTGTCGTATTCCTGGGATCCTACGCCAAACGCGCAGCAGATGCAGGTCGCCCTCAGCCGGACCCGGAACGGACGAAGGCGCCGGGAGCACACGGCTCCCGGCGCCTTCGCCATCGATCAGCAGGCCGCGCGCAGCGGCCGGCCCGGATTGGTCGAGATCAGGCGCGGCCCTTGGCCTTCTCATGGGCCTTGAGCTCGGCCTTCTCGCGCTGCTCGGCGACCTGGCGGTTGACCAGGGTCCGCACGACCGTGGTCAGCACGCCGCTGACCACCGCGAACAGGACGATGTCGAGCCAGCGGTCCTCACGGGGGTCATCGCCCTTGGACGGGACCTGGCGGCCGGTGACCTTCTTCCACGTGGCGTCGAGGCCCTTGGTGGCGGCCTGCACGCCCAGCACGGACGCGCCGGTGCCGATGAGTCCCATGATCTTGGGGTTCATGTCATCTCCTACCCCGAGTGAGCCACTCGGGAGATCGCGGAACCGGCGCCTCAGCCGGCGCCGGAGGTTCGGTGCTCACCCTAGCGCGCTCGGCGAGCCGTCGCGGATCACGACGGGCGATCCGCGCCGCCCTGCGACTCGGCGGTGTCGGCCTCGTCCAGGGCTGCGGCCAGGTCATCGGCGATCAGCGTCTCATCGAGCACGTGCTTGGTCCGATAGCTCGAGCGCCCCACCATGTGCGCCGAGACCGGCGCCGTGAGCAGCATCAGGGCCCAGCCCAGCAGGGCCAGCGGCAGCAGCGTCCACTCGCGGGAGTGGATCACCACGGCCAGCAGCATGCACAGCAGACCGAGCACCTGCGGCTTGGTGGCCGCGTGCATCCGCGACAGGACGTCCGGCAGCCGGATCAGGCCGAGGCCGGCCGTCAGGGACATGAGGCAGCCCACGAGCAGCAGCACGCCCACGACGATGTCGAGCACGAGGTCCATGGGATCCATCAGCGGTGTCCCTCCTTCTCGGACGGGGCGGGCTTCTGCATCGGGGCGGGCCGGTGATCCTGCTCGGCCCGCTCGCCCTCGACCGGCTCCTTGGTGGCGCCCTCATCGGTCTGGCCCGTCTTCCGGGGCCGCGTGGGCTGGACGAACCGCGCCACGGACACCGAGCCGATGAAGCCCAGCAGCGAGACGGTCACGATGACCATCATGTAGTCGGAGTGATCGCTCCAGACCATCTCCAGGGCGATCGCGGCGACCACCACGGAGAGCAGGACGTCGCTGGAGAGCACGCGGTCCAGCAGCGAGGGTCCCTTCACCAGTCGGTACAGCACGCCGGCGGCCCCACCGGCGAGCATCACGAGGCACACGGCCATGACGAAGGTGCTCATCGGCTCTGCTCCTCATCCCGTCGTTCGGCCTTCGATCTGTGGGCGTAGCCCGCCCAGCTGCGCAGCACGGCCCGAGGGCTGAGTCCACGGCCCTTCTGGGCGTCCTCGCGCCGCAGCGCGGCGTAGTCCTCCGGAGAGCCCATCATGCGGATCCAGGCAGCCTCGGTGTTGCGCACGGACTCCCGGAAGTGCTCGATGTCCTCGTCGTCGTGCACGTCCAGGACGTGGAAGTAGAGGATCGCGTTCGGACGATCCACCTCCAGCAGCACCGAGCCCGGGATCAGTCCCGTGGTGCTTCCGGTCGCGGTCATGATCAGATCGGAGTGCGAGCGCATCTGCACGGCGGTCACCGACGAGGAGGCCCTGGGCCCATGGGCGATCACGGTCCACATGACCTCGAAGCTGGCGCGGATGACCTGCCACAGGAAGGTGACGAACAGGGTCACGGCGTGCAGCACGTTGAAGCGGCTGGACAGCTGCACGGGCGGCAGTGCCAGCGCCCGGGTGACCAGCAGGGACAGCACCAGGCCCACCAGGAGGTTCTTGGCCGTCAGCTCGCCCCACAGCACGGCCCATACGAGCATGAGCCACAGGATCAGGGGGATCTCCACGGCCCAGCGGTGCTCGCGCCGCCGCGGCCGGGCGGATGCGGACCCGCGGGATGTCGCTGTCGAGCTCACTGATCTGCCTCCTCGGACTGCTCGGCGCCCTGCCGCTGCGCGTCGGCCTCGGCCGAGGGCCGCGAATCCGTGCCGTCGTAGACCTCGCGCTGGATGCCGGCGCCGCTGTCCTCGCCCACGTCCTCCCCGTACTGCTCGCCCTCCGGCACGCTCGGTGCGGCAGGGTCATCGGAGCTCGGGTCCTCGCCGTCGTCCACGACGCCGCGCGGTCCCGATTCGTCGCCGAAGACCGCCTCGACGTAGCGCTCGGGGTGCATGAGGTTCTCCGCGGCGTTGTCGGCCACCGAGAACAGCGGTCCCGCGAAGACCGTGAGGGCGACCCCGACCGCCACGAGCATCCCGGTGGGCATCACCATGGAGAACGGCATGAGCTGCACGTTGCTGCGACCGGCCCACCGGCCGCCGCCCTCGGCCTCCATGGACACCGAGGCGGCGCTGCGGGGCCCGTGCTCCCGTGCCTCGTCCCGGGAGACCAGCAGGACCGGATCCGGGTAGTCGGCGTCGTCGGGGGCGCGCAGGAACGCCTTGTTCCAGATGCGCATCAGGGCCATCAGCGTCAGCAGCGAGGTGAGCACGGAGCCGGCGATCACGACCCAGATGGCCCAGCCGCCCTGGTCGGTGCCCGCCTGGATCAGGCCCACCTTCCCCAGGAAGCCGGAGAACGGCGGGATGCCGCCCAGGTTCAGCGCGGGGATCATGAACAGCAGGGCCAGCAGCGGCGACAGCCCGACCAGACCGCCCAGGCGGTCCGTGTTGGTCGACCCGCCCCGGCGCTCGATCAGACCGGCCACCAGGAAGAGGCTGGTCTGGATGATGATGTGGTGGACCACGTAGTAGACAACTGCCGCCATGGCGGTCTGCGTGCCGACCGCGATGCCGAAGATCATGTAGCCGATGTGGCTGACCAGCGTGAAGGACAGCAGACGCTTGATGTCGATCTGGGCCAGCGCTCCCAGGATGCCCACGACCATCGTGAGCAGCGAGACCCACAGCAGCAGCTGATCCGCCCCGTCCCCCGGGAACAGCAGCGTCTCGGTGCGGATGATCGCGTAGACGCCCACCTTGGTGAGCAGGCCCGCGAACACGGCCGTGACGGGTGCCGAGGCCGTGGGGTAGGAGTCGGGCAGCCAGAACGACAGCGGGAAGACCGCGGCCTTGATGCCGAAGGCGACCAGCAGCATCAGGTGCAGCTGCATCTGCGTGCCCACCGGCAGATCGCCGAGCTTCACGGCCAGATCCGCCATGTTCACGGTGCCGGTGGCCGCGTAGATCATCGCGATGGCGATCAGGAACAGGACCGAGGAGATCACGGAGACGACCACGTAGGTCACGCCGGCCCGGATGCGCTGGGCCGTGCCGCCCATGGTCATCAGGACGTAGGAGGCCATCAGCAGGATCTCGAAGCCCACGTACAGGTTGAAGAGATCACCCGCAAGGAACGCGTTCGAGACGCCCGCGACCAGGATCAGGAAGGTGGGGTAGAAGATCGAGATGGGGCCGTCGTCGTCGCCGTCGGCGATGCCCTGCCCGGTCGCGAACAGCAGCACCGCCAGCGAGACCAGGGTCGAGACCACGAGCATGATGGCCGAGAGCTGGTCCACGACCAGCACGATGCCGAACGGGGCCTGCCACCCGGCGATGTTGATCGAGGTGGGGGCCGACTCCCATGCCGTGGCCAGCACGAGGCACTCGGCCAGCAGCGTCAGCGACAGCGACACGATCGCCACGAAGCGCTGGGCCCGGTTGCGGCGCACCAGCACCAGCGACAGCGCCGCGCCCAGGAAGGGCAGGACGATGGCCAGCGGGGCGAGCTGGATGATGTCGAAGCTCATCGCCGTCCCTCCTTGCGCTGACGCCGCCGCTCAGCGGACTCATGCTCCCTGCGGTGGCGTGCCAGCTCCTTGGCCCTCTCCTTCTCGTGCTTGTCGATCTCGTCGTCGTCGAACTCCGAGTCCTCCTCGGGCACCTCGGCGTCCAGCTCCTCGTCGTACGACGACTGGACTGCCACGCGGCGGTCCTCGGCGTCGTCAGTGATCTCATCGCGATGGGAGAGCACCCAGGAGCGGTAGATCATGCCGAGCAGGAACGCGGTGATCGCGAAGCCGATCACGATCGCCGTGAGCACGAGCGCCTGCGGCAGCGGGTCCGAGTAGGCCCTCGGGTCCAGACCTGAGTCGTAGAGCGGCGAGCGCCCCGGCAGCCCTCCGGTGTGCAGCAGCAGCAGGTTGGTGCCGTTGGTCAGCAGCATGATGCCCAGCAGCACGCGGGTCAGCGAGCGCTCGAGCAGCATGTAGACGCCCACGGCGTAGAGCACGCCCATGACCACCAACATGGTGAGGTTCAGGCTCATCGTCGTCCCTCCCCCGTCCGGTCGTCATCGGTGCTTGTGCGCTTGCCGGCGCTGAGGATCTGCTGCCGGTCCATGCCCCCGCCCCCGAAGTCCTTGAGGTCGGTCTCGGAGACGGTGACGTCCTGCGTGGCGTCGCTCTCGGTCAGGTCGACGTCGTCGCTGGCCTCTTCGCGCAGGACGGTGATCGCCCCGGTGCTGCCCGGCTCCGAGGAGGGGCGGCGCACCACGCGGATGCGGGCGCCGCCGCGACCGGCGGCACGACGACGGCGGCGCAGCGCCTCGTCCTCCGTGTGCCGATCGATCTGCCCGCCGAGCGAGCGCAGGACGTCCAGGACCATGCCCACGACCACCAGGTAGACGCCGACATCGAAGATCATGGCGGTCACGAACTTCACCTCGCCGATGATCGGCCAGGTCCACTCGAACGTGTAGCTCTGCATGATCGAGCCGCCGAAGAAGATCGGGGCTATGGCGTAGACCGCGGCGATGGCCAGGCCCAGGCCCAGCATGGTGCCCGCGTTGATGGGCGTCGAGCGCCACAGCTCGTAGCGCCCGCCCGCGAGATAGCGCAGCGTGAGCGCCAGACCGGCGGTCAGGCCGCCGGCGAATCCGCCGCCGGGGAGGTTGTGACCGGCGATCAGGAAGTACAGCGAGACCATGATGATCGTGTGGAACAGCAGCCGAGTCACGATCTCGAGCACGATCGAGCGCCGCTCCGGGGACAGCGTGCGCCCGGCCACGATGTAGGGATCGTCCTCGTCGCCGCGGAAGGACCGCGAGACGCGGTCGAACTCGGTCTCGAAGCTGCGCGCGGTGATCTCGGCGCGCTGGCGGATCTGGCGGATCTGCCCGGTGCTGGGCTGGGCCGTGGCGTGCGGGCGGTCCCGGCGCCCGAGCACGAAGATCAGCGAGGCGATGCCGGTGGCTGCCAGGACCAGCACGGAGATCTCCCCGAACGTGTCCCACACGCGGATGTCCACGAGCAGCACGTTCACGACGTTCGCGCCGTCGCCCTCCTCGTAGGCCAGCCGCGGCATGGCGAACGAGACCGGGGACTCGGTGCGCGAGGCCATGGAGAAGGCCGCCAGCAGCATCATGAAGCCGCCGAAGAGGATCGCGATGATGGCCCGCGGCAGGCGGGTGCGATCGGCCTTGCGGTCCCACACGGGCGCCGGCAGGGTCCGCAGCGCCAGCACGAAGGCCACCAGGGCGATGGTCTCCACGAGGGTCTGGGTCAGCGCGAGGTCCGGGGCGCCCTGCAGGGCGAAGGTCAGCGCCAGGCCGTAGCCCGTCACGGAGACGAGCAGCACGGCCAGGAAGCGCTTGCCCGCGCGCAGCACGGCCAGGCACGCGCCGATGATCAGCGCGGCCGCCACGAGCTGTCCCCACGAGTCCGCGATGCGCATGGAGCCCAGCGGCGGGGTTTCGTAGAGGAACAGGACGGTGACCGGCACGACGATCGCCGTGATCAGGATGACCGAGAGGTAGAAGCTCAGCGAGCCCCTCTGGGTCTTGCCCGTGACCCACACAGCCAGCTTGTCCAGGGAGTCGATGACCTCGCGGTAGATCCGCTCGGCCGGGGTCATGTGCGGCAGGGAGTGCAGCACCGCGGCCAGCGTGCGGCGATTGGCGTGCATGAGGAGCCCGAGCGCGATGATCCCCAGCGAGATCAGCAGCGCGCCGTTGATGCCGTGCCACAGCGCCAGGTGCAGCGTGGCCTCGCCGGCGAACTCGCCCACCCAGGGCAGCAGCGAGTGCTCGACCGGTCCGGGCACGAAGCCGTAGACGATCGTCAGGACGGTGAGCACCACGGCAGGGGCCACGAAGGAGCGGGCTGCGTGGTGGGCCGGGGTGCGCATGGGCCGGCCGTCCTCGCCCGTGGGCAGCTGGGCGAACGCGCTGCGCTTGACCCCGAAGGCGCCCCACACGAAGCGGGCCGAGTACACGACGGTGAACACCGAGCCGAGGATCACGCCGAGCAGGCGGATCCAGGCCAGGGCGTCTCCCGTGTCCGCCTGGACGTCGTGGAGCAGGGTGCCGAGCACGGCCTCCTTGGCCACGAAGCCCCCGAACGGCGGGACGCCTGCCATCGAGGCCGCTGCGATGATCGCCACGACCAGCAGGACGGGCATCTGGCGACCGAGCTCGGAGAGCTTGCGGATGTCGCGGGTGCCGGTCTCGTGGTCGATGATCCCGACCGTGAGGAAGAGGGTCGCCTTGAACAGCGCGTGGCCCACGAGCAGCGCCATGCCGGCCAGGGCGGCGTCGGGGGTGCCGACGGACAGGACCAGGATCATGAAGCCCAGCTGGGACACGGTGCCGTAGGCCAGCAGCAGCTTGAGGTCGTACTGGCGCATGGCGACCCAGCCGCCGAAGACCATGGTGCCGACGCCCAGCGTGAGCAGCATGGGCTGCCAGGCGGCGGTGTCCGAGTAGCCCGGGGCCAGCCGGGCCACCAGGTAGACGCCGGCCTTCACCATGGAGGCGGCGTGCAGGTAGGCCGAGACGGGCGTGGGGGCGGCCATGGCCTCGGGCAGCCAGAAGTGGAACGGGATCAGCGCCGACTTGGTCACAGCGCCCACGAGCAGCAGCGCGATCGCGACGTCGATGATCGGCCCGTGCGAGGCCAGCTGCGGGCCCATGGCCACGAGCTCGGAGATCCGGTAGGTGCCGGCGCTCTGCCCCAGCAGGATGACGCCCACGAGCATGGTCAGGCCGCCGGCGGTCGTGATGATCAGGGCCTGCATGGAGGCGCGACGAGCCGAGAGCCGGACGCGGGCATACCCGATGAGCAGGAACGACAGGACGGTCGTGATCTCCCAGAAGATGAACAGCAGCAGGAGATCATCGGCCACGACGAGCCCGTACATGGCCCCGGCGAAGGCGACCAGCTGCGCGCCGAAGGAGCCCGTGTCCGGGGAGTCCTCCGAGAAGTAGCGGGCGCAGTAGGCCAGCACGAGCGCACCGATGCCCAGCACGATCAGCGACATCACCCACGCCAGGGAGTCGGTGCGCAGGGCGATCGCCAGGTCCATGGTGGGCAGCCAGGGGATCACCTGCTGCCACTGCCCGGAATGCGCGGCCCCGCCCTGCAGCAGCACCCAGATGAACGAGGCCGCCGGCACCGCCGCGATGACGTAGAAGGCGGACCGGCCGAAGCGGGTGAACAGGAGCGGTGCGAGCAGAGCGATGGCTGCGTGGGCTATCAGCACTGCCAGCACGTGCGCCTCCGTTGCGGCTCGAGGAGTTGACGACCAGCGGCTCTGCAGGCCGGCCGATCGGTCGAGGGACCGGCGACAAGGGCAGCGGCTCGTAAGTCGTCTTGCGGGGTCGTCTTGCGGGGAACTGCCCAGCAGACTACCAACTCGCCGGCAGGCCCCGCCGTGCCCAGGGCCACCTTCACCTTGTCGCGAAATCGTCCGACGGCCGCCGTCGCCCCTAGTCTTCAGCATCATGGAATCCACTGCGCGGCCCGCGGCCGTCGATCCGACGGTTCCCCCTGCTCCGCTGTCCCCCGCCGGGCCCGGCGCCCTGCGCTCCTGGTACCTCTACGACGCCGCGATCTCCGTGATCGATGCGCTGATGATCACGTTCGTCTTCGGGACATACCTGACGTCAGGGTCCTTCGGCAGCACCGAGCACGCCACGCAGATGCTGTCCCGGGGAACGGTCGTGGCCGCGGTGATGATCGCCGTGGCGGCTCCGCTGATCGGCTGGCTCTCCGACCGCAGCGGCCGCCGATCGACCGGCATCGCCGTGTTCACGGGGATCTGCGCGGCGTGCACGGCAGCCTGCTTCCTCGTGCGCCCCGACGAGCAGCTGCTCATGCTCGGCGTCGTCCTGCTCAGCGCCGCCAACGCGGCCAAGGAGCTCGCCGTCGTGGACTACTACGCGACCCTTCCCGGACTGACCTCCCCGGAGTCGATCGGACGCGTCAGCGGACGCGGCTGGGCTGTCGGCTACATCTTCTCGATCCTGGCCACCGCGTTCGTGCTGTTCGGCTTCATCACGCCCGGCTTCGTGGGGCTGCCCACGGACGAGGCCCTCAACGTCCGGGCGGTCGCCCTGTTCTGCGCCGTGTGGTGCGTCGTCCTGGCTGTCCCGCTGATCGTGAGCCTGCGCCGCATCGAAGCCCGGTGTCCCAGCCACCGGGCCCCGGGCACCGGCGGCGGAGCTCTGGCTCCCCACCGGGAGATCGTGCGCATGGTGGTCCACCTCTGGCGCACAGATCGTCGGGCGCTGCACTTCCTCGCGGCCTCGGCCGTGTTCCGCGACGGCCTCTCCGCCGTGTTCGCCTTCGGCGGCCTGATCGCTGCGGGGACCTTCGGGTTCAGCCTCACCGAGGTCATGATCTTCGCGATCGCGGGCAACCTGATCGCGGGCCTCGGTGCACTGCTGGGCGGCCAGCTCGACGACCGCCTGGGTCCCAAGCCGGTGATCGTCGCCGCACTGGCCCTGGTCGCCGTGGCCGGCACCGCCCTGATGCTGCTCGAGGGCAAGGGGGCCTTCTGGGTCTGCGGCCTGGCGCTGTGCGTAGCGGTCGGCCCGGCCCAGGCCTCGTCGCGGTCCTACCTGGGGCGGCTGACCACCGAGGGCACGGAGGGCTCCCTCTACGGGCTCTACGCCACGACCGGGCGTGCGGTGAGCTTCCTGGCCCCGCTGCTGTTCGGGACGGCCATCGGCGTCTTCGGCGAACAGCGCTACGGGATCCTGGGCATCGTGGCCGTCGTCCTGCTGGGCCTTCTCATGATGATCGGGCTGCCCACGCGGCCCCGGCCCGCGGTGGCCGCCGCCGAAGCGGTCTCCACCGCGCACACCGCCTGAGCCCTGCAGCATGCGGCTGCGCACAGCAGCCCGCGCCGCCCGAGTGCTCTTCAGCGCGGCAGCTGCGTGCGGTGGAAGCTCAGGTGCGAGCGCGAGGCCGTGGGTCCGCGCTGGCCCTGGTAGCGGTTCTGGTGATCCCCCGTGCCGTAGGGCTCCTCGGCGGACGACGACAGTCGGAAGAAGCACAGCTGCCCGACCTTCGAGCCCGGCCACAGCTTGATCGGCAGCGTGGCCATGTTGGACAGCTCGAGGGTCACGTGCCCCGAGAAGCCCGGGTCGATGAAGCCCGCGGTCGAATGCGTCAGCAGCCCCAGGCGCCCCAGCGAGGACTTGCCCTCGAGCCGGGCGGCGATGTCGTCTGGCAGGCTCACGCACTCGTAGGTGGAGCCCAGCACGAACTCGCCGGGATGCAGCACGAAGGACTCCTCCGGATCCACCTCCACGAGCCGGGTCAGCCCCGGCTGCTCGATCGACGGGTCGATCACGGCGTGCTTGTGGTTGTCGAAGAGCCGGAACCATCGGTCCAGGCGGACGTCGATGCTCGAGGGCTGGATGAGGTCGAGGTCGCAGGGCTCGAGCCGGACCCGCTGGGCCTCGAGCTCGGCGCGGATGTCGCGATCGGAGAGCAGCACGGCTGCCACGGTAGTCCACGCGGGAGCCCGACGCATTGGCGCCATGTCGTGGACTGCGCTAGAGTCGGCGTTCGTCGCGCGGCTGTAGCTCAATGGTAGAGCGCACGCTTCCCAAGCCTGATACGCGGGTTCGATTCCCGTCAGCCGCTCTCTCGTCGGCCTGCGCCGACCGCGCCCGCAGACCCTCCGGTCTGCGGGCGCTTCTCATCGGACGGCCCTTCCGGCTGCGGACAGGGGCGCTCCGTGCGGCCGCAGCCCCGAACGCCACGCGCATATGCCGTCAGCGGCATCCGAGCTTCCCCGCACCCCTGCTCTCGTCTCGTGAAAGGCAGCCATGCTGCGCACCATGTTCACCGGCAAGATCCACCGCGCGACCGTGACCCACGCGGACCTGCACTACGTGGGCTCCGTGACCGTCGACCTGGACCTGCTCGAGGCCGCCGACATCCTCCCGGGCCAGCTGGTCCACATCGTCGACATCACCAACGGGGCGCGCCTGGAGACCTACACGATCCCCGGCGAGCGCGGCTCGGGCGTGATCGGCATCAACGGCGCCGCCGCCCACCTCGTGTCCGTGGGCGACCTCGTGATCCTGATGGCCTACGCCCAGATGGACGACCAGGAGGCCCGCACGTACGAGCCGCACGTCGTCCATGTGGATGCCGGCAACCGCATCGTGCACCTGGGGCAGGACCCCGCCGAGGCCGTCGTCGGGGACGTGAAGACCCCCGATCACGCCGTGAGCTCCCCGGACGCGCGCGCCGAGCTGGGCGGGCGCGGCTGAGATGGCCGGGGTCCTCGCGGGATTCGCGGTCATCTGGATCATCATCCTGGTGGGGGCCGTCGTCTCCCGCGCGGGGATCCTGGGCGATGCCGACCAGCGCTCCCTGAGCGCCTTCTCCTTCTGGGTGGCCTCCCCCTGCCTGCTGTTCCTGACGGTCTCCGGGGCGGACGCCTCCCAGATCTTCTCCGCCCCGCTGCTCGTGGCCCTGGTCTCCGCCTGGGCCACCGCCTCGTTGTGGTGGGGCTTCGCCTTCGCACGGCGCGCCCTGCGGCGGCGGGATCAGCGGGATCGGGCCGCGCAGAGCCTCCCCTCGGCCGACGACGACGGCAGCTCCGTCGAGCGCCGCGGCGCCCAGGGCGGACGCGCACGGCTGGGCTCCGTGATCATGTCCGGACAGTCCGCCTCGATGGTCAACTCCGCCAACCTGGGCATCCCGCTGACGACCTTCGTGCTCGGCGATGCCTCGGCCGTCGTGCCCGTGATCCTGTTCCAGCTGGCGATCTACACGCCCATCTACCTGGCCCTCATGGACATCGCAGTGCTCGGGCGCCGCCCGAACCCGCTGTCGCTGCTGCGCTCCGTGGCCACGAATCCCATGATCCTGGGCTCGCTGCTCGGCGTGGTCTTCTCGGCCACCGGCTGGCAGCTGCCGACCGTGGCCCACCAGCCGATCGAGCTGATCTCCGGGGCGGCCATCCCGTGCATGCTCGCGGCGTTCGGGATGTCGCTGGTCTCCCACCGCCCGCTGCAGGGCACTCGCGCCCACCGCCAGGAGGTCGCGCTGCTCTCCGCGCTGAAGCTGATCGCCCAGCCCGTCCTGGCCTGGCTGTTCGGCCTCGCCCTGGGCTTGGACCCCGCCATGCTCTACGGCGTGGTCCTGATGGCGGCGCTGCCGACGGCGCAGAACGTCTATGTGGCGGCCGTGCGCTATCGCAGCGCTGAGGCCGTGACCCGCGACGTCGTGCTCGTGACCTCCGTGGCCGCCATGGGGACCATGGCCGTCGTGGCCCTGCTGCTCGCCTGAGCCGCCCCCGTTCACCTGCCGTTGCGCGACTTCCGGGGACTCGCCCAGATGATTGTGTGCCAATTCACATCTGGGAGTATTCTGGGCCGTGGAGGTGCCTGCCGTGTCCACGGTGCGCCTCGCACGAATCGAGCACACGGAGGAACCTCGTGAGAGCAGAGCACCATCGGCGACGGCTGCGCACCGCAGCGCTCGCCTCGATCGGAGCACTGATGCTGGCGGGCTGCGCATCGGATGATGGCGGTCCCACCGAGCTGACGTGGTACATCAACCCGGACAACGGGGGGCAGGCCACGATCGCCGAGCAGTGCTCCGCGGACTCGGGCGGGAAGTACACCATCACCACCTCGCTGCTGCCGCGCGATGCCGCCACGCAGCGCGAGCAGCTGGCCCGCCGCCTGGCGGCCGGCGACAGGTCCATGGACATCATGTCCCTGGACCCGCCCTTCATCCCCGAGCTGGCCGAGCCGGGCTTCCTGGCCGCACCGCCGCAGGAGCTCGTGGAGACAGCTACGCAGGACACCCTCGAGGGCGCCCAGGCCGGTGCGCAGTGGGACGGCGAGTACGTCTCCATCCCGTTCTGGGCCAACACGCAGCTGCTGTGGTACCGCAAGTCCGTGGCCGAGGCCGCCGGGCTGGACATGACCCAGCCCGTGACGTGGGAGCAGATCATCACGGCCGCGAAGGACCAGGACAAGTACCTGGGAGTGCAGGGCGTGCAGGGCGAGTCCATGACCGTGTGGGTCAACAGCCTCGTGGAGTCCGCCGGCGGCTCGATCGTGGAGGGCGACCCCGCCTCGGTCGACACCCTGGAGCTCGCGCTCGATTCCGAGGCCGGGGGCAAGGCCGCAGGCATCGTCGGGACGATCGGCGAGGAGGGACTGGGCGGTCCGGGCATCGACACCCAGGACGAGAACGCCGCCATGGAGCAGTTCCGCGGCGAGAAGGGCTCGTTCATGGTCAACTGGCCGTTCGTCTACTCCGCCACCCAGGGCGCTGTCGCGGAGGGCTCGGTCGAGCAGTCCGTGATGGACGACATCGCCTGGACCACCTGGCCCCGCGTGGACGCGGACACCCCGTCGGCTCCCCCGCTGGGCGGCATCAACCTGGGCGTGGGCGCCAGCTCCGAGAACCAGGACCTGGCATGGGAGGCCATCGAGTGCATCTCGGACCCGGCCAACCAGGCGAAGTACATGGTCTCCGACGGCAACCCCGCCGCCGCCTCCTCTGCCTACGAGGACAAGGCCGTGCAGGAGGCCTACCCCATGTACGAGGCCATCCGCGAGTCCCTGGACAGCGCCGCCCCGCGCCCGCAGACCCCGTACTACAACGAGATCTCCTCCGGCATCCAGCAGGAGTGGACCCCGATCCATGAGGTCAACGAGAACACCCCGGCGAACTCGCAGGAGTTCATCGACTCCGTCCTGAAGGGAGAGTCGCTGCTGTGAGCACCTCGACTCAGGGCCGCCGACGGCCCGCCTCCGCCCCGGTCTCCGACCGGCTGAAGTCCGAGCGCCGCCTCGGCTGGCTGCTGGCCGGACCGGCCTTCGCGGTCATGCTGCTGGTGACCATGTACCCCATCATCCAGGCGCTGTTCGACTCGCTGTTCTCCTACCGCCTCACGGCCCCGGATGACCGCGAGTTCATCGGCCTCCAGAACTACTGGACGGTCCTCACGGACGGTGTGTTCTGGAAGGACCTGTGGGTCACGTTGCTCATCACGGTCGTGACCGTCGCCGTGGAGCTCGTGCTCGGCTTCGCGCTGGCGCTGGTCATGCACTCGGCGATCAAGCAGCTGCGCGGCCTGCTGCGCACCGTGATCCTGGTGCCCTACGGCATCATCACGGTCGTGTCGGCCTTCGCCTGGTTCTACGCCTTCGACATCAACACCGGCTACGTGAACTCGTGGTTCGCCTGGCTGCCGGTCATCGGCCCGGACTTCAACTGGTTCGGCCAGGGCTGGTCCGCGCTGCTGGTGATCATGGCCTCCGAGATCTGGAAGACCACACCGTTCATCTCCCTGCTGCTGCTCTCGGGCCTGGCGCAGGTGCCGAACGAGCTCGGCGAGGCCGCCAAGGTCGACGGCGCCGGCTGGTGGGAGCGCATGGTCAAGGTGACCATCCCCTCCATGAAGGCCGCCATCATGGTCGCGGTCGTCTTCCGCGCCCTGGATGCCTTCCGCATCTTCGACAACATCTACATCATGACCAACGGCCAGTACGGGACCGAGTCGCTGTCGCTGCTGGCCTACCGCACCTCGATCACCCGTCTGGAGATCGGCCTCGGCTCGGCGATCTCCGTGATCCTGTTCATCTGCGTCCTGCTGATCGCCGTCGTGGCCATCAAGGGCTTCAAGGTGGATCTCACCGGAAGGAAGGGCTGATCCCATGACCAGCAAGCAGAAGCTCGGCTGGGCGGTCATCACCGTCCTCGTCCTCGTGTGGTGCCTCTTCCCGGTGCTCTCGATCCTCATGAACTCCTTCAAGTCCGCCTCGGACCTGACCTCGGGCGGGTTCATCCCCACCCAGTTCACGTGGGAGAACTACGAGATGATCTTCGTGGGCTCGGCCCAGGACCTCTTCGTCCCGGCGCTGCGCAACTCGATCGGCATCACGCTGATCGCCACGGCGATCGCCGTGGTGCTGGCGACCCTGTGCGCCTACGCCATCGCCCGCCTGGACTTCCGCGGCAAGTCCCTGATCCTCACGACCTCGCTCATGGTCTCCATGTTCCCCGTCGTGTCGATCGTGACCCCGCTGTTCAACATGTGGCGCCAGATCGGGCTCTACGACACCTGGCTGGGCCTGATCCTGCCGTACCTGTCGCTGACCCTGCCGATCTCCATCTGGACGCTGGCGGCCTACTTCCAGCAGATCCCGTGGGATCTGGACTCCGCGGCCCAGGTCGACGGCGCCACCACCCTGCAGTCCTTCCGCAAGGTGATCGTGCCCATGGTGACCCCGGGCATCTTCACGACCGCGATCATCGCGTTCTTCATCGCCTGGAACGACTTCGTGTTCGGCATCGGCCTGACCTCGACCTCGGCGGCCCGCCCCGTGCCGGCCGCACTGGGCTTCTTCACCGGCGCCTCGCAGTTCGAGGACCCCGCCGGCGCCATCTCCGCCGCCGCGATCGTGGTCACCATCCCGGTGGTCCTGCTGGTGCTGCTGTTCCAGCGCCAGATCGTCTCCGGCCTCACCCAGGGCGCCGTCAAGGGCTGACGCCCGGTACGGACCCGAAACCACACTTCCTCCCCACGAGAGGCGCACAGCACCATGGCATCCATCACCATCGACAATCTCATCAAGAAGTACGACGACGGCTTCCCCGCCATCAAGGGCGTCAGCATCGACGTCGCCGACGGCGAGTTCCTGATCCTCGTCGGCCCGTCCGGCTGCGGAAAGTCCACCCTCCTGCGCATGGTCGTGGGTCTGGAGGACATCACCGACGGCGAGCTGCGGATCGACGGGACCCGCGTCAACGAGAAGCAGCCACGAGAGCGCAACCTCTCGATGGTCTTCCAGAACTACGCCCTGTACCCGTTCCTGACCGTGTACGAGAACATCGCGTTCCCGCTGCGCCTGGCCAAGGGCTCGGACAAGCTCTCCGAGGACCAGATCGACGCCAAGGTCCGCGAGGCCTCGCGCCTGCTGGATCTCGACGATCACCTGGAGCGCAAGCCCGGCAACCTGTCCGGCGGTCAGCGCCAGCGCGTGGCCATGGGCCGCGCGATCGTGCGCGAGGCCGACGCCTTCCTGTTCGACGAGCCGCTGTCCAACCTGGACGCCAAGCTGCGCGGGCAGATGCGCACCGAGATCGCGCAGCTGCAGCGCCGTCTGGGCATCACCTCGCTGTACGTGACCCACGATCAGACCGAGGCCATGACCCTGGGCGATCGCGTGGCCGTGCTGAAGAAGGGCGAGCTGCAGCAGATCGCCTCTCCGCGCGAGCTCTACGAGCAGCCCGTCAACCTGTTCGTGGCCGGGTTCATCGGCGCCCCGTCGATGAACTTCCTGCCGGCCCATCGCAACGGCGACGTCTTCGTGACGCCGCTGGGCGAGATCCCGGTCCCGGCCCATGCCCAGGGCCGTCTGGACTCGGCCGGCGAGCTGCTCGTGCTGGGCGTGCGCCCGGAGCACTTCGCGGATGCCCGCGACGTCGCCGACACCCCGTGGTCGGCCAAGGGCGCCACGTTCGACGCCGAGCTCTCGCACACGGAGTGGCTGGGCAACCAGCAGTACGGCTACGTGCAGTTCGAGCAGGACCGGGACGTCAAGGACAAGCTCGACGAGCTCGCCCGCGACCTGGACGCCGATGAGATGCCCGCCCAGGTGGTCGTCGAGCTGCCCGCCAGCTCTCGCGTGCGCGGCGGCTCGCAGGCCAAGCTGTGGCTGAACACCTCCAAGATGCACGTGTTCGACCCGCAGACCGGCGAGAACCTCACCCGCGACGAGGAGGCCGGCGCCGAGCTGACCCGCGAGGCCAACGAGGAGCGCAAGGCCGACATCGCGCGGATGCGCGACCATCAGGCCTGACCCGCCTCCTGCCTGACGACAGCGGCCGGGCCTCCCCTCACGGGAGGACCGGCCGCTGTCGTCGTGCCGGGTCGCAGGGTGGCCGTCCGCCTGACTCCCGCATGGCGATCCGGCGGGGCCGGCGGCTCAGCCCTGGTTCCAGGCCATCCACACCAGCAGCAGGACCGCGGCGATCGCCGCCAGACCCGTGAGCAGGGGACGCAGCCACGGGAAGCGCATCAAGGGGCCCACGAGCCGCGGCCAGGTCTTCGCCATGTGCGCTGGGCTGGCCTGGGCGAAGCGCTCCGTCTTCACCCCCAGGTGCTCCACGAGGCGGTCGATGGACTTCCGGTCCCAGATCGTCCCATCCATGCGGAACAGGCGCCGCCCCGCGTCGTCGGCCGCCCACAGGTAGGGCCGAGCGACGCCGCGGCGGCGCTTGGTCCCGTCGGAGCCGGTGCGCGCCGGGCGGCGCAGGGAGTCCACGACCACCAGCCGCTCGATCTTCGACCGCTCCATCGTGTGGAAGCCGATCGTGCGCGAGCCGAGCACATGGGTGGGCGTGATCGCCACGGTCACGGGCCGCAGCCAGCGCCACGCGCTGACGGCGCAGCCGATGATGACGATGACCAGCACGATGATCCCCATGGGCGCCGGCCGCCGCACCCCCAGCACGGCAAGGCACAGGAGCCCGAGCACGACCGCGGGCAGGCAGGCCAGCAGACGCCGGCCCATCGAGCCGATGCGAGGGTGCAGAACCCGCTCGGCGGTGCCGTACTTCGCGGGGATCTGGCGGATGGACTCGGCCATGGAGTGCGGCTCCTTCGAAGCGCGGGCGGTGTCGTCGACTAGCGTAAGGAGGATGGATCAGAACACGGCGGTGCGCAGGGCGATCGGCATGTGGCTGGTCCTTCTCGTGCTCGCCATGGCTGCCGCGTGGATCACGATCTCGCTGGTCAACAAGTACATGTACGGCCCGGAGACGGACGTCCGTGCCTACTTCGAGAGCCTCCAGGACGGCGACGGCGCCCGCGCCCTGGGCCTGCTCAATGCGCAGGTCGATCCCGACGACGATGCCGTCCTGCTCGACGGCGAGCCGCTGGCCGCGGCCACCGAGGCGCTCGAGGACCTCGAGATCTCGACCGTCTCCCAGGACTCGGAGGAGGCCGTGGTGCGCGCCGACTTCACCCTGGACGGTCAGCCGCATGCCTCCGAGTACCGCCTGGTGCCCGTGGACACCCAGTGGGGCTTCTTCACGGTGTGGGGCTTCGAGGAATCCGAGCTCCCCTCGGTCACCGTGTCCATGCCCGGGGCCACCAGCGCCGATCTCAACGGAGCCTCGGCGGCGCTGCCGGAGTCCGAGCAGCGCTTCGCAGCCTTCCCGCCCGGTGTCTACTCGGCCTCCTACGCCTCGCGCTGGGTCGACACCGATCCTGCCTCGGTCGTCCTGACGGACGAGGCCCAGACCGAGACCATCGCGCTGGAGGCCACCCCGTCGGAGGCTCTGGAGACCGAGATCTCCGAGCAGATCGCCGCTGACCTGAGCACCTGCACCGAGCAGTCCAGCCTGTACCCGACCGACTGCCCGTTCTCCTACGACTTCGACGGCCGAGTGGACGGCGACGTCACCTGGAGCATCACCAAGCAGCCCGAGCCGCCGGTGACGATCGGCGTGGACGGCGGCAAGGACTGGGCCCTGGGCTCGGCGAAGGGCATGGCCGAGGTCTCGTTCACCTCCGTGGACCTGTTCGACGGCACCACCGAGGAGGTCACCGAGTCGGTGCCCTTCACCTACCAGGCCGATCTGGCCGTCAGCGACGACAGCGTGAAGGTCACCCGCCGCTGAGCCCCTCGCACCTGCTGCCCGCATGCGCTTCCGCGCCGCGCATGCGGCATCCAGGCACACAGGCGCGGGAGGCCGGGTGGGAGGGGTCAGGCGTTCAGACCGCGCAGATCCAGCACCAGGGAGTCCTCGGCGCCCTCGGCGACCGTGAACGGGATCCCCCAGTCCTGCTGGTACAGGTGGCAGGCGGCGTGGTCCGGGATCTCGCCGCCGGGCTCGCCGTCGCAGGCGGCCGCGCGGGCGGTGATGTGCAGGACGCCCTCGGTGACGCCATCGGCGAGCGTGATCTCGCGCTTGAGGCCCTGGGCGGCGCCGCCGCCGTCGACCAGCGCCTCGGCCGGGGAGACCGACAGCTTCAGCTGCGTGGGATCTCCCCAGCGGTCGTCGAGCTTCTGGCCGCTGGGGGCGGCGAAGCGGACGTCGATCGTCATGGTGCCGCCGGCGATCGGGGTGCGGCTGCGCTGGGAGACGGAGGCGCCCTCGTCGACCTGCAGCAGCTTCTCCGGAACGGGCAGGCGCACCAGGCGGTGCCGGTTGGTCTCCACCACGATCAGCTCGGGGGTCTCCCCCGAGGGGTCGACCAGCAGGTCCGACGGCTCGTCGAAGTCGCGCTCGAGCGTGGAGAGCTGTCCCTCGACGGGATCCCAGCGCCGGATGGCGCCGTTGTAGGTGTCGGCCACGGCGATCGAGCCGTCGGGCAGCACCGCGACGCCGAGCGGGTGCTGCAGGCGCGCCTGGGTCGAGTCGCCGTCGCGGAAGCCGAAGTCGTAGAGGCCGAGCCCCGCGGCCGTGGCCACGCCCGAGAGGGCGCCGTCCGCCACCGCGATGGAGCGCAGCGCCGAGGACTCGGAATCCGCCGCCCAGATCGTGCCGTCCGGGGCCTCGACCAGCCCCGACGTCTGCGCGAACCAGGACTGCGAGGGATCCCCGTCGACCAGGCCCTCGTCGCCGGTGCCCGCCGCCACGGCCAGCTCGCCGGTGCGCGGATCGAAGGTGAAGATCTGATGCGTGCCGGACATGGCCACCACCAGGGTGTCGGCGGCCGTGGACCACACGGTGTCCCACGGCGAGGACAGCGCGACGTCCCGCGGGTCGGCTTCAGGATCGATGTGATCGGCGTCCACGCCCTTGGCCCGCTCCGAATCCAGCAGGCGCTGCACGCCGCTGCCCGCCAGGGTCGTGACCTCGCCGTCGGACAGGCGCACGCCGCGCAGGCGGTGGTTCACGGTGTCGGCCACGATCACGTCATAGCCCACCTGCTCGCGGACGCCCTGCGGCAGCAGCGCGAGCCCGCGCGGCTCGTTGAAGTGCGCCTCTTCGGGGCCGCCGTCGGCGTGGCCGCGGGTGCCGTCGCCGATCACGGAGCGCACGGTCTGCAGGTCGGCGGCCATGCGGACCAGGCGGTGGTGGCCGGTGTCGGCCACCAGCACGGAGCCGTCCTCGAGGGCCACGGCCTTCTCCGGGAAGCGGAGGTCGCCGTCGGTGATCTCCGGGGGGACGTAGGGACCGTCGCCGCGGTGCAGCGTGCCGGCCGCCTCGTGCTGCTCCACGAGCTGCTCGACGAGCGAGACGATCCCCTGGACGTGGCCCTCCCCCGAGAGGTGGGCCACGATGTAGCCCTCGGGATCCACGACCACCAGGGTCGGCCAGGCGCGCGCGGTGTACGCGTCCCAGGTGCCGAGCTCGGGGTCATCGAGCACCGGGTGGTGGATCTCGTAGCGGTCCACCGCCGAGGCCAGGGCCTCGGGATCGGCCTCGTGCTCGAACTTGGGCGAGTGCACGCCGACCGTCACCAGGACGTCGGAGAAGCGCTCCTCCAGCGGACGCAGCTCATCCAGCACGTGCAGGCAGTTGATGCAGCAGAACGACCAGAAGTCCAGGATGACGATCTTGCCGCGCAGCTTCTGCCAGTCGAGCTGCTCGCCGCCGGTGTTCAGCCAGCTGCGGCCTGTCAGGGCGGATGCTCGGACGCGGGACTGCGCGCTCATCTGGGGTCCTCTTCCTCGTGCTCGTCTCGTGCGGGGCCCGATCGCTCGGTCCTGCCCCGTCGTGACAACCCCCGGCGGGCGCCGGGGTATTCCGTCCGGCTCAGCGGCGCTCGCGCTCGGCCAGCGACTGCATCATCTCGTTGTAGGCCTCGAGCTCGGCATCGCCGGTGCGATCCGCCTCGCGATCCACCCGGCGGTTCTCGCGCTTGCCGTCCATGGCCCACTGAATGGCCACGACGACGGCCAGGATGGCCGTGGGCAGCTCGCCGATGCCCCACATCAGGGCTCCGCCCGTCTGCTGGTCCTCGATCGCCGAGGCTCCCCAGGGGCGGCCCATGTTGCCGAACCAGGAGGCCTCCAGCAGCGTGTCCATGCCCATGATGGTGACGCCCACGAACGCGTGGTAGACCATCGTGGCGATCAGCAGGACCAGTCGCATGAAGTGCGGCGGCCGGTACGGGATGGGGTCCTGGCCCACGAGCACCAGGGCGAACATGTACCCGGTGAACAGGAAGTGGGCCATCATGAACTCGTGGCCCACGTGGTAGCGCAGCGTGACCGACAGCAGGTCCGTGAAGTAGAAGATCACGATCGAGGCCGCGAAGTTCACCGAGGCGAAGATCGGATGCGTGACGACCTTGCCCCAGGTGGAGTGGACCAGGCGCAGGATCCACTCGCGCGGTCCGCGAGTGCCGTCCTGGCGCGGCTCCAGGGCCCGCAGGAGCAGGGTGACGGGCGAGCCCAGGACCAGGAACACCGGGATGATCATGGTCAGCGACATGTGCTCGACCATGTGCGCGGAGAACAGCACCCGCGCGTAGATGGCCAGACCGCCGGACGTCGCGTACATCAGCAGGGCCAGGCCCGCGAACCAGGACACTGCGCGCAGGGGCGACCAGCGCCCGCCGGTGCGCGCGAGCTTCCACAGGGCCCAGGCGTAGGACAGGCCCAGCACGGCGATGACCGCGACCCACAGCCAGTCGAAGCGCCACATGGTGACCAGGCCCTCGGGCGTCGGCGCCGGCGGCAGCTCGTAGAACGTGAGGATGCGCGCCGGGGAGGCGTTGTCGGAGAGCTCCTCGGGCACCGGCGGCGCCGAGTTGCCGAGTGCTACAGCGACGCCGATCAGCGCGCCCATGAGCACGAGCTCGCCCAGGATGACCTGCCACACGGCTCGGCGCCCCGAGACCTTCCCCTCCTCGAGCGCGGGGATCACTGCGCGGCGGTGCATGAGACCGGCCACGCCCAGCAGCAGGGTCAGCAGGAGCTTGAGCAGTGCCAGGACCCCGTAGTCGCTAGTGAGCTGCTCCCAGGTGCCGATGCGCACCCCGGCGTTGATGATCCCGGAGGCCAGCACGAGGACATAGCAGCACAGCGCCAGGGTCGAGAAGCGATGCAGGACCACGGCGATGGTGGGGACGCTTCGGCCTCGGGCGGCCTGCCCGGACTCGGCGCCGCGGCGCCCGCGCGTGCCGATCGGCAGTGCCGTAGTGGTGGTGTCCGCGGCCAGCTGCGGCGAGATCCACGCCAGAGCGGCGAGGCCGCCGGCCCACAGGCAGACGCCGAGCAGGTGCAGACCCAGGGAGTTGACCGCGCCCATGTGATCGTCGCCGCCGGCGCTGTGGCCGTTGAGGGCCATGGTCACGATCGCGAGGCAGCCGACCGCCATGGCCGCGGCCAGTCCCAGCCGGGAGCGCAGGCCGAAGAGCAGGGTCGTGGTCACGGCGGCGACGATCGTGCCCACGGCGATCGCCTGCCCCGTGGGGATCTCGGTCGCGAAGCTCACGAGCTGGCGCGTGTAGTCCGAGCTGGCGGACAGCTGCACCCCGGAGACATCGGCATAGGTCAGGATCAGCACCGCGACCGAGGCCACGGTCCACACGATCGACGACGCCCCGGCCAGAGCGACGGTGCGCGCGAACAGCGGGGACTCGGGCTCCTGCTCCCCCGCGCGGGCCCGAGGCGAGCGGCCCCGCCCCGAGCGCTGCCGGTGCGGGAGCACCGACACGGCCAGCAGCACGGACCCGAGCGCGACGATCATGCCCGTGTCCCGCAGCGCCTCGGCGATCGGCAGACCCCAGCGCACTGCGGCTCCCGGATCGGCGACCTCCTGCGGGGCGGAGGCGCCCGAGAAGGCCAGGGCGCCCAGAAGCGACAGCAGCACCACCACGATCACCCCTGCGATCCACCAGGGCGAGAGGCCGTGGACGACCCCGGGCCCGGTGGAGGGCGAGGATCCGCCTCCGAGGGCGGGGCCTCGCCCCGACCGCCGCTGCTGCGCGGTCCCGGTCGAGTTCGCCGTGCTGCTCATGCTGTCCTCCCGGCCGGCGCCGTCTGCGCCGCGGCCTGTGCTGCTGGGCGCGCCGTCGCGGCGCACCTCCATCCATCTGCTGCCGGCCGACCGGGGCCCGCGTTCGGGGCCTCCGCCGGACAGCGCTGTCCCGAGGGTCTCACCACAGCTGCTCCCCCACGAATCCGCCCGGCTCGCAGGCCGGCGGGATCGCGAACACCGAGGACCCGGTCGGCACCGTCCAGGTGTTGAGCATGTCGAGCTCGTCCAGGCGCTGCTGGATCGGGAGGAACTGCTGGGCCGGATCCGACTGATACGACGCGAACAGCAGACCGGAGTCGCTGACCCCGCCCTCCGTCTCGTCGGGTCGGGAGAACCCGGAGGCCCCGCTGACGGGCATGTCGTAGTTGTAGACCCGTCGGTGGATGCGCACCCGCTCATCGGGGTGCCGCGCCCGGCGCATGTGCGAGTAGTCCGAGATCACGGGGAACCCCACGGGGGTCGTGGCCTCGAAGTCGGGCTCGTCGTGCTCGTGCTCACCGGTCAGGGGCGCCCCGGTGTCCAAGGTGCGTCCCACGGCGTCCTCGCGCCCGATGCGGTCGACCTCGTCCCAGGTGTCCAGGTTCATGTGGATCCGGCGCAGCACCAGGGAGGTGCCGTTCTGGATCCAGGGCTCGAACGCGTCCTCGCCCTGGCCCCACACGATCCTCTCGTGCTCGGGCGTGCCTGCGGCGGTGTCGACGGTGCCGTCGACCTGCCCGAACAGGTTGCGCGGCGTGGTGCCCGCGGGTTCGGCTCCGGCGGCGGTGCGGAACCCGTCCTGCACCCAGCGCACCTGCCCGAAGCTTCGGACGTCCTTGAGCAGCACGCGCTGAGCGTGCGCCAGGGTCAGCGGGTCCTCGCAGCACAGCTGCAGCAGCAGGTCGCCGTCGCTCCAGCGCGGCTGCAGCTGATCGATCGAGAACTCCGGCAGCGGGGCCAGCCACGACGGGGCGGCCGCCGGGGCCAGGATCCGCATCAGCCCCGACCCGAAGCCGAAGGTCACCGTGAGCCTCGACGGGTTCAGCGCCAGCTCGGGCTCCTGGTCGCCGATCGGGGCCTGGCCCTCGGTCAGCTCGGCGGCGTCCTGGGTGAGCACGACGAGCATGCGGCGCAGGTCCTCGCGCGTGGTGCCCTCGGTCAGATCGATGCCCAGGAAGGCCGCGAAGCCCTGCGCGGGGGTGTCGATGCCGGCCTGGCGCTCGCCGTGGAAGTCCTCGGCGATGTCGCCGATGAACGCGGGCTGAGCCTCTTCCGCCTGAGCGTTCGAGCCTCCCGAGCGCGTCGGCTCGGACAGCCTGGAGGCGCCCAGACCGACAGCGCCCAGGCCAGCCGCAGCGGCAGCTCCCACGGCGCCGCCTGCGCCGAACAGCCCGCGCCGGGACAGGCCCCGCGCGGGACGGGACTCGCCCTGAGGCGCCCCGGCCGCAGCCCAGGGCGGCTGCGCTGAGCCGCCCTGGGCCTCGACCGGGCCCTGCTGCGCGCCGCGGGAGCGCGCAGCAGGATCGGGACGGCGCTGTGTCACGCAGCCTCCTCGCACATGGGCAGCGCCTCCGAGGAGGAGTCCTCCATCCCCGCCATGTCACCGTGATCCATGCCCTCCATGCTCTCGTCGGCATGTTCCGGGCTCTCACCGGCGGTGGGCTCCTCGCCCGGTGCGTACTCCTCCTTGGCACCGGCGTAGTCGCGCACGGGCAGCCGGAGGCTCTGCTCCTGACCGCCCTCGAACTGCAGCTGCACGCTCACCTCGGTGCCGGCCATGGGGGCGCACTGCAGATCCATGAGCATGATGTGCTGCCCACCCGGTTCGAGGGTCACGGTCTCCCCCGGCTCGATCACGATCGGGTCCTCCAGCGCCTGCATCTTGGTGGCCCCGGTCTCCGGATCCGCGACGGTCTCGTGCAGCTCGACCTCGCCCGCGATGCCGTCGGCAGAGGCTCCGGTCAGGGTGACGGCGGTGTCGCCGTCGTTGCGCAGCTGCCCGAAGGCGGCGGTCATCCCGCTATCGGCCGCCTTGATCCAGGGCTGCTCGACGCTCAGCTGATCGCCGCCCTGCGCCTCGGCGCTGCTCGAGGCGCTGCTGGAGGCCGAGTCGCCGTCCAGGGCGTCCTGTCCCACGGCGCAGCCGGACAGCAGGAGCAGGCCGCCCACGGCGGACGCAGCGGGCAGAAGGCGCCGCCGCGCGGCTGCCTGCGCGCTCATCGCCCCATCCTCCGCATCATCACGACGGCCGCAGCGACGGCACCCAGCACGACGACGCCGCCGCCGATCAGCAGCCACAGGGCTGTGCCGGAGGACGACTCGTCCCCGGTGTCGGACGAAGGCTGGTCGTCGTCCTGCCCCTCGGTCGGGGCGTCGTCCGCGTCCGAAGAGGCCGGCTCCGGGGCCTGCGCCGCGCCGGAGGCCCCGGCGGACGACGACCCCGCGGCCGGCTCCCCGCCTGCGGGCTCCTGCGAGGCGCTGGCCTCCCCGCCCTCGACCGTGTAGTCGTAGGCGCCCTCGATCGGGTGCCCGTCGGAGGAGACCACCCGCCACACGACGGAGTACTCGCCCGGCTCGTCCGCCTGATCCGACAGGGGCTGGGTGACCGTCGTGCCCTGGATCTCGGGCTCGCCGTCCGTCACGTCCGAGCCGTCGGGCCCGCTGACGCGGATATCGAGGCCGATGTCCTGCGGGGCCGCTGAGAACGTCAGATCGATCCCCTGGGGAGCCTCAGCGCTCGAGGCCCCGCTCTCGGGGCTCGAGCCGGTGAGGCTGTCGTGCGCCAGCGCCGGTGCCGGCATGGCGATCAGCGCGGCAGCGGCCAATCCGGCCCCCGCGCTCATGGTGTGCTTGCTGATGGACATGGAGTTCCTCCTCCGCCGCGCCTCGGACATGCCCTTCAGGGAATGGAGGGGCGGCGATGATGCTGTGATGGAGCCGATCCGGTGCCGGTGCTGGCCCGCTCGGCGTGGAGCTGCGCATCTCGCCATCGTCCGCAGGCAGAAGCCGCTGGACCCGTGAGGGGCCGCGACGTCCACGGGCCGACGCGCCGGTGCGGTCTCAGGCGCACTCCGGAGCGCGCGGCTCGACGTGGAGCGCGGAGGATCAGATGGCGAGCATCCGCACGGGCGGACCCCGGTAGCGCAGTGCGGCCAGGATCACCTGGGCGAGACGCGGCACGGCCGAGCCCATCGGTGCGCAGCGCCATGCGGATGCGGCGATGACGAGCGGGTCCCCGATCCGCGAGATCAGTGCTCGAGCACGGATCAGCAGCGTGGCCGCGGCCCGCAGGGCGAGCTTCTCGCCGTGGCGCAGCACCAGCACGGTCACGATCCCGGCCGCAGCGTGCAGGACGGGCATGAGCCATGCGGCGCTCGAGGAGCTGACTCCGAGCGCCTCGAGCGCCGCGTGGTCGTGGACCATGGCTCCGGTGGCGCTCAGGACCAGCTCCGGGCCGTCGGAGGCGGCACCCAGGTGCCCGGCGTGCGAGGTGTGATCGACGGCTGCGGACATGCTCCCGGACACGGAGAACAGTCCGTGGAACAGCAGCTGCGACACGGCGACGGACAGCGTCAGCCCCAGCCCGGGCAGCCGCAGTCCGGCCAGGAGCATGCACACCGGCGCCGACAGCGCGAGGCACAGGGCCACGAGCAGCGGCGACGGCCACGGGCCTCCGGCGGCGGTGTGGGCCAGGGCGGCTGCACCCGTGGCCACCGCGGCCGCGGTCCAGCCGCGCAGCAGTCGGAGGGAGCGCGCGGTGATCACGGCGAGCGTCCCTCCTTCGGGCCTCCGGGCGGCGATGCGGACTTCCGGGCGGCGGGGCCTCGACCGCCCGGGCAGATGCCCCACAGTATGCCGCGCGCCGCGTCCGCCCCGCGAATCCGCGGGGGCCGGTTGCCGGGCCATGACGCGGAGCACCGCCTGGTCCGAAAACGCCTCAGGGCGGCTCCCCCGAGGGGGAGCCGCCCTGAGGCGCTCGGGCCGGGCAGCAGTCCTGCTGCTCAGCCGCGCGGCATCACTTGGAGGAGGCCGCAGCCTTCAGCTTGGAGCCGGCCGAGAGCTTCACCGAGTGGCCCTCGGGGATCTCGATGGACTCGCCGGTCTGCGGGTTGCGTCCGGTGCGCGCCTTGCGGACGGTGCGCTCGACGGAGAACCAGCCCGGGATGGTGACCTTCTCGCCCTGAGCGACGGAGGTCTCGAGGACCTCGAAGAGGGCGTCCAGGACGCCGTTCACCTGCGCCTGGGTGGTGTCGGCCTTCTCGGCGATCTCGGCGACGATCTCGCTGCGGTTCTTAGCCATACTGCAGTCCTCCTGAAGATTGGGGTCTACTCAGTGGCATCTCATCGGGAGATGCCCGCCGAACGGGAAATTACCAGCTCGACTTGGTGATGCCCGGCAACTCGCCCTTGTGAGCCATGTCCCGGAAGCGCACACGGGAGATCCCGAACTTCTGGAAGGTGCCGCGCGGGCGGCCGTCGATCTGGTCGCGGTTGCGCACGCGGACCGGCGAAGCGTCGCGGGGAAGCTTCTGCAGGCCCAGACGAGCTGCCTCGCGAGCCTCGTCCGAGGCGTTCTCGTCGATCAGGGTCTTCTTGAGCTCCGCGCGCTTGTCGGCGTAGCGGGCGACGATGACCTTGCGCTGCTCGTTCTTGGCGATCTTGGACTTCTTGGCCATCTCAGCGCTCCTCGCGGAAATCGACGTGCTTGCGGGCGACCGGGTCGTACTTCTTCAGCACGATGCGATCCGGGTTGTTCCGACGGTTCTTGCGGGTCACGTAGGTGTACCCGGTGCCGGCGGTGGACTTCATCTTGATGATGGGACGGACGTCCTTATCCTTGGCCATATCAGAACTTCTCCCCTCGTGCCTGCATCTCGGCGACGACAGCATCGATGCCGCGGGCGTCGATGACGCGGATGCCCTTGGCGCTGAGGTTCAGCGTGATGTTGCGGCGCAGGGACGGGACCCAGTAGCGCTTCTTCTGGATGTTCGGGTCGAACCGGCGCTTGGTGCGGCGGTGCGAGTGCGAGATGGTGTGCCCGAAGCCCGGCTGAGCTCCGGTCACCTGGCAATACGCTGCCATTGTGCTCTCCTCCAAATGTCGACGAATGACGGCACGCTGTGGTGCGCGCTGATGCACGGATGCAACTGCGGCAGCGGCCAGGGCGTCCCGTCACCTGAGTACAGCCACCGTTCATGAACCCAGGGCCCGCACTCGGGCCCGGCACGGTGGGTAACCGTCAGGGGTCCGCCATGACGACGGTGAAGATCTTGGTGCCGGAAGGTGGACTCCACCACACGACAGCCTTAGATAGTAGGTTGACGCCGGGTTGCCCGCAACTTTCCGCATCCCCCGGTGAAGGAGGATGCCGCCCCTCCCCGGGTGCCGTCCGGAGCCTTGATCGGGCCCGAGACAGGGATGGGACGAGAGGCGAGTCTAGTCGACACGGCGCGGAAGACCAACCGGCAGGGGGTGGGATCACCCACACCCTGCCGCGCGGCTCAGCCTTCGACGGGGCTCACGGAGCCGGTGGTCCACGGCGCGGTGGGGGCGTCCGGGTCCATGGTCCGCGGCTGCGAGGGCGCGCCCTCGCGGTTCTGCCTGCGCATCCCGCGCCCGAGGGCCCGATTCATGACCGCGGACAGCGAGCGCACGCGCTCCGAGCCCTGGATCTCCTCGAGCAGCACGCGTCGGCCCTCGTCATCGGCCAGCGGGATGCGCCAGTTGGGGTGCTGCTCATCGGTCGTGCCGGGCTGGTTCTGCACGCGGCGCTCGCCCACGGCGTCGACGAGCTGGACACAGTGCAGCAGCGACGGCGCCAGTCCCAGGTAGGCGTGCAGTGCCTCGACGGTCTGCTGCTCACTCGCCTCCTCGGGCAGCAGGCCCTCGGCCCGGACGGCGTCGAGCCAGCGCTGCAGCGTCTGCTGAGCCTCGGCTCGCTCCTGCTCGACGGGCCGCTCGAGCAGTCCGAGCTCATCGCGCAGGTCCACCTGGACGCCCTGGAGGTAGCCGGCGGTCGGCGGGAAGTCGTGCGTGCCCACCGAGGCCATGGTCTCCACGCGGTAGTCGCGGGGGTCCTTGGGGCCGTCGCCCTCGGTCTCGAACCACAGCACCGAGGTGCCGAGCACGCCGCGGGCCGCCAGCTCCTCGCGCACCCAGGGCTCCACCGTGCCGAGGTCCTCGCCGACCACGACGACGCCCGCGCGCTGGGCCTCGAGCGCCAGGATGCCGAGCATGGCCTCGTGGTCGTAGTAGACATAGGCGCCCTCGGAGGCCCTGTTGCCCTCCGGGATCCACCACAGCCGGAACAGACCCATGATGTGGTCGATCCGGATGCCGCCCGCGTGGCGGAAGATCCCGCGCAGCATCTCCCGCCACGGGCGGTAGCCGGCCTCCGCCAGACGGAACGGATGCCACGGCGGCTGGCTCCAGTCCTGTCCCTGCTGGTTGTACATGTCGGCGGGAGCGCCCACGGAGACTCCCCGAGCCAGAGACCGGTTCAGCGACCAGGCATCGGCCCCGTCCTTGGACACTCCCACGGCCAGGTCATGCATCACGCCGATCGCCATGCCCGCCGAGTCCGCAGCGTGCTGGGCGCTGGCAAGCTGCTCGTCGAGCAGCCACTGCAGCCAGATGTGGAAGTGGACGCGGCCCTGCAGGCGCGTGCGGGCCTCGACGGCGTACGGCGAGTCCGGACCGGCGGCCTCGTCCTCCCACAGCGGCGAGTCCTTTCCGATCTCCTCTCGGATCGCGCACCACAGCGCGAAGTCCTGCAGCTGCTGCCCGCCCTCGGCGGCGAAGCGGCGCAGCTGCTGCTGGCGCTGTGCTGAGCGGCGGACGGTGTAGAGCAGCTCCAGCGCCTTCAGCTTGGCGGCGTAGACGGAGTCCCGCTCGACGTCGTCGACCTCGAGGATCCTGCGCCGCTGGATGGCATCCAGCGTCTGGACGACCTCGGCGTCGCCGGGACGGAGGTAGACGATCTCGGGGATGCCCGCGATGCGCAGATACAGCGGGTTGAAGAACCTCCGGGTCACCGGCAGGTAGGGCGAGGCCTCCAGCGGGGGCACCGGCTCGGAGGCGTGCAGGGGGTTGATCAGGATGTAGTCCGCGCCCTGCTCGCCGCCGATCGCGGCCAAGCCCGCGAGGTCGTTGAGATCGCCCACGCCCCAGGTCCGGTTCGAGGCCACGGAGTAGAGCTGCACGGCCCAGCCCCAGCGGCGCTTGTCCTGCAGCCGATCGGTGGTGGACAGGCGGGCGGGCGTCACCGCCAGCTCGACCTCGGTGGGCACCCCGTGATCGATCTCCGGGGCGCTGGCGCGCAGCTCGTACCACTCCGGGGCCAGATCGGAGGGGATGCGGTAGAGGATGCGATCGACCGGGCACCCGTCGATCTCCCGGGTGCTCAGGCTTCCGGGCACGGCCTCGAGGGGCCGGGTCCGCTCTCCCGCGAAGAGCTCCACGGTGGGCTCGCTGCCGGAGGGGACGTGCACGGGGAAGGAGTCGTCGCGGCCTTCGACGGCGATCACCACCGGCGGCAGGAGCCTGCGCCAGGGGGCGTCCAGGTGCTCCTGCAGGGAGTCCAGCGCGGCCCGCTCGGAGGAGACATCGAGATCCAGGGCCGTGAGCACCGAGCTCAGCGTGGCGTCCGGGACCTGCGCCTCCTGGCCGTCGAAGCCCTCGTAGCTGGTGCTCACGCCCAGCTGCTCGGCCAGGCGCCGCAGCGTCTGCCCGGACGGACTGCCGCCGGTGCTGGTGGGTCCTGTGGAAGTGCTCAAGCGCTCCTGGGGTTGATCCATGCCGCCATCGTATCGGTCGGCTCCATCGTCCCGACGAGTCGACCCTCACACCGCCGACGAGCCCTCGTCGCGCGCGGCGAGGGCTCGTCGGAGTCGGGTCAGCGGTTCCAGAGGCCGTAGGTCGCGGCGAGATCCGAGACCTTGCGGGCGCGGGCCAGGCGCGGCAGGTAGCTGCCGTCCATGGTCCCGGGCATGCCGGACTCGTGCTCGTGGAGCAGCTCGCGGGCCCAGGCGATCTCCTGCTCCGAGGGCGCCAGTCCGGAGTTGATCGCCTCGGTCTGAGCCGGATCCAGGGTCAGCTTGCCGGTCATGCCCATGGACTGGGTCACGCGGCAGGCCTCGTCGAGCTGCTCGCCGGAGGCGCCGGGGGTCGGGCCGTCGATCGGGCCGGGCAGACCGCCCACGCGGGAGGCCACCACCAGGGTCGAGCGGGCATGGGCCAGGGCCATGGGGTCGCCGGAGGCACCGGTGTCGCGGCGGAAATCGCCCACGCCGAAGGCCAGGCGGAAGACGCCCGGGGCCCGGGCGATGTCATTCGCGTTCACCAGGCCCAGCGCAGACTCGATGAGCGCGATGACCGGGGTGCCGGCCGGCATCATCATGGCGGTGCGCGTGATGTGATCGGACGACTCGGTCTTGGCCAGCATGATCCCGCGGAGGTTGCGCGCCCCGGACAGCGCATCCAGGTCCGCCTGCCAGTGCTCGGAGTGGATGTCGTTGATCCGCACCCACGCGCCCGCGCCCTGGTTCAGCGCCTCGACGACATCGGCCCGCCCCTGCTCCTTCTGCCCCTCGGGCAGGCCGTCCTCGATATCGAAGATGACGGAGTCGGCCTCCGAGGCCAGCGCCGGGACGAAGGCCGAGGGATCGCCGGCTCCGACCAGCAGCACGGAGCGGGAGAGCCGGGCCGGCAGAGCGGCGGCTCGCTGATTGCGGTACGGGGTCACGGAATCATCCTTCAGGGGAGTGGGGGCGGCCCGGCGGCGGGGGCGGGGCCTGCGCGGCAGCCGGGCGGGTCTCGACCCACCAGCGTACCGCCGTCGCCCCAGCCGGGCCGGTCCGCTGAGCGCAGGTCGCGCCGCGGGGTCGGCGCCCGGGCTCAGACCGCCAGGGGCGTGTGCGCCGGATCCACGCGCTCGTCGGGGCGCACGGGTCCGGGGGCGGTCCCGTCGCCGAACGGGCTGCCGCCCAGCGCCTCGCGGCCGTGGGGCTCGAGCCAGTTCTCCAGCGACGGCCCGACCGGAACGATCTGCGTGGGGTTCAGGTCCTCGTGGACGATGTAGTAGTGCTCCTTGATCTGCTGGAAGTCGACGGTGTCGCCGAATCCGGGGGTCGTGAACAGATCGCGGGCGTAGGCCCACAGGTTGGGCATCTCGGACAGCTTGTTGCGCGAGGCCTTGAAGTGGCCGTGGTAGACGGGATCGAAGCGCACCAGGGTCGTGAACAGGCGGACGTCCGCCTCCGTGATGTGATCGCCCATCAGGTAGCGCCGGTCCGCCAGCCGCTCCTCGAGCCAGTCCATGGCGGTCCACAGCCGGTCGTAGGCCTTCTCGTAGGCCTCCTGCGAGCCGGCGAAGCCCGCGCGGTACACCCCGTTGTTGACCTCGGTGTAGATCCGCTTCATGACCGCCCGCATCTCGTCCTCGAGCTCAGCCGGCCACAGGTCCGGGGCGCCCTCGCGATGATGAGCCGTCCACTGCTTGGCGAAGTCCTCCGTGATCTGCGGGAAGTCGTTGGTCACGACCGCACCGGTCTCGATGTCCACGATCGCCGGCACCGTGATGCCGCGGGGGTAGTCGGGGAATCGGGCGAAGTAGGCCTCCTGCAGCCGCTCGATGCCCAGCACCGGGTCCTTCCCGCCCTCGTCGAGGTCGAAGCGCCACGAGCGGACGTCGTGGGTGGGCCCCGGGAGCCCGACCGAGATGGCATCCTCGAGCCCGAGCAGGCGGCGCACGATCAGCGTGCGGTTGGCCCACGGGCAGGCGCGCGCGGCGACCAGGCGGTAGCGCCCCGCCTCGACCGGCCAGGCCTGCGCCCCCTCGTTCAGCCGCGCCGACGACGGGTCCGCCACGATCCGGTCCTCGATGTAGTTGGCGTCCCGGTCGAACTCCTCGCCCTGGTGCACGTAGGCGCCCTTGGTGCTGTGCTCGGTGCCTGCTGTCGTCAGCTCGCTCATGGCTCTCCTCCATCGTGGTGCGCTTGCGGCCCCGAGCCCCGCGCTGCGGCGGGGCCGGCGACCCGTTCCTGGTTTAGATGATACGTCACCAAAAGAGATCCGGCCAGTGCCCATGACCCGCCTCACGACCGAGGACGCTCGCGCATACCGTACGATCCCGCCAGACGTCCTGCCCCCCCCCACGGGCGGCGGGAACACCCCGACACCCCCACCGTCACCCGACCCGCTGCGCGCGGGCCAGAGGGAGAGCACCCCGTGAGCCAGAGACTTCGCGTCGACATCGTGCGGACGGAGGCGCAGCTGCAGGAGTTCATCGACCTGCCCTGGGAGCTGCACCCGGCCCACCTGCACATGCCGATCATGGAGGAGACGATCCGCAGCTGGTTCCACGGCTCCGCGGATCACCCGGGGCGCATCGACCTGGTCCTGGTCCGCGACCAGGAAGGGGCCGCGCGGGCTCGCTCGACCGTGCACACCCACGACGCCTTCGAGCAGCGTCTGGGCACGCCGACCCTGTTCTTCGGGGCCACCGAGTTCGCAGATCACGCCTGCCTCGAGACGCTGACCGCCTGGGCCGCCGAGCGCGGGCGGTCCATGGGCAAGCAGCAGCTGCTCGGCCCGGTGGCCCTGGACGGGCAGGAGCGCTGCGGCGTGATCACCAGCGGCTTCTCCCAGCCGACGTTCATGGACCAGCCCTGGAACCCGAGCCGCGTCCCGGACAGCTTCGAGGCCCTGGGCTTCGAGCGCTGGACCGAGGGCGCGACCTGGAGCGTGGACCTGACCCGCGCGCAGCTGCGCCGCCCCGAGGCGGCCGAGCTCGACGCCCGCGGCGTGGAGCTCGTGCAGCTGCGCCGCCGCGACGTGGACGGCATCCTGCCAGAGATCGCCGCGGCCGTGAACGAGGCCATGGGCCGCCAGCACTACTTCACACCCATGGACGAGCAGCAGTTCGCCGCCTCGGTCAAGGACCTGTCGATCATGCTGGATCTGGAGATCGTGGGACTGCTGCGCGATCGGGCCACCGGGCGGATCGCCTCGCACTTCATCTGCATCCCGAACATCTCGCCCGCGGTGCGCGAGGCGCGCGGCCGGATGCGCCTGTGGGACCAGGCCAAGCTGCTGGTGCGCAACCGGCGCTACCGCCGCGAGGCCCTGCTGCTGGTCCAGGGCACGCGCGCGGAGCACGAGGGCCAGGGCCTGCTGTCGATGCTCAGCCAGGAGGTCATGTCCCGCCTGCGCGAGAAGGGGTATCGCCGGCTGCTGGTGACCTTCATCGTGGAGGAGAACCGCGGCTCGTCGCGCCAGTTCGAGCGGGTGGGCGGGGCCCCGCTGCACGGCACCACCTTCTACCGAATGGATCTCACCGGGACCCGCGAGGCTCCGGTCGTATCCTGAAGACGGGTCAGATCCGCCGCAGATCCGCGGGCGGATCAGAACCACCAGGAGGTGATCCCGTGACCGAGCGCCCCGATCCGGCCGAGGACTCCGTGCACGCGCCGTCGACGGACGAGCGCACCGTCCGCGCGCGACGCCGGGCCGTGCGCGGGATCTCCCTGGCCATGATCAGCCTGGGCCTGCTGCTGTGCGCTTCGCTGTCCACCACGGGCCGGAGCCTCCTGGGAGCCCTGGGCCTGCTGCCTGCGGTGATGGGTGCTGCGGGATTCCTGGCCGTGGGCATGGGCGTGCCTGCAGGGCTGCGCCTGCCCGCTCGCGAGCACCGCCGCGGCCGCGCGCTATGGCTGCTGCCCTCCGCGGTGCTGGCCCTGGCCCTCGTCTTCCTGGGCGCAGCCTTCTGGGCCGACGGCACCGCCCCGGAGTCCGGCTCCCCCTGGACGATCGTCTGGCTGGTCAGCGCTGCCACCCTGGTCACCTTCGCCGGACTGAGCTTCGGACTCGTGGCGGCCTCCCGCCTCACCATCCACGATGACGACGACGCCCCGCTGCGCCGCGTGGACTGGGCCGAGGAGTACCCCGAGCGCTTCGAGGACCGCCCGCGCCGACGTCCCGACGCCGGCTACGACTCGTCCTGGATCCGCGGCCAGCGACGCTGAAGAGCATCCTGCCCCCGGGTGTGCGAACGGGCCCTGCCGCTTGGGGGATCAGCAGGGCCCGTTCTGGCGTCCGCATCGGGGGAACGGGACGCACCATCGCGCGCGGGAATCATCCGAGAACACATACGGGGGACGTCCTCGGGCCGATACGCGCGACATCCCCCAATATAGGGGACACCTCAGCCCACTGACAAGACATCGACAATTCATATTTCTCCGCCCGTCGGGCGGAGGCGCAGAAGCCCCCGGTCGCACCTGGATCGGTGCCTCCCGAGGGCTCGTGCGATGCGAAGCCGGCCAGCGGGACCTCGCCCCTGGCCGGCGTCGCGGGGTCAGCGGAGGCTGATCACTTGGTCTCGCCCTCGCGGGCCAGGACGTAGTTGTAGGTCGCCATCTCGCCGGGGGCGTCCGGGTTGTCCTGCGGATCCAGCATCAGCTCGGGCTTCACGGCGCCGGCGATGTCATCCTCGTTGTGGACGTCGCCCGGGAAGTAGAGCTGCTGGGTGACCAGCTGGTAGCCCGGAGCGTGGACCTTGATGTGGATGTGGGCCGGGCGCCAGGCGTGCCAGCCGGCGGCTGCGATCAGCTGGCCGCAGGCGCCGTCGGTGGGGATCTGGTACGGCGCCGGGCGCTTGGTGTGGATCTCGAAGTGGCCGTTCTCATCGGCGGCCACAGTGCCGCGGAACAGCCACTTGGGCAGCTCCGGGGCGTACTGCGAGTAGAAGCCCTGGGCATCGGCATGCCAGATCTCGATTGTCGCATCCTTGATCGGGTTGCCCGCGGTGTCGGTGAAGTCGCCCTGGAAGACGATGGGGGTGCCCTCCTCGTCCTCGCGCATCTCCAGCGTGGCCGGGGTCTGCATCTGCGGGGCGTTCGGAACGTAGTACGGGCCCTCGATCGTGCCGACGACGCCCGGACGGTCCTGGGAGTTGATGTCCTCGATGGTGTGCTCGAGCCACACGTCGAGGAACAGCGGCCACTCGCCGTCCGAGCCGACCTTGATGAGCCAGGACTTGAACGCGTTGAACTCCTCGTACGTGGCGCTGTGCTTCACGGCGATCTCGTTCAGGGCGTTGACCAGGTCCGAGGCGATCGCGTCGACGCGCTCGACCGGGACGTCCAGGCCGGAGAGCTTGCCGGACTCGGCGAAGCGCTGGGTGGCGAGCGAGCCGGCCTCGACGGCTGTGCCCTCGTGCTCCTTGCGGGTTTCAGTCATGTCGACCTCCACATAGTTCGGATTGCCGACGCGAGCACGCCGCCCATGGCTGCGCCGCGTCGATGCGGAGCCGTCCCCGCCGTCGGCTGTCAGCCGCGGCACCCCAGTCCGCGGGCCCGGAGGGCCTGCGGACATCCTGCCGGGACGAGGGATCCGGCCGCACATGTGATGTGCGATACAGCCAAGACTAAGTCACTCATTGCTCATATCACAAATATCAATCGTGTCGCTTCTCTTCTTGAACCAACATATTCGAACCCCTTGCCCCCCACTAGGCATTCCCCTGATGTGAGCGCCGTCACCGAACCCCAGACTTGGTTCATCATCGAGGCACGCCGCATTCCCGAAGAACGCATCGTGGGAAGCGCGAGCCGCGCACCCGTCCCAGGGCACATCCCGGACGGTCCGGTCGACACTCCAGGAGGAGACATGACTGAGAACCTGAGCCATCTGCACGACGTCATCGACAACGCCGTCATCGACGACCGCGAGAACGGCGTGATCCGCGCCAAGCGCGAGATCTTCACCGACGAGGAGGTCTTCGAGCTCGAGATGAAGTACATCTTCGAGGGGAACTGGATCTACCTGGCCCACGAGTCGCAGATCCCGAACGTCGGCGACTACTACACGACCAACATCGGCCGCACCCCCGTCGTGATCACCCGGGACAAGGATGAGCAGCTGCACTGCATCGTCAACGCCTGCGCGCACCGCGGGGCCATGCTGTGCCGACGCAAGACGGACAACCGCACCACGTTCACCTGCCCGTTCCACGGCTGGACGTTCCGCAACAGCGGCGAGCTGCTCAAGGTCAAGGACGGCCGCAACGGCGCCTACCCGGAGGGCTTCAACAAGGAGGGCTCGCACAACCTCACCAAGGTCGCGCGCTTCGAGTCCTACCGCGGCTTCCTGTTCGGCTCGCTGAACCCGGACGTCAAGCCCCTCGAGGAGCACCTGGGCGATGCCACCAAGGTCATCGACTCGATCGTCAACCAGTCCCCGGACGGCCTCGAGGTCCTGCGCGGCGCCTCCACCTACACCTACGACGGCAACTGGAAGGTCCAGGCGGAGAACGGCGCCGACGGCTACCACGTGACCTCGGTGCACTGGAACTACGCCGCGACCACCTCGCGCCGCTCCTCGGGCGACTCCACCAACACCACCAAGGCCATGGACGCCGGCAAGTGGGGCAAGCAGAAGGGCGGCTTCTACTCCTTCGAGCACGGCCACCTGCTGCTGTGGCAGGAGTGGGGCAACCCGAAGGACCGCCCGCTGTGGGACCGCCGCGAGGAGCTCGTGGAGAAGCACGGCGAGGAGATGGCCAACTTCATGGTCAACATCTCGCGCAACCTGTGCCTCTACCCGAACGTCTACATCATGGATCAGTTCTCCTCGCAGATCCGCGTCTTCCGCCCGCTGTCCGCGGACAAGACCGAGGTGACGATCTACTGCATCGCCCCGGTCGGCGAGTCCAAGGAGAACCGCGCCAACCGCATCCGCCAGTACGAGGACTTCTTCAACGCCTCTGGCATGGCCACCCCGGACGATCTCGAGGAGTTCCGCTCCTGCAACAAGACCTACTGGGCCAAGGGCGCGCAGTGGAACGACATGACCCGCGGCATGGAGCACGAGATCCAGGGCCCGGACGAGCAGGCCAAGGCGCTGGGCATGGACAACGTGCTCGCCTCGGGCGTCAAGACCGAGGACGAGGGCCTCTACCCCATCCAGCACGGCTACTGGCACGAGGTCATGGAGTCGGGCCTGCAGGCCGAGGAGGCCGCCGAGGCAGAGGCTGCGGAGTCCGCGGCCGCCTCGAGCTGACGCACGCCCCTCGCAGACCGATTCCCCAGACCTGAAGGAGACACCACATGGCTGAGCTCATGAGCATCGAGGACATCCAGGTCCTCGAGACCGTCCGCGCTTTCCTCCACCGCGAGGCCCGCCTGCTCGACGACCGCGACTTCGACGCCTGGATCGAGTGCTACCACCCGGACGCCGAGTACTGGATGCCGTCGTGGGACGACGATCACGAGCTGACCACGGATCCGCAGACCGAGATCTCGCTGGTCTACTACGCCAACCGCGGCGGCCTCGAGGACCGCGTCTTCCGCATCAAGACGGACCGCTCGTCGGCCACGTCGCTGCCGGAGCCGCGGCACAACCACAACCTCTCGGACATCGAGGTCCTGGGCCGCGACGGCGACACCGTCCACGTCCGGTACAACTGGCTGACCGGCTACTTCCGCTACAACAACGACATGTACTACTGGGGCCACGCGGAGGTCGACATCGACCTCGCCGGCGACAAGCCCCAGATCACCAAGAAGAAGGTCGTGCTCAAGAACGACTACATCCACCAGGTGATCGACGTCTACATGATCTGATCGCAGGCGCCCTCCGGCCCGCCGACCGTGATCTGCCTCCGTCACGGACCGACGCAGAGCACGGCGGCGGGCTTTCGGGTGTCGCCTGTCGAACCCGCGCGAGTCGCCGTCTGCCCGGCGCCCCGCACCCCCGCCCGGGGCCATCCCGGGCCTTCCCGAATCCCGACCCCCGCGCGAGCAGCCCGCCCGCGCGGCCGTCGGACCACGAGCTTTCCTGCGCCGGCCGCAGCGCCGCAGAGGACGAGGAGAAGACCATGCCCAACCAGGTCGCACTGAATTTCGAGGACGGCGTCACCAAGGTCATCAAGGTCGGTGACATGGAGACGATCATGGATGCCGCGTTCAAGGCGCGCATCAACATCCCGTCGGACTGCCGCGACGGGGCCTGCGGCACCTGCAAGTCGTTCTGCGAGTCCGGCGAGTTCGATCCCGGCGACTTCATCGACGACGCCATGACCGAGGACGAGCTGGAGAAGGGCTACCTGCTCACCTGCCAGTCGACCCCCGAGTCGGACATGTCGATCAACATCCCGTCGACCTCCGAGGTCGCCAAGACCTCCGCCGTGACGTTCAACGGCAAGGTCGACATGATCGAGCGCCACTCGGACTCCACGATCTCCTTCGGCATCGACATCCCCGACCGGGACGAGCTCTCCTTCCTGCCGGGCCAGTACGTGAACATCAAGGTCCCCGGCACCGACGAGGTCCGCTCGTACTCGATGTCCAGCGGCCCGGACACCGACGAGACCACCTTCATGGTCCGCATCTCGGAGAAGGGCGCCATGTCCGAGTACCTGCGCGACCGCGCGCAGGAGGGCGATGAGATCGAGTTCTCCGGCCCCTTCGGCTCGTTCTTCCTCCGCGAGCCCAAGCGCCGGCTGCTGCTGCTGGCCGGCGGCACCGGCCTGGCCCCGCTGCTGTCGATCCTCGAGAAGCTCGCAGAATCCGGCACCGATCAGCCGGTGCACCTGATCTACGGCGTGACCCGCGAGGCGGACATCGTGGGCCTGGACCTGCTCAAGGCCTACGAGGACCGGCTCTCCGACTTCACCTGGGACTACATCGCCTCCGAGGAGGGGACCTCCGCCCCGCACACGGGCTACGTCACTCAGATCACCGAGCCGGAGCACCTCAACGAGGGCGACGTCGACATCTACCTGTGCGGCCCGCCCCCCATGGTCAACGCCGTGTCCTCCTGGCTCGACGAGAAGCAGGTCAACCCGGCCAACTTCTACTTCGAGCGCTTCGCCCCCAAGGGCACGACCGGCGGCGACGACGAGACCGGCGCTCCGGTCTCCCCCGACGAGGTCGACTCGTCCACCTCCGCCGAGCAGGCGGTCTCGTCCATGGAGACCGGCGTCCTGAAGTTCGGCAAGGTGGACACCGCCGCGCACCTCGATGCCCGCGCCGGGCTGGAGACCGCCGCCGCCCGCCTGCTGATCGGCAAGCTCACCGAGGAGCAGCTCGACAACTGGGGCCGCCTGGCGGACAAGTGCGACGGCACCGTCGAGGACTGCAAGCTCGTGGACTACGAGGCCTTCGTGGCCGCGAACTACGACTTCCACGAGTACCCCTTCACGGTCGCCGACAACCCCGCGCTGCTCGCGGCGTACCAGGGGCTGGACACCCCCTCCCACATGCGCGAGGCCCTGGAGAACGGCGGCGTGATCTTCGAGACCGTCACGCAGGAGCACCACGATCTCGTGGAGCTCATGCGGGCCGGTGAGCTCGAGAAGACGCTCGAGCTGATCCAGTCTCACACCGTCCAGGCCAAGCAGACCATGGACACGGCAGTGGACGCCCACGAGACCTCCGCCGACGAGAAGCCGGAGACGGCCGCCGGGGCGGATTGCTGATGGCCTCCGCGGACGGCAAGGGCCCGGGCGCTCCCGGAGCCACGGGCACCGATGTCTCCGGGATGCCGACCGTCGAGGCCGAGGCCGGGCAGCGCACGCACCTGAGCTCGGGCCGCTTCGCGGACCGCGTGGTCGTGGTGACCGGAGCGGCTCAGGGCATCGGCCGCGCGGTGGCCGAGCGCGTGGCCGCCGAAGGCGGCACCGTCGTGCTCGTGGACCGCTCCGAGATCGCCGAGGAGGTCGCCGCGGGCATCGACGAGCGCGCGGAGGCCGGCTCCGGCGCCGGGCGGGCCACCGCGGTGACGGGAGTGGATCTGGAGCAGGCCTCGGGAGCGGAGCAGTTCGTCTCCGCCGCGCTCGAAGCCCACGGCCGGATCGACGTGCTCATCAACAACGTCGGCGGGACCATCTGGGCCCGGCCGTACGAGGAGTACGACGTCGAGAAGATCGACAAGGAGATCCGACGCTCGCTGTTCCCCACCATGTACGCGTGCCACGCCGTGCTCAGGCCCATGCTCGAGGCCGGCTCGGGGACCATCGTCAACGTGTCCTCGGTGGCCACGGGCGGTCTGAACCGCGTCCCGTACGCCGCGGCCAAGGGCGGCGTCAACGCCCTGACCAAGGCGCTGGCCTTCGAGGTCGCCGAACGCGGTGTGCGCGTCGTGGCCACGGCTCCGGGCGGAACGCTCGCCCCGCCGCGGGCCGTGCAGCGCGGGCCCGGCCCGGAGACCGAGCAGGAGGAGGCCTGGTACCGCACGATCGTGGACCAGACCGTCGACTCCTCGTTCATGAAGCGCTACGGCACCCTGGAGGAGCAGACCGCGCCGATCGTGTTCCTGGCCTCCGACGAGGCCTCCTACATCACCGGCTCCGTGCTGCCGGTGGGAGGCGGCGACCAGGGCTGAGCCCCCGGACGCAGCCCCCGGGGCCGGTCGACTCCCTCGGGGCCGGCCGGCCCCTCGTCGTCGGACCGGTGGGGGCCCGGATGTCCGGGCAGACGTGATCGCTATGATCTGCCCATGCCCCACGCACCCACCGGAAGCTCCGGCGATGTCGCGCTCGTCGGGCGCGATGCGCAGCTCGAGCACCTCCTGCGGCTCTACCAGGAGGTGCGCCGCGGTCATCCCCGCACCGCAGTGATCTCCGGGCCGGTGGGCATCGGCAAGACCAGGCTGCTGCGCGAGCTGCTCGCCCCGACAGCGTCCCGCAATCGCACGGTCCTCTCCGCCAGCGGCAGCGATTGGGAGTCCGCGCTCCCGTTGGCCGGTTACACCCAGCTGATGGGCAGCGCCCCTCTGCGCAGTCCCTCCGGGTTCGACGGCGGCCCGCAGCCGCCCTCGCAGGTGGTCGAGCGGCTCACCCCCGACCAGGCGCTGAACTACGCCCAGACCCTGCAGACCCACCTGGAGGCCCAGCAGCACCGCGGGCCGGTGATCGTCGTGATCGACGACCTGCAGTGGCTCGACGAGGACTCGCTGCGCATCCTGATCTTCGCCGCGCGGCGGCTGCACAGCTGCCGGGTGCTCTTCCTCTTCGCCGTCGACCTGGACCAGGCCGACGGGCTGCCGACCGGGATCATCGACCATCTGACCGGCTATCCCACCGAGGTGCTGCACCTGCCTCCGCTCGAGGCCGAGGCCGTCGCCGCCCTGGGCCGCGAGATCGTGGGCGCCGAGCTGAGCATGACGACGGTCCACGAGCTGCTGCGCCATACCGAGGGCCACCCGCAGTCCGTGATCGAGCTGCTCCGGGAGGTCCCCTCGGAGCAATGGCACGGCTGGCTGCCGAAGCTGCCTCCGTCGCGGCGCACGCGCGCCCGGGTGGCCTCCCAGCTGCGTCGAGCCTCTCCCGAGCTGCTGCGCATGGCCGAAGCCGTCTCCGTGCTGGGGCAGGACGCGCCTCTGCAGCAGGTGGCCGCTCTCGCGCGGCTGTCCCACTTCCTGCCCGTCGTCGACGAGGGCCACGCCGCCGGGCTGCTTCGCCTGAGCATGGACCGGCAGCCCTCCGCGGTGCACTTCGTGGAGCCCAGCGCGACCGCTGCCGTCTACCAGCAGATCGCCCCCACCCGCCGCTTCACCCTGCACCGGGCTGCCGCGGAGCTCGTGGCCGATGAGGGCGCGCGGCTGGGCCACCTGGTCGCGGCCTCTCCCGGTCCTCAGGAGCTGCTGGCCCTGCAGCTGGTCGCCTATGCCCAACGCCAGGCGGCCGACGGCTGCTGGTCGGAGGTCGCCTCAGCCATGCTCTCGGCCTCTCGGCTCTCGCTGGACCGCCGCGACGGCGACCTGCGGCTGCTGCGCGGGGTCGACGCCCTGATCGGAGCCGGCGACATCACCAAGGCCTCGAGCCTGGTCGGCGTGGTCGAGTCCATGCCGCCGTCTCCCCTGCGCGCTTCCGTGCTGGGCTACCTGGCGGTCGTCACGGGACGGCGCTCGACGGCGGCGGCCCAGCTGGCCATGGCCTGGCGCACGGTGCGCGAGGACCTGGATCCCAGCGCCGGAGCGCGCATCGCCCTGCGGCACACGCTGCACGCCCTGGCCGACTGGGACGGCGAGGGCATCGTCGCCTGGGGCGAGCGCACCGCCGAGCTGGCCGAGGCGCCGCATCACGTCAGCGTCGAGGCCCGGGCCATGTACGGCCTGGGACTGTTCGCCTCGCGGCGCCTGGACGAGGCCGAGCGGCCGTACATCGATGATCTGGACACGACCGTGGGCAATGCCCAGGAGCAGCGACTGCTCATGGGCTACGCCTGGCTGGCCCTGCGCACCGACGACGTCGAGACCGCCCGCCTGCGCTTCGAGGAGGCAGTGCCCACCGAGTACCGCGGCGGGTCGCTGCGGATCTCCCTGTGGGCCGAGTCCTGGCTGGCGCGCTGCCAGCTGATCCTGGGCGACTGGGATGCGGCGGCGGCCACGATCGCCCACGCCTCCGTGCGCCTCGAGTCCTCGGGCATGCGCCTGATGCGGCCCCTGCTGTACTGGACCGCCGCCGAGCTCAATGCCATGCGCGGGGACTGGGACCGAGCCGAGCACTTCCTGTCCCTGACGACCGTGCCGACCGACGGCTACCGCAGCATGACGGTCCCGGCAGCCCTGGCCCGAGCGCGCTACCACGAGGCCAGGGCCAACTACGAGTCCGCGCTGGAGGCCCTGCGTCCGCTGCGCAGGGCGGATCCGGTCACCGACCGGCGCGAGCCCTTCTGGTCCTGGCAGGACACCCTGGTGAACTCACTGGTCATGTCGGATCAGCTGGACGAGGCCCAGGAGTTCCTGGACGAGCTCAAGGCCGTCGCCTCACCCACGCCGTTCCCGTCCGAGACCGCCCGCATGGCATGGGCGGAGGGGCGGCTGCTGGCCGCGCGCGGAGAGGTCGAAGCCTCCCAGGAGCTCTTCGACCGGGCGCTGGACGCGCTGCGCTCGAGGCGCCGTCCCTATCTCGAGGCCCGGGTGCGCTTCGCCTACGGGCAGAGCATGCGGCGGGCCGGCAAGCGGCGGCTGGCCTCGCGCGTGCTGCGCTCGGCCCGCGAGCTCTACGCCTCCCTGGGCGCCCAGACCTACGTGTCCCGATGCGACCGGGAGCTGAAGGCCGCCGGGGCCAACGCCCTCGTGCCGGCCGCCGAGCAGACCGGCTCGGACGGGCTCTCCGATCTGCGCAGGCAGGGCCCCGACGCCCTGCACGTCGGCTCCGAGGCCGTGCAGCTGACCGCCCAGGAGCACGCCGTCGCCCAGTTCGTGGCCGGGGGGTCGACCAACAAGGAGGTCGCCCAGGCGCTGTTCATCGCGGAGAAGACGGTGCAGTTCCACCTGACCCGCATCTACGCCAAGTTCGGGGTGCGCTCGCGCAGCGAGCTGGCGGCCGTCTACGCCAGGGAGGGCATGGGCTCGACCGACGGGTGAGGGCGCAGGAGCCCTGCGAGGGCCGCAGCGGCCCTCGCAGGGCCGAGCGGCTCAGCGGTCGCGGTGCCCGGCCAGCTTCTCCAGATCGGGCTCGGTGCCCACGCCCGGGACGTCGGGGACCATGATCTTCCCGTCGGCGATCGTCAGCGGCCTGGCGATGAGGTCATCGGCCATGTCCAGGTAGTTGGACAGCTCGCCCGCCCGGCGGTGGGTGTGCTCGAACGCCGCGCCGAACACGACGGAGGCGACCGAGCCGATCTGCGTGTCGATCTGGTTGCCCACGTAGACGTCCACGCCGGCCGCCTGGGCGAAACCCACGATCTTGGCGGACTCGGTGAACCCGGTGCGCGCGGTCTTCACGCACAGCAGGTTCGCTCCCCCGGTGAGGATCTCGCGCGCGGCCTCGCCCATGTTGGGCGCGGACTCGTCGGCGGCGATCGGGATCGCGGACTTCTCCACGAGCCGACGACGGCCCAGCACCTCGCGGGCGTCGTCCGGCTCCTCCAGGAAGCTCAGCCCGAGATCCGCGGTGCGGCGAAGGACCTCTGCGGCCTCATTGGCGCTCCAGCCGCGGTTCGAGTCCATGTAGATCTCGGTGTCCTCGCCCAGGCCCTCGCGCAGCACGCGGGCGGCCTCCACGTCCAGCGACAGCGGGCGGCGGCCGGTCTTGAGCTTGAACGTGTCGATGCCGTAGGTCTCGCGGAACTCGAGGGCCAGGTCGAGCAGCTCCTGCGCGGGCTTGAAGCCGAGCATGTGAGAGACGCGCATGTGATCCGAGAATCCGCCGAGCAGCTCGGTGACGGGTCGGCCCAGGATCTTGCCGAGGCAGTCCCACAGGGCGATGTCCACCGCGCCCTTGGCGGTCTCATTGTGGATCGTCCGCGCCATGACAGCCTGGGCCTTCTCCCGGTCGAAGACCGAGAGCCCCTCCAGCTGCGGGGCGAAGATGTCCTCGATCACGGCCACGATCGACTTCTGCGTCTCCCCGTACGTGTACGGCCGCGGCGGGGTGTCCGCCCAGCCGACGACCCCGTCCGAGGTCTCGATGCGCACCAGCACGTGATTGGCCTCGTGGACGGCGCCGGAGGCGAAATGCAGAGGGGTGGAGTACGGGATCGTGTAGGGGATCGCCTCGATCTTTGCGATCTGCATCAGGGCATAGGCCTTTCGATGGGGTCGGGACCCGGCTGGTCTTCGGATTCTGGTTCATCGGCCAGCTCGGTGACCAGCTGGATGACGTTGGACAGCAGCACCGAGCGGTCCTCGCGCCGCCAGGCGACCGCCAGCTCCGCGTGCGGGGAGTCCTCGAGCTCGCGGTAGCGCACGCCGCGCAGCTGGACGCTGCGCACGCTGGCGGGCATCAGCGCCACGCCGCCGCCTGCGGCCACGAAGGACAGGATCGTGGAGGTCTCCTGGGCCATCTGCGAGACGCGGTGCTGGAATCCGGCCTCGCGGCACAGGTCCGCGGTCATCCGGTACATCACGGACTCCGGCGGGTAGGTCACGAAGCGCTGCTCGGTCAGCTCGACCATCGACAGCGGCCGGTCCGAGGCCAGCGGGCTGTGCGCGGGCAGCGCGACCACGAGCGGCTCGCGGTTGATGATGCGGAAGTCGATCTCCGGGCTGGAGACCGGGGGGCGCAGGATCGCGGCGTCGAGCGTGTGCTCGAGCAGCCCGCGCTCCATGGCCGGGGTCAGCATCTCGCCGTGCAGATCCAGGGTCAGCCCGGGGTACGCCGTGCCGGCAGCGCGCACGATCCGGGGCATGACGCTGTACGTCGAGGCTCCGGAGAAGCCCACGTGCAGCACGCCCGTTGCCCCCTGGCCGACCTGATAGACGTCCGCCTGCAGCGCCTCGACGTCGTTGAGGATGCTGCGCCCGCGCTCGAGCATCAGCGCCCCGGCCGCGGTGAGGTCCACCCGGCGGGTGGTGCGGTCGAAGAGCTTGGCGCCCAGCTGCTCCTCGAACTGGCGGATCTGCTGCGACAGCGGCGGCTGGGCGATGTGCAGCCGCTTGGCCGCGCGCCCGAAGTGGCGCTCCTCCGCGACGGCGATGAAGTAGGTGAGCTGGCGCAGTTCCATGGACGCGGCCTAGCTGCGACGGGCCAGGTCGACGCCCAGCTGCTCGAGCTGCTGGCGGACCTCGCGGCGCTGGATCTTGCCGAGCATGGTGCGCGGCAGCTCGTCGAGCTCGATGATCCGTCGGGGCACCTTGTAGCGGGTGACCTTGCCGTAGCAGTGCTCGCGCAGCCGGGCTTCGTCGAACGTGCGGTCCGGGGAGGTCACCACAGCGGCCACCACGACCTCCGAGCCGTCCTCGCCCCGCAGCCCCACGACGGCGGCCTCCGCGACCTCCTCGGCCGTGGTCAGCGCGTGCTCGACCTCGGTCGGCGCCACGTTGAAGCCGCCGGTGATGATCAGCTCCTTCAGCCGGTCGACCACGCGCAGGAAGCCGTCGTCGTCCACCGTGACGATGTCGCCGGTGCGCAGCCAGCCGTCCTGCAGGATCTCGGCGGTCTCCGCGGGTCGCTTCCAGTAGCCCTGGAAGACCTGCGGGCCGCGCACCCACAGCTCGCCGGGCTCTCCCGCGGGGGTGTCCTCGAGGGTCTCGGGATCTACGGTGCGGATGTCGGTCGACGGGAACGGGATGCCGATCGAGCCGGTGCGGCGGGTGTCGTTGAGCGGGTTGCAGGCCACCAACGGAGAGCACTCGGTGAGCCCGTAGCCCTCGATCAGCATGCCGTCGGTGTGCGCCTCCCACTCCTCGACCAGATGATGCGGCAGCGCCATGGCCCCGGAGACGCCCACGGTGATGCCCTCCAGGGAGCGGCCCTTCTCATCGGCCAGCTCCATGACCTTCTGGTAGATCGGCGGCACGGCCGGCAGCACCGTGGCCGGGGTGCGCTTCATGGCGCCCACGATCAGATCCGCGCGCGGCGTGGGGAACAGCACCAGGGTGGCCCCCAGCGACATGGCGAAGGTCATGCCCAGGGTCATGCCGAAGACGTGGAACAGAGGCAGAGCCCCGTAGACGACCTCGTCGGAGCCGGTGTGCAGCCACTCGCGGCCCATCACGGCGTTGGACTCGAGGTTGCGATGGCTGAGCATCACGCCCTTGGGCCGGCCCGTGGTCCCTGAGGTGTACTGGATGATCGCGAGGTCCTCCGCGCCCGGGCGGGGGTGGTCGTGAGCCAGGGGCCCGTGGGAGAGCAGCTGCTTCCAGTCCGTGGTCCCGGAGGCCGGGGTAGTGAGCGCCGCGCGCTGCTGCCTGAGGCGGCGCACGGGCAGGCGAAGGGCTGTGCGCATGGGCAGCGGCATGGACCGGGTGATGTCGACGGAGATGATGCTCTCCACGGCCACATCGCCGGGGAGGCTGCGAACGGTCTCGACCGTCTTGTCCCAGACCACCGCGACCTTGGCGCCGTGGTCCTCGAACTGGTGGCGCAGCTCGGCGGCGGTGTAGAGCGGGTTGTGCTCCACCGCGATCGCGCCCAGTCGCATCACGGCGTAGAAGGCGACGATGTGCTGCGGGCAGTTGGGCAGCACGAGGGCCACCCTGTCGCCGCGGCCCACTCCGAGCCGGCGCAGCCCCTCTGCGGCGCGCTCGACCTCGGCGCCCAGGCGGGAGTACTTCCAACGAGCTCCGAAGAACTCGAGGGCCACGCGCTGCGAGTTGACCGCCACGGAGCGCTCGAGCATATGGATCAGCGAGGTCTCGGGCAGGTCGATGTCATGGGCGACGCCGTCGTCGTAGGAGGCGGTCCACGGCCGGGTCGCGAGGAGCTCCCGCGAGGATCCTGGGGTGGCCGCCGGGTCATCTGTCTGCTCAGGCATGAGATCGAGGATACCGTCCGGACTGTGCGCGCACCGGCTGCGGTCCCGAGATCGAGCCGGGGCCCTCCGCAGGACGGGCGGGCGACCGACTCGGCGATTCTCAAGTCATATTCATGGACAGTTGGGCACGGATCCTCTTCGACGGCCTCGCGCTGGACTACACTGACGCTAGTCCATACGCCGGAGACCGCGCCTGTTCGGGGCAGACGCGCGCTCCGTCTCGGGGGCCACACCTGCCTGAGAGGTCATCAGTCCGTCACCCGGACGGACCCTCAGGCCGTCCGATTCCGCCGACCTCCCAGAGGTGTCACATGCCGTCCACGCTCGTCGCCGTCGTCGATGACCACGAGGTCGTCCGCGAGGGCATCCGTCTCGTCTCCATGACCTCCCAGGCGGACGTCAAGCTGGTGGGCTCGGCCTCGACCGTGCCCGGCCTGATCGATCAGCTGGGCCGCGACCCGGAGAACGCCGCCCTGACCGCCCCGGGCGCCAAGCGCATCGAGTGCGACGTCGTGCTGCTGGACCTCTCGCTCACGGACCGCTCGCGCCCCTCGGAGAACGTCGAGCGCCTGCGCGAGGCCGGCATGAAGGTGCTGATCTTCTCCATCGGGGAGAACGCCGCCCTGATCCGCGAGGCCCTGCGCGCCGGCGCCCTCGGGCTGGTGCGCAAGTCCGAGCCGCTCGAGCACGCGATCGAGGAGGCCCGCAACATCGCCGACGGCAAGCCGGTGATCACCAAGGAGCTGGCGGCCGCGATCGACGGCGACATCGAGTTCGCCCGCGCCAACCTCTCGCCGCGCGAGCAGGAGACGCTGCGCCTGTACGCCTCGGGCTTCGCCCAGGTGCAGGTGGCCCGCCGCATGGGCATCAAGCAGTCCGCCGTGAAGACCAACATCGACCGGATCCGCGAGAAGTACGCGCGCATCGGCCGCCCTGCCCCCACCAAGATCGATCTGCGCATCCGCGCGATCGAGGACGGACTGGTGGAGCCCGAGGCCGATGTGAACAACGTCGAGATCCGCCGCTGAGCAGCCCGCTCGTCCTGCTGACCGGGGACGACGCGCACCCATGATCCACGCCGCCGAGCCGTCCTCCCAGGACTTCAAGCGCTATCACGGCAGGGCCCTGCGCTCGCGGCTGCCCTCGCCGGCCTCGGCCGGCACCATGGGTCCGAACGTCTACCGTCTGCAGTGGTCGGCGCAGCTGTGCGCAGCGGCCGCGATGTTCGCCAGCGGCCTGGCCGCGCTGCCCTCGGTGAGCACGCTCACCGGGGCGCCCGCGCTGCTGAGCACCCTGTTCTTCGCCGGGCTGCAGGTCTGCGCGGGCATGCTGTTCTACTTCGGCGCACGGCGCCGTGTGGTCACCTGGCCCTCCACGGCCGCCGTCGTCCTGATCATGCTCTGCTACACCTCGCTGGCCCCGATCTGGGCACCGGCCTCCGAGATCTCTCCCCCGTGGCTGTCGTTCCTGCTCGTCCTCGCGGCGGGGCTCACCGCGATGACCTGGGGAGCGATCGCCTCGCTGGCCGTGATCGGATGGGCGGTGCTGTGCCTGGGGATCTACGTCCTGCAGATGCCGCTGGGCTATCCGCTGCAGTCGGAGATCATCCAGACCGGGGTCGACTGCCTCTATGCGATCCTGCTCGCGATCGCGGTCTCGCTGACCCTGCGCGCCGCCGATCACGCCGACACCGACTACAGCACGGCGATCGCCCATGCCACCGCGCTGCGCCGCTCGCGCACGCAATCGGATGAGCAGGAGCGCCTGGACCGGCTGATCCACGACAACGTCATGGCGGCGCTGCTGGACGCCTCACGGGCCCCGGGCGCCGTCTCCAAGCGCACTCGAGAGCTGGCCATGCGTGCCCTGAGCGTCCTGGAGTTCGAGGAGAAGCGGGCCACTGGAACCGCCACGACCTACGTGCACACGCTGATGGACGACCTCCTCGACGCCCTCACCCCGTGGCGCTCGCGCGTGCGCTTCAACGTCCTCGTCCCCGACATCAGGCCCATGGGCCACACCCGGGCCTTCATGCCCTCGGACACGGCCCAGGCCCTGATCCACGCGGTGACTGAGGCGGTCTCCAACAGCGCACGGCACTCCGGCGTGGCCACCACTTTCGTGACCATGGACGGAGGGGCCTGCCCTCCCACGGCGCTGAACCCCTTCGGCTTCTACCTCTCCTTCGAGGTCCTCGACCGCGGCAAGGGGTTCCAGATGCGCTCCATGGACTCCCGGCGCCTCGGCGTGCGAGTCTCGATCATCGGCAATGTCGAGAACGCGGGGGGCCGGGTCGACGTCGCCTCCGCCCCGCACCGCGGGACGCGCATCCAGATCCTGTGGCCCAGCGATGCCCATCCGTCGGACTAGGCGCCGCAGCGCCAGGTACCGCGCAGACGTCGACGTCGGGCTGCGCAGCCGCCTGCTGGACCTCGTGGGCCAGTGGGTCGCACGGCTCACCGCGGAGGGCCGGGCCCAGAGCTCCGTGCTGTTCTTCGGCTCGCTGCTGGCCTTCCTGATCCCGTCGCTGATCGCGGGGCTGCCGCTGCTGCAGGTGCTCCAGCATCCGCAGCTGCAGCTGATCTCCGGCGTGCCGTACATGATCGCGGTCCTGCTCGTGATCGCCCCAGGGCGGCGCCGGCTCGACGAGCTTCCCGTCATCACAGCCGTAGTGGCCATGATCTCGTGCCTGGCGCTGACCCACGACTCCGACCCCGAGCGGCTGCCGCTGCTGTCGCAGCACTGGGGGTACCAGGGGCTGCACCTGTTCCCGGTCGCCCTGGCCGTTCGCCAGCGCACGGCGTGGGCCTGGGGGACGGTGTTCATCGCGACCATCCTCGGTGCGACCTTCGGCGCTCGCTCCGAGCACGGCATGCTCATGGGCATGGCGCCCATGGCCACGGTCGCAGGCACCCTGGTCATCGCCCTCCTGATCATCACGGAGATCGAGCGGCTCCTGGATCGCCGCCGCGAGGCCCGGGCGCTGGGGGCATCGGCGCGGACCGATGACGACGCCGAGCAGGACACCGTCAATGCCTCGATCCGGCGCATGCACGAGGTCCGACGTGTCGTCGGCCCCGCACTCGAGCGGATCGCCTACGACTCGAGCCCCGTGGACGACGAGGAGATCCGCCGCTTCCGGGTCCTCGAGGCCCACCTGCGCGATTCCATCCGCGGTCGGTCGATCTCGACCCCGGAGCTGCACGAGGCGGCCCGCCGAGCCCGCGAGCGCGGCGTCTCCGTGGACATCCTCGACGAGCGCGGCTCCGTCCTGCCCGAGCGCGTGCTGCGGATCGTGGGCCGGCAGTCCGCCGCGGTGCTGGACGCCGCGCAGGCGGGCTCGGTGACGATCCGCGCGTTCCCCGCGGATGACCAGACCGCCGTGCTGATCGTGCACGACCCGGGCGACGACGACGAGGACGCGATCGCCCTGGAGATCGCCCAGGGAACCGGTGAGATCTCCGAGTTCTGAGCCCTTGGGCACCAGGCTCCACAGCACCCGGATCAGCGGAGATGGGGGCCGCAGCTGCACAGTCCGGTCCTCGGGCCCCGATGCTGCTGCGAGCATCGCCGTAGCGTGCCGCCATGCCCACCGCCGAAGCCGCCCACTGCTCCTCAGATGCGCCGTCCTGCACCGACCGTCCGCGCGCCGACCCGTCCGTCCTGCTGAGCCCCGTGCTGTGCGCCGACGGTCGGCTGCGCTGCCCGTGGGCGCTGTCCACCCCGGATGTCCTGGACGATCACGACACCTCGTGGGGCATCCGCCCGCAGCTGCGCTCCGAGTGGTTCCGGGCGCTGAGCCTCGAGATCCTGCAGGCCGGGCTGGCCCCGGGCGCCTCGGTGTCGCGGCTGCCCGCGCTCGAGGAGGTCTTCAGCTGCTTCGACCCGCGGATCGTGGCCGGTCTCGATGACGACGCCGTGGACGAGCTGCTGCTGGACCGTCGGCTGATCCGCAATCGCGCCAAGCTCACCGCTGTGGTGGTCGCCGCCCGCGCCGTTCGCAGCTGGTCCGGCGAGGACTGGCAGCGGGAACTGGAGCCGGCCGAGGGGACGGATCACGTCCAGGCGGTCGCAGGTCGCCTGCGCGAGCACGGGCTCGTGCACGCCGGCCCCGGCACGATCGCCCGGCTGCTGGCCCGCACCGGGATGACCCCCGGCCACCTCGACGGCTGCTTCCGCTGCTGAAGGGGCCGCGAGCTCCTGTGCGCATGCCTCGGCCCCGGCAGCGACGCGCGCCGACCGGGGCCTTCCGCAGGGGTGCTCGTCAGGCCGTGAGGGGGTTCAGTCGAGCAGCAGCGCGGGCTCCTCGAGGATGCGGGCCACGTCCGCCATGAAGCGCGCGGAGAGGTCGCCGTCGACCACACGGTGGTCGAACGATCCGCCGAGCGTGGTGATCCACCGCGGGATGATCTCCCCGTCCACGACCCACGGCTTCTGCTTGATGGTTCCGAAGGCCACGATCGCGACCTCACCGGGGTTGATGATCGGAGTGCCGATGTCGATCCCCAGGGAGCCGATGTTCGTGATCGACAGGGTGCCGTTCTGCATGTCGCCGGGCTGGGTGCGCCCGGCACGAGCCGTGGCCGTCAGCTCGTTGAGGGCGATCGCCAGCTCGCGCAGGCTCATGTCCTGGGCGTCCTTGATGTTCGGGACCATGAGCCCGCGCGGGGTCGCCGCGGCGATGCCCAGGTTCATGTAGCGCTTGATCACGATCTCGCGGTCGGTCCAGGTCGCGTTGACCTGGGGGTTGCGCGCTGCGGCCCAGATGACGGCCCGGGCCAGCAGGAGCAGCGGGGTGACCTTCACTCCCTCGAAGTGATCGGAGGTCTTCAGCCGCTTCACGAACTCCATGGTCCGCGTGGCGTCGACATCCACGAAGATCGACACGTGCGGGGCCGAGAACGCGGACTTGACCATGTTCTGGGCGGTCAGCTTGCGCACGCCCTTGACCGGGATCCGCTGCGTCCGGTCCCCTGCCCCGGGGGCGTCCGAGGAGACCCAGAAGCCGTCGGGGCCGTCCGGGACCTCGCGCAGATGGGCGGCGTAGGCCAGCAGGTCTCGCTTGGTGACCTGTCCGGCCTCGCCCGTTCCGGAGACCTCCCGCAGGTCGATGCCCATCTCCTTGGCGGCCTTGCGGACGGGAGGCTTGGCCAAGGCCGGCTGGGAGGCCCGCGCCGGCTGCACTGCGACCGCGCCGCTTCCCGGGGCCGCGGCCTCCTCTCGGGAGCCGCCCCCGGCCAGGCGGGCCAGCCGGTCGCCGCGCGAGCCGGGCCCCTGCCCCAGGCCCGCTCGCGAGAGCAGGTCGGCGATGCCGTCGCCCAGCGAGGCCCTCCCGCCGGCGGGCTCGGCCGTGCTGCGGCCGCGCGAGGGCTCGGCCTGCTGAGCAGGGGCTTCCGGTCGGGTCGGCTCCGGGCGGGCGGGGCGGCGCGAGCGCTGCCTGCGCACGACCGGATCCGCCTTGGGACCCGACCCCACGAGCGGCTTCTGCTGCGGCTCCTCCTCCGCGCTGGAGGACTGCGCCGGCGCTTCCGGATCGCTCGAATCGGCGGCGGCATCGCCGCCTGCGCTGGTGGCGGAGTAGCCCGGATCCGGGCGCGAGCCCGGGGCCTCGGCGGAGTCGCCGATCGAGACCAGCCCTGCGCCGACCTCCAGGGTCTCGCCCTCCTGGGCGAGCAGCTCGAGGACGGCCCCCTCCCAGGGCGAGGGCAGCTCGACGAGCGACTTGGCGGTCTCGATCTCCACGAGGGGCTGATCGACGGAGACCTGGTCGCCGACGCGCACCTTCCAGGTGACGATCTCGGCTTCGGTGAGCCCCTCGCCGACATCGGGGAGGCGGAAGATCTGTGCCATGCGGGAATCCTTCGGAAGCGACGGTGCGGGGCGCGTGCGTGCGGTGAGCGGGTCCTAGTAGGCGAAGGCCCGGTCCATGCCGTCCAGGACGCGGTCCAGGTCCGGGACGTAGTCCGCCTCGACCCCGGCGGGCGGGTAGGGCATGTGGTAGCCGCCCACGCGGATCACGGGGGCTTCGAGGCTGTAGAAGCTGCGCTCCGTGATGCGCGCGGCGATCTCGGCCCCCAGCCCGGAGAAGACCGGGGCCTCGTGGGCCACGACCATGCGCCCCGTGCGCTGCACCGAGGCCTCGAGGGTCGCGAAGTCGATCGGCGACAGCGAGCGCAGGTCGATCACCTCGACCGAGCGGCCCTCCTGCGCGGCGGCCTCTGCGGCGGCCATGGCCACGGGCACCAGCGGACCCCACGCCACGAGGCTGAGCTCCGAGCCCTCGCGCAGCACCTGGGCACTGAAGGGATCGGCGGTGCTCGGGTTCTCGAGGTCGACCTCCCCCTTGAGCCAGTAGCGGCGCTTGGGCTCGAAGAAGATCACGGGATCGGGGCAGGCGATCGACTGCTGGATCATCCAGTAGGCGTCCTGCGGCGAGGACGGCGAGACGATGCGCAGCCCGGCAGTGTGCGAGAACTGGGCCTCGGGCGACTCGGAGTGGTGCTCGATCGAGCCCACGAGCCCGCCGTAGGGGATGCGGATGGTCACCGGGACGGTGACGTCGCCGTCGGTGCGGGCATGCATCTTGGCCAGCTGGGTCGTGATCTGGTTGTAGGCGGGGAAGGTGAAGCCGTCGAACTGGATCTCGCACACCGGGCGGTATCCGCGCATGGCCATCCCGGTGGCGGTGCCCACGATCCCAGCCTCGCCCAGAGGGGTGTCCAGCACCCGGTGCGCGCCGAACTCCCCCTTGAGCCCCTCGGTCACGCGGTACACCCCGCCCAGGGAGCCGATGTCCTCGCCCATGAGCAGGACCCGGGGGTCCTCCCCCATGGCCCGGCGCATGCCCATGGTCAGGGCCTTGGCCAGAGTGGCCCGGACGGTCGTGGGCCCGCCCGTGCGCGTCTGCTGCTCGCTCATGCCCTCTGCCCCTCCTGGCTCTGCCCTGCGTCTGCGCCCGGTCCGCCCTCGCCGTCCAGGAAGGAATCGGCGTAGTCGCGGTGCCAGGCCCGCTCCTCCTCCACGAGCGGGTGCGGCTGCGCGTAGACGACGTCGAAGCGATGGTCCAGCTCACCCGGATCGGAGCGCAGCAGCTCGGAGCGGACCTCCTTCAGCCACTGGTCGGTCTCCTCCTCCAGGTCCTGGAACCACTGCTCCTGCACGCCGAGCTCCGTCTCGAGCAGGGCGCGCATGCGCAGCAGGGGCTCCTTCTGCGCCCACTGCGCCTCCTCTGCGGAGAGGCGGTACTTGGTGGGGTCGTCTGCGGTGGTGTGCGCGCCCAGTCGGAAGGTCTCCGCCTCGATCAGCACGGGGCCGCGCCCCTCGCGGGCCTCGGCGGTCGCCCACCGGGTCACCGCCAGGACAGCCAGAGGGTCGTTGCCGTCGACCCGCACGCCCTCGAAGCCATAGCCGGCCGCCCGGGCCGCCAGGGGCACGCGGGACTGCGTGGAGAACGGCACCGAGATCGCCCACTGGTTGTTCTGCACGAAGAACACCACGGGGGCGTCGTAGGAGGCGGCGAAGACCATCGACTCGTGGATCTCGCCCTCGGTCGAGGCGCCGTCGCCGAAGTAGACGGTGACAGCACCGGGTTCCGGCGCGGGCTCCCCCGCCTCCTCGGCAAGCCGACGGTCCTGGACCATGCCCATGGCGTAGCCCACCGCGTGCGGGACCTGGGAGGCCAGCACCAGCGAGTAGACATGGGTCCGGGTCTCGGACGGCTTCCAGCCGGAGGCCGCGTGGCCCCGGAACTGCACCAGGACCCGCTCGGCCGGGACCCCGCGCTCCAGGACCACGGCATGCTCGCGGTAGGAGGGGAAGACGTAGTCGTTCTCGCCCTGGGCCAGCGCCGAGCCGACCTGGGCCGCCTCCTGGCCGCGCAGCGGGGGCCACAGGGCCATCTCGCCCTGGCGCTGCAGCGCAGTGGCCATCTCGTCCAGGCGGCGCGCCCGCACCATCGAGCGGTGCATCCGCTGCAGCGCCTCGGCATCGACGTCCTCGACCCAGCCCGAGAAGCGCTCGTCGTGCTGGCGGACGCCGTTCTCGTCGAGCAGGCGGACCACGGGCATGGTCGCGGCCACGGCCGCGGGGTGCGCTCCGGTGCCGGCGCTCGCACGGGCGTCATGGGGATCCGCGACGAGCGCTTCCGGCGATCCGTCCGGGGCCACGTCGGCGGCGACCTCGACGGCCGGCGCGGCCTGCGCCGTCTGCGCGGACGACTGCTCAGCGCTGGGCTGCTCCTGATCGGGTCCCCGCTCCGGGACCTCGTCGGCCTGCGCCATGGGACACCTCCAGGTGTGGTTCACGCGGTGGCACGGCCCCGGGCCGTCCGGCCCGGCAGCTCATGCCTGCGTCTCCGTCTGCTGCGCGCAGAGCCCGGAGACGAAGCTGTCTCATGAGACTACGTGACGCGCGGGCGTCTGGAAGTTGGAGCAGATCTCCAAAAACCTGTCGTTGGCCTGGGGCACATCGATGCTGACCCGCACTCCGTCGCCGTCGAACGCCCGCACCGACAGCGCCTGCTGCGCGCAGGCCTCGGCGAAGCGGCGGGCGTCCTCGCCCAGCGGCAGCCATACGAAGTTCGCGCGCGTCTGCGGGACGTCCCAGCCCAGTTCCGCCAGCCGGGCCAGGACGCGCTCGCGCTCGTCGACGATGCGCTGGACCCGCTCCTGGACCTGCTCCAGGTGATCGAGCGAGGCGATCGCCGCGGTCTGGGCCATCTCAGTCACCGCGAACGTGGTCGCGACCTTGCGCAGCGAGGCTGTGACCTCCGGCTGCGAGAGCGAGTACCCCACGCGCAGACCGGCCAGGCCGTGGGCCTTGGAGAAGGTCCGCAGCGCGACCACGTTCGGGTGGGCGCGGTAGGTGCGCACGCCTTCGACGAGCTCCGGGTCGCCCTGGAACTCGAGGTAGGCCTCGTCCAGCACCACGAGGATGCCCTCGGGCACCCGGGCCAGGAAGCGCTCCGTCTCGTCCTGGCGCAGCGACGGGCCGGTGGGATTGTTGGGCGAGCACAGCAGGATCACGCGGGTGCGCTCGGTGATGGCCGCGAGCATGCCCTCGAGGTCGTGCGAGCCGTCCGGCAGGTTGGGGACCTGCACGCTCACGGCGCCTGCGGTCCCCACGACGATCGGGTAGGCCTCGAACGAGCGCCAGGGGTAGATGACCTCATCGCCCGTGCCGTCGGAGGAGGTTCCCGCGAAGGCCGCGATGATCTGCGTCAGCGCACCCAGGCTGCCCGCACCGGTCACGATGTCATCGGCGGGCACGCCCAGGTGCTGGGCGATCCGCTCGCGCAGCGGCGCGGCGGTCGGGTCGGGATAGCGGTGCATCCGCTGTGCTGCCTGGGCGATGGCCTCCTGGGCTGCCGGCACCGGTCCCCAGGGGTTCTCGTTGGAGGACAGCTTGAAGGCCTCGAGGCCGTCGACGGGCTGCGGGGGCCGGCCCGCAGCGTAGTCGGGCAGGGCGGACAGGGCGGCGCGGGGTGTGACGGAGGACATGACCCTCACTGTAGCGGCGCGGCCCAGCATGAGGCCCACCCTCGGAGCCCCGTTCCGGACGGAACGCCGGCTCGAGCAGCGCGCGCCCGCCGCGCGCCCGGAGACGCCGCCCGAGGATGGAAGAATGTCCGCATGTCTCAGTCTTCCGCCCCCTCGACCGACGATCCCACGGCCCGCATCCCGCTCGGCGGGCTCGAGCCGCCCCTGGCCCTCGGAGCGCTGGACGGGCGCTACCGCCCGGCCGTCGCACCGCTGATCGACCACCTCTCGGAGGCGGCGCTGAACCGCAACCGGCTCCATGTGGAGATCGAGTGGTTCATCCACCTGTGCGCCGGACGCGTGCTGCCCGGGATCGAGCCGCTGGGCCAGGAGCAGATCGACGGCCTGCGCCGCATCGTCGAGGACTTCGGCGCCGAGGGCATCGCCGAGCTGGCCGAGATCGAGGCCGTGACCGTCCACGACGTCAAGGCCGTCGAGTACTACATCGGGCGCCGGCTGCCCGCGCTGGGCCTCGAGCACCTGATCCCGCTGGTGCACTTCGCCTGCACCTCCGAGGACATCAACAACCTCGCCTACGCCGTGGGCGTGCGCGATGCCGTCGAGCTGGTCTGGGCCCCGGCTGCCCGCGAGCTCGTGGAGCAGATCTCGCAGCTGGCCGCCGACAGCGCGGAGGCGCCCATGCTCTCGCGCACCCACGGCCAGCCGGCCACGCCCACCACGCTGGGCAAGGAGCTCGCGGTCTTCGCCCACCGCCTGGGGCGCCAGCTCGCCCGGGTCGGATCCACGCAGTTCCTGGGCAAGATCAACGGGGCCACCGGAACCTACGCCGCCCACACGACCGCCGTACCGGAGGCCGACTGGCAGGAGGTCTCGCGCACCTTCGTCGAGGGGCTGGGGCTGAGCTGGAACCCCCTGACCACGCAGATCGAGTCGCACGACTGGCAGGCCGAGCTCTACGCGGACGTCGCCCGGTTCAACCGCATCCTGCACAACCTCTGCACGGACATCTGGTCCTACATCTCGATCGGCGTCTTCCGCCAGGTCCCCGTCGAGGGCGCCACCGGGTCCTCGACCATGCCGCACAAGGTCAATCCGATCCGCTTCGAGAACGCCGAGGCCAACCTGGAGATCTCGTGCTCGCTGCTGGACACGCTCGGAGCCACGCTCGTGACCTCGCGCTGGCAGCGCGACCTCACGGACTCGTCGTCCCAGCGCAACATCGGCACCGCCTTCGGGCACTCGCTGCTGGCGATCTCGAACGTCGCCAAGGGCCTGCAGCGCCTGGATGTGGCCCACGACGTCCTGGCCGCCGACCTCGACGAGAACTGGGAGGTCCTGGGAGAGGCGATCCAGACCGTCATGCGCGCCGAGGCGATCGCCGGGACCCCCGGCATGGAGAACCCCTACGAGCGCCTCAAGGACCTGACCCGCGGCCACCGCGTGGATCAGCAGCGCCTGCAGGAGTTCGTGGCCGAGCTCGGGCTGTCCGATGCCGCAGAGCAGCGCCTGTCCCAGCTCACGCCGCAGACCTACATCGGGATCGCCCCCAGGCTCGTGGAGCATCTCGAGCGCTGAGGGGCCCCGTCCCGTCCGAGGCTCCCGCGCAGACGACGCCGGGCGGTGCTGCTGGTCCAGCAGCACCGCCCGGCGTCGTCGTTCGCATCCCCTTTCAGCGGCGCGGATCCGTCAGGTCCGCACCGCCCGATCACATGTCCTTGGCCGCCCAGCCAGCGGTGCGCACGCGGCGACGGCCGAACAGCCGTCCGGGGCGCGACGGGCGCAGCTCGGCCTGAGCGCCGACCGTCTCGAGCCACTCGGGGGCCATGCGCCCCAGCTCCTCGGCAGAGCCCGCGAAGGCCAGCGCATCCACGGCGCTGTCGGCGCTCACGGCCACGGCATCCCACACCTCAGCGCCGACGCCGCGAGTCTGCTCGCAGAGCACGGCGAAGGCGCGGGCGCCCCGCTGCAGCGCGGGGTCCAGCACGGTGAGGTCCTCGCCCAGGGCCTCGGAGATCTCCCAGGCGGCGCCCACAGCGCTGACCGAGGAGCCGACCACGATGGCCAGGGAGGCGAAGGGATCGGCCTCCTGGACGCGCTCCATGATGCGGTCGGCGGCCCTGGCGCAGCCGATGTCCCACAGGTCGAGCTCGGTGCCGCGCGGCAGGGTGAGCCGGCGCGTGCGGGTGTCGAGCTCGACGATCTCGCCGCCGGTCAGCTCTCGCGACAGGCGGATCGGGCGGTACCAGCCGCTCGAGACGGCCTGGGCACGCTGAGCGGCCTCGAGGACGGCGCACAGCGTGGGCGAGATCTGGGCGGTGAGCGCATGATCGCTGCTCAGGGAGAGCAGCAGGGACAGCTCGGAGTCCGGGCGCTCGGTGCTGAGCACCCACGACAGGTCGGAGAGGACCTCGTCGGCGATGGACTCGGCGACCATGCGGGTCAGCGGGTCGACGGCGGACACGGTCCGCTGCGCCGTCAGCGTGGGGGCGCTGCGGCGGAGCCTGGGGGGAACGGCCATGGTGGGGGAACCTCGTGGGGGGATGAGGCGGGGCTGGGGATGCCCCGGAGCAGATGAAGGCCGCTGCGGATCGACACCGGCCAGATTTTCGGGAGACAGAGGGTGGAGACGTATCGCAGCCCGCGATCCGGCTCCGCTCCTCTGCGCGATGCCCCGAGACTCCAGTCTCTCGGACTGCTGTCACAGCCCCTGTCGAATCGGCGCGCCATGTCGACGGAAGTGAGGTGAGGGCCTCGGCACCCGTCGGCACAGCCCATACGTTACCTGCGAGTAATGAAGATGCAACACCTTCTCTCCGATATTTTCGACCCATCTGACTGGGGACGATATCGAAACATGGCTGCATTGAATATCTAATGAATATGCATTCTGCAGTGGGCTGTTCAGCACATTCTATCGCTGCTGCCGACAGCGGTGGGGGCACCGCCCGCAGCGAGTCGATCCAGCAGCTCCCCCGGCCGGTTGGTCGTGATCTGCTGGACGCCCAGGGCAAGGCACAGCTCGAGGTCCGCCGCGGTGTCGACCGTCCAGACCCGCAGGATCGAGCCTTGCGCCAGCCAGGTCCGCACGAGACCGGGGTGATCCCGCACGAAGGCGATGCCCGGACCCGCGATCTCGCACAGGCCCCGGGTGATGATCGGCTCCGCCGACGGCACGACCCAGCGCATGCCGGCGTGCACGAGCCGGGCCGTCACAGCCGGGACCCGCAGGCTCGCGGCCACGGACTCCGGGGTGGGATCCTCGATCAGCTGGCACACGTTGCGCGGGGCGACGGTCTGCAGGACATGGCGCACGGCATCCGGGTGGAAGCTCATGATCGAGACCTGCAGGTTCCCCAGGCGCCCGGTCTCCGGGTCCCAGCCCTCGGCCATCAGGACGCTGAGCACGGCCTCCTCCAGCCGATGACCGGCCGGGGAGGGATGCTTGGTCTCGATGGCGAGTCCGACCCGCCTGCCCGCGCCGCGCAGCAGCTCGAGCAGCTCCGGCAGCGTCAGCAGCTGCTCATGGGGCTCGCCGTGGCTGACCGGGATCTCGACGCCCTTCCAGGAGACGAAGTCCAGACGGCGCAGCTCGGCCAGCGTGTGCGAGGAGACCGGTCCGCGGCCGTCGCTCGTGCGCCCCAGCTGGGCGTCGTGGTGCAGGACCAGGTGGCCGTCGCGCGTGAGGTGGACGTCTCCCTCCACGCCGTCGGCCCCGTCCAGCAGGGCCTGCACGTATGCCGCCCGCGTGTGCTCGGGGTACTGAGCGCTCGCTCCGCGATGCGCGAGGATTCTGGGGCCCAAGCTGTGCCTTCCTGCGAGGAGAGGGTGCTGCGCCGTCGACTCGCAGGGAGTCGGACAGCGCTCTCGCCTCTCACGCTAGGGGCCTGCTGTGAACGCCGGAGGAACGACGACGGCCGACCCGATGAAGCACCTGGTCCCCGCCTGAAGGATCAGGCGGGGACCAGGGGTCCTGCATCATGTCGGCCGCTGTGCGCCGCAGGACTCAGCTGTCCTGCTGACCCTCGCCGCTGATCTGCGCCGGCTCACCGGCCTCCTCGGAATCCTTGGAGCGGTCTCGGGCGTCGTCGGCGAGCTTGGGAGCCCGGTCGACCTCGGACAGCTCGGGCGGGAAGCTCGCCGGAAGCGGCCCGAAGGCCTCCTGGGTGCTCTTCACGACCGCCCGTGACATGGCCAGGTTGGCGCCGCCGCCGACCACGGCGCCGATGCCGAAGGGCAGCGCGCGGCCCAGCGCCGCCGTGGACTGCTTGCGGATGAAGCGGCGCACGAACATGTTGCGCAGCTTCTTGCCGACATCGAGGCCGCCCTCCTTGGAGCCGGTGCCCATCATCAGGCCCCAGCGGTTCGTCAGGCCTCGGGACTTGGAGCTCGAGGCCAGGACCTGCTTCATGAGCACGCCCCCGTCCTCGCCGAGCATCAGGGCCATGACCATGGAGCGCGTGCGCACCGGGTCGGAGGTGTGCACGCCGTGCAGCTCCGCGATGGCCTGGGCGTACAGCGCGGTCATCTCCAGGTAGCCGCCGACCGAGACGGTCGACACGCCCAGGGAGGCCAGCGTGCCGATGCCCGGGATCATGGCCGCACCGCCGGCCACGCCGCCGGTGGCCGTGTTCGCCCGGACGTACATCCGCTCGAGGCGCTTGGCGATCTGCTCGGGGGTCTCGTCCGGGTGCTCGGCGCGCAGCCGCTTGACCCAGCGCAGCACGACGGGACGCTGCACCTTCAGGGCGTTGTCGAGGAAGCCGTTCAGCGCCGGGGTCGGCTTGCCGTCATCATCGAATGCGTGCTTCAGGGGGTTGAACGCCACGGTCGTCTCCTGGGGTGGGTGTCCTTGAGAAGTTCGACGACCAGCCTACCCACGGCCATCAGCGTCCTGTCTGATCGGCTCCTGACGACTGGCTGGGAGCCGCAGGCACGACTCAGCGCACGCGCAGATCCGCCCAGACGGGCCGATGGTCCGAGGTCGGGAAGGGATACGAGCCCGTGAGCTCCGCGCCGGGCTGCCCCGGTGCGGGCCAGAACACCTGGGAGTCCTGCACCCGGAGATTCGACGAGGGCAGGACGTAGTCCACCCGCAGGTTGCCCGGCGCTTGGTCGGTGAAGTCCGCCGTGTCGAAGCGGTGCTCGCCCAGATGCCTCGTATTGGCCCCTCCCTGGGCGGCAGCCGCCGCGACGGCCCCCTCCGAGCTCGGCCGGGGATCCTGGATGCGGTGGTGCTCCAGCAGCTGCCGGGCAGCCCCGGGCCAGGAGTCCCCGTCCTGAGGGTCGGAGTTCAGATCGCCCATGATCACGAACCTGCTGCCGGGCAGCAGTCCGCCGGTGCCCCCGTTGTCGTCGCGGATCCAGCTGCCGCGACGCGAGCCCGTGATGTAGTCCGCCCAGAAGCGGATCTCGTCGTGGTTGCGCCTCCCGTTGCGGTCCTCGGATCCGTCGAACGACGGCGGAGTCGGGTGGGAGGCCAGCACATGGACGGTGTCGCGGCCCACCCGCACGGGAACATCCCAGTGCGACTTCGACGACAGCCGCAGCCGCTTACCGATCTCGCGGCCGTAGTAGTCCCAGGGCAGCAGGCTGTCCGGCATCTGCGACCAGAGCTGAAGCTGGAAGGTCCGCACCGCGCGGTGGTCGATGGGCGCCGTGGAGTACACGGCCATGCCGTACTGGCCGGGGAAGAGGCCGAAGCCCCAGGCATCGTCGCCGGTGCGCAGCGTCCCGTCCCCGTTGAGGTCCAGGCCCGAGTCCACGCCCGTGTTGACGGCAGCGGTGAAGGCGTGGGGGAAGTCCAGCGGGGCCTGGCCGTTCTGGCTGCGCGCCAGGTAGTTGTCCCGGAACAGCTGCACGCCCAGGTGCTCGGCGTCGTAGTCGAACTCGTTGATCAGCAGGACGTCGGGGGCGCAGCGCTGGATGACCTCGGCGACCGCCTGCGCCTGGGCATTGCCGGGCGTGGAGAGATCCCGCACCAGCTGCCCCTGCGAGCCGCGGTTGAGCGAGGCGTTGTAGGTCATGAAGCGCAGCGTCCGATGCCCGGCCCCGCCGCGCTCGGAGGCTGCGGCGGGAAGGGCGATCGAGGTCACCGCGGCCCCGGCCAGGCCTCCGACCAGGCTGCGGCGGGTGAGTGCGGTGCGGCGGCTCATGTGACCCCCTGGGGTGCTCGGTGGGCGCGGCCGGTCGGCCGATGACATGGACCGACCGTAGCGAGAGCGGTTGAACCGGCCGTGAACGCACGGCGAGCGGATCACGCGGATCGGTGAGACGATCCGAGCATGTCCCGCCCCGCACACCGCTCCCGCTTCCTGTCCGCCCTCGACGCCGGGGCCGAGATCGCCTGGGACGAGCTGACCGAGGGGTGGATCCTCAGCATCGGCGGCGCCGAGCAGTCGCACGTGGACCTGGCGGATCCGAGCCGGGTCTTCTACGAGTACCTGCAGCGGATGTCGGCGGCCTGCGACCTGCAGCGCCCGAGCGGACAGCCCGTGCGCGCGCTGCATCTGGGGGCCGGGGCGCTGACGCTGCCCCGCCGGCTGAGCGCGGTCCGCCCGGGATCGCAGCAGACGGTGATCGAGCTGGCCCGCGAGCTGCCGGGGTTCGTGCTCGAGCACCTCCCCTGGCCGGACTCGCAGCCGCCCCGGATCCTGATCGGCGACGCCCGGGAGCAGCTCGGCGCGCTGCGCGAAGCCGAGACGGAGCCGTTCGACCTGCTGGTGCTCGACGTCTTCGCCGGCGACGACGCACCCGCCCATCTTCGCGAACGATCGTTCTACGAGGAGATGGCCCAGGTCCTGGCCCCCGACGGGGCGCTGATCGTCAACGTGGGCGATGACCCGGGACTCGGCTTCTTCCGCGAGCAGGCCGAGCGCATGGTGCAGGCCCAGGGCAGCGGCGGTGCCCCGGCCTTCGCCGACGTGTGGTGCCTGAGCGACGCCTCGATGCTCGACGGGCAGCGCGCCGGCAACCTCATCCTGCTGGGCTCGCCCTCGAGCATGCCGCGCGAGAACCTGGACGCCCTGCGCGCCGCCGGCCCTCACCCGGCCGCGGTCCTGGACCGCATGCAGCTCGAGGACTGGCTGGCCGGTGAGTGAATCCGCCGCTCAGGCGGTCGTGAAGCCGCTCAGGTCGCCCTGGGGGTCCTCGAAGTGCGCGTCCACGCGCATCACGGCCCCCGGTGCGTCCGGGCCCTGGATCTCCTTGAGCAGATCGCGCACCGCCCAGCGGGTGCCTTCGGCGATCACCTCCACGGTGCCGTCGTCGAGGTTGCGGGCGCAGCCCACGAGCCCCAGCTTCTCGGCGTGCTTCCACGTCCAGTAGCGGAAGCCCACGCCCTGCACCGTTCCGTGCACGATCGCGATGGCCCTCAGCCGCTGCCTGGTGTCCAGGCCGTCCTCCTCGTCTCGTGCTGCGCCCTGCTGGCTCATGCCCGGGTCCCGGAATCGCTGGAGGAGCCCGAGGAGCCCTCGGCCGCATCGCGCAGCACGTCGCGGAGGTCCTCCGCGCTGCCGATCTCCCCGAGGTCGATGGCCCTGCCATCGGCCACGAAGCTCGGAGTCCCCGTCAGCTCGAGGTCCTCCGCCTGCTGGCTGTGCTGCTCGACGATCTCCTCGACGTCGCTGGAGCCCATGTCCTCGCGGAAGCGCTGCTCATCCAGCCCCGCCTCCCCGGCGAGCTCGACGAAGCGGCCCTCGAGCTCGCCGTCCGAGAGCTCGGACCACTCGTCGACGTCGTCGTAGACGAGGCTCGCGTACTCGTGGGCCTCCCCCTGACGACCGGCGGCCTCGACCGCGTGGGCCGCCGGCACCGCGTTGTCGTGCATGGACAGGGGGAAGTTCTTCACACGCACGACGACCTCGCCGTCGAGCTCCTCGGCCACCTGCTCGACCGCAGGGTGGAAGGACCCGCACGCGGGGCACTCGTAGTCGGTGTACATGGTCACGACGGGCAGATCTCCGCTGGCCGTGTTCAGGGCGTAGCCGTCCTCGATGGCCTGGTCCACGCCGGCGACCTCGGTGTCCTCCTGCGGGGCCTCGGAGTCCTGGGCGCTGGCGGAGTCCTCCGCCTGGGCGGAGCCCCCTTCCGACGGGTCCTGGCTCGGGGAGCCCTCGCTCGCGGTGTCCGGGGCGGAGGCGGAGTCCTCGGTCGAGGGGTCCTCATCGGAGCTGGGAAGGCAGCTCGTGAGCAGCAGCGCGCAGCAGGCGGCAGCCGTCAGGCCGGCGGCGAGGCGGGATCCGGTGGGATGGGATGTCATGGCACTCCCGGGGGTTGAGGCGGTGCCCGCAGGGCCCCGCGGTGATCGGTCTGCGATGGCCCAGACTACGGGCGGGATCTGACTGCGCGATACCCTGCCAGCGCCGTGCCGTCCGAGAGCCCGTTGCCAGAAGGAGTCCGCCCGTGCAGCTGATGGTCCCGTTCCAGATCGTGCTCATCGTCCTGGCGGTGATCGTGATCGTCGTGGGAGCCGTGATCTCCGACCCGCTGCTGATGCTGCTCGGGGCGCTCATGGCCGCGATGGCCATCACCGGGCTGGGCATGGCGCTGCGGATGCGCCGACGGCACTCGGGCCAGGCCCCGCAGCGCCCCACGCGCGGCTGAGACCGGATCAGTCCTGGGCCTCGGCCTGCTCCTCGTCCAAGGGCAGCGGCTCTCCGTCCAGCCGGTGGTCCAGGTGCATTCCGGCCTCCGCAGCGCTGCCGCTCAGGGCCTCGGCCGCTTCCTCGTACTGCGGCTCGCTGTACTCCGGCAGCCGCTCGGAGCGCACCCTGAGCATCGGCGCCGCCCCGTCCGAGCCCTCGACCCGCGCCGTGGCCTGCAGATCAGGAACCTGGCCCAGGTCGTGGAGGTCCTCGAGCAGCTCGGGCGTCAGCGACTTCGCGAACGCGCTCGGGACCGTGAGCCGCACGCGGCCGTCGATCACGGTCACAGCGTCCTGGTGCCCGCCCGGCGCCTGGCCGGCCTCCTGGGTGTCCCTGAGCACCCGGGAGAGCTGGGGAAGCGCTCCCTCAGCAGACAGATCCGCCGAGTAGACGGTGGTCACCTCCAGCTGCTGGCCCACGCTCACCGACCAGCGGCGCTCGGGCCCCTGCTCCTCGGCGGAGGACGGCGACGCCGAGGGATCCGGGGCAGCCGTCTCCTGCGCGCCCGGCTGGGGGCCTGTGCGCTGCAGCGCGGCAAGCAGGTCGATGGCCTCGGGGATCGTCGCTGCCGAGCCGGTCGCCCGGCCGTCCGCAGCGGCGGGCTCGGAGGCCGCCGAGGCCTCTGCCGGTCCCGAGATCGAGGAGCCGTCGTCGAGCACCAGGGAGACCTGTCCCAGGCCGATGCCGGTCCCCGACAGCTGGGCCTCGGCCTCCGTCTCGGCTGAGGACCAGGCCTGAGCGATCTGCTCGGGGGTGGCTTCGGGCGCGAAGAGCAGCCCCAGGTCCACGGTTCCTTCGCGGGCCTCGCCCCCCTGGGAGTACGAGCCCTCCACGGAGGCCGAGACCACCCCGGGCAGCTCGCACAGGGCCAGCTCGGTCTGCGGCACCACGAAGGCCACGTCAGCGGCATCCGGAGCGGGTGCGGTCCGCGCCAGGCCGTCGTCCTCGGCGCTGGGTCGAGGCTGGTTGCAGTCGGCGCTGCGAGCCCAGACGGGCAGCTCAGCCCCGGCCACGAGCCCGGGCTCGGCGATCTCCCGGTTCGGCGGCTGCTCCATCTCCGGGATCTCCGGCTCGGGATCGGCCGGTGCGCAGCCCGCCAGCGGCAGTCCCATGGCGGCGAGACAGCCCAGCAGCGCGGCCGATCGGAGTCCGGCGCTCGGGCGCGAGGCGGCTGTCATCTCAGATGCCTCCTGCGAAGCGAGCGGATACGGGGGGTGCGTGCCGCCGGGCGGGGCCGCACGGCCATCCTACGGATCGCGGCCTCCTGCCGCGCACTGCGGTCCGGGCCGTGACGCGCGAGCCGTCTCAGCCGCGCAGCCAGGGACCCGTGACCGAGTCGGGATCGGCGGCGACCTGCTGAGGAGTGCCTGCCGCCACGACGGTCCCGCCGCGGCGCCCGGCGCCCGGGCCCAGATCGATGACATGGTCGGCCGTGCGGATCGCCTCCGGACGATGCTCGGCCATCACGACGGTCGCCCCGTCGCGGGCGAGGCCGTGCAGCACCCGCAGCAGGCGCTCGGCATCGGCCGGGTGCAGCCCCGTGCTGGGCTCGTCGAGCAGGTAGAGCGTCCGGCTGCGACCGGTGCGGTGCAGCTCGGAGGCGAGCTTGATCCGCTGGGCCTCTCCGCCGGAGAGCTCGGTCGCCGGCTGGCCCAGTCGCAGGTAGCCGAGTCCCAGCGCCCCGAGGGCCTCCAGGGGCCTGCGGATCGCATCGACCCGGCGGCGCTGGGAGGCCGAGCGCGGCCGATGCGCAGCCTCCTCGTCGGACGGCTCCTCCGCGAAGACGGCGAGCGCCTCGGCGACCGTGAGCTCCAGGATCTCGGCGATCGTCCTCCCCTCCCAGCGCACCGAGAGGGTCTCGTCGTCGTAGCGGGTCCCGTGGCAGACCGGGCAGACGGTCCAGGAGCCGGGCAGGAAGACCAGCTCGACCTCCACCTGGCCCTGCCCCTGGCAGTGCGGGCAGCGCCCGGGGGTCGTGTTGAAGGAGAACCGTCCGGCCTTCCAGCCGCGGGAGCGGGCCTCCGGGGTGTCGGCGAACAGCGCGCGCACGTGATCGAAGAGCCCCGTGTAGGTCGCCAGGTCGGAGCGCGGCGTCCGTCCGATCGGCTTCTGGGTGATCCGCACCAGACGGCGCACCTCCTCCAGGCCCTCCGCGGCCGCGACGGTGGTGCCCGGACGGCGCTGCTGCTCGGCCTCGGAGCCCTCGCTGGCTTCCTCCGGGTCGCCGGCCTCGAGGTCCACCACGCCGGAGCCCTCCAGATGCTGCGCCGTCGCATCCGCCAGCGCATCCAGCAGCGAGGACTTGCCCGAGCCGGAGACGCCCGTCAGCGCGGTCAGCGCCCCGATAGGGAACTCGGCGTCGATGCCGTCGAGGGTGTTGCGGCGCACGCCCCGCAGGCGCAGGCGCTGCTCGCTCACCCGCACGGGGCCGCCGCGGATCTGCTCCGGCGGCGTCGAGGCGCGCAGGAAACGGCCCGTGGCCGATTCCGCGACGTCCTGGAGCTGGTCGACGGGACCGGAGTGCAGGATACGTCCGCCTTGGGTGCCCGCGCCGGGGCCGACGTCGACCACCCAGTCGCAGCCGCGCACGAGCTCCATGTCGTGCTCGACCAGGCACACGCTGCTGCCCGCACCCACGAGGCGGCGCAGCACCGCCATGAGCTGACGCGCCTCCGATGGGTGCAGCCCCGCCGAGGGCTCGTCCAGGACGTAGGCCACCCCGAAGAGCCCCGAGCGCAGCTGCACCGCCAGGCGCAGGCGCTGCATCTCGCCGGGGGAGATGCTGAGGCTGCTGCGATCCAGGCTCAGATGCCCGAGGCCCAGGTCGACGACCGAGCGCAGGGTCGAGCAGCCGTCCTCGAGCAGCAGATGCTCGGCCTCCTCGCCGGGGCCCAGTCGCTGGCCCTTCTCAGCACGGCGGTCCAGCTCCGCACGCCTGTCCTCGAGCAGCTGCAGCAGCTCGTCCAGGGGTCGGGCCTGCAGCCGGTCGATCGGCTCGCCGGCCCAGGTCACGGACAGCGCGGCCCGGGTGAGGCGGCGGCCGTCGCACTCGGGGCACGGGCGGGACTCCACGAAGCGCAGCGCGCGGGCGCGCATGCTCGCGCTGCCGGTCTCGGCCAGCGTGCGCATCAGCAGGGAGGCCGCCGAGGAGAACGTCCCCTGGTACTCGAGCTGGACCTGATGGGCTCCGCGCACGGGATGGACGGTCACGACGGGGTGCTCGTCCGTGAACAGCACCCACTGCCGGGTCTGCTCGGGCAGCTCGCGCCACGGCAGGTCGATGTCGATGCCGAGCTCGCGGCAGATGTCGCGCAGGTTCTTGCCGTTCCAGGCGCCGGGCCACGACGCGATCGCGCCGTCGGCGATGCTCAGGCTCGGATCCGGGACCATCGACTCCTCGGTCGGCACGTGCTGCACGCCCAGGCCGTGGCACACCGGGCACATGCCCGTCGGGGTGTTCGGGGAGAAGGCGTCGGAGTCCAGCCGACCGCGCGGGCCCAGCTCCATCCCCTGGGGATACTCCCCTGCCCGCGAGTACAGCAGCCGGATCGTGTTCGACAGCGCCGTGATGGTCGCGACCGAGGACCGGGCGGTGCCGCCTCCGCGCTGCTGGCCCATGGCGACGGTCGGCGGAAGACCTTCGACGGAGCGGACCTGGGGGTCGACGGCCCCGGCGATCAGCCGACGGGCGAACGGGGCCACCGATTCGAGATAGCGGCGCTGGGCCTCGCCGTGCAGGGTGCCGAAGGCCAGCGAGGACTTCCCGGAGCCGGAGATCCCCGTGAATGCCACGAGCCGCTCGCGCGGGATCTCGACATCGACCTCGCGCAGGTTGTGCAGGTGGGCGCCGCGGATGCGGATCATGCCGTTGTCGTCGGCGTTCTCGGCCTTCTGAAACGGGGTCGTCTCCCCGGAACCGGCGGTCATGCCCGCAGCTCCACGGCCCAGAAGGTGCCCTGCCCGCTCACGACGACCGGCTCGCCGTCGGCTCGGACCCACGCCGAGTGCCCGGCGCCGACCTCCACAGGCTCGGCCCCAGGGGAGCTGAGCGTCACGGAGCCGTCGACGCACAGGACCGTGCACGTGCTGGGATCCAGCTCCAGCTCGAGCTCGCGCCCGGGCCGGGCCTCTCCCGAGACGAGGCTCAGGCGGTCCTCCCACAGCGAGATGCGGCGCAGCCCGTCGGGGCCCGTCACCGCCTCCTGCGGCACTCCGGGGTCCTGGTCATCGGTCACGACCCGCAGCAGCTCGTCGACGTCGACGTGCTTGGGAGTCAGCCCCGCGCGCAGCACGTTGTCCGAGCAGGCCATGATCTCCACGGCCGTGCCCTGCAGATAGGCGTGGACCTGGCCGGCGGGGGTGAACATGGACTCCCCCGGCTCGAGCACGAAGTGATTCATGCACAGGGCCACCAGCAGGCCGCGGTCACCGGGGTGCGAGCGGGCGACGTAGTTCAGCACGGAGCCCAGCTCGTCGTCAACGGGCAGACGACGGACGGCCTCCTCCAGATCGGCCAGAGCCGCCTGCGCCCGGTCCTCCGGAAGGCTCAGCACGGTGCGCAGGACGGGCTCGGGGTGCTCGAGCACCTCGCGCAGCCACTGCTGGTCCAGCGCCTCGGCCAGCAGACCGAGCTCGGCGCGATCTCGCATGCCCGTGAGGATCTGCAGCCGCGACAGCGCCACCACGGTCTCCGGCTTGTCGCTGCGGTCCTTGTAGCTGCGATGCGCCGCATCGATCGCGATCCCGGCGGCCTCCTCGCGCTCGAACCCCTCCCGGGCCTGCGCGATCGAGGGGTGGACCTGGATCGACAGCGGGGCCTCGATCGCCAGGATCTTGAGCAGGAAGGGCAAGGATCCGTCGTCGGCCACGACCTGGTCGCCGTCGCGCACGAAGCGCTCGGGCTTCTCCAGGAGCAGCTCGTTGAGGGGCTGCGGGCCGGCCTGGAGCACGAGCTGCGAGGGTGCCGAGCGGTGGGCGCCGATCCACAGCTCGGCCTCGGGCTGCTCCGAGGGCGAGGGCCGCCCCTGCATCTGCGCCAGGACCGAGCGCGAGCCCCAGGAGTAGTGCTGGACGGGGTCGATCATCTCGAAAAACTGGGGCATGGCTCCATGGTAAGCACGGGGACTGTCCCCGCCTTCCTGCCGCAGCAGGGCCCCGCGCCCCCATGTATGGGGCGGCGGCGCGCCCGCCTGCGCTCGGGAGCCGCCCCATCGCCTCCATTAGAGTGCGGGGCATGACCATCGACCTGTCCCAGTCCTTCAAGGCCTACGACGTCCGCGGCATCGTGGGCGAGACCATCACCGCCGAGACCGTGCGCGCGACCGGCGCCGCCTTCGTCGACGTCCTCGAGCTGGCCGGAAGGACGGTGCTGGTCGGCGGCGACATGCGCCCGTCCTCGCCCGAGTTCATCGACGCCTTCGCCGAGGGCGCCACCGCTCGCGGCGCGGACGTCGTGAAGATCGGGCTGATCTCGACCGACGAGCTCTACTTCGCCTGCGGCGTGCTCGATGCCGCCGGCGTGACCTTCACCGCCAGCCACAACCCGGCGCAGTACAACGGCATGAAGATGGCTCTGCCGGGGGCTGTGCCCGTGTCCTCCGAGACCGGGCTCTACGAGATCCGCGACCGCGCCCAGTCCTACCTGGCCGACGGCATTCCGCCAGGCGAGACCCGGGGGACGATCTCCGAGCGCGACGTCCTCAAGGACTACTCCGAGTTCCTGCGCGGACTCGTGGACCTGCGCGGGATCCGCCCGCTGAAGGTCGTCGTGGACGCCGGCAACGGCATGGGCGGGCTCACGACCCCGGCCGTGCTGGGCGACACCGTGCTGGAAGGGCTGCCGCTGGAGATCGTGCCGCTGTACTTCGAGCTCGACGGCACCTTCCCCAACCACCCCGCGAATCCCCTCGAGCCCGCGAACCTCGTGGACCTCCAGAAGGCCGTGAGGGAGCACGGGGCGGATATCGGCCTGGCCTTCGATGGCGACGCCGACCGCTGCTTCGTGATCGACGAGAACGGCGGGGCGGTGACCCCGTCGGCGATCGCCGCGATCGTCGCCGAGCGCGAGATCGCCCGGGCGCAGGCCTCCGGCGAGCAGACCCCCGTCGTGATCTACAACCTGATCACCTCCCGCGCCGTCCCCGAGCTGGTGGAGGCGCGGGGCGGGCGCCCGGTGCGCACGCGCGTGGGCCACTCCTTCATCAAGGCCGTGATGGCCCGCGAGTCGGCGGTCTTCGGCGGCGAGCACTCGGCCCACTACTACTTCCGCGACTTCTTCAACGCGGACACCGGCATGCTCGCGGCCATGCACGTGCTGGCCGCCCTGGGCGAGCAGCAGCGTCCGCTCTCCGAGCTCATGGCCAGCTACGACCCCTACACCGCCTCCGGTGAGATCAACTCTGAGATCGAGGACAAGGCGGCAGCGGTCGAGCGCGTCCGCGGGTCGTTCGCGGGCGAGGACGTGGAGGTCGAGGACTCCGACGGCACCACCTTCGCCGCCGCCGACGGGACCTGGTGGTTCAACCTGCGCCCGTCGAACACGGAGCCTTTCCTGCGCCTGAACGTCGAGGCGCACGACCCCGCCGTGATGGAGCAGCTGCGCGATCGCGTGCTGGGCATCGTGCGCGGCTGAGGCCTCGCGCGACAGGATCCGCGGCCCCGTCCTCGCCCCTCCCCGGGCAGCGGCGGGGCCGCTTCGGCGGAGATCCCCTCTACGCGACGTCAGGAGAGGTGAAGGGCAGCCTTGGCCATCTGGATCAGACGACGCAGCCGATCGGCATCCCAGCAGCCCCTCCCCAGGGCTCTGAGCAGCAGGCGGAGGACGCGCAGCCTCGCACGACCCTGCCTCATGCTGCGGAAGCCGAGCGCCCCGGACCCCGCGAGACCGCTGTGCACGCACCGGCTCGAGCCCCCGAGGCGCCTGTCCCCGAGTCCGCGGCACCATCACAACGCCCTTCGGCGCACCAGCCGATCGAGAACCCGTCCTCCGCGACAGCAACCACGCAGGAGAGCACTGACATGTCCCACTGGATGATTCCATCAAGGAGCTGCTGAGCATCGAGGGCGCCAACGGCGCCGCCATCGTCGATGTCTCCAGCGGCATGGCCCTCGCCTCCGGCGGCAACCCGGGCTTCGACCTCGATGTCGCCGCGGCCGGCAACTCCAACGTGGTCCGCGCCAAGCTGCGCACCATGCAGGAGATCGACATCGACGCCGAGATCGAGGACATCATGATCACGCTGTCGAACCAGTACCACCTGATCCGGGCCCTGAACTCCCGGGACGCCGCTGGCGGGCGGCTGACCGGTCGGACTCAGGCCGAGGTGGCGGCGCGGCGGCCCGAGCCGGAGGGCTCCGATTCGCCGATGGCGGCGGACATGAGGGCGTCCTCGGTGGCCTCGGAGTTCTCCTGCTGGAAGACCAGGCGGCCGTCGCGCATCACGAGGATGGGGTGGCACCACTGGACGAGCTCCGACATCTCGGAGGACACGAGCAGCACCGCGGTGCCGCGGCTGGTCAGCGCGGTGAGCATCTCGCTCGGCCTCGCCGGGACGCTGCGGCTCGGAGAGGCGGCGCTCGAACATCGAGTAGACGACGTCGCCGGTGCTGGCTTCGCGCGACGAGTGCCCGCGCACGATCCGGCCGTCGCGCATCACCAGGATCCGGTCCACGAGAGAGAGGACCTCGTCCACCCGGTGGGACACGTAGAGGATGCCGCAGCCGCGTTGGGCCGTCATCTCGCGCAGGACGTCGGCCAGGGCCTGCTCCGCGCGCAGGAGGCCGCTCACCGGCACATCCAGGTCGAGGCGGATGCCTGTCTGCTCGAGCACAGCCAGCCCATGCGCCAGCAGGCCGCCTTCGGCGATGCCCTCACCGGCACCGATGAACTCGCGGACGCTCATGCCCGCAGGCGCCTCGAAGCGCTGCTGCACGGCGCCTGACCCCCAGCTCGAGCGCCTCCCGCTCGCTGGAGGGGCGGTAGGGGCGGACGCTGAGGTGCATGGTCCCGCCGTTGGCCCTGGCGGCGCCGGAGGCGATCGAGATCAGCGTGGACTTGCCCGCGCCGCTGCTCCCGATGAGGCCGACGGTCTCGCCCTCGCCCGCCGCGAAGTCGATGCCGCGCAGCACCCGGCGGTGCCCATGGGTCTTGGTCAGTCCCTCGATGCGGAGGCGCTCTGCCTTGGATCTCTCGGTCTCCTCGCGCCTCAGGGGCCCTTGGACGGCCCGCCGAGGATCAGCGGACCGGATGCTCTGCCGCCGGCCCTGGATCACGGGCGACGGTCGACTCCCGACAGGCGCATGGCGCCGCGACGAGTCGACTCTGCGAGGTTCGTCGCGGCGCCATATCTCACCTGAGCGGCGTCGCTTCCAAGGATTCGGCCACCGATGCCCCCACGAGCACTGTCCCCCGGACGGGTGGCATCTCGATGAGGGTGGGCCGATCAGCGGGCGTCCGAGAGCCGGGCGCGCAGCCCCTCCGACTGCTCGATCAGCACCTCGGGCACACGGCCCAGGCGCTCGAACCATGCGTCGATGCTGGGCAGCTCGGCCTCCCACTCGTGGACGTCGACCTCCAGAGCGCGGTCGATGGCGGCCGGATCGTAGTCGAGGCCCTCGAGATCCAGGTCATCACGAGTGGGGACGATTCCCACCGGGGTCTCCTGGCCCTCGGCGCGTCCGTCGATGCGCTCGGCGATCCACTTGACCACGCGCGAGTTCTCGCCGAAGCCCGGCCACGCGAAGCCGCCGTCGGGCGTGCGGCGGAACCAGTTCACGTAGAACACCTTGGGCATGTTCTCCTCGCCGTGGCGCTCGCCCACGTTGAGCCAGTGCTGCAGGTACTCGTTCGCGTTGTAGCCGATGAACGGGAGCATGGCCATGGGGTCGCGGCGCACCACGCCCACCGCGCCCTTGGCGGCGGCGGTGGTCTCGGAGGACAGCGTGGCGCCCTGGAAGACGGCGTGCTCCCAGCCGAAGGACTCGGAGACCAGCGGCACGGTGGTCTTGCGGCGCCCGCCGAAGACGATCGCGTCCAGCGGCACGCCCTCGGGATCGTCGTACTCGGGGGCCAGCATGTCGACCTGCTTGATCGGCGTGCAGAACCGCGAGTTCGGGTGCGCTGCGGGGCGGCCGGACTCCGGGGTCCAGTCGTGGCCCTTCCAGTCGGTCAGGTGCTCGGGGACCTCGTCGGTCATGCCCTCCCACCAGACGCCGCCGTCGTCGGTCAGGGCCACGTTCGTGAAGATCGTGTTGCCCTTGGCGACCGCGCGCATGGCGTTCGGGTTGGTGGACCAGCCGGTTCCGGGAGCCACGCCGAAGAGGCCTGCCTCGGGGTTGATCACGCGCGCCTGGTCGTCCTTGAAGCTGATCCAGGCGATGTCGTCGCCGACCATCTCCGCCTTCCAGCCCGGGATCGTGGGCTCGAGCATGGCGAAGTTCGTCTTGCCGCAGGCCGACGGGAACGCGGCCGAGATGAACTTGGTGTTCTGCTGCGGGTCGGTGATCTTGAGGATCAGCATGTGCTCGGCGAGCCAGCCGTGGTCGTGGGCAATGGCCGAGGCGATGCGCAGGGCGTAGCACTTCTTGCCCAGCAGAGCGTTGCCGCCGTAGCCGGAGCCGAAGGACCAGATGGCGCGGTCCTCGGGGAAGTGGACGATGTACTTGTCCGGATTGCAGGGCCAGGCCACATCCTCCTGACCCTCGGCCAGCGGCGCACCCAGCGAGTGCAGGCACTCGACGAACCCGGAGCCCGTCTCCTCCATGCGGCGCAGGACGTCGTCGCCGATGGTCGCCATGATGCGCATGGAGCACACCACGTAGGCGGAGTCGGTGATCTCGACGCCGAACATGGGCTGCTTCGCATCGAGGTGGCCCATGACGAACGGGATGACGTAGAGGGTGCGGCCCTTCATGGAGCCGGCGAAGCGACCGCGCAGGGTCTCCTTCATCTCCAAGGGGTCGCGCCAGTTGTTCGTGGGTCCGGCCCCGGACTCGGACTTGGTGCAGATGAAGGTCCGCTCCTCCACGCGGGCGACGTCGTCCGGGTCGGAGAAGGCGGCGAAGGAGTTGGGGAACTGGGACTCGTCCAGGCGCACGAGAGTGCCGTGATCGACCATCTCGTCCGTGAGCTGCTTCCACTCCTGCTCCGAGCCGTCGGCCCAGTGGATGCGATCAGGGGTGGTGAGCTCGGCGATCTCGCGGACCCACGAGATCAGGCCCTCGTGGGTGGTGGGCGGCGAATCCAGGGCGGCCCGGGTCTCGGCCGTCAGTCCGGCGGTGTTGTCGGTGGGCTGCTGAGCCATGGACGTGTCTCCTCGTTGAGGCCGGTGCTGCGCGCACTGCCCCCGGGGATCTCATCGTCGAGATGCGCGAGCGCCGTCATTGGCGTCCGCGCGGAAGCAGCCGCTTGCGGGTGTGATCCCAGTCTACGCAACGCACTGCACGACGCGCCGTGTGATAGATCACCGCCGCCTTGCCGCCTCGACCGGCGCGGCATATGCTCGAGCGCCGGTAGCTAAGCCTTACCTTAACTGGACGAGGTCAGCGCCCTGCCGCCGTCGATGCGGCGCTGAACGGGCGGTCGGATTCGCCCTTTCCGCCTTCCACACCACAGGAGCTCCACGTGTCCGATTCGAATCTCTCCGCGCTCTCCCGCCTCAGCTTCAGCCGGCGCTCGGCACTCGCCGGCCTGACCGGCCTCGGCGCCGTCGCCCTCGCCGGCTGCCAGACCGGCGACGGTGGCTCCTCGGACGACTCCTCGTCCGGCGGCTCCGACGAGCGCGGCGAGTTCCCCCGCACCATCAAGCACGCCTTCGGCGAGACCGAGATCGAGTCGGCCCCCGAGCGCGTGGCCACCGTGTCCTGGGCCAACCAGGATGCCGCGCTGGCGCTGGGCGTGGTCCCGGTCGGCATGCCGACCATCGACTTCGGCGGCAACGAGAACGGCTCGACCGACTGGTTCGACGACAAGCTCGAGGAGGTCGGCGGCGAGGCTCCCGAGCAGTACTCCGAGACCGACGGCATCGACTTCGACGCCATCGCGGCGCTGAACCCGGATGTCATCCTCGGCGTCTACTCCGGGCTGACGCAGGAGGACTACGACAAGCTCTCGGAGATCGCCCCCACGGTGGCCTACCCGGAGGGCACCCAGCCCTTCGGCACCTCCTGGCAGGACACCACCCGCGGCGTGGGCGAGGCCCTGGGCCTGGACGATCAGGCCGACGACCTCGTCTCGGACCTCGAGGGGCAGCTGGCCGACGCCGTCGAGGCCAACTCGGTGCTCTCGGGCAAGACCTTCATCTACGGCACCGTCGATCCGGAGGCCGAGGACGAGATCTCGATCTACACCTCGATCGACAACCGCCCCCGCTTCCTGTCCTCGCTCGAGATGGAGCAGGCGCCCGTCGTCGCCGAGGAGGAGGGCGAGGACCCGGAGTCGTTCTTCATCACCTGGTCGCCGGAGCGCGCCGATGAGCTGGACTCCGACATCCTGATCTCGTGGGCCATGTCCGAGGACGTGCGTCAGGCCATCGAGTCCGATGACCTGCTCAACAAGATCCCGGCCGTCGCCGACGGCAAGCTCATGCTGCAGGTCGACGCGCAGGAGACGCTGTCCGTCTCGGCGATCTCCCCGCTGAGCCTCCCCTGGGCCCTGGAGACCGTCCTGCCCCAGATCGTCGCCACCCTCGAGGGCGGCAGCGCGGACGCAGAGGCATCCCCGAGCGCATGAGCCATGCCGGCACGAGCCCCCGGGTCGCCGGGGCGGCTCCCTGGACCGCGCTGGTCGCGGCCCTCGTCCTCGTGGCGGGGGCCGGGCTGGCCTCCCTGTTCCTGGGCAGCCGCTCCGTCGACCCGGCGGTCGTGTCGGAGGTCCTCCTGCGCATTCCGGGAATGGTCATGGACCAGGACTCCGGTGCGACCGCGGACATCGAGACCGCCGTCGTCCTGAGCCGGGTCCCGCGGACGCTGACCGCGATCCTCGTCGGAGCGGCGCTGGCCGTCGCCGGCGCCGGGCTGCAGGGCGTGAGCCGCAACCCGCTGGGCGACCCCGGCCTCCTGGGCCTGAACGCCGGCGCCTCGGCGGGCATCGTGATCGGCCTCGGCTGGTTCGGCGCCGCCACCAGCTGGGAGATGGGCGCCGCCTCCCTGGCGGGCACCCTCGTCGCCGCCGCGCTCGTCTTCGGACTGAGCCAGATCGGCGGCACGTCCCCCACACCGGTGGGCCTGACCCTGTCCGGGGCCGCCGTGAACGCCGGATTCATCGCGCTGACCTCAGCGATCGTCCTGACGCACTCGGACATCCTCGACCGCTTCCGCTACTGGAACATCGGCTCCGTCTCGCGCGCCGATGCCGCCGACCTCTCCGCTGCGCTGCCGCTGATCGCGGTGGGCCTGGCCCTGGTGATCTTCGGCTCCTCCGGGCTCAACGCCATGGCGCTGGGCGACGACCTCGCCCACGGGCTCGGCGTGGACCTGCGCCTGCAGCGCCTGATCGTCTTCCTCGGCGTCGTCCTCCTGGCTGGATCCGCCACCGCAGCCGCCGGCCCCATCTCCTTCGTGGGCCTGCTGATCCCGCATGCGATCCGCCGTCTGGTGGGCGGGGACTACCGCTGGATCGTGGTCCTGTCCCTGCTGCTGGGCCCTGCGCTGCTGCTGCTGGCCGATGTCGTCGGCCGCGTCATCGCACCGCCCCAGGAGGTCTACGTGGGCATCATGACCGTCGTCCTGGGCGTGCCCGTCCTGCTGGTGCTGCTGCGCCGCGGCAAGGGGGTGTCGCTGTGAACGCCTCGGAGATCACCGCTATGCGCCGCCGCGAGTCCCGCCGCACGGGCCGCCTGATCGCGATCATGTACCTCGCGGTGCTCATCATGCTGGCCGTGCGCGTGCTGCTCGGCGGCTACACCGTCACCATCCCGGACTTCTTCCGGATCCTGGGCGGTGAGCGCATCCCCGGCGCCACGTTCATCGTGATGCAGGACAAGCTGCCGCGGGCCCTGCTGGGCGCCGGCGTGGGCATCTGCTTCGGCTTCGCCGGAGCACTGTTCCGCCGCGTGCTGCGCAATCCCCTGGCCAGCCCGGACATCCTCGGCATCTCGCAGGGCGCTGCCGCCGGTGCCGTGATGGGCATGGCGTTCCTGGGCATGCGCGGAGCCAGCATGATCGTGACCGCGCTTCTCGGCGCGTTCGCCGCCGCCGCGCTGATCGCCCTCGTGTCGACCTCTCTGGGCGGTCGCGGAGGCGGCGGGGCCGTGGGCATCGTGGGCGAGCGATTCCTGCTCGCGGGCATCGGCATCGCCGCTCTGGGCGGGGCGGTCGTCTCGTTCGTGATGGCGCGGCTGTCGCTGCAGAGTGCGCAGGACGCCGCCACCTGGACCACGGGCTCGCTGAACCTCGCGACCTGGGACCGCATCCTCGTCGTGGCCATCGTGCTCGCGGTCGGCATCCCGGCCGCGCTGGCCCTCCACCGCGCCATGGAGCCCGCGGAGCTGGGCAGCGAGCTGGCCTCGGCCCTCGGCGCCCGCCCGGCCCTCACGAGCGCCGCCGCACTCGGACTGGGAGTCCTGCTCGCCGCCGTCGCCACCGCGACCAGCGGCCCGCTGGCCTTCGTGGCCCTGCTGTCCACCCCGATCGCCGCGGCCCTGCATCGCGGGCGGGTCTCGCTGCTCGTCAGCGGGGCCGTCGGCGCGCTGATCGTGGTCGCAGCGGACATGATCGGCGCCGAGGCCTTCGGCGACGCCCGGCTCCCCGCCGGTGTCATCACGGGCGCCGTGGGCGCCCCCGTCATGCTGTGGCTGCTGGTCCAGCAGAGGAGAGGAGCGCGCTCATGAGCGAACCGGTCTTCGACATCCGCGGGCTCAGCCTGGCCTACGGCCAGCGCGTGGCCGTGCAGGACGTGGATCTGCAGATCCGCCCGCACGAGACCACGGTGCTGATCGGCTCGAACGGCTGCGGCAAGTCCACCCTGCTCAAGGGGCTGTCCCGTCAGCTGGCCCCCAGCTCCGGGACGATCTCCTTCCAGGGCACCGAGCTCTCCCAGGTCCGCTCCAAGGGCTACGCCCGCGATGTGGCACTGCTGCCGCAGACGCCCGTGGTGCCCGAGGGCCTGACCGTGGCCGAGCTGGTGGCCCGCGGCCGCCATCCCCACCGGCAGTGGTGGGGCTCCCCGGCAGCCGGCGACGACGAGGCCGTGGCCCGGGCCCTGTCCATGCTCAGCCTGCAGGACTTCGCCGACCGCCGGGTGGACGAGCTGTCGGGAGGTCAGCGCCAGCGCGCCTGGATCGCACTGGTGCTGGCGCAGGACACTCCCGTGGTGCTGCTCGATGAGCCGACCGCCAACCTCGACCTGTCCCATCAGGTCGATCTGCTGGATCTGCTGCACGGCCTGCGCCGACCGGACGGCACCCGCACCACCGTGATCGCCGTGCTGCACGAGCTGAACCTGGCCGCGCGCGTGGCCGACCGCGTCATCGCCATGGCCGGCGGACGGATCGTGGCCGCGGGGACGCCGGAGGAGGTCTTCACCCAGCAGCGGCTGCACGACGTCTTCGGCCTGCATGCCGATGTCATGCCCGATCCTGTGGAGGGCCATCCCGTGATCCTGCCGCGGGCCCAGGTCGTCGTCTGATCGGCCCGCCCGGCACCCGTTCGCACCGCACACCGCCCCAGGAGGCCCCATGACCCGCACGTCCGCACGAGGCCCCCAGACCATCTCCGCGCTGGTGTCCGTGACCTCGGTGGAGGACCTCTCCCCGACCTTCCGCCGCGTCCGGATGGCCGGAGCGGACCTGCTCGGCGCCTCGCCTGCGCTGATCGGCGAGGGTCCCGAGATCACCTGCGCCGATGCCTACCTCAAGCTGCTGATCCCGCCGCCCGGGCGCGAGGCCGAGCACCCCGACCTGAGCCAGGGCCTCCCCGAGTGGTTCGCCCTTCCCGCCGAGCAGCGCGGCTGGCTGCGCACGTACACCGCGCGCAGCTGCCGCTGGATCGACCTGGACGGACAGCGGGTGCCCGAGATCGCGATCGACGTGGCCCTCCATGATCACGACGCCGGCCCCGGTGGCCTGTGGTTCTCGCGCGCCTCGATCGGCTCCACGGCGTGCCTGCTGGTCCCCGGTCCCGAGGAGCCGCTGTGGAGCTCCTGGGCCCCGGGGCAGGCCGAGCGGGTCATCGCGGTCGGTGACGAGACCGCCGCGCCGGCGTTGCTGTCGATCGCCGAGCAGCTCCACCGCGACCGTCCCGACCTGCGCGCCGACGTGATCATCGAGGTCCCGGACGACCACGACGCCTCCTCCTACCCCGACAGGTCCCTCCCCCGCACCCCGCCCGATGGACAGCACGGACTGAGCCTGCACATGCTGACGCGCGATCCCGAGACACGGCTCAGGGAGCCCGGCGCCCGCGCCCTGGGCGAGCTGCTGGGGCTCGAGACGAGCATCGTCGACGAGGCCCTGGCCGGGCAGCGCCCGAGCCGGTCGCAGCACGCCGAGACGCCCGAGCCGGCCGAGCGCGAGTGGTCCCTGGCCGAGGCCTCCTCCGAGGGCACCTATGTGTTCCTGGCGGGGGAGGCTGCCAGCATCAAGGCCTGGCGCCGCATGTGCGTGGACGGCGCCGGGATCGACCGCTCCGCCCTGTCCTTCATGGGCTACTGGCGGCAGGGCCGCGCCGAGTCCTGAGAGCCGCTGCCGATTTGCGCGCGAGCGCAGCGGGCGAGTACAGTCTTACTTCGTTCGCAGGACGGGAGACCGTCCAGCAGGACACGGCTCGCAAGGGCCGGGCGCCACTAGCTCAACGGATAGAGCATCTGACTACGGATCAGAAGGTTGGGGGTTCGAATCCCTCGTGGCGCACTTCACGAGACAGAGGCCCCGCCAGGCAGCACGCCCGGCGGGGCCTTTTCGCATCCCGACCCGCCCGTCGCTGCGCCCTCCCCGCCGAGGGGAGGCGTCCGACGGCTTCTAGGCCTCGAAACGCGTCGGATGCCTCCCCTCGGTGCGCGACGCTCAGTAGCGGGGCTGCGCGGGAGCGGGTATGCCGTTGAGGGCTGCCACGTCCTCGTCGTCGAACTCGATCTCGGCGGCGCGCGCGTTCTCGGCCAGGTGCTCCAGGTTCGTGGTGCCCGGAATGGTGATGACCGAGCCTCCCTGCCGCTCGGGCAGCAGCGACCAGGCGATCGACACCGCGGCCTTCGAGACGCCGTGCTTGCGGGCGATCTCCTCGAGCACCGGCAGGATCAGCTGATCGTTGGCGGCGCGCGCCTCCGGCGTGAACCGGGAGTTGCGGGCGCGGAAGTCGTTGTCCGAGAACGTCCTGCCGGTCAGCGCACCGGAGAAGTAGCCGCGCCCCACCGGCGAGAACGGCACGAAGGCGGCGTCGTGGTCGCGGCACCAGGAGATGACATCCCCGGCGGGATCGCCGTCGGAGACGACTCCGGAGCCGTCCGGGTCGCGGGTCCACAGCGAGTACTCGGACTGCACGGCGGCCACCGGATGGATCGGCTGGGCTCGCTCGAGCTGCTCGACGGTCACCTCCGACATCCCGATCGAGCGCACCTTGCCGGCCTGGACCATCTCGGCCATCGCGCCCCACGTGTCCTCGAGAGGGACCTCCGGGTCCAGGCGGTGGACGTAGTACAGGTCGAGGACGTCGGTGCGCAGACGTCGCAGGCTGTCGTCGATCGCCTGGCGGAGGTAGTCCGGGCGCCCGCAGCGTCCGGTCCTGGGCGGCTCCAGCTGCTCGGCGAGCAGCACGGCCTTGGAGCACAGGAAGATCTCATCCCGCCGGTCGTGCAGCGCGGCCCCCACGATCTCCTCGTTGGCGCCGCCGCCGTAGAGCGTGGCCGTGTCGATGAAGTCCATGCCGCCGTCCACGGCAGCGCGCAGGGCGTCCCTCTTGGCCGCCTCGGACAGCTCCTGCCGGTCATAGGCCCAGCTCAGGCCCATGGCGCCGAAGCCCACGACCCCCACCTGATCGCCGGTCGCGGGGAAGCTCACCTGTCGCATGCTCATCCTCTTTCTCACCCGTGCAGGAAGCGGCGCCGTCGTCGTGCGCCGCTGCTCGAAGACCCACGCTACGTCCCCGACGACCGAGCCGCCGCTGCAGCGCAGCGGCGGCTCCTACAGTGGGCCCATGAGCGGCGACGAGATCTGGACCATCGGGCACTGGGTCTGCGAGCAGGGGGTCTTCCTGGAGGCACTGGACAGCGCAGGCATCGGCGCGATCGCAGATGTGAGGGCGCAGCCCGGCTCGCGGCGCAGCCCGCAGTTCAGCAGGGACGCGATGCCCGAGTGGCTGGGCGAGGCGGGCATCGAGTACCACCACCTCCAGGACCTGACCGGTCGGCGGCGCAAGCAGCCCGAGATCCCTCAGGAGCTCAATGCCGGCTGGCAGAACCGCAGCTTCAAGAACTACGCGGACTACACGCTCACCGACGACTACGAGGACGGCATCGCCCAGCTCGTGCAGGTCGCGCGCAGGCTCCCCACGGCGATCATGTGCGCAGAGCCGATGCCGTGGCGCTGCCATCGGACCCTGATCGCCAACACGCTCACCGCCCGGGGCTGGACCGTGCGCCATCTGTCCACCACGGCCGGGCCGCGGCTGCACGAGCTGGGGATGTGGGGCGCGCACGCGGAGGTCTCCGACGACGGCGTGGTCACCTACCCGCCGAGCGCCGAGGACTGCGACTGAGGCCGATCAGCCGCGGGGCGAGCGGAAGCCGACCAGGCGGGCATCGGCGCCGTCGAGCTCGGCCCACGGCTTCTGCAGCCGGAAGACGGCCAGCCCCGCGGTGGGGAAGCCCGCCGAGAGGTCCATGACCGAGTCCATGTCCGAATCCGGGGCGGCCAGGCGCATGGCGACCTCCTGCACCGCCGGCTGGTGGCAGATCACCAGGAGGCTGCGGACCCGCTCGGGAGTCGCGCAGATCTCTGCGAGAACCTGCCGATCGGAGGCCTCGTAGAGCCGGTCGGACAGGCTCGCGGTGGGCGCCCGATCGCCCAGCACGCTCGAGACCCAGGTGCAAGTCTGCCTGGTGCGCAGCGCGGACGAGCACAGGACCATCTCCGGCAGCTCGCCGCTGTCGAGCAGCCACTGCCCCGCCGCCGGCGCCTCGGCCTGACCCTGCTTGCCCAGCGGGCGGTCGAAGTCCGCCACGCCCCACCCGGCGTCCGCCTGAGCATGGCGCATGAGAATCAGAGTGCGCTCGTCCGGGCCCGTGGTCTCCGAGGTGCTCGTCATGGGCTCATGGTCTCACGCACCGCGGAAGGAGGCCTCGGGCAGAAGTCGAGCCCCGTCCTGATCCGGCAGGACGGGGCTCGAGGGGGCTCGAGGGGGCCGCGGGATGCGGCCGCGACTCAGATGGAGTACTCGGGCGCGGCCCAGACGATGACCTCGGGGTGGTCGTAGAACCGGTAGCCCTGGCCGCGGACCGTGCGCACCGTGTTGGCCAGGCGACCCAGCTTGGAGCGCAGGCGCCGGATGTGGACGTCGATGGTGCGCTCGTTGGGGGTCTCGTCGGCATCCGACCAGAGGCTCGAGATCAGCTCGGTGCGCCCCACGGTGCGGCTGCCGTTCTCCACGAGGTAGTTCAGCAGCTCGAACTCCTTGTAGGTCAGGTTCAGCACCGCCCCGTCCAGCATGACCTCGCGGCGCGAGAGGTCGATCAGCACGCCGACCGACTGGGTGGTGCGGGTGTCGCGAGCCGAGACCGGGGCCGTGGCAGCCTCCGCGGCGGGCTCGACCGCGGTCGGATCGCCGAGGGCGTTGCGCACGACCTGCAGGTCCCCGCCCGGGGCACCGGCCTGGGCCAGCGCCACGGCCGCGTAGCTCTCCGCCTCCGGGGCGATCTGGGCCACCGACCGACGCAGCTGCTGCACGATCTCCACCAGCGTGGTGCCGTTGGCGGCCGCCTTGGCCTCGCCCAGGCCGACGTACAGGACGAAGCCGCGGGCCTCCGAGCTCACGCCCGGATCCTGGGGGTTCAGTCGTCGATCGGCGCGCACCTGCTGGGGCGCACCGCCCGCCTCCACGGCGCCGGGGCGACGCACTCCGGGGCGACGGCGCCTGGGCGCCGCGCCCCCTGCTCCGGCGGCCATCTGGCTCGCGGCGGCGGTGCGTGCTCGCTGCGAGATGTGGACATACCCGGGTGCTCCGGCCATGACTGCTCCTCATGCTGTGAAACGACCCTGCCACGGGCCGCTGCCGGGCCGAGTCTCGACCGGGCCTGCACGCCCGACGCCGCACCGAGAGGCTCTCTCCCCTGACCCGGCTGACCTGCCGGAGAGACCGGCAGGCGGCGTCGCGCGCTCCTGCAATGGCTCCATACTCAGCCAGCTCCAAGCTTCTGCGCAAGACACATACCGACTTGTGTCTCACTATCCGAGATTAATAACTTGTAAACGCACCTATGTGCGCCCGCAACCCCCGTCTGGCGCATTTCCTGGAGCAACTTCAGCCTTCCGGCGCGACCGGGGGAGACATTCGCGCCAACTTACTCACCGGTATTCGTGTTTTCACCCACCCCTCTCTGTCAAGACCTATTGCCACATCGGCAACCGAGTCTCAGATAATGAGACGCCCCTCGATGCTCGGCATCGAGGGGCGTTCGGGGCATCACCCCAGGTGCCGCCGGGCGGCGGGCGCAGGGAATCAGTCGACGACGCCGTACAGGCGATCGCCGGCATCCCCCAGACCGGGGACGATGTAGGAGTTCTCATCCAGGCGCTCGTCGACGGTCGCGAGGACCACGTGGACGTCGTCGTCGCCCAGCTCCTGCTCCATGGCGGCAAGCCCCTCGGGCGCCGCGAGAAGGCACAGGCAGGTGATGTCCTGAGCCCCGCGCCGGCGCAGGAAGCGGATGGCCTCGATCAGAGTGCCTCCGGTGGCGAGCATGGGATCGAGGACGTAGACCTGTCGGCCGGTGAGATCATCCGGCAGCCGCTCGGCATACGTGACGATGTCCAGGGTCTGCTCATTGCGGGCCATGCCCAGGAAGCCGACCTCCGCCGTGGGCACCAGACGGGTCATGCCCTCGAGCATGCCCAGACCGGCGCGCAGGATCGGGACCACGAGCGGTCGCGGCGTACTCAGCGCCGTGCCGGTCGTGGTGCTCACGGGGGTGCGGACCTCGATGGGCTCCACCCGCACCTCGCGCGTGGCCTCGTAGGCGATCAGCGTGACGAGCTCCTCCACGAGCTGGCGGAACACGGGGGACGAGGTCTCCCGATCGCGCAGAACGGTGAGCTTGTGCGAGACCAGCGGATGGTCGAGAACTGTGAGGCGCATGACGCAAAATTAGCATTCAGCCGCGTCCGCGGCGCAGACGCAGAAGGCGCCGGAGCGCACCCGAGGAGGAGTCCCGCCCGTGGCACTGCCCCCGATGCACAGCACTCGAGTCCACGAGGCCTGGATGCGCCAGGCCCTCGAGCAGGCGCGCCTGGCGCTGTCCACGGGCGACGTCCCCATCGGAGCCGTCGTGCTGGATCCCGACGGCCGCGCCATCGGGCGCGGACGCAATGAGCGCGAGGCCCACCACGACCCCACGGCCCACGCCGAGGTCCTGGCCATGCGCGAGGCCGCCGAGGAGCTGGGGCGCTGGCGACTGGACGACTGCACCCTGGTGGTCACGCTCGAGCCGTGCACCATGTGCGCCGGGGCGGCGGTGCTCGCACGCATCCCGCGGATCGTGCTCGGGGCCTGGGACCCCAAGGCCGGCGCCTGCGGCTCGGTCCTGGATGTGGTGCGCCACCGGCAGCTCAACCACTGGAGCGAGGTCCACGGCGGCGTGCTCGCCCGCGAGTGCTCCGCACTGCTCACCGAGTTCTTCCGGGCGCATCGCGACTGAGCGGCCCCGACCCGGCCCTGCCGATTTTGCGCACCGCCCACCCGCCAGTATGATCTTGGCCCTGGTGGCGTGTCCGAGCGGCCGAAGGTGCATCACTCGAAATGATGTTTGGTGTAAAAGCCAACGAGGGTTCAAATCCCTCCGCCACCGCGCAGAGCTGAAGGGCCCTGCTTCCCCGAGGTCTCGGGGAAGCAGGGCCCTTCAGGCATTTCCGGGCCGCACCTGCGCCCACATCCTGTCCGCACCGGCCCGCGGCCTCCGAGGTGTCGGCCCCGGGCCTAGACTGGAGGGCAGTCCCAGAGATCGACGCGGCCCGTCGTGCCGCCAGGAGAAGAGCCTTGAGCAGCATCACCGTGAACGTGACCGACCGCGAGGGCGCCCGCACCGAGGGTGTCGAGTGGAAGTCCCACGAGTCCCTGATGGAGGCGCTCACGCGCCACAAGTTCCCCATCCTCGCCACCTGCGGCGGCAATGCCTCGTGCTCCACGTGCCACTGCTACCTGGACGGCGCGTTCGAGACCACGCAGGAGAACTCCCCCATCGGAGATGAGGAGGAGGACCTGCTGGACATGCTCGACGACACCCGCCACGACGACTCCCGCCTGACCTGCCAGGTCGAGTGGTCCGAGTCGCTCGAGGGTGCCGAGATCACCATCGCCCCGGAGTGGTGAGCGGGAGGGCCTCACTATGACCACTGCCCCGGAGGATCAGCTGGCTCGCGCGGAGAGCCTGCTGCGCGAGGACCTCACGACCCGCGCCGCCTACGTCTCGGACGCCTCGATCTACCGTCGCCTCCCCGCCGCCGTGGCGGAGCCGCGCACGGTCGAGCAGATCCGCGATCTGCTGGCGCTGGCCCATGAGCGCGGCTGGTCCGTGATCAGCCGCGGCGGCGGCACCTCCGTGGCCGGCAACTCGATCGGCGACGGCCTGGTCATCGACACCTCGCGGCATTTCAACCGGGTCCTGTCGATCGATCCGCAGGCCGAGACCGCGGACATCGAGCCCGGTGTGATCTGCGACGACCTCCGCGCCGCGGCTGCCGAGCACGGGCTGACCTACGGGCCGGACCCCTCCACGCACGCGCGCTGCACCGTGGGCGGGATGGTCGGTAACAACGCCTGCGGATCGCATTCGGTGGCATGGGGCACGGCGGCCGAGAACCTCGTGGCGGTGACCGTCATGCTGGCCGACGGCCGAGAGGTCGAGCTGCGCGCCGGCGGGACCTCAGGGCCCGCCCTGACCCGTACCCTGAGCGCGCTGCGCGATGAGCACCGCGCCATGCTGCGCACCGAGCTGGGCCAGTTCCCCCGCCAGGTCTCGGGCTACGGCCTGCACTACCTGCTCGAGGAGAACGGCTTCGACGTCGCCAAGGCCTTCGCCGGCACCGAGGGCACGTGCGGGATCATCACGCGGATGACCGTGAAGCTCGTGCGCAGGCCGGCGGCCACCGCCCTGGCGGTGCTCAGCTTCGCGGACGCGATCGCCGCGGCCCACGCAGCCCCGGCGCTGCGCGTGCGCGGGGTGACCACGATCGAGGGCATGGGCGGGGACCTGCTGGACGCCCTGCGCTCGCGCCCCGGCAACGAGACCGCCGGGTCCGAGCTGCCCCCGGGCGGGGGCTGGCTGTACTGCGAGGTCGGCGGCGAGACCGTGGAGGCGGCCCAGGCCCGAGCCCAGCAGCTCGAGGGGATCGTGGAGTCCTCGGGCCGCGCCGAGGTTCAGGGGGCCGTCGTCGTGGTGGATCCTGCGCGCACCCGCAGCCTGTGGCGGATCCGCGAGGCCTCGGCAGGGATCGTCACCCGCCTGCCGGACGGCGGCGAGGCCTGGCCCGGCTGGGAGGACTCCGCCGTGCCGCCCGAGAACCTCGGCGACTACCTGCGCGATCTCTATGCGCTGCTCGACGAGCTCGAGCTGCGCGGCATCCCGTTCGGGCACTTCGGCGAGGGCTGCGTGCACCTCCGCATCTCGTTCGACTTCGGCACCGAGGCCGGGGTGGCCCGCTACCGCGAGTTCATCGAGCGGGCCTCGCAGCTCGTGCGGCACTACGGCGGCTCGGTCTCCGGCGAGCACGGCGACGGCCGGGCCCGCTCCGAGCTGCTGGGCATCATCTACTCCCCCGAGGCCCTGCGGGCCTTCGCCGCCTTCAAGCGCGCGTTCGATCCCGCAGGATTCTTCAACCCCGGCGTGCTCGTGGACCCCGAGCCGATCGACCAGGGCATCCGCCCCGGCCCCGGGGCGCGCACCTTCGACCTGAAGCCCGTGCACGCCTTCAGCCACGACAACGGCTCGTTCGCAGGCGCGGTCAATCGATGCGTGGGCGTGGGCGCCTGCCGCTCGGATGTCGGCGCCATGTGCCCGTCGTTCCAGGCCACCCGGGACGAGGTCCACTCGACCCGCGGGCGCATGCGCTCCCTGGCGGAGATGCTGCGCGGGGAGCACCTCAAGGACGGCTGGAAGGCCGAGGAGACCCTCGAGGCCCTCGACGGCTGCCTGTCCTGCAAGGCCTGCGTGGCCGAGTGCCCGGTCAACGTGGACGTGGCCACCTACAAGTCCGAGTTCCTGCACCACCACTACGGCGAGGGCATCCGCAGCTTCGTGGGCCGCAGGCGACGCCCCATGGCCCATCTGACCATGGGCTGGCTGCCCGTGCTCGTGCGCCTGATGAACCTGGTGCCCGGCGCTCCGTCGCTGGTCAACACGGCCATGCGGGTGCGGCCGCTGCAGAAGACTGTCATGCGCCTGGGCGGCGTGGAGGCGCAGCGGGACATGATCCGCTTCGCCGACCAGCCGCTGACCAAGTGGTTCTCGACCCGGCCCGGCGACGCGCCGGACGGGCGGCCGTCGGTGGTGCTGTGGCCGGACTCCTGGACCAACTTCATGGACGACGGGCCCGGCAAGGCCGCCGTGGAGGTCCTCGAGGCCATGGGCTACCGCGTGCTCATGCCCGGCGGCAACGTCTGCTGCGGCATGACCTGGCACTCGACCGGCCAGCTCGAGGCCCTCAAGCGAGAGGTCACCCGCACCCTGGGTGTCATGGAGCCGCTGCTGGAGGCCGGATACCCCGTGATCGGGCTCGAGCCCTCCTGCACGGTGATGCTTCAGGACGAGATCACGGAGCTGCTGCCCGACGACCCCCGCGCCGCCCTGCTCGCCCAGCGCACGCTCACCCTGGGGCAGTTCACCGCGCGCCACCTCGCCGAGGGAGGGGACTGGCCGTTCGGGACCCTCGACGACGACGGCCCCCGCGACGCCGTGTGCCAGGTGCACTGCCACCAGAAGTCGATGATCGGCTACGACGCCGAGCTCGAGGTCCTGCAGCGCCTGGGCGTGGACGTGGACATGGTCGGCGGCGGCTGCTGCGGTCTGGCCGGGAACTACGGCTTCGAACCCGGCCACTTGGAGGTCTCCCGAACCCTGGGCGAGCGCGAGCTGTTCCCCAAGATCCGCGCGGCGGGGCCCGACCCCCTGGTGGTGGCCGACGGCTTCTCCTGCCGAACCCAGATCCGCGAGGGGACCGACGCCTCCGGCCGGACCCTGGCCGAGGTCATGCGCTCGGCGCTGCCCGAGGCGCGCTGACGCCCCTGCGGCGCACCTGCGCCTCGGGAGCCGCACCGGCATGGTCGCGGTTGCCGGGGCCGCCCGCTGTGCTGTCGGGGCCCGGCCTACGATTGCTCTATAGAGGCCCGGACCACGTCGGCTCGGACCCGTGACACCTCAGCAGGAGGCTCCTCATGTCGACTCGCACCCGCCCCCTCGCCCTCAGCGCGCTCTCCCTGGCCGCGCTGCTCGCCCTGAGCGCCTGCGGCGGCTCGGGCGAGGACCAGGACAGCACCGACAGCTCGTCCGGGTCGGCCTCGCAGAGCGCTTCGGCGCAGCCCTCTGCCTCCTCCTCCGCCTCGCAGTCCACGTCCTCCGAGTCCGCCGCGGACCCCTCGGCCTCCCCCTCGACGGAGCCCTCCGAGCCGTCAGCAGACGATTCGGCCGCAGCCAGCGACTCCGCCGAGCAGACCGCTGCCGGGGAGGAGACCGCGCAGGAGGCCCCGGCCGCGGAGGACTCGGCAGAGGCCGACGGATCCTCGGCGCAGCAGGGCTCCGCACAGACGGAGGGGCAGCAGGGCGCCGAGCAGGCGACCGGGCAGCAGGACACCGGACAGGGCGCCCAGGCCGAGCAGGGCAGCGCCGCCGCGCAGCCCGCTGCCGCCGGTGCGTGCGACGCCTCCTCCCTGTCGGGATCGCTGCAGCCGGTGGATGCCGGGATGGGCGCCGTGCATTACCAGCTTGTGCTCACCAACACCGGCTCGCAGCCGTGCGTCCTGTCCGGCTACCCGGGCGTCTCCTACGCGGACGCCGCGGGACAGCCCATCGGCATCCCGGCCTCGCGCGCACCGGAGGCGGGCGCTGCGGTGACCGTGGCACCGGGCCAGTCGGCCTCGGCGGGTCTGCAGGAGACCGGAGCCGGCTCCTACGGCCAGGTCTGCAACCCGCACGAGACCTCCGCGCTGATCGTCTACCCGCCGGGCAGCACGGAGGCGCTGAGCATCGCCCATTCGACCCAGGCCTGCGGCAACCCCAAGATCGGGCAGCTGCAGGTGAAGGGCTTCGGTGCCTGAGCCCGCCGAGCGCGCAGCACCTGCCCAGGTCCGAGGGCTCCCCGCAGACGAGGAGCCCTCGGACGGACGCCCCGCGCCGGGCTCGTCGCTCGAGGCGTTCTCGCCGGCTGCCCGCGACTGGTTCACGGGCGCCTTCTCCACGCCCACCGCCGCCCAGGAAGGCGCGTGGAAGGCGATCGCCGGAGGCGAGCACGCCCTCGTGGTCGCTCCCACCGGTTCCGGCAAGACCCTGGCCGCCTTCCTCTGGGCGATCGACCGGCTGATCACGCAAGCGGCCGTGCCGCAGCCCGCTGGGCCCCGCTCCGGCTCAGCCGCCCCAGGTGCGCCGGCTGCCTCAGCCGCCTCAGCCGAAGCGTCCTCCGAAGCTGCTGCTGCGAACGATCGTTCCGGATCCGACCTGCGCAGGAAGGCCTCGAGCGCCTCGTCCAAGCGAAGGGCCACCACGCGCGTCCTGTACATCTCCCCGCTCAAGGCGCTCGGCGTGGACGTGGAGCGCAACCTGCGCTCGCCCCTGATCGGGATCACGCAGACCGCCCGCCGGATGGGGCTGGAGCCGCCCGAGATCTCCACCGGCGTGCGCTCCGGGGACACCCCTCAGGCCGTGCGGCGCGCGCTGCTGGCCTCCCCGCCGGATATCCTGATCACCACGCCCGAATCGCTGTACCTGATGCTCACCTCCAAGGCCCGCGAGTCCCTGCGCGGTGTGGAGACCGTGATCCTGGATGAGGTCCACGCCGTGGCAGGCACCAAGCGCGGCGCGCATCTGTCGGTGTCGCTCGAGCGCCTGGACGACCTTCTCGAGCGCCCGGCCCAGCGCATCGGGCTCTCGGCCACCGTCGACCCGGTCGAGACGGTCACGCGCTTCCTGGGCGGGCGGGAGCCGGTGGCCGTCGTGCGCCCGGAGTCGACCAAGCGCTGGGACCTGGAGATCAGCGTGCCCATCCCGGACATGACGGTGCTGGGCGGTCCCGCCGCATCGAGCTCGCTGCTGGAGTCCGACTACGACGCCGACGAGCCGGCGAACGTCGCCTCCATCTGGCCGCACGTGGAGGAGCGGGTGGTCGATCTGGTCGAGGCGCATCGCTCCACGATCGTCTTCGCCAACTCCCGAGGCCTGGCCGAGAAGCTCACCGCCCGCCTCAACGAGATCCACGCGTTCCGGCTGGAGCACGCACCGGATGATGACGGCCAGGCGACCCAGCTCAGCGGGATCGAGCGGCAGCACAACCGCTACGAAGGCGCAGCGCCCCTGCTGGCCCGAGCCCACCACGGCTCGGTCTCCAAGGATCAGCGCGCCCTGATCGAGGAGGACCTCAAGTCCGGTGTCCTGCGCTGCGTGGTGGCCACCAGCTCGCTCGAGCTCGGCATCGACATGGGGCTCGTGGACCTGGTGGTGCAGATCGAGTCCCCGCCGTCCGCGGCCTCGGGGCTGCAGCGCGTGGGCCGCGCCGGCCACCAGGTCGGCGAGATCTCGATCGGGCGGATGTTCCCCAAGCACCGCGGCGATCTGCTGGACGCGGCCGTGACCGTGGAGCAGATGCTGGCCGGGCGGGTCGAGCCGCTGCACATCCCGTCGAATCCGCTGGACATTCTGGCTCAGCAGACGATCGCGGTGTGCGCCACCGAGACCGTGCCCGTCGAGGACTGGTGGGACACCGTGCGCCGGGCCGCGCCGTTCCTGGGACTGCCGCGCAGCGCGTTCGACTCGGTGCTGGACCTGGTCTCCGGGCGCTACCCGTCGGACGAGTTCGCGGAGCTGCGCCCGCGCGTGGTCTGGGACCGGGACGAGGGCACGCTCACCGGCCGCCCCGGGGCCCAGCGCCTGGCCGTGACCTCCGGTGGCACGATCCCCGACCGCGGGCTGTTCCCCGTGCACCTGGCCGGGCAGGACGATTCCTCGCCCAAGCGGGTGGGCGAGCTCGACGAGGAGATGGTCTACGAGTCCCGCACCGGCGATGTGATCGCCCTGGGCGCCTCGTCGTGGCGGATCGCGGAGATCACCCATGACCGAGTGCTCGTCACCCCGGCACCGGGGCAGGCGGGCAAGCTGCCGTTCTGGCACGGCGACGGCATCGGGCGGCCCGTCGAGCTCGGTCGAGCGCAGGGCCGCTTCCTGCGCGAGGCCTCGGGTGCTGCGGAGGCCGCGCTGCGCGAGCGGCTGGCCGCCGACGGCTTGGACACCTGGGCGCAGGACAACCTTCATCGCTACCTCACGGAGATGCGCGAGGCCGTCGGGCACGTGCCCTCAGACCGCACGCTGGTCATCGAGCGATTCCACGACGAGCTCGGGGACTGGCGCGTGGTCCTGCACTCCCCCTACGGGCTGCCCGTGCACGCGCCGTGGGCGCTGGCCGTCGGGGCGCGGCTCGAGGAGCGCTGGGGCCTGGACAGCTCCGCGCAGGCCTCCGACGACGGCATCGTCCTGCGACTGCCGGCCACCGACGACCAGCCGCCGGGCGCCGAGCTGTTCCTCTTCGACCCGGAGGAGCTCGAGCAGATCGTGACCGAGCGGGTGGGGTCCTCGGCGCTGTTCGCCTCCCGCTTCCGCGAGTGCGCGGCCCGCGCGCTGCTGCTGCCGCGCCGGGATCCCGGACGACGCACGCCCCTGTGGCAGCAGCGCCAGCGCTCGGCCCAGCTGCTCGACGTCGCCCGCAAGCACCCCCAGTTCCCGATCGTGCTGGAGACGGTGCGCGAGTGCCTCCAGGATGTCTACGACGTCCCCGCCCTGCAGGAGCTGCACCGCCAGATCGACCGCCGCGCGCTGCGCATGGTCGAGGTGACCACCGAGACGCCCTCGCCCTTCGCCCGCACCCTGCTCTTCGGCTACCTGGGGCAGTTCATCTACGAGGGCGACTCCCCGCTGGCCGAGCGCAAGGCCGCGATCCTCTCCCTGGACACCGCCCTGCTCTCCGAGCTGCTGGGCCGGGCCCAGCTGCGCGAGCTGCTCGACGCCGAGGTCATCGCCCAGACCGAGGCCCAGCTGCAGCACCTGGCCCCCTCCCGGCGCCTGCTGGGCATGGAGGGGCTGGCCGATCTGCTGCGGCTGCTCGGGCCGCTGGGCCTCGAGGAGGCAGCGGCTCGGCTGCGCCCGGAGTCGGGCGGGCCGGCCGCTGCGACCGGAGCGGACGCCTCCGTCGAGGGCTCGGACGACCCCTCCGAGCCCTCCGTCAGCCCCGAGCAGGCCTCTGCGTGGGCGGAGGAGCTGGTGCGCAGGCGGCGCGCCTTCTGGCTGCTGCGCGAGGGGCAGCAGGTGCTCGCCGCGGTCGAGGATGCCGCCCGGCTGCGCGACGCACTGGGCACGCCGATCCCGCACGGGGTGCCGGTCAGCTTCCTGGAGCCGGTCGAGAATCCGGTCGAGGACCTCGTGGCGCGCTTCGCCCGCACGCACGGGCCGTTCACCGTGGCCGAGGCCTCCCGGGGCACCGGATTGGGCCCGGCCGTCGTCGCCGGGACCCTCGAGCGCCTGGGCGCTGCGCGCCGCGTCCTGGAGGGCGAGTTCCGCCCCGACCGGCAGGAGGAACACCACCGCGGGCCGCGCTCAGAATGGTGCGACAAGGACGTGCTGCACCGGATCCGGCGACGCTCGCTGGCCGCGCTGCGCCAGCAGGTCGAGCCGGTGGCCCCGGAGGTCTACGCCCGCTTCCTGCCCTCGTGGCAGTCGGTCGGGCCGGGGCATCGCCTGCGCGGGGCGGACGGCCTGCTCAGCGTCGTGGATCAGCTCGCGGGGGTGGCGGTGCCGGCCTCGGCGCTGGAGCCGCTCGTGCTCCGTCAGCGCCTCGAGGACTACCGGCCTGAGCTGCTCGACGAGCTGCTGGCCTCCGGGGAGATCGTGTGGTCCGGGGCGGGCTCGCTGGCCGGCGACGACGGCTGGATCAGTCTCCACCTGGCCGAGTCGCAGCAGCTCAGCCTGCCTCCGCGAGCGGATCTGCGCGCCCGCGCCGCCGGGATCGACGACGCCGTCCAGGCCGCGCTGCTGGCCGTCATGGGCGATGGCGGCGCGCGGTTCGGCCACCAGCTGCGCAGCGCTGTGCTCGAGCAGAACGATCGTTCGCAGATCCCCGGGCTGGACATGCCTGCCCTCACCCGCGCCCTGTGGGAGCTCGTGTGGGCCGGGCTGGTCACCAATGACACGTTCGCCCCGGTGCGCTCCCTGGTCGCGGGCGGCTCCGCCGCTCACCGGCAGAAGCCGCGCACCCCACGAGGACGCACCGCAGGCAGACGCGGAGCAGCCCGACTGCGGGCCCGGGACGCGGCGCTGTCGCGGCCGTCATCCGAGCGCACCCCAGGGCCCGCGGAGGCGGGCGATCCCACCGGGCTGTCCGGGCGGTGGTCGCTGCTGGACCCCGAGCCGCTCGAGCCCACGCTGCGCGCGAGCGCCTCGGCCGAGCTGCTGCTGGACCGCTACGGCGTGGTGACCCGCGGGGCGGTGGAGGCCGAGGACATCGCAGGCGGGTTCTCCGCCGTGTACAAGGTCCTGGCTGCCGTCGAGGAGGCCGGTCACGCACGGCGCGGCTACTTCATCGAGGGTCTGGGGGCCGCGCAGTTCGCGCAGTCGGGCACCGTGGATCGGCTGCGCGGCTTCGCAGACGACGAGCAGGCGCGCACCGAGCCTCGTGAGCCCGTCGTGCTGGCGCTGGCCGCGACCGACCCTGCGAACCCGTACGGCGCCACGCTGCCCTGGCCGGAGACGATCGACTCGCACGACAGCACCGAGTCCACCACGGCGGCGCGGCACCGGCCGGGACGCAAGGCGGGGTCGATCCTCGCGCTCGTGGACGGCGATCCGGTGCTCTACCTGGAGCGCGGCGGGCGCACCGCCCTGGTCTTCGACGACGACCCCGAGCGGCTGCGGATGATCGGCCCGCCGGTCGCCGACGTGGTGCGCGCAGGGGCCGCAGAGAAGCTCACGGTCGAGCGCGTCAACGGCATGCCCGCCCTCGGGCACGGCGCGCTGGAGACCGCGGTGCGCGAGTCCCTGGTCGCCGCCGGGTTCTCGACCACACCCAAGGGCCTGCGGATCCGCCGTGCCTGAGGGGGATTCCGTCTGGCGCGCGGCCGCTGCCCTGCATTCCGGGCTGGCGGGGCGGCAGCTGCTGCGCAGCGACCTCCGGGTCCCCGCGCTGGCCACCGTCGATCTGTCCGGGCGCACCGTCCAGGAGGTGGTCTCGCGCGGCAAGCACCTGCTGATCCGCATCGGGCCCGATCCGAGCACCGGTGCCCGCGCGGTCACGCTGCACTCGCATCTGATGATGGAGGGCCGATGGGAGATCGAGGACCTCGACCCTCTCGCGGCGGGATCGGACTCCCCCGGCCGTCGTCGGCCCGGCGCCTCGAGCGCGCGATCGCAGCGCCGCGCCCGGCCGAAGCACACGATCCGTGCCGTGCTCGAGACCGCGGGGACCCGGGCCACCGCGTCCTCCGTCCAGCAGCTCGTGATCGTGGCCCGGGAGCAGGAGGACCGGCTCGTGGGGCACCTGGGCCCGGACCTCCTGGCACCGCAGTGGTCCGCGCAGCACCTGCAGGAGGCGGTGCGCCGTCTGCTGGAGCGCCCCGATCGCCCGATCGCCGCAGCGCTCATGGATCAGTCGAGGCTGGCAGGGATCGGCAGCATCTACCGCTGCGAGCTGCTGTTCCTGCACCGCCTGGCTCCGCAGACGCCCGTGGCCGATGTTCCGGATCTGCAGGCGATCGTCGAGGATGCGCACGAGCTGCTGCTGCGCAACCGCGACAGCGGCCCCCGAGTCACCACGGGCGATCCGCGGCCCGGCAGGCAGCTGTGGGTCTACGGCCGTGAGCGCCGGCCGTGCCGACGCTGCGGGACGCCGATCCTCAAGCGGACCTGGGACGATGCCGCCGGTCAGCGCGATCCCCGCACCGGCCTGCAGGCGCCGGCCCGCGAGCGCCCCTTCTACCTCTGCCCGCGCTGCCAGCGCTGAGACCCGGACAGCCGAGATCCAGCCCGGGCTGGGCTCCTCAGCAGTCGAGGGCGGCGAGCAGCCCGGGCTGGGAGAGCTCCTCGTTGAGCCAGGGGCTCAGCAGCTGCGGCACGGCCCGGCTGGCCCGCAGCAGCTCGGCGGGATCGACCCAGAGGGACTCCGCGACCTCCTCGGGATTCGGCACGGGCGAGGACTCGGCCCGGGCGGTCCACACCGGGCAGAACTCGTTCTCGACCACGCCCGAGGCATCGCGCGCCCAGTAGGCGAACTCCGGCACGACCTCCCGCAGCTCGGTCAGCTTGAGTCCCAGCTCCTGCTCGGCCCGGCGGCGCAGCGCCGCAGCCATGGATTCGCCCGGTCCCGGGTGGCCGCAGAAGCTGTTCGTCCACACGCCCGGCCAGGTCCGCTTGCTCAGGGCACGACGGGTGAGCAGCACCCGCCCGTCGTCGTCCAGGACCCAGCAGGAGAAGGCCAGGTGCAGAGGGGTGTCCGCGGTGTGGACCTCGGATTTCAGCGCCGTGCCGATCGGCAGGCGCGCGGTGTCCAGCAGCACGACCTGCTCGGGCCGCCTGGGGGTGGTCATGGTGATCGCACTTCCTCACGTCGTCGTTGCCCCGAGTCTGCCAGGATGCCCCCATGTCCCGCCGCCGCGCACGTCCCAGACCGCTCTCCCCGCGCGATGGCATCGATCCGGTCTCGGTCCGGCTCCCGGACGACCGCAGCTGCACGGCCGGCGAGCACCTGCTGCTGCGCTTCCCCGCCTCGCGCGCGCAGCTCGAGCGGCTGCTGTCGGGCGGCGAGATCGTCGACGACCGCGGCGCCCCGCTGCCCGCCGACGCCCCGTGCGCCGGTCAGCGGGTCTGGTACCACCGCGAGCTTCCGGTGGAGCCCGAGCTGCCCCATGACATGCCGGTCCTCTACGAGGACGAATGGCTGCTGGCGGTCGACAAGCCGCACGGGCTGCCGTCCACACCGCGGGGAGGGTTCATCGCGCAGACGGCGCTGAGCGTGCTGCGTCGCCGCCGCGGCGAGGACGACCTGGTTCCGGCGCATCGCCTGGACCGGGACACCGCCGGCGTGCTGCTGCTGATCCGCGATCCCCGGGCGCGCGGGGCCGTGCAGCGCCAGTTCCAGGACCGTCGCACCGAGAAGTCGTACGAAGCGGTAGCCCGCCTGGGCGGTCTGGTGCTCGAGGACCTGCCGGATCGGCGCAGCAGCCGGCTGCTCAAGCAGCGCGGGGTCCTGCAGGCCGCCGAGGTCCCCGGCGAGCCCAATGCCGTGACGCACCTCGATCCGCTGAGCGCCTTCGAGGACGACGACGGCCGCTGGGCCCACCTGCGCCTGCACCCCTTGACCGGGCAGACCCACCAGCTGCGGGTCCACCTGGCAGCGCTCGGGACGCCCATCCGCTGGGATCCGCTCTACCCGCAGGTGCTTCCCCGGGAGCCGGGCGACGTCTCGCGTCCGCTCCAGCTGCTCGCGCGCACCCTGCGACTCACCCACCCGGTGACCGGGCAGGCCCTGGAGCTGAGGAGCCGTCGCCGCCTGGAGACCCTCCCCCGCTGATGCCGCCTCGGAGATCGCGGGGGGGGGCGTCGGGGCGGATCGCTAGGCTGAGGGCCAGCCGTCCGCGACAGCCCGCAGCACTTTCGACGGCAGCGCACGACCCCCACGCACAGGAGAGCCATGAGCCACGACCCCGCCGCCTCGATCCTCGCCGATGCCGTCGACGACCGCGCCGTGCGCGCAGCTCTGGCCGCCCGCTCGGTGCAGGAGCTGTTCGGGCAGCGGGCCCTCGGCATCCCCGGGACCTGGCTGGCTGCGATCACCTTCCCGGGGCCGTCGCGGACCAACCTGACCTGGCACTACTGGTGGCAGGCGCACCTGCTCGACGCCCTCGTGGATGCCGCTCTGCGGGAGGCCTCCTCGGGCGGGGACCCGGAGCCGCTGCGCAAGCACGCGCATCAGCTGCTGCGCGGCATCGCCGTGCGCTCGGGCGGGTCTGTCGTGATCAACAGCTTCTTCGACGACATGTCCTGGCTCATGCTGGCGCTGGGCCGCCTGCGCCAGCTCGATCAGGTCTGCGGCGCCTCCTCCGGCGACGTCCTGCGGGCCGGGAGCCTCCTGCTGTCCCAGATCCGCTCGGCGCACACCGACGACCTCGGCGGCGGCATGTTCTGGAGCCGCGAGCGCACCTACAAGAATGCCGCGACCACGGGCCCGGCGGCCCTGATCGCTGCGCGCACCGCCTCCGACGACTCCGCCGAACGGCTGCTCAGCTGGCTGCGTGAGAACCTCTGGGACGCCCAGCGCGGCGTGTTCTGGGACGGGATCAAGCTGCTGGCCGCCGGCTCCGGCCAGGAGACCACGCAGCGCGACGACGCCGTCTACTCCTACAACTCCGGCCCCGTGCTGGCGGCATGCCTGGAGCACGCCGCCGTCGTGCCCCGGGATCGGGCTCGGTCCTGGCTGGAGTGGGCGGGACAGATCATCGCCGGCGCCGAATCGCACTTCGGGCGCGACTCCACCAGTGCTTCCGGTCGGCGGCGTCGGAGCCTGTCCACGCACGGCACCGGCGACGGCGGGCTGTTCACCGGCATCCTCGTGCGGAACCTGGCGGAGGCCGCCGAGGACCCCCAGCTGCCCGAGGCCTCACGCCTCACCGCACGGCGCCTGGTCCTCGACACCGCCGACGCCCTCTGGGACGGCCGTCGCGAGTTCGATCCCGGCATGGACCCCCACGACCCCAGCGCCCGCCCGGAGCCCCGGCGCGTGCGCGCGATCTTCTCCTCCGACCCCCTCAAGGACGCGGATCAGACCCAGCGCGTGGGCGCCCCGGTGGATCTGTCCACGCAGATCCAGTCCTGGATGATCCTGGAGGCCGCGGCCCGCCTGGAGCGCAGCCTCCGCTGATCGCGGAAACCCCGGCACCGACCCACCACGAGACCCGACGGCTGAGGTAGACAGATCCCATGAGCTCCATACGCACACCGGACCCGAATCCCGGCTGGCTGTCCGAGGAAGACCTCCGCGAGGCCCGTGCCCGCCTGCCGATCGTCTACGTCCAGGCGATCCCCGTGCAGCTGGATCCCGTGGGCTGCGTCTCGGAGGTGGGCCTGCTGCTGCAGCCCAATGACGTCGGCGAGCTGGAGCGCGCCGTGGTCTCGGGGCGCGTCCTGTACCGCGAGACGATCCGCGGGGCGCTGCTGCGGCACCTGGAGAAGGATCTCGGGCCGCTGGTCATGCCCATGGTCCCGCCCTCGACCGTCCCCTTCGCGGTCACCGAGTACTTCCCGCATCCGTCGGAGACGGGCTTCACGGACAACCGCCAGCACGCGGTCGCGCTGAACTACGTGGTACCCGTGCGCGGCGAGTGCCAGCCGCGCGAGGACGCGCTGCAGCTGTCCTGGGTCACCCCCGAGGAGGCGCTCAGCGCCGACATCCAGGCGGAGTTCGCCGGCGGCCGGGGCCGGCTGATCGAGCAGGCCCTGGCGCACGTCGGCTGGGGCCGCTGAGCGGCCTTCAGCGCGAGCGGTCCTGCGAGGGAGCGCTGTGCCCGTCGTCGTCCTCACCCGCAGCCGCGCCGTCGAGGTCCGCGTCCGCCGGGCCCCCGCGGCGGTCCGCCTGCGAGGCGGCGATGATCCGCGGCATGGCCTGCGTGTCTGCTCGGCGCTCCTCGCTGTTGCGCCAGAAGTAGATCACGACCATGCCGCACAGCGCGCCCAGCACGGTCTCCACCGCGCGGGCCTGCAGCAGCGGCGCGGCCGGGACCGCATGCGCCAGCTGCGTCATCAGCAGCGCCAGCGGCGTGATGAACAGCAGTGCCAGCGAGTAGTTGCGGCCCACGAACAGCTCGGCGAGCAGCTGGAAGAGGATCACCAGGACCAGCATCTGCCACGGGCCCAGATCGAAGGCCAGCACGAACGCGGTCACGCCCACGCCGCCCAGCGTGCCGACCATGCGGTGGACGCCGCGCTGCAGCCGCGCCAGGTGCGTGGGCGCCGCGATCGGAGCGGCGGCGGCCACCTGCGCCCAGTAGACGTGGCTGAGCCCGGCGGCCTGGGAGACGATCAGCGCCACCACGGCGGCCAGTCCCGTGGCCACCAGGAAGCGCCCGCCGTGCGCGGCCAGCTGGCCGCGGGTCAGGCGCACCATCGACGCCGGGGGCGGTGACTTCCCCTCGCGCCCCTCGCCCACCAGGGACCAGATCCACGCCAGCAGGACGGAGAAGGCGGCGGAGCCGGCTGCGATCGCGATCGCCAGCAGAGGGTGCGCCACGGCATCGGGCCCCAGGGAGCCGATCGCGCCGGTGGCGAAGATGAAGAACACCGACCCGGCGGGCTTGAGGTTCCAGGCCGCGGCCAGCACCGCGCCGATCGCGGCGACCACGGAGGTGATGCCCAGGACCAGGGGCTCCGGCGCGCCGAACCAGGACAGCAGCGCGCCGATGGCCACCGAGACCGTGACCAGCGCGCCCGCCTGCAGCTCATGGCCCAGGCGCTGGCGCAGCGGCTCGTGCCGGGCGTAGATCGAGGTAAAGGCGCCGAAGGCCGCGTAGATCGTCAGGTCCGGGCGCCCCAGGAGCATCAGCAGCACGAGAGGGATCCCCACGGCCAGGGCGATGCGGACCGCAGGCACGTGGTCCCGGCGGGAGGGGCCCACCTCGAACAGCTGGCGGACGGTGGACGATCCGGACACGCGGGCTCCTTCCTGCGGAAGAGTCGGGGCTGCCCTGGGCGGGAAGCGCTCCGATGAGGGACTGGGGCATCCGCGCTCGAGCGGCGGGAGGGGATGCGATGAGGCTCGAGGGCCGCAGTCGATGCTATCCCCGCCCCGGGCGGACCGGCTCGGGCCGCTGCATCGGGGACAATGGACGGATGGACTCCGAGCAGACCCCCGCGCCCAAGCCCCACCCGCTCTCCGGGCGGGACAGCTTCTCCTTCCGGGTGCGCACTCGGCTGACCGAGACCGTCGCCCAGCCCCCGCGGACCGATCCGCACGGCGACCCCGAGCCCCCGTGGCTGGGCCGCACCGGGGAGATCACCACACCGCACGGCACCATCCGCACGCCCGCCTTCATCCCCGTGGCCACCGCCGCGACCGTCAAGGCCGTGCTGCCGGAGGCCATGAAGGAGCTCGGCGCGCAGGCGCTGCTGGCCAATGCCTACCACCTGTACCTGCGCCCCGGTCACGATCTGCTCGACGAGGCCGGCGGGCTCGGCCGCTTCATGAACTGGGACGGCCCCACCTTCACCGACTCCGGCGGCTTCCAGGTCATGTCCCTGGGCTCCGGATTCAAGAAGGTGATCGACATGGATGGCCCCTCCCCCAAGGGCCCCGTGGGCGATGACGACGTGGCCGAGGGCAAGGAGCGCCTGGCGAACGTGGACGACGACGGCGTCACGTTCATCTCGCACCTCAACGGCGACAAGCACCGGTTCACCCCTGAGGTCTCCATGCAGGTCCAGCACGGGATCGGCGCGGACATCATGTTCGCCTTCGACGAGCTGACCACCCTGCACAATTCCCGCGGCTACCAGGAGCGCGCCCTCGAGCGGACCCGGCTGTGGGCGCTGCGCTGCCTCGAGGAGCACGAACGGCTCACGCGGGCTCGGCAGCACCGGCCCTATCAGGCGCTGTTCGGCGTGATCCAGGGCGCCCAGTACGAGGACCTGCGCCGGCAGGCCAGCCGCGACCTGGGTGCCATGGACTTCGACGGCTACGGCATCGGCGGGGCCCTGGAGAAGAAGAACCTCGGCACGATCGTGGGCTGGTGCGCCGAGGAGCTGCCCGAGGACCGACCGCGGCACCTGCTGGGCATCTCCGAGCCGGACGACATCTTCGTGGCGCTGGAGGCAGGGGCGGACACGTTCGACTGCGTCTCCCCCACCCGCGTGGCCCGCACCGGGGCCTGCTACCACCCCAAGGGCCGGTTCAACCTCCCGGCGGCGCGCTTCAAGCGGGACTTCCGCCCCATCGACGAGGACTGCGACTGCTACACCTGCGCGCACTACACCCGCGCCTACGTGCACCACCTGTTCAAGGCCAAGGAGCGGGTGGCGGCCACGCTGGCCTCGATCCACAATGAGCGCTTCACCGTCCGGCTGGTGGACCGCGCCCGCGAGGCGATGGAGGACGGGTCGTACCTGGCCTACCGGGACGCGACCCTGGCCGACTACTACAGCGGCGGCCACCCGTGAGCCGCGCCCACGCCTGCGACCCGAGCACGTGAGCCACAAGGAGGCACAGATGACCGAGAACCCCAGCGACCGCCCCAGCTCCGACCTGGATCGCGTCCCCGCCGAGCAGCGCTGGCGCCTGCATAGGGTCCTGCCGCACCCGTCGTCGCGGATCTACCAGGCCCTCATGGACCCCGAGCTGCTGCCGCACTGGTACGGGCCGCAGGGCTGGAGCGTCCACCCCGAGTCCCTCGAGCTGGATCCGCGGCCGGGCGGCATCCGCCGCTTCGCCATGGTCATGGACGACGACCCCCAGATGGGCGCCCCCTCCCACGGCCGGCACGCGGCGATCGTGCCGGAGGAGATGCTCGAGATCCAGGAGGCGCTGCCGGGGCCCGATGGCGAGCCCACCGAGCATCTGATCCTGCTGCGCATCGAGCTCGTGCCCGTCGACGGCGGGACCCGGATCGAGCTGCTGCAGGGGCCGCTGCCGAAGGAGGTCCACGCGACCGCCAAGGGCGCCTGGGACTCCTCGCTCGATCGACTGCGCGCGCTGCTGGATTCCCGGGAGTCCTGATGAGCCCTCAGATCCGTCGGCTGACCCGCCTGGTCTCCGTGCTGCGCGCCGAGAACCCCGGGCCCATGACGCTCGAGGGCACGAACAGCCTGCTGCTGCGCGCGCCGGGCTCCGACGGCGTCGTCGTGGTGGATCCCGGCCCCGACCTGCCGGAGCACGTGCAGGCTCTCGCCGCGGCGGGGCCCGTGGAGCTGGTGCTGATCACGCACCGCCACGATGATCACACCGAGGCGATCGATTCCCTGCGCAAGCTGACCGCAGCGCCCGTGCGGGCCGCGCTGCCGGAGCACTGCCGCCATGGGCAGCCGCTGCGCGACGGCGAGCGTCTCACCGCCGCCGGGGTCTCGATCGAGGTGCTGGCCACGCCGGGGCACACCTCCGACTCCCTGAGCTTCCGGATCCTCGACGACGCCGCGCTGACCGATGGTGCCGCGATCGCCCCCATCCTCACGGGCGACACCGTCCTGGGCCGCGGCACCACCATGCTCGATCATCCGGACGGGACGCTGGGCGACTACCTGGCCTCGCTCGATCGGCTCGAGGCCGCCGGTGGCATGGGTCTTCCCGCCCATGGTGAGCCGCTGCCGGATCTGGCCAAGACCTGCCGGGAGCTGCGCGACCATCGGCTGGAGCGCCTGGACGAGGTCCGCGCAGCCCTCGAGTCCATGAGCGCGACAACCCAGGGGGTCTCCGCCGACGAGCTCGCCGAGCGCATCTACCCGGAGGTCCCCGCCCAGGTCCGCCCCGCGGCCCGCCGCTCGATCGAGGCTCAGCTGGCGCATCTGCAGCGGGACTGAACCCCGCCGTCGTCGTCGAGCGGCCTCTGCGTGCGATGGCGAGCCGCCGTGGCCATCGAGTGGCGTCTGCGTGTGCGCTCAGCGCGCCGGACGCACCCGCAGAGGCCACTCGATTCCGGAAGGCACAGCGAGGAGCCAGCAGGCCTCAGGCGGTCACGGCGCCGTAGTCCTCGATCTTCTTGACGCGCGCCACCACGGCGTAGGTGACCGGGAGCATGACGACCTCGATCAGGCACTTCCAGACGTAGCCGACGAGCACGTAGTTCAGGAACTGCCCCGGTGTCTCGATGCCGATCACGGGGGCGGCGATCGCGCAGAAGATGATCGTGTCCATGAGCTCGCCGACCAGCGTGGAGGCCATCAGCCGCGCCCACAGGTGCCGCTCCCGGGTGCGCTGCTTGACCTTGACCAGCACGTACGCGTTGAGCAGCTGCCCCACCAGGAAGCCCAGCAGGGAGGCCAGGACGATCAGCGGCACCGGGCCCAGGGTCTGCGCGAAGGCCTCCTGGCCCTCGTAGAACGGTGCGGCCGGCAGCGCGATGATGATCCAGAAGCACAGGCTCGCGAAGGCGCCGGCGGCGAAGGCCATCAGCGTGGAGCGCCGCGCTGCGCGGAAGCCCCAGACCTCGGAGACCACATCGCCCACCACGTAGGCCAGCGGGAAGAGGAAGAAGCCGCCGTCGGTGATGATGGGGCCGATCTGCACGCCCTTGGTGGCGCCGATGTTGGACAGCACCAGGATCACGGCGGTCGCGGCCACGAACAGGTCGAACAGGCTGCGGGGGCGGCGGGCGTACTGGGCCGCGGTCATCGGGGACGACGACGGCGTGCGGGGGTCGCTGGTCATGCGGCAGGGCTCCTGGGGAGGGGTTGTCAGCGCCGAGCGGAGCGGGCTGATGCCGTCTCCGTCGCGCGTGGATCCGAGCGCGGCACGACCTGCAGGAGCCTGGGGCTGCGCAGGGCCGACGGACGCGCTGCCTGCCACCCAGCGCGTCGAACCGTCTCGACCGCGCCAGGATACAGGCCGCGATGACCGCCCACGACGGCCATGTTGGTGCCACCCGCCCAGCAGGAGCAGAATCGAGCCATGACTTCTGCACCCGCTGCTCAGACTCCCCCGTTCGCGCTCACGATCGCCGGCAACGAGGCCACCGGCGGCGCCGGCGCCCAGGCGGATCTCAAGACCTTCCAGGAGCTCGGCGTCTTCGGCTCGCTGGCGCTGACCTGCATCGTGTCCTTCGACCCCCGCAACGACTGGGGCCACCGCTTCTCCCCGGTGGATCCGCAGGTGATCGCCGATCAGCTCGACGCCGCCTCCTCGGCCTACGACCTCAGCGCCGTCAAGATCGGCATGCTCGGCTCGCCGCAGACCATCGACGTCGTCGCCCAGGCCCTCGAGTCCCTGAAGACCCCGCACCTGGTCCTGGACCCGGTGCTGATCTGCAAGGGCCAGGAGCCCGGTGCCGCACTCGACACGGACAAGGCGCTGACCGCCCAGATCCTGCCGAAGGCCACGTTCGTGACGCCCAACCACTTCGAGTCGATCTCGCTGTCCGGAATGGACGACATCACGACCGTCGAGCAGCTGGAGGAGGCCGCCAAGCGCATCCACGAGCGTTCCGGGGCCGCCGTGCTCGCCAAGGGCGGCGTGCGCCTGGAGGGTCCGGACGCCGTGGACGTGTTCTACGACGGCACCACGACCGAGGTCCTGTCCTCGCCGAAGGTCGGCGAGGTCGCCGTCGCCGGAGCCGGCTGCACCCTGGCCGCGGCGATCACCGCCGAGCTGGCCAAGGGCGTGTCCCCGCTGGAGGCGGCCCAGGCCGCCAAGGAGTTCGTCTCGGCCGGCATCCGCCAGCGCGTGAGCTCCCACGCTCCGTTCGACTCCCTGTGGCAGGGCGGGCTGGCCGCCGAGCGCGCCTGAGCAGCAGCGCCCCACACATTCCATTCAGGGCATATGACGATCGCGGCCCCGCACTGCAGTCGATGCAGTGCGGGGCCGGCTTTCGCCTCCGAGCAGCTCCCGGACACTTCCGCGGGGTCATGAGCTCCGGAATCCCGATGCGAACCCGACTGAGGATCAGAAGGTCCTGGACGGCGGACGCAGATCGAGGCGAGGAGGCGCAATGGATCCGACAACAGGCCCCGCGCCTCGCGAGTCGATCGACGACGTCGTCCGCCCGAGTCGCGCGCACGACCGCGTACGACGCCTTCCGCATGGGCCGCGCCCGGCTGGACGCGTCGCTGGTCGGAGAGATCGCCGCGGCCCTGGAAGAGGATGAGCACCAGGGTGCCGCGTGGGCTCGTCGGGCCCGGGGGGCACGACCCCGCCAGGAGCCCGAGCTGCCGCCGAGCAGCGAGACCCAGCAGCCGGCCCCGCCGCCAGAGGCCCCTGCCGCCGATTCAGGCCCAGAGCAGGCCACCTCCCCGCTGTCGTCCGACGAGAACTCGGAGCAGGCCTCCGCTGCGCAGACTCCGCCTGCTGCGGCACCCCGCGGCACGCAGGTGCGCCGCCGATGGGTCGTACCGATCATGCTCGTGGGCCCGGAGACGTCACTGGCCCTCATGCCGGTGAACATCGCGGGCGCACTGGTCTGGGGATACGGCGCCCGCCGCTGGGGATGACGCGCTCCCCGGCCCGAGGCCTGCCGACCCTCGGTGCAGCGCTGACGGGCAACCCCTTCACCTCCGTGGCGGACAAGCTGATCTCCGGGGTGATCGCACTGGCGGCCGTGAGCCTCCTGCCCGCAGCCCGGCCCGAACAGCCGCCCACTGCCGAGACGATGCAGCCCGGCACTTCTCACAAGGAATACGCTCCGCAGACTGCGGGTTATGGGAGATGACGCGGCACGGAAGAATCCGTCGCCGCACACGAACCTGAATGAGAGGAGCACGACATGGCAGTCTCCGATAAGAAGGTGGCCTTCCTGCTGACTCGCGGCGTGGAGCAGGTCGAGCTGACCAGCCCCCGCCAGGCCCTCGACGAGGCCGGTGCGACCACCACGCTCATCTCGCCCTCGGAGGGCACCCTCCAGGCCATGCAGGGCGACTGGGACCACGCCGACACCTTCGACGTCGACCTCCCGGTCGGCCAGGCGCGGGTCGAGGACTTCGACATGCTGGTGCTGCCCGGCGGCACCCTCAACGCCGACGCCCTCCGTCTGGACGAGGACTCGGTGGAGCTGGTCAAGGCGTTCTTCGCCGCGGACAAGCCCGTGGCCGCGATCTGCCACGCCCCGTGGATCCTGGCCCAGGCGGGCCTGGCCAAGGGCCGCCGCTTGACCTCGTTCGCATCCACCGAGGTGGACCTCAAGAACGCCGGGGCCGACTGGGTCGACGAGGAGGTCGTCGTCGACGGCAACCTGATCACCTCGCGCGATCCCGGCGACCTGGAGGCCTTCAACCGCGAGATCGCCCAGGCCCTGTCCTGAGCCTTCGCGCAGTACTGCGCCCCGCCCGCTCCGGTCGGAGCAGGCGGGGCGCCTCCCTGTCAGCTCATGCCCAGGAGATTCCAAGTAAGTCTCGCCTCACTCAGGGATCTTTTGGCGACATCTGATAGTAAGGTGTCAGCATGCCCAAGATCCAAGCGGCCACCAACGCCGAGCAGCGCGAGCACACCAAGCACGCCATCCTCGAGTCCTTCGGCCAGCTGCTGTACCAACAGGGCCTGACCGGGCTCACCATGACCCATGTGGCCCGCAACGCCGGCATCGGCCGCACCGCCGTCTACAACTACTTCGCGGACATGGGCGAGCTGCTCATCGCCTTCACCATGGACGAGACCGATCGCTTCATGCGCGAGCTGCACGCCGAGCTCGCCCTGGTCGAGAATCCCGTGGACAAGCTCGGCGTGTACGTCCGCGCCCAGCTCGACGACCTCTCGCGCCGTCACATCCCCCCGGGGCCGGCCATGCGCACGGTGCTCTCCCCGGAGGACTTCCAGAAGCTCGGCGCCCACGTGGGCTCGCTGCGACTCGTGCTCATCGACATCCTCCGCGAGGCCGTCGCCGACGGCTGGCTGCCGGACGGCGACCTCCCGGAGATGGGCCGCCTGGTCCACGGCTCCCTGGCCTCCACGGCCGACCGGGAGGCCAACTCGGAGGAGGACCGCGCCGCCCACGAGCGCCACGTCCGCGCCACGGTCACCTTCATCCTGCGCGGGCTGGGTGCCCGCTTTGACGACGAGGGCTCCCCCGTCCGCCTGAGCGAGCCGGCCCCCGCTCTGAGCCTGGCCGGCTGATCAGCTCACCTGGACGGTCTCGACCCGGTTACCACTCGCTCAGGATCCTGACGAAGGGCGCCGCCAGGTCCTCGGCGCGGTCCAGTTCGCGCTTCTGCGAGCGGATGCCCAGGCCCCAGCCATCCGTATAGCCCTTGGCCAGCCACTGCTGGTCATCTGGCAGGAACTTCTCAGCCAGCGGCAGCTTCCGCGCGCCGAGCTCGGTCCTTCCGGGCTGCGGGTGGCTTGTGCTCACCAGCAGGCGCTCCTCATGGCCCTTCAGCACCCCGTGGTAGAGCCGCTTCAGATGCACGACCCACTCCGGGGCGACCTGCGCCTCCGACGGCTCCGGGGAGTTCGCCTCGTCGGCCGCAGCGCAGACCCCCAGGAAGTGCCCGAGCTCCGGAGGATTGACGTCTCCGCGGGCCTCTGCCTGGATGTGCCCCACGAGCTGGCACCCGTCTGCCAGCGCGGGCGAGGCGACCACGACGGAGGGCATGCCAGAAGCGCCCCTCCTCACCACGACATCCCCGTCGTGAGGCAGCCGCAGCTGCAGATCCGGGCTGTCCAGCTTTCCGCTGACCAGTGACTTCCACTCCAAAGCGCTCGCCGTTCCCTCTGCTCGTCTCCCGTCGCCTCGGCTCTTCACGAGGCCCCGACTCACGGGAGGCTGCGAGCGCAGCACCGCCGCTTGGAGGCCTGCGGCGAAGCCCGATCAGTTCCCGAACAGCAGCAGATCCCGGTCCTGGGCACCGAGTTCGATGCCCAGGACCGGGATCTGCCGCCAGAAGGCCGGCTCAGGCCGTGGACGGACGACGCGGCTCAGCGCGTCAGCACACCGGTGCGCGGCGGGATGTAGTGCCCATTGACCGTGACGCCGTAGTTCAGGAAGTTGATCCGCACCCAGCGGCCGTCGTTGAGCTTGCGGGAGTGCACGTGCCGGTCGTAGACAAATTGTGTGTCGCCCACGGCATACAGGCCCTTCCAGTTCACGGCATAGCGCAGATCGGCGGTCTCCGAGCGGTCTTCGTCGAGGGAGTACCAGAAGATGCTCTCCCGGAACTGCTTGCCGGTATCCCGGGTCTCTCGGCAGGTCGTCTGCGCCTCGGCGACGGCCGTCTGCAGCTGGCCGGGGCCCGTGCGCGACATCAGCGTGGTCGCTAGGACCATCGACATGTCGCGAGCCCATCGGGTGTCCACCGCGGCCTGCAGCGCGCCGGCGTTCGGTGTGGAGTCGAGCAGGCAGCTTCCCCCGACGCCCCCGCTGTCTGCAGGAGTCGTCGTGGCGTTGACCGCGAAGTTGTGCATCACCACGGGCGTGCCCAGGGCCGCGACCTGCCCCATCAGGGCGCCGTTCTGCTGGGTCACGTGCCAGGCGCCCATGGACGAGCCGTTCGCGCCGCCGATGGTGGACTCCCGGAAGATCCAGTCCAGATCCCGCGATGAGCCGAGCTGCTTGGCCAGCGCCTGCTGGTTCGGGTAGTCCGCGTAGACCCCGAGGTTGCCTGCGATCTTGGCGCCGCCGTCGCGACGGGCGACCTCGTCGTCGATCGCCGCCACGGTGCGCAGCATCGCCTGGCCGTAGCCGTCGTCGGAGCCCCACGGGCCCCACGTTCCGATGTCGCGCATGTTCTGGCCCTGGGCCGGAGACATCGCCATGTCATCCAGGAAGACCCCGTCGAACTGCGTGGGAGCGGCGCCGGTGGTGCCGCGCACGGAGTCTGTGGTCACGATGTCCGCGGCCCGGTCGGCGCACGAGGCGTTGTAGGAGCTCGAGAGGCTCGCGATGCGCAGGTGGGAGAACCCGGGATAGACCGCGCGGCCATTGGAGTCCACGGCGACCCGCGAGTTGTTGGGCCGCACCGTGTAGTTCGCGCCGTCGCGGTTCAGGGACAGGCAGGTGCTGTGGAACGGATCCCGAGTCCACGACGAGGCGTCTGAGATGCCGCCGATGTCCAGGTAGGCGTAGAACTTCACCCCGGGATTGGCCGCGCGCATGTCGGCCAGGTTGCAGGAGCCGGCAGGGAGGTTGCCGGAGGCGGTGATCGGGTCCACCACGACGGAATCGACCGCGCCTACGAGGGCGCCGCCGCGGCGAGCGCTGCGAGTCTGCGCGCCCCCGGGAGCAGCGGACGGTTTCGAGGTGCGGCCCGATGGCGGGCGCGAGATCGGTTCGCGGGCATGGGAGAGGTCCCCTTCCGCGTCCGGGCAGGGACGCTGGCCAGTGGCTGGGAATGGGCTGGACAGAGCCCCGACGGACCCTACAAGCCTCTGACCAGGGGAAACAGGCCCCTCACTCCACCCGGCTGCGATGTGACCCGAAGTGGCCCCACCCCGATGCCGAATCATCCGCCGCCGGGACGGCCCCTCACTGCCGCTGGACTGCCCCCGGCCACATCTCATCCACCACGTACCTCTCGCCGATCGAGAAGTCGTACTGCACGAGCTTCAGGTCCTGGAGCAGGTCCGCTCGCGTCTCGTCCAGGTTCTCGGGATCCAGCTGCTCGCCCTGCGGGTCCAGCATGCGCTCGCGCTGGATCACCGGCATGGAGCCGTTCACGTCGTCGAGCAGTGCCAGGTAGGGCGTGACGGGAGCGTCGGCGACCTCGTAGATCTTGGGCAGGAACATGGCCGGGGTGGTCACGGTGCCCTCGGAGGTCTGATCCGTCTCGCTGTTCCACACGTAGTACGGGGTCTGCAGGCTGGTCTCCGGGTCGTTCTGCGCGCGCAGCTCATCCGAGTAGACGCCGGGCAGGTGATCGCCGTAGAAGACCACGATCGTCTCCTCGTCACCCTCGCGCAGCTGCTGCAGGAACTCGGCCATTGCGTCGTCGGTGTTGTGCAGGCCGCGGGCGTACTGGCTGAGCTGACCGGTGTCCGAGCCGTCGGCGACCTCGACTCCGATCGGGTCGTCGTAGAAGTCGAAGTACGGACCGTGGTTCTGCATGGTCACCAGGTTCGTGAACACGGGCTCGTCGGTGGTGTCCATCTGGTGGAGCACCTCGTCGAAGGCCGAGGCGTCGCTGATGTACGGGCTGCGCCCCAGGTGGTCGTCTTCCTGGATATTGTCCTCGTTGATCACCCGGTCGAAGCCGAAGTTCTCGTAGACCGCCGGGCGCTTGTACATGTGCAGGTTGTAGGGGTGGATCGCCACGGAGACGTGGCCCATCTCCTCGAAGGCGCCCGCAGCCGACGGGTATCCGTCCAGGTCGCTGACGAAGTTCTGGTACGGCGAGTTCGCCTGCTGGCGGAACAGCCCCACGGGCTCACCGGTCATCGACTCGAACTCCATGGTGGAGGTGCCTCCGCCGTAGGAGTTGGAGTACATGGTCCCGGACAGGGTCTCCTCCATGGTCTCGCGGGTCTGCGGGATCGGGTCCTCGTCGAGCTCGACGCCGTCCATGCGCGTGGGATCGGAGAACGACTCGGAGAGGATGACCACCACGTTGGTGTCCTCGAGCGAGCCGTCGCGGTCGGCGTTGATCTGCTCCGCACGGCCCTCGTAGCGCTCGGCGAGATCGGACATGGCGGCCTCGTCGTAGCCCTCGGGCTCATCCATGGGATCGGTCGGCATGTTGTAGAGGAACCCGCCCACGAAGCCGTGGACGCGGTAGTTGTACAGCTGGCTCGAGTTGCCCCAGTCCTCTCCATTCGTGTCGTAGAGCGCACGCCACATGTTGGATTCGGAATTGAAGCTCACCGTGTGGATCAGCAGGGCACCGGTCACGATCACTCCCAGGATGCGCAGCCCCAAGTAGCGCTTGTGGACTCCGCCTTCCGCGCGGCGCAGGCGCGGGCGCGGGAACCACCGGGACATCAGCTTCCCGATCACGACGATCACCAGGACCAGCACGACGAGCCCGATCACCACCGCCGCGATCATCTGGCCCGTGACCATCGACAGCAGGAAGCCCGCTTGTCCCACGAACTCCATGTCGCTGGGGAACACGGGCTCCTGCCGGATCATCAGCTTCTGCTTGCTGGCCACCGCCAGGATCGCCAGGGCCGCGGTGACGATGCCGACCGACCACCAGAACCGTCCGATCAGCAGCCAGACGAAGGACATCAGCACGAAGATCACCAGGACGTCGAACGGCGACGTCAGCTCCACGAGGTGCCCGAAGGTGTCGTCCTCCACACGCGCCGAGCTCTGCAGCATGAACGCGCAGATCGCCGACAGCACGAGCATCACGACCGCTCCGCCGACGATCCCGGTCCAGCGAGGGCGGGGGGCGGGGGCGTCTTCGGGGGGTGTCGTGCTGTTCATGCAGGACACGGTATCTGTAAAGACTCCGTTCATCTTCACCGGATTCGTCACACCCGATGACGGCGTGGATCACATCTGAGCGTTCGCACATGCTTTCTCGGCAGCTCAGGGCCTGCCGGTCAGCCCAGCTGGAATCGAGCATGAAGAAAGCCCCTTCGATCAGCGCTTGTGCTGATCGAAGGGGCTTCCCGACGGCGGAGGATGGGGGATTTGAACCCCCGAGGGCGTTAACCCAACACGCGTTCCAGGCGTGCGCCATAGGCCGCTAGGCGAATCCTCCTCGGCTGCACGGTCGCACCGCAGGGCGCGAACATGCAGGGACTATCCTAGACCATGCGCACCCGACGGTGGAAATCCTCGGGATGGGAAGCAGGGTTTCACAGCGCCCGCACCGGTCCGATACACTCTTCGACAGCCCCTCGTGCGGCGTCATCTTGAGGAACTCCCCCAGGGCCGGAAGGCAGCAAGGGCACTTGAGCTCTGACGGGTGCACGAGGGGTCTTCTCATGCCCGGATCGCACCCGGAACCCAGTCATCCACCGCACCGACTCCGCCGCTCAGGACGTCGGAGCCCGTCGCTACAGTGTCCGTGTGACGACCGCCCTGTACCGCCGCTACCGCCCTGAGACGTTCGAGGACGTCATCGGTCAGTCCCATGTGACCGAGCCGCTGATGACCGCGCTGCGCAAGAACAAGGTGAACCACGCCTACCTGTTCTCCGGTCCGAGAGGCTGCGGCAAGACCACCTCGGCGCGCATCCTGGCGCGCTGCCTCAACTGCGCTCAGGGCCCCACGCCCACGCCCTGCGGGCAGTGCGAGTCCTGCCGCGATCTGGCCCGCGACGGCGCCGGCTCCCTGGACGTCATCGAGATGGACGCCGCCTCCCACGGCGGCGTGGACGACGCCCGCCAGCTGCGCGAGCGCGCCACGTTCGCCCCGGTCCGGGACCGGTACAAGATCTTCATCATCGACGAGGCCCACATGGTCACGCGCGACGGCTTCAACGCGCTGCTGAAGATCGTCGAGGAGCCGCCGGAGCACATCAAGTTCATCTTCGCCACCACGGAGCCGAACAAGGTCCTGCCGACCATCCGCTCCCGCACGCACCACTACCCGTTCCGCCTGGTCCCGCCCGAGCCGCTCATGGAGTACCTCAGCGCCCTGTGCGAACAGGAGGGCGTGGGCGTGGAGCCCGGCGTGCAGGCCATGGTGGTCCGCGCCGGCGGCGGCTCCGTGCGCGACTCCCTCTCCGTGCTGGATCAGCTCATGGCCGGCACCGACCAGGATCAGATCAGCTACGACCTGGCCAGCTCGCTGCTCGGCTACACCCATGGGGCCCTTCTCGACGACGTCGTCGACGCCTTCGCCTCCGGCGACGCCGCCACGGTGTTCCGCGCCGTCGACCGCGTGATCCAGACAGGACAGGATCCGCGGCGGTTCGTGGAGGATCTGCTCGAGCGCTTCCGCGACCTCGTGATCGTGGACGCCGTGCCGGAGAACGCGGGCAACATCCTCCACGGGACCCCGGAGGACCAGATCGCCCGCCTGCGCAATCAGGCGCATCAGATGGGCGCCTCGGAGCTCTCGCGCTGCGCGGACATCACCAACGAGGCGCTGACCGAGATGGTGGGGGCCACCTCCCCGCAGCTGCACCTGGAGCTGCTGTGCGCCCGGCTGCTGCTGCCCTCGGCGGAGAACACCACCCGCGGAGTCGGCGTGCGCGTGGATCGCCTTGAGCGACGCCTGAACATCGGGCGCACCGGCGCTCCCACCGGGCCCCTGGTGGATGTGCCGCAGGAGCAGGCCTCCTCCGGCGCCCCGCAGCAGGCACCGGCTCCTCAGCCCGAGCCGCCCCGGCCCGTCCAGCCCGCTGCCGAGGACACCGACGCGCACAGCGGCTCCACCCCCGCAGGGGAGTATGACACTGCCTCCGAGGCTCCTGCCCCGGCCCAGCCCGAGGTGCAGGAATCGGATCCGCTCGCTGCGGCCGAAGGCGGCTTCGGGAAGTTCCGCGGTCGCCAGCCGGAGACTCGCGGCGAGTCGTCCGGATCCTCGGGGAACTCTGCGCCCGCGCAGGATGGCCCCCAGTCGGTGTCCCAGCTGTCAGGGTCTCAGCAGTCGGGGCCACGGCGCGCCGAGGCGCAGCCACAGGCTCCCCAGCAGCCTGCCGGCGCCCCGGATCAGACGCCTCAGCGTCCGCCGCACGCGGATGAGTCCGCCTCCCGCGGCCCCGCCAGCGGCGGCGAGATCGACATGATCCGCAGCTCCTGGACCGAGATCATCTCGGCCCTGGCGGAGATCCATCGCGTCTCGTGGATGACCACCATGCGCGGAACCCCCATCGCCTTCGACGGCTCCGTCCTGCAGCTGATGTTCGATGCCGAGGGCGACCGCAAGAACTTCCCGCGCTTCGAGCCGAACCTGGTCCAGGCGATCCAGCAGGTCATCGGCGTGACCTGCCGCGTGGAGGCCGTCGGTCCCGGAGGGGGGACCCGGCATGACTCCGGCGGACCTCGAGGCGCAGCTCCGCAGGGGTCCGGCTCGAGCAGGCCGGGCGGCGTCGGCCCCAGCACTGCCGGTCCGGGCGGATCCGCCCCCGGCGCTCCGGGCTCCGCCGGGCCCCGCGGCGCAGGACCCGGCGGACCGAGCTCGAACGGGCCCGGTGGTCCGGGCCGCCCGAGCGCGAACGCGCAGACCGAGTCCGGGCAGCAGGGCCCCGAGCAGCGCGGCTCGGGACGAAGCACTCCAGCACAGCACGGCGGCGAGCCGCGGGGCAGACCCAGCGATGACCGGGAGGAAGCGCAGCATGACGGGGGCCGGGCGACCGGCCCTCGGCCGTTCCCCGCCCAGGGTCAGCGACCGCCCCAGCGCGAGCAGCCGTCTCAGCGCGCTGAACCCCGACGGCAGCCCGGCAGCCTGACCCCGCAGGACGAGGCCCCTCAGGAGGAGGCCGAGCAGTCGGCCCCTCAGCAGGACGACTCCGCCGAGGTGACGACCTGGGCTGTGGCGTCGATCCCCACCTCGGATCCGGTGGAGGCCGCCCCTGCCGGACCCGATGGTCCCGCCCAGGGCACCGAGCCCGAGGTTCCCGAGGCCCCGGCAGATCCGGCTCCCACGGGAGCTGCCCCGACACCGGCCGGACCGGAGGAGAGCACCCGCCAGGACTCGGCCTCTGAGGCGTCGCAGGAGGCGGCCTCAGCCCCGCCGTCGGCGCAGTCCCCGGAGCAGACTCGGCCGGAGCCCGAGAGCGCACCGCTGTCCACGCAGGACGCCCGCGCCGCGTGGGCGGAATCCGTCGAGCCGTTCTCGCCCTCGCAGGACCCCCAGGAGCCGTCAGCCTCCCAGCCGCCGCCAGCGGCCCGGGAGCAGGCAGCACCGCGCGAACAGGCCCCTCCCCACCAGCCGGCCGAGAACCGGGACCAGGCTGCACCCCGGCGGCAGCCACAGAGGTCGGCTCAGCGTCGGCGCGGCGAGGACCCGTCGCCGGATCCGATCGTGCCCGCCAGCCCGTACGACGACATCCCCTGGCCGGATGAGGCTCCCCCCGAGGAGGAGCCGCCCTTCGAGGACCCCGGCTACCGCGGGGCACCGTCGCGCGCGGCGGCCGGCTCCGGCGCGGGGCACGGCGCGGACACGGATCCGCAGCACACCTCCGGCGGACCGGCAGCGCAGACGCTCGCGCCGTCCGTCGAGCCGGGCGAGCCGACCTCCCAGCAGGACTCCGCCCGCCCCGGGTCCTTCCGCACGCCGGCACAGACCCCGGGCCACTCCGCAGAGCCCGTCTCGGAGCCGCCGCCGCAGGACCTTCCATCGGAGGAGCAGTCCCCGCAGCAGCCGCCCCAGGAGGATGCCCCGCCGGAGCAGTGGCGCCCCTCTGCAGGAGCACGCTCGGCGTCCGCTCCCTCGGGCACCCCAGCAGGCGGAGCCGCAGCGCCTTCATCGGGATCGGCAGCGCCCGCTGCGCCGCGCAAGCAGAGCTTCCGGGAGCGCCACGCGGCACATTTCGCCGCCGCTGAGCGCAGAGCCGAGCCGAGCCGGGCTGCGTCGTCGGCCCCGGACCTAGACTCGGAGGCGACGTTCTCGCCCAGCGAGGACGACGAGGCCGTGGAGAACACGGACCAGAGCACGCGGGCGCTGATCGAGCGCATCCTCGGCGGGCGGCTGCTGGAGGAGATCCCGCATCAGAGCGGCATCTGAGCTTCCGTCGTCCCTCCTGGAGCGCACCCGCCCCATCGAAACCGTCGAAATGAGTGATCCGTGTACGAAGGCGCAGTCCAGGACCTGATCGATGAGCTCGGTCGCCTGCCCGGTGTGGGCCCCAAGTCCGCCCAGCGCATCGCCTTCTTCCTGCTCGATGCCGAGCGCTCGGACGTCCAGTCGCTGGCCGATGCCCTGATCGCGGTCAAGGAGCGGGTCCAGCACTGCGAGACCTGCGGCAACGTCTCCGAGCAGGAGCAGTGCAGCATCTGCCGCGATCCGCGTCGCGACCGCACCGTCATCTGCGTGGTCGAGGAGTCCAAGGACGTCATGGCCATCGAGCGCACCCGAGCGTTCCGCGGGCTGTACCACGTGCTCGGCGGCTCCATCAATCCGATCGGCGGCGTCGGCCCTGATCAGCTGCGGATCCGCGAGCTCATGACCCGGCTCTCGGACGAGACCGTCCAGGAGATCGTCCTGGCCACCGACCCGAACCTCGAGGGCGAGGCGACCGCCACCTACCTGGCGCGCATGCTGCGGACCCTGGGCATCACGGTGACCCGCCTGGCCTCGGGGCTGCCCGTGGGCGGAGACCTGGAGTACGCGGACGAGGTCACGCTGGGCCGGGCGTTCGAGGGCCGTACCGCGGTCAGCTGAGCTGGCCGATAGACTGGGACGAATGCCGCCGAGGAGCCTCGGCAGACAAGCAGCCAGAACCAGCCGGGGGTGCCAGAACATATGAGCCTGATCGTGCAGAAGTTCGGCGGATCGTCGGTCGCAGACGCGGCCAGCATCCGTCGAGTGGCACGTCGCGTGGTGGAGACCCGAGATGCCGGCAACGACGTCGTCGTGGTGGTCTCCGCCATGGGCGACACCACCGACGAGCTGATCGACCTGGCCAACGAGGTGGCGCCCAAGCCGCCCGCCCGTGAGATGGACATGCTCCTGACCTCCGGCGAGCGGATCTCCATGTCCCTGCTGGCCATGGCGGTGAGCGCCTACGGCGCACCGGCCCAGTCCTTCACGGGCTCGCAGGCCGGCATGATCACGGACGGCGACCACGGGGCGGCCTCGCTCGTGGAGGTCAATCCCGAGCGCATCCGCGAGTCCCTGGACCAGGGCAACATCGCGATCGTCGCCGGCTTCCAGGGCGTGCACCGGGCCACCAAGGACATCACCACGCTGGGCCGCGGCGGCTCGGACACCACGGCCGTGGCCCTGGCGGCCGCGCTCGACGCCGACGTCTGCGAGATCTACTCGGACGTGGACGGCGTCTTCACCGCGGATCCGCGCATCGCACCCAAGGCGCACAAGCTCGAGGAGATCTCCTCCGAGGAGATGCTGGAGATGGCGGCCAACGGCGCCAAGATCCTGCACCTGCGCTGCGTCGAGTACGCCCGCCGCTTCGGCGTGAAGCTGCACGTCCGCTCATCCTTCACCCACCACGAGGGCACCTGGGTCATCCCCAGCCCCGATGACACGACCGTCTCTGTGCACACCCAGGAGATCCCCTTGGAACAGCCGCTGATCGCAGGAATCGCCCACGACCGCACCCAGGCCAAGATCACCGTCGTCGGCGTCCCCGACCGCCCCGGGATCGCCTCCGGCATCTTCCGGCTGCTGGCCGATGCCAAGGTCAACGTGGACATGATCGTGCAGAACGTCTCAGTCTCGGACGAGAAGACCACGGACCTGTCCGTGACGATCCCGGAGACCCAGGGCGATCTGGCCATGTCCATGCTGCGCGCGGCCGAGGAGAAGATCGGCTACGCGAGCCTCGAGTACAACGACCAGGTCGGCAAGCTCTCCCTGGTCGGGGCGGGCATGAAGTCCAACCCGGGCGTGTCCTTCACGTTCTTCGACGCCCTGGCCGAGCACGACATCAACATCGACATGATCTCCACCTCTGAGGTGCGGATCTCCGTGGTGACCGCCGCCGACCGCCTGGACGAGGCCGTGCGCGCCGTCCACTCGGCCTTCGGCCTGGACTCCCAGCAGGACGCCGCCGTCTACGGCGGTACCGGGCGCTGAGCCCAGCATCTGCGCAGTGACCGCGACGGGCCCTCGCACCCCGGGGACCAGAATGCCCGCTGATGCCCGTGGCCGGATGCTGGGCGCTGTGGAGGTGCTCGAGCCCCAGCAGTGGCACGCCCGACAGGCCGCTCACCTGCAGCGGGTCAGCCCCTGGACGGAGCCTTTCCGCGAGCGCCGCAGCCAGCAGCTCAAGCACCCGGTGGACGACTTCCTGTTCACCTACTACTCGCACTCCCCCGGCCGCCTGGAGCGCTGGCATCCTGGCCCGGGCGTCGTGCTGCTGGACGCCGCGGAGATGGCCGAGCAGCGCTACTGGCGCACCGTGACCGCGACGGAGGCCGAGGCCCTCGGCCTGAGCGCCGACGACGGTGCTGCGACCGTCGACGTCGCCGCATTCCTGGAATCGCGCGGACGCGCGGTCGAGTTCGTGGACATGCTCGTGCGGCGCACGGCCTCGAGAGCCGGGCAGTTCGGGTGCTTCGGGATGCATGAATGGGCCATGGCCTACAACGCCCGCGTGCACGGAGTGCGCCACGAGCAGCTGCCGCTGCGACTGGGCGCGGAGGGCACCGACGCCGTGGTGCAGGCCGAACGGCTGCGGTGCACCCACATCGACGCCTTCCGCTTCTTCGCCCCGGAGGCCGCCCCGCTCAACGAGTTGCAGCCCACCCGCGAGACCCAGCGGGACCTGGAGCAGCCCGGCTGCCTGCACGCGACCATGGACCTCTACAAGTGGGCGTACAAGCTGGCCCCAGCGGTGGCCTCCGAGCTGATCGCCGACTGCTTCGAGCTCGCGCTGGAGGTCCGGGCCACGGACATGGAGGCCTCCCCGTACGACCTCTCGGAATGGGGCTACGGCGTGGTCGCCGTGGAGACCCCGGAGGGCAAGGCGGAGTACGTGCGCCGTCAGCGCTCCTTCGCCCAGCGCGCGGCCCCGCTGCGGGAGCGCCTCCTGGAGACCACCTCGTGGCTGCTGGCGGCACGCGAGCAGCTGCCGGCTCCGCAGGCGCAGGGCCCCAGCACGCACCGCGCCGACGCACCCGGCGGTCCCGGGCCCGCCGCCCCGGGAGAGCTCGCATGACCACGATCCGCCTGCTCGAGGCCTCCGCCGTGGCGCGGCCCGGGGACTTCGTGACCCTGCGCGCCGGCGGCGCAGCGCTGCTCGTGGCGCGCGACGATCAGGGGCTGCACGTCCTGCACAACGTCTGCCCGCACCAGGGCGCGACCGTCTGCCGCGCCGCCTCGGGCCGGGCCGAGAGCTTCGAGTGCCCCAATCACTACTGGGTCTTCTCCCCCGACGGCACGTTCGAGGGATCCCGCCTGGCCCTGGCTCTCGGGCGGCAGGCCCCTCCGGATCCGACCAAGGACCTGCGGCGGGTGCCGCACCAGCTGGTCGAGGGCTGGATCGAGATCGAGGACCCCTCCGGAGGCTGAGCGCTCAGCGCAGCGTCAGCACCGGGCAGGAGGCCTCGAGCAGGATGCGCTGGGCGCTCGAGCCCAGGAAGAGCTTCATCAGCGGCGAGCGGCGCCGCACCGCCAGCACGATCAGCGCGGCGGCGTGGTCCTCAGCGAGCTCGAGCACCTGATCGGCCACGCCGTCGCCGGCGCGCTGGATCTCGAACTCGATCCCAGCCTCCAGGATCGGGCGGGAGAGCTCCTTGATGCGCTGGATCATCTCCGGCTCGGCAGTCGGCCCCGCCGTCATGTCGTGGGCGTAGTGCACCACTCGCAGCGCGGCCCCCAGATGCTGCGCGGCATCGATGCCCGCCTGCAGGACCGCCGGGGAGGAGTCCGACCGGTGAGCCAGCACGACCGTGCGCTCGGCCCGGTCGATGCCCTCGGAGGAGGACACTCTCAGCGAGGGCTGCGGCGCATCCGGTGCGCTGCGCGAGTAGAGATCTGCCATGGTCCTGCTCCTGTTCGTGCGATGTGTCTGAAGGGCCTGCGAGGACGCTGCGTCCGAGACCCGCACGGGCTCGGGCGCAGCTTGGGACTCGGGCCGGGCGGCGGCCCCGGAGCCATGCTGCGGCTCAGCCGAAGGCGATGACGCCCACGAGGATGCCCACTGCGAGCATCGCCAGCGAGACGCACAGAGCCCGCCACAGCACCTTCTTGTGGTGATCGCCCAGCTCCACGCCTGCCAGGGAGACGAGCAGCAGGATGGCCGGGACGAGCGGGGACTGCAGGTGCACGGGCTGGCCCGTGATGGAGGCCCGCGCCATGTCGGCCGAGGAGATGCCGTAGTGCGAGGCGGTCTCGGTGAGCACCGGGAGGATGCCGTAGTAGAAGGCGTCGTTGCTCATGAAGAACGTCATGGGGATCGACAGCACTCCCGTGATGCCCGCCAGGTACGGCCCCCAGGAGGCGGGGATGACGTCCACGAGCCACTGCGCCATGTCATCGACCATGCCGGTGCCGCTCATGACGCCGGTCAGCACGCCGGCGGCCATGACCATGGCGACCACGGTGATGACCGACGACGCATGCGAGGCCAGCTCCTCGTGCTGCTCGCGCACCGTGCGGAAGTTGACCATCAGGGCCACGACGGTGCCGAGCATGAACAGGTAGGCCAGGGGCAGGATGTCGATCACCAGCAGGACCATGATCACGACGGTCAGCGCCAGGTTGAACCACAGCAGGTGCGGACGCAGCGTGGGGCGGTTCGGGTCCAGGGCGGTCTCCGCCAGCGACGTGCCGGTCGAGCTTGCCTGGGGCTCCTCGCTCGTCTGGTTGATGACGAGGGCGCGGGTGGCCGGACCGCCCGTCGACCCGGCGGAGGCGGCGGCGACCGAGCCGCCGGCCCCGCGGGCCCACTGCACGCCGGCGGCGGTGAGGCGGCGCCGCTCGGAGAGCCCCATGAACCAGGCGAAGCCCAGCGCCAGCAGCAGGCCGACGATCAGCGACGGGACCATGGGCGCGAAGATCTCGTTGGGGTCCAGCTGCAGCGCCGAGGCCGCACGGGCGGTCGGCCCGCCCCACGGCACGATGTTCAGCGTGCCGTTGATCAGGCCGGCCACGCAGGTCAGCACCACCGGCGACATCTCGAGCCGGCGGTAGATCGGCAGCATGGCAGCGGTCACCACGATGAACGTCGTGGAGCCGTCGCCGTCCAGGGAGACCGCGCCGGTGAGCAGGGCCGTGCCCATGACCACGCGCAGCGGGTCATGGCCGGCCAGCCGCAGGATGACGTCCACGAGCCTGTCGAACAGGCCCACGTCGATCATGATGCCGAAGTAGATGATGGCGAACAGCAGCAGCGCCGCCGTGGAGGACATCGAGGCGATGGCCTCCATGACCATGTCGCCGATGCCCAGGCCCGCTCCGGCGAAGAGGCCGAAGATCGTGGGGACCAGGATCAGCGCCAGGATGGGCGAGAGCTTCTTGGTCATGATCAGCGTCATGAAGACGACGATCATGGCGAAGCCGAGGATGACGGTCACCGGGGCTCCTCCTTCTGCTGGCGTGCTGCGCAGCGCTCGGTGCGGCCCGACCCAGTGGGGTCGGATGTGATGCTCGTTGCACCGTAGGGATCGCCGCGGCGACCTGGCGCGGTTGTGCGCACAGACCGCGTTCTTCTCATTGCCCGCCTTCTGCGCATTGTGCTCGCAGGTGTGCCGCGCACTACGCTGGGCCCATGCCGCGACAGCCCCGATCCTTCGCGCGACGGGTGCTCGTCTCGCAGCTGGGCGTGATCGTGCTGGTCCTGGCACTGTCCGCGACCACCTCGGCCTGGCTGGGATCGCGCGCTGTTGCCGAGACCAATGCCACGCATGCGCTGTCCACAGCACGCACCCTGGCCGAGGACCCCCAGCTGCGCCAGGAGGTCACGGAGGCCTCCGCCCAGGACCGTCTGGACGTCGAGGTGCTGCGAGAGGGCCCCGTGCAGGCCCAGGCCGAGCAGGTGCGCCGCCGCGCCCAGGTCGAGTTCGTGGTGGTCGCCGACATCCACGGAACCCGCCTCTCCCATCCGGACCCCGCCGAGATCGGCCAGCACCTGTCCACCTCCCCCGATCGCGCGCTGGCCGGCGAGGAGGACGTGTACCAGCAGACGGGCACGCTCGGCTCCACGGTGCGTGCCAAGGTGCCGGTCTACTCGAGCGAGGACGACGGCAGCGTGGTCGGCCTGGTCTCCGTGGGGATCAGCTCCTCGGTGCAGGGCGCCGACATCCGCCGCGAGATCCTCGCGGCGGGACTCGTGGCCGCTGCGGCCCTGGGCATCGGCGCTGCGGTCTCCCTGGCGCTGGTGCGGCGGCTCGAGCGGGCGACCCTGGGCGTGGGCCCCGAGGAGCTCGCGGACATGGCCCGCCACCAGGAGGCCGTGCTCCAGGGGCTGGACGACGGCGTGCTCGGCTTCTCGCCCTCCGGGGCCGTGACGCTGTCCAATGCGCGCGCTCGCAGCATGCTCGGGTGGGCGGAGCAGGACGGGCCGGTCCCCGAGCCGATCGCCCGGGGCGCGCATCGGGCCATCGACGCCGCCCATGCCGGGGATCTGAGCCCCGTGCGCGGGCGGCACCGCGTGGGCGATCGCATCCTGCTGATCACCACGGTGCCCGTGCGCCGCGGAGCGGTGGAGATGGGGGCCGTGGTGACGCTGCAGGACGAGACGCAGATCCTCACCATGGGCCGGCAGCTGGAGTCGGTCACGGCCATGGCCCAGGCGCTGCGGACCCAGCGCCACGAGTTCGCCAATCGCCTGCACACCGTGCTGGGGCTGGTGGGCACGGGGGCCGGCGAGGAGGCCGGCGACTACCTGCGCCGCATCCTGCGCTCCGGGCCGATCGCCGCCCCGGTCGAGGGCATCGAGGCCCTCGAGGACCCCTATCTGCGAGCGCTGCTGGAGGCCAAGGGGACGCTCAGCGCGGAGGCCGGCGTCCTGCTGCGGGTCTCGCCGGAGTCGCTCGTGCTCAGCCCGCTGGCCGAGCCGGAGGATGTCACGATGATCCTGGGCAACCTCATCGACAACGCCGTGCGGGCCGTGGTGGATGCTCCGCGCTCCACGACCGCCGCCGAGGACCTCCCCGAGCAGCTGCAGGGCATCGTCGAGGTCCACCTGCTCAGCGCGGGGCAGGACCTCCACGCGACCGTCGCCGACTCGGGCCCGGGCCTGGACGCGGCGGCGGACACCGGCATCCTGTTCGCCGAAGGGGTCACCGGCCGCCCGGGGGCACAGGAACCCGCCCCCGCAGCCCCCGGGGCCGGAGCACAGGAGCCGGACGAGGCCCACGGCCACGGCATCGGCCTGGCCCTGTGCCGCCGGGCCGCCCGGCGCCGCGGCGGGGAGCTGTGGGTCGCCGCCGCCCGCGACGCGGAGCTCGGCGGAGCCGCCTTCGGGCTGCTGCTGCCGGGCGTGCTGCGTCCGTCGGCGGGCGAGTCCGAGAGCCGATCGACCAGCACAGGAGAGCAGCCATGATCGATGTCCTGGTCCTCGATGACGACGTCTACGTCGGGCGGCTGCACTGCCGGTACGTCGAGCAGACCCCCGGGTTCCGCGCGCTCGAGCCGGTGCGCGATCTGCGCAGCGCCCGGAAGGTGCTCGCCGCCGGCGGCGTGGACCTGCTGCTGGCGGACGAGGTCCTGCCCGACGGCACCGGGACCCAGCTGATCCGGGAGACCTCGGTGGATGCCGCCCTGCTCACCGCGGTGACGGATGCCCAGGTGGTCCGCGCGGCGCTTTCGGCGGGCGCCCTGACCTGCCTGTTCAAGCCGTTCGATCCCGAGCAGCTCACGAGCCTGCTGCGCCGCTACGCCCGTCTGCGCCGGGTGTGGGAGCAGGAGCGCCTCTCGCAGGCCGGGCTGGACCGGGCCCTGCGCGGGTTCTACGACGCCGGGGGCGCGGGCGCCTCCCCGGAGAGCCGGGCCGGGGGCACGTCCGCCCGCATCCTGGAGGCGCTGCAGCGCGCCCAGGGGCCCCTGTCCGCCGTGCAGGTGGGCGAGGCGATCGGGGTCTCTCGGGCCACGGCTCAGCGCCACCTGGTCAGGCTGGCCGAGCAGGACATGGTCACGGTGTCGCTGCGCTACGGCAGCGCGGGGCGCCCCGAGCACCTCTACGCCGCCCCCGCCTGAGCCGAGAGGCGCCGGTCGCCGCCGTGCGCCCCGTCCGCGCAGCGCGGATAGACTCGGAGGCGTTCCAGCAGCCGTCGCCGCCTCGCCCCATCCGGGTGATCCGGCGCCCTCGCTGCCGCCGCTGCCTGGCAGCACCGCACATCAGCCCCGCATCACGAGGAGTGCCCGTGGCCCGCATCGTTGTCGACGTCATGCCCAAGCCGGAGATCCTGGACCCCCAGGGCAAGGCGATCATCCGGGCGTTCGCCCACCAGGAGATCCAGGGCTTCACCGGGGTCCGCCAGGGCAAGCGCTTCGAGCTCGAGGTCGACGGCGAGGTCACCGAGGACCAGCTCGAGGCAGCCCGCCACGCCGCCGCGACCATGCTCTCCAACCCGGTGATCGAGGACGTCGTGAACGTGGCCGTCATCGACGAGGAGGTCTGAGCCGGTGACCCAGAACTCCTTCGAGACCCCCTTGGTGGCCGATCTCGGCCAGGCCATGCCCGATCAGCGCCTGCGCGATGTCCGCGTGGGCGTCATCACCTTCCCCGGCACGCTCGATGACCGCGACGCCATGCGCGCCGTGGAGATCGCCGGCGGCACCCCGGTGCGCCTGTGGCACGCCGACGACGACCTCCAGGGCGTCGACGCCGTGATCCTGCCGGGCGGCTTCTCCTACGGCGACTACCTGCGCGCCGGAGCGATCTCGCGCTTCGCGCCGCTGATGACCCGTCTGATCGACGCGGCGAACGGCGGTCTGCCGATCCTCGGGATCTGCAACGGCTTCCAGGTCCTCACCGAGGCCCACCTGCTGCCGGGCTCCATGATCCGCAACGACCACCTGAAGTTCGTGTGCCGCGACCAGCGCCTGCGCGTGGAGTCCACCGACACCCCGTGGACCTCGCTGTACCAGCCCCGCGAGGAGATCGTCGTCCCGCTGAAGAACCAGGACGGCCAGTACGTCTGCGACGACGACACCCTGCGCATGCTCGAGGACGAGGACCGCGTGGTCTTCCGCTACCTCGACGGCAATCCCAACGGCTCGCGCCACGACATCGCCGGCGTCCGCAATGCGGCGGGCAATGTCGTGGGCCTCATGCCGCACCCGGAGCACGCGATCGAGCCCGGCTTCGGACCGGACTCCTCGGCCGCAGGCACCGTCCCCATGCGCGGAGGGGCCGATGGCCTGGCCATCTTCGTCTCCGCGCTGACCTCGATCGTGAACGGAGGCTCCCGCGCATGAGCGAGCAGCAGTTCCAGCTCGACACCGTCGAGCACGCAGCATCCACCCCCGACACCGAGCTGCCCTGGGCCGAGCTCGGGCTCAAGCAGGACGAGTTCGACCGCGTCGTCGAGATCCTGGGGCGCCGCCCGACCGCGGCGGAGCTGGCCATGTACTCGGTCATGTGGTCCGAGCACTGCTCCTACAAGTCCTCCAAGGTCCACCTGCGCCAGTTCGGCGAGAAGGTCTCCGAGGAGATGACCAAGGACCTGATGGTCGGCATGGGCGAGAACGCCGGCGTGACCGACATCGGCGACGGCTGGGCCGTGACCTTCAAGATCGAGTCGCACAACCACCCGTCGTACGTGGAGCCCTACCAGGGCGCGGCCACGGGCGTGGGCGGCATCGTGCGCGACATCATCTCCATGGGCGCCCGCCCGGTGGCCGTGATGGATCCGCTGCGCTTCGGCGAGATCGACCACCCGGACACCCAGCGCGTGGTGCACGGGATCGTGGCCGGCGTGGGCGGCTACGGCAACTCGCTGGGCCTGCCGAACATCGGCGGAGAGGTCGAGTTCGACGCCTGCTACCAGGCGAATCCGCTGGTCAACGCCCTGGCCGTGGGCGTCATGCGCCACGAGGACCTGCGTCTGGCCAACGCCTCGGGCGCGGGCAACCGCGTGGTGCTCTTCGGCGCGCGCACCGGCGGCGACGGCATCGGCGGCGCCTCGGTGCTGGCCTCCGAGTCCTTCGACGACACCAAGCCGTCCAAGCGCCCCGCCGTGCAGGTGGGCGACCCGTTCGCGGAGAAGGTGCTCATCGAGTGCTGCCTCGAGCTGTTCCGCGACAGCCTGGTCGAGGGCATCCAGGACCTGGGCGCTGCGGGCATCTCGTGCGCGACCTCCGAGCTGGCCTCCAACGGCGACGGCGGCATGCACGTGGACCTGTCCTCGGTGCTGCTGCGCGATCCGTCGCTGACCCCGGGCGAGATCCTGATGTCGGAGTCGCAGGAGCGCATGATGGCTGTCGTGACCCCGGAGAAGGCTGCGGCCTTCGAGGAGGTGCTCGAGCGCTGGGAGGTCGAGTACTCCTGGATCGGCGAGGTCACCGACACCGGCCGTCTGGTCATCGACTGGCAGGGCGAGGTCATCGTCGACGTCGACCCGCGCACCGTGGCCCACGAGGGCCCCGTGTACGAGCGGCCCATGCAGCGCCCCGCGCGCACGGACGCCGTGCAGGCGGACCGCTTCACGGGCTCCTCGGCCGACACCGGTCGCCCGGAGGGCGAGGCCCTCGGCGAGGCCGTCCTGGAGCTGATGAGCTCCCCGAATATGGCCTCCACGGCATGGATCACGGATCAGTACGACCGCTACGTGCAGGGCAACACCGCCATGGCCATGCCCGACGACGCCGGCGTGGTCCGCGTGGACGAGCAGACCGGGCTGGGCGTGGCCCTGTCCACCGACTGCAACGGCCGCTACGCCTACTTGGACCCGTACCGCGGCGCCCAGCTGGCCCTGGCCGAGGCCTACCGCAACGTCTCCACCTCAGGCGCCCGCCCGGTGGCCGTCTCCGACTGCCTGAACTTCGGCTCCCCCGAGGATCCCGAGGTCATGTGGCAGTTCGCCGAGGCCGTGCGCGGCCTGGCCGACGGCTGCCTGGAGATCGGCGTGCCGGTCACCGGCGGCAACGTCTCGCTGTACAACCAGACCGGCGACGAGGCCATCCACCCCACCCCCGTGGTCGCCATGATGGGCGTGCTCGACGACGTCCGCCGGCGCACCCCGTCGGGCTGGGATGACACCGCAGACGGCCAGGCGATCTACCTGCTCGGTACCACCGCCGATGAGCTCGACGGCTCCGAGTGGGCGCGCGTGCGCGGCCACCTGGGCGGGCAGGCCCCGCAGGTCGACCTCAAGCGCGAGCGCCTTTTGGGCGAGCTGCTGATCAACATGTCCCGCGACGGCATGGTCGACTCCGCCCACGACGTCTCCGAGGGCGGCCTGGCCGCGACCCTGTCCGAGATGTGCCTGCGCTTCGGCACCGGTGCGCGGATCGGGCTCGGCGAGGTCTGCGAGCGCGACGGCCTGGATGCCTTCACGATGCTGTTCTCCGAGTCGCAGGCCCGCGCCGTCGTGTCCGTGCCGCGCTCGGAGGAGGTGCGCTTCAAGGACATGTGCACCATGCGCGGCTACGAGTTCGCGCGCATCGGCGTGGTGGACGCGCAGTCGAAGTCCCTGGACCTCATGGGCCACGCCGAGGTCCCGCTGGAGCGCCTGCGCGAGGCCCACGAGGCCACGCTCCCGCGCCGCTTCGGCTGAGGTCGTGCCCTGCGGCGCCCGGCCGCCCCGGGAAGGGGCGGCCGGGCGCCGCTGCCGTAGACTCATGCCCAGGAAACAGTATTGAGACGGATTCGCTCCGAGTCCGGTCGCAGCGCGTCCGTCCCGGACGCCGGACGACAGATCTCGAGTCCGTCGAGGCAACGGAGGTAGCCGCCGTGACCGTCGAGAGCACCAGCCCCTTGGATGCGCACAGCATCACCACCGAGCGGCTCGAGCTGCGCCCGCTGACCCGCGAGGAGGTCGAGGCGGCCTGCCGATCCGAGCCCCTCCCGCAGTTCCATCCGGAGTTCCCCACTCCGGATGCCCGCGACGTCCTGCAGGCCGTGCAGGACTCCGGGGAGTTCTTCTTCACGGAGTCCCTGTACTCCCCCATGGCATGCGTGCAGCGCAGCACCGGACTGATCATCGGCATCGCCGGGTGGTCCGCACCGCCCATCGACGAGGCCCTGGAGATCGAGGGCTTCCTGGTGCCGTCGCGGACCGGACACGGCTATGCCACCGAGGCCCTGCCGCAGCTGGTGGAGCTGGGCCTGCAGGATCCGCGCGTCACCTCGATCCGCGCCTCCCTCCCGGACAACCGCGCCAGCCTGGGACCGTTCCTGGAGCGCAGCGGGTTCGCAGCAGTCGAATCCGCAGGCACCGAGGCCGAGTACCGCTATGCCCCGTCGCAGCCATGAGCCCGGCCGCTCGGCGCGTCCGCCCGGGATCGTCGTCATCGATATGGCATTCGGACCCCGCCGGGTCCATGATGTGAGGCATGACTCCCCTGTCGCGTGATCTGCATCCCTCCAACGGGAGAAGAGCGCCGAAGGACGAGGTCGTCGTCTCGATCACCTCGGCCCTGAATCACCGCGGCCGGAAGCAGGAGGAGCAGCTCCCGGCCGATCACGACGAGCTGGACGAGACCTTCCCCACCCCGCAGCAGCAGGAGCTGCTGCACCTGCTCGCCGAGGGCGCCGACGACGAGTTCGCGGCCCGTCGCCTGGGCCTGGAGCTGGCGGAGCTGCGGCGGATGCTCATGGAGCTGGGCTCGCAGCTCGGGGCCTGCAACAGGTTCCAGCTCGCGCTGCACGCCCGCGAGGAGGGCTGGATCTGAGCACGTCGGCCCCCAACGCGAAAAGTCGCAGGACCACCCCCCAGATCGCCGCCGAGACCTCCGCAGACCGCTCGCTGCTGCTGCCGCCCGTCCTGGCGACCGTGCTCACCGCCGCCGTCGCCTTCTGGGGCATGACCGTCCCTCAGTTCTGGTTCGACGAGGCCGCGACCATCTCGGCCACGAACAGGCCCTTCGGCTCCCTGCTGCGCCTGCTGCAGGACGTCGACGCCGTCCACGGCCTGTACTACGTCCTCATGCATCCCTGGGTGGCGCTGTTCGGGACCTCCGAGCTGGCCATGCGGACCCCGTCGGCGCTGGCCCTGACGCTCGCCGCCCCCCTGATCACCCAGGTGGCCATGATCTATGCCCACCGCTGGTCCCCGGACCGGGTGCTGCTGAGCGGGCTGATCGCCGGTCTGCTCTTCGCCGTCCTGCCCGGTCTGTCCTGGGCAGGCCAGGAAGCCCGCGGCTATGCCATGGCCGTCCTCGCCTCCGTTGCGGCGCTGTGGTGCTTCGAGCGCTTCCGCGACCGCGGAGGCACGGCGGCGCTGGTGGGCTTCGCGGTGCTGCAGGCCGCCGCCGTCGGATTCTCCATGTACGCCGCCTCCGCGGTGGTGCTCTACCTCGTGCGAGCCTTGACCTGGGGACGTCGTCCGTTCCTGAAGGTCCTGATCGCGACAGGAGGCACCACCGGTCTGGTGCTCCCGCTGGGGCTGAGCGCCCTGTCCCAGAGCAGCCAGATCAGCTGGATCGACCTGACAGTGAGCAGTGTGATCAAGAGGATTCTCCTGCGCACCGTTCCGATCAGTCCTGGGAATCGGGGTGAGCCGTGGAACGACGTCGCCCTCGAGCTGGCTCCGTGGTTCATGGGACTGATCGCGCTGATCCTGGCCGCGGGCCTCCTGCGCGGTCCCGGCCGCCGGCTCGTCCTGTGGTTGCTGAGCTTTCCCCTGTTCCCCATGGCCTGCATTCTGCTGGCCCAGATGATGGGCAAGCAGCTGTTCCAGGAGCGCTACTTCACCTATGCGACCCCGTTCCTGGTCCTGGCCCTGACGGCGTCCCTGGCCACGATCCGCTGGCGACCCGCGGCGGCGGTGCTGAGCGCGGGCCTGCTGGGGCTGTCCGTCCCGTCGCTGCTGGGGCAGAACACATGGGACGCCAAGAGCGGTGACAACTACGCGACGGCCTCTGCTCTGGTCGCCCGGAGCGACACCGTGATCTTCATGGACCGGTCGAACCGCGGCGTCCTGCTCGCCTATCCGCCGGAGCACGAGATCGCCGATCCCATGCTCCAGGAGGACCGGATCAGCGCGGACAACCTCTACGGGCTGAACCGCCCCGGCTACGAGTCCTGGAAGATCGACACCGTCGGCGCCACCTCCGTGGTCTCCAACAAGAAGAACCAGTTCCACGACACCGTGCTGTCCCACCTGCGGGACAACGGCTGCCAGCAGACGCAGGAGGACCGCAGCACCCGCTTCCGGATCACCCTGCTGGAGTGCCCGGCCCCCGCTGCCGGGTAACCCGGCGTCACACCGTCATCATGTTTTGGCCGCCCCTCGCCCTAGGCTGTTGCCCCATGACCGAGAACCTCCGTGCCGAGACCGAGCGAGTCCTCTCCGCGGTCTCACCTGCCACGCGGCGCACCCTCGAGGAGTCCGCCGGTCGTCTTTGGGCCTGGGCCCTGAAGACCTCCGAGCGCTTCCCGCCCACCCCGGACGTCAAGCTCGCCATGGCCTCCAGCGGCGCCGTGCTCTCCGGGTACACCGTGGTCCACATGCTGGGCAATCTGCAGGTGTATCTGGGACGCGGCCGCTTCGACTCCTACGCCCATCACCTGCGCACGCTGGGGGCGCCGGTCCTGCCGCGGCGCACCGTGCTGTGGGCCTTCCGGGTCGTGCTGCTGGCCGATGCGCTGACCCACCTGAGCTGCGCGGCGGTGCTGACCGTGCGCGCCCAGGCCTCCGCGCGCCGTGCTGCCGCTCAGCCCAGGCCGCTGCCGCAGGGTCGCCGGCGCACCCGCTGGCAGAGGCTCAAGCGCTCCATGCGCTCGACCGGCACCGTCCTGGGGCTGTTCACGGCCTTCCACCTGGCGGATCTCACGCTGGGCACCCGGCCGGCCGCCTCTCGCCGTCACGAGCCGGGGGCCGCCTACGACAACCTGGTGGCATCCCTGCGCCGCCCGCCCGTGGCCGGGCTGTACCTGGCCGCCATGCTGGCGCTGGCCGCCCACACCTCCCAGGGCCTGGTCCAGATCGGCAACGACACCGGCCTGTCCGCCCAGCGCGGCGCCCGCGAGCGCTTCGAGCTGGCCGGGCGGCTGGTCGGCACCGGCGTGGCCCTGGGCAACGCCTCCATCCCCGTGGCCGTGCTCCTGCGCCTGGTGCGCTGAGCCGTCCTCCCCCGCACTGCAACACCGCCTTCCGCGACCGGGTCCCGGCGCGAGGGCACCGAAGGAGTCCCATGCGCATCACCGGTACCCTGCAGGTCGAGGTCTGGCGCCAGGCCGACGGCGAGTCCGAGGGCGGCTTCGAGACCCACACCGTCACTGGCGTGAGCCCGGAGACGACCGTGCTGGAGCTGCTCGACCTGCTCAACGAGCAGATGCCTGAGGGCATGGAGCCGATCTCCTACGACGACGGCTGCCGCGAGGGCATCTGCGGCAAGTGCGGCGTCACGGTCGACGGCGTGGCCCACGGCCCCCAGCTCAACCGGGCCTCGTGCCAGCAGCAGGTCGCGGCCTTCACCGATGGCGAGCGCGTGCGGATCGAGCCGCTGCGCGCAGCCGCCTTCCCCGTGAAGAAGGACCTGTCCGTGGACAAGAAGGCCGCGCTGCGCACCGTGGTCAAGGCCGCCGGAGGCCCCGTGGGCATGAAGGCACTGACCGAGGCCGGGTGCATCAGCTGCGGGGCCTGCGTGGCCGCCTGCCCCAACGGCTCCGGGCAGCTGTTCGTGGGCTCGCTGCTCACCGAGCTCCCCCCGCTGGCCAAGGACGACGACGACCGCCGCACCCGCTCCGGCAAGGTGCTCGACGCCGCCGAGGAGAGCTTCGGGCCGTGCTCCACCCTGGGCGACTGCACCGAGGTCTGCCCCGCCGGGCTGCCCCTGGAGAACCTCTCCGCGGTGGCTCGGGAGCATCTGCGCCGCCGTCGAGGGTCCGCGGACGGCTGAGCCCAGCCGGGCAGGCGCGGCTCCGCAGCGCCGCTGCCCGCCGTCCGCGAGCCGTTGCGCCGGCGGTCGTCTCGAGAAGGTCTCAGTCGATCGGCCAGGTCTTCCGGTGATCCGCCAGCTCCAGGATGGCCTGGCGGTCATCGACCGACGGGTAGATCCAGTCCTCGTTGATCTGGCGCTTCTGCTGCTTGGCCTCCGCCCCGCGCAGCTGGACCTCGCGGTCCCAGCCTGCGGTGAGGACACCGGCCTCTGCAGCTGCTCATCGACGACGAGCCTCCCCAGATCGTCGCGCTCGCCCGGGATCTGCTCCGTGAGCACCTGGGCGCGCATGCCCGCCGTCCAGATCACGGTCGCGGCCTCGATGACCGTGCCGTCGGTGAGCCGCGCGGAGTCCTCCGTCAGCGACTCCATCCCGGTGTCCAGCCGGACCTCCACGCCCTCGGCCTCCAGTGCGGCCTCGATCTCTGGGCGCGGTCCGTCGCCCAGGGCGCGGCCCACGACGTCGGCGCGATCCAGCATGACCACCCGCACCGGGTGCTCGCCGGCCACTGCTCGCAGGCGGCTGGGCAGCTCGGTGACGACCTCCAGGCCGGTGAAGCCGCCGCCCACGACGACCGCAGTGAAGGCACCGGGGCGCTGCGGGTCCCGGCTCAGCTGCGCGATGTGCTGGTGCAGGGCATCCGCGGCTTCGATGGTGTCGACGTCGAACAGGTGCTCCGCGCCCGGCAGCTGCGGGCTCACCAGCGTGCTGCCCGTGGCCAGGACCAGCTTGTCGTAGGCGAGCTCCACCGGATTTCCGTCGTGGTCCCGACCCGTGACCCTGTGGGCGTCCACGTCCACACCGGTGATCTCGGCACGGACCCGGCGCACGCCGATCGGGCCCAGGACACGATCCAGCGCCACGCGCATGCGCGACGGGTCGTCCTCGTAGAGCCGGGGGCGGATCTCCATGTCCCGCACTCCTTCTCCGTCGGTCGTCGACGACGACGACTCGCGAGCCACGGAAACTAGCAGCGGACTCCGACTCGCGAAGGCGCTGTCTGGGACCACCCTCGGCTCGCAGCGGCAACGCGTTAACAGTTGCAAACTTTTCAAGGCCGATGTAGATTTGCATCAGCAACTCCTTCTCCCGACCGACCCACAGGAGCCCGCGATGTACCCGTACACCTCCCAGTACCCGCAGACCCATCCGCAGGCCGCCACCTACATCAACCCTCGCTCCGCTCCGGGCAGCGCCGTCTTCACCCTGGTGTGCTCGATCGTCGTGTTCGCCCTGGTGCTGCTGCTCTCCCCGCTGACGATCATCTTCTCGATCGCCGCCGCGTACACGGTCACGGAGCCCGACTTCGGCGGCACCGCCGATCTGGTGGCTGCCATGCTCCTGGCCTTCCTGCCGATCGGCGCTCCCTCGATCCTCGGCGCCGCACTGGCCATGCACCCGCGCATCAGGATGCCGCGCGAGTTCTACCCCTCCTCCGGGGTCCGAGGCGCGGCCACGGTCTTCCTGGTCCTGAACCTGCTCTTCCTCCTCGTGGCCGTCGTGCTCGGGGCGCTGCCGCAGATCCTGGTGCTGTGAGCACGGCACCGCCGCGTCATGCGGCTTGTGCTGTCGGACCAGTCTTGTAATTTCAAGAACACGTTCACGAGCGCGGCCTCATAGGCCTGGCTGGCCGCGCAGCAACCCGAACTCGATTCCCGGGTGCTTCCAGAGCAGAACGGGCCTCAGCGCCCTCGCTGGGGCAAGACTCGACGGGGTCGCGCTGCGCGGCCCGGAAGGCAGGACCTCATGTCCGACGCACTGCACCAAGCACTGGAGTCGAAGCGCTCCGATCTCGAGCATCTGCACCCCTACAACGTGCCGCTGCACCTCGCACCGGAGGCCCCCGTGGTGCCGCCGCGCACGAACCACCGGTGGATCGACTTCGGAGATCGGGAGGCCCGGGAGTGGAGCAGAGTCCTGTTCCTCCTCCCCCGCAAGGGCCACTCAGCGACCGTCATGGCTTGCGCGCACAGCGTGTGGCGCTTCGGCCACCTGCCCAACGTGAACAGTGCCCCGGAGGTGGCTCGGGCCGCCCGCGCTCTCGGACACACCCCGGAGAGCGCCTGGGAGATGCTGGTGACGTTGATCGTCATGCGCCAGGACCAGGAGCACGACCCGAACGTCGAGTACGACCTGCGGGTCTGGGCCCTGTGGATCGAGCGCATGAACCACCTGGCGGACCCGATCACAGCGGCAAGGCACTGCTTGAAGGCCGTCGGTCAGCGCTGATCGGGGTCCTCAGCGACTGGCTCGACACGACACCCTTCTCCCCACCGATTCAGGCGGGGAGAAGGGCTTCCTCATTGCTTAATTAGAAATCAGCCCGACTCCTACCGCGAAAGCTCACGCTCACATCGAAGGCATCAAGCAGCTGATAACGGAGACCCGCCCTCGACATCGAGTCCCGGCAGGGCTTCGATGATCTCGACGGTGCGAACCGACACCGTGATGACCTTCTGGAGCAGATCGAGGATGTAGCGCGGATTGCCGTGTTCGAGGCCCCACTGGTTGGGGTCGTTGACGATGCCGGAGGCCTTGTCCGTGGTCACCTGGTACTGGCGAATGATCCACTCGATCGCGCTGCGAGACCCCAGCTGATAGCGGTACGCAGTCTCGGGAATGCCTTGCACGGTGATCTGCGGGTTCAGGATCAGGGTGTCGGGGGCGTCAGCGGCCTTCTGGCCGGTGGGGAAGCGCATCTTCTGCACGCGGTAGTACTCGGCCGCAGCCTCGGAGCCGCCGAGCGGGGGCTGCTCCCCTCCGACGACATCCAGCGGGTACAGGTCTGCGTCCTCGTAGTCGGCGTGGAGGTGGAACAGCGCCCGGCCTGCCTTGATGAACTCCGCGAACGCGGACGCGGGCACTTTCGGGATGCGCGGGAGCATCTGCTTGAGCTCCCCGGCGTAGCGCTCCCGGTACTCGGGGGAGTGGAGCAGGCCGTAGAGGAAGTGGAAAACGTCGTCCTTCGTGACCCCGCTTCCGTAGCGCTCGCGCATGAGCCGATGGAACTCGTCTGTGATGTTGTCTATGCGGCGGTATCCATCGACCATGTTGCCGTCGAGGCCGAGGTCGAGCTCTCCGTCGGGGAGGGGTTCCCAGCGGTAGCGTGCAAAATACTGGCCGGAATCTAAGGTATGAAGATTTGGTACTAGCCTTGTAGCTAGCACCGAGAATTCGTGGTGAGAAGATATTCCGGTGACATGGAATCCGAAATTTTTATGGCTTTTCGACGGAAAGAGCCTAGTGAGTGGGGCTGGCCTCTCGATTAGTCCTTCGGTGGTGGCGAGGTGCTGCGTGAAAAATGGGCGGTACAGCGCGTTCTGTGTATCGATAGTCGAGCTATCGATCGGCGTGTTGCGGGCCGCGCGTTCCCGTAAACCGCTGGACCATTTAATTAGATGGTCGTCGGCATTCACGATTCCCACGGTGTCTGAGCCTCTCGGGTTCGATATGCCCGCGTTTAAGGCGTGGCGCGAAAACCGGGTTTGCTCTCGAGTAAATGAATCAATCAGTAACTCGATGCTCTCGGTTAGCGCCTTCTGTGACGAGTTGTAAACCCAAGGGTCTCTGGCAGTCGAAACCCCGGGGGATCCTGAGGTAAACACACTGGGAGTGCCGTCATTCACTCCAGATAGAGCAGGGTACTTCATGTAATTGATGTCTCTCGGATTTATCCAGTCACCCTGTTCGTTCGGTTTAATCTGATGCCAGGGCGCGGTGTCGAGCTTGGTGTTGTCGACTATGGCGAGCTTCTCCTTCGTGGTGAGATAGTCGCCGATGTCGCGATAGTGGATCGTCGCCGGGCCGTCGTGCTCCTTCGTGCGGACGAGTAGGAACACTGCAATCGTGGTGCGACCTCCAGAGCCGAAGACGTTCCCCTTCTCTTTCTGACGGAGCGCGCCGGCGGTGCGTGCATTGCCGCGGAGGTTGAAGACGTAGATGGAGCTGAATTCTTCGGCGAGGGTCTTGCGGAGGCCAGCGGTGGAGTTGCCGTCGATCCAGCCGCCGTTGGTGACGAAGCCGATGATGCCTTCGTTGCCGATGCGGTCGCTGGCCCAACGGATGGCGCGGACGTAGGAGTCGTATAGGTTCCGCTTCAGCGTGGCGGCTGTGCGCGCGGCGAAGGTGTCCCGGATTCGTGCATCGAGTGTTGGATAGCTGACGTTGGCATTGTCGTCGTTGCCCGAGGTCTGGCCCACGGAGTAGGGCGGGTTGCCGACGATCACGCGGATGCCGAGCTTCTTCTGCGCTTCGGCGCGAGTGTTGTTGGCGGGGAACACGATCTCGTCGGTGAGGTCGCCGTCCTCGGTGAGCTGGAACGTGTCCGTCAGGACGATGCCGTCGAACGGCTCGTAGTCCTCCACCGACGGTTCCACCCCGTGGGCCTGGGCTTGGAGGTCGTGGAAGGTGGTCTCGATGTTGATCGCCGCGATGTAGTAGGCGAGCAGCAGGATCTCGTTCGCGTGCAGCTCAGAGGCGTACTTGCGTGCCAGATCGGCGGGTTCGATGAGCCCGGACTGGAGCAGGCGCACGATGAAGGTGCCGGTGCCGGTGAAGGGGTCGAGCACGTGGACGCCTTCGTCGCTGATCGAGCGGCCGAACTCCCGCTTCAGGACATCGTCCACTGAGCGGAGGATGAAGTCGACGATCTCGATGGGGGTGTAGACGACGCCCATGGCGTCAGCGGCGCGGGGGAAGGCGTTCTTGAAGAAGCTCTCGTATAGCTCGGTGATGATCTTCTGCTTGCCCTCCGCATTGTCGATCCCCGCCGCCCGCAGACGCACGGACTCGTAGAACTTCTCCAGCGACTCGGCCTCCGCGTCCACATGCATCGCGGTGAGCGTGTTGACCATCCGGTCCATCACCTGGGAGACCGGGTTGTGGTCAGTGAACGCGTAGCCCTCGAAGAGGGCATCGAAGACGGGCTTCGTGATCATGTGCTGCGCGAGCATCTCGATTGCCCCATCACGGGTGATCGACTCGTTAAGGTTCCTCCGCAGTGCATCGAGGAACACCTCGAAATGATCCGACGCTGCGGACTGCGGGTCGTCGACCAGTGAGGTGATCCGGGTGATGTGGTTCTGCGCGATGACCGCGATGTCCTTCGCCCACTGATCCCAATAGGTGCGAGACCCGACCTTCTTCACCATGCGGGCGTAGATCGCGTCTCGCAGCTCATCCATCTGCGTCAGACGCAGAGCCAGCCGGCCCTGGACCTCCGAACCCGAGTCCGAACCAGCATCGGAGCCGGAACCGGTCCCGGTGCCGTCGTCCTCACCGCCGAAGCCGACGCCCACGATGTCGATCTTCTCATCGCGCTTCTTGTTCAGCTCGACCTTGTTCACCATCGCGTCGAAGCGCTCATCATGCGCGCGCAGCGCCTGCAGGACGTCCCACACCACCTGGAAGTTCTTGTTGTCGTCGAGCGCCTTCTCCGGGGCCACGCCGGCCGGCACGACGACGGGCAGGATGATGTAGCCGTATTTCTTGCCCTTGGACAGGCGCATCACTCGGCCGACGGACTGCACGACGTCAACCACGGAGCGCCGCGGGTTCAGGAACATGACGGCGTCCAGCGAGGGAACGTCCACCCCCTCTGAGAGGCAGCGCGCGTTGGAGAGCACCCGACAGGAGTCGCTGCCCGCATCCGCCTTGAGCCAGTCCAGCAGCTCCGTGCGCTCCATCGAGTTCATAGAGCCGTCGACGTGCTTGGCTTCGACTTTCAACAGGTCGTCCGAATCGCCGTCGGTCTGGTTCTCCGTGTATGCGGAGACGACATCCGTGAACTGCGCTGCGACCTTCTTGGAGGACTTGATGTCCCGGGCGAAAGCGACCGCGCGACGCATGGGCTGCGGGTCCACGGCGAAGGAATGCTCGGCATCCCCGCGCTTGGCCAGGCCGTTCCAGCATCCGATCAGGCGCGTGGCGTCATGTAGGGTGAGCTCGCCGTCCTGGGCGAAGGCCTCCTGCATGGCGTCGTTCACGGACTCCTGGTTCACCGTGAGGATGAGGACCTTGTAGTCCGTCAGCATGCCCATCTGCACGGCATCGCCGAATCCCAGCCGGTAGAACTCCGGCCCGTAGACGTCCTCATCGTCCATTGAGGCCAGTACGGCCTGCGATTTGCCGGCCTTGGCCTTCGAAGCGTCGTCGTAGATCCGCGGGGTCGCGGTCATGTAGAGGCGCTTGGAGGCCTTGAGGTAGTTCTCATCGTGGACGCGCACGAACGCCGATTCCTCGGATCCGGTCAGCGTGGCTCCCGTGGTCCGATGCGCCTCATCGCAGATGACGAGGTCGAAGGGCTCCAGGCCGGCGATCTCCTGCGCTTGAGCCACGACGTCGATGGACTGATAGGTGGCGAACACGACCCGCATGCCGTCACCTCCGGCGCGGCTCTGCTTCATGCGCTGCGCCAACCGATGCGGATCCGTGGTCGCAGGGAGAGCCAGGTCCACCACAGAGATCTCCGGGGTGTCCTGGTTCGCCTTGCGGCCCCGAGTGGATTTGGGGTCAGAGCACACCGCCATGGGGGCGACCCCCAGGTCCGTGTTGTTCGTCCACTCGCGCAACGCCTGCGACAGCAGCGCGATCGACGGGACGAGGAAGAGCACACTGCCGCGCGGGCCCACATACTGCTCCGCCAAGCGCAATGAGGTGAAGGTCTTTCCCGTGCCGCAAGCCATGATGAGACGGCCTCGGTCGTGGACGCTGAAGCCCTGGGTGACCTGCTCGATGGCAGTCCGCTGGTACTGACGCAGATCGGCCGATCCGGACAGAGCGAGCACCATGGGAGTCTGCGGGTCGAAGATCTCCCAGTTGATGCGCGAGTTCTCGAAGTCTTCCAATCCGAGCCTGCGCACCGGGATCGACTGCTCGCGGATCGCAGCTTCTGCGTTAGCCCCCCACTGACTCGTGGTCGAGACGATGAGGCGTTCCGTGAATCCATGCCGACCTGAGGCGGACAGGAACGTGTCGATGTCCGCCTTGGACACTCGGGCGCTCGGGTCGTAGAACTTGCACTGGATCGCCGTGCGACCGCCGTCACGACGCTCGCCCACCAGGTCGATTCCCGTGTCATGGCCCCAGCGCTCAGGCCATTGGTCCCACATCCAGACCTTCTCGAACTGCTCCGCCCACAGGGGGTCCGTCTGGAGGAACGACTGCGTGAGGCGCTCGAACTTGGTCCCCTTGTCCGTGGTGCTTGTGGAGGAGTAGTAGAGCTTGTCGAGCAGATCCAGCGCCGTGAGCCCAGTGGAAGAAGTCATGCTGATGATTGTCTCTCAACTGCCCTTTCGTCGGGCGCATCTCCCGTCCCGCGATGAGCAGCGGACCGCAAACCTGCAGACCACGCAACGAGGCAGCCCTCCTCCCCGCCGCTATGGCTGGGAGGAGGGCTTCGTCGTCGTTCAGAGGCGGGAGCGGATCAGACCTTGCCGGTCCGCTTCATCTGCTGGGTCCAGAACGCACCGGTGGTGATCACGTCGGTGCCGTCCCAGGCGTCCAGCCCGGTGAGGCCCGGGATGTCGGAGCCGTTGAAGGTGGGCTCCTCGCCGCGGCGGCGCTGTGCCTCGTAGTTCCTCAGCACCTTGACCGCAATGGGCGCCAGGAAGAGCAGCGCGATCAGGTTGATCGTGGCCATGATCGCCATCATCACGTCGGCCAGGGACCAGACCAGATCAAGTGCTACGACCGCGCCGATCATCACGAAGACCAGCACCAGCAGGCGGTAGACGTTCATGACGATGCGCGACCCGGTGAGGAACAGGATGTTCGACTCGCCGTAGAAGTAGTTGCCGATCACCGAGGTGAAGGCGAACAGGAAGATCGCGACCGTCAGGAAGTGGACCGCCCAGGTGCCCAGCTGCTCACCCAGCGCGGACTGCGTCAGGGACGCGCCCTGCGCCGAATCGCCGAAGGTCGGGTTGGACAGCAGGACGATGAACGCGGTCACCGAGCAGACCAGCCACGTGTCGAAGTAGACGCCCAGGGACTGCACGTAGCCCTGCTTGGCCGGGTGCGAGACAGAGGCGGAGGCACCGGCGTTGGGCGCGGAGCCCATGCCGGCCTCGTTGGAGAACAGGCCGCGCTTGAGGCCCTGGATGAACACGCCCATGAAGCCGCCCACCACGAACTCGCGGATGCCGAACGCGCCGAGCACGATGTCGGCGATCATCCCGGGGACCTGGCCGATGTTCAGGATGACGACCAGCAGGCCGAGCAGCACGTACAGGATGGCCATGAGGGGCACGACCGCCTGAGTCACGGCCGAGATGCGGCGGGCGCCGCCGAAGATGATCGCCGCGGTCAGCACCACGATCAGTGCGCCGACGATCAGCTTGAACGGCATGGCGCCGGCGGCCGTGGAATCGATCTCCAGCGAGCTCGACAGCGCATCCACGATCGCGTTGGACTGCACGGAGTTGAACACGAAGCCGTAGGTGATCGTGATGATCACGGCGAACAGCACACCCATCCAGCGGGCGTTCATGCCGTGGGTCATGTAGTACGCCGGGCCGCCGTAGTAGCCGGTGTGGCCCTTGCGCTTGTACAGCTGGCCCAGCACGGACTCCACGAAGGCGCTGGCGCCGCCGATGGCCGCGATCGACCACATCCAGAACACGGCGCCGGGGCCGCCCAGGCTGATGGCGATCGCCACGCCCGCGATGTTGCCCGTGCCCACGCGCGAAGCCGCGGAGACGGTGAACGCGCGGAACGACGAGATCGACTTCTTGCCGTCCGGATCCTCACCGGGAGGGTCTCCCAGCACCCGGAACATCTCCGGGAGGGACCGCCACTGGACGGCCTTGGTGCGGATCGTCAGGTAGAGGCCCGTGCCGACCAGCAGGACGAACACGACGTTCCAGATCCAGCCGCCGGCTGTTCCGATCGCCTCGGTGAGCTGCTCCATGTGTACTCCGGTTCTCAAGGGAATCTGCCGGAGCGATCACAGGCCGTTCCCAGCAGTTGGAGCAATGTACATCACCCCGGTTTCCGGCGAGTTGCGGCTGGTGCCCCGACTGCGCACGCGAAGCGCCGAGCTCGAGGACCTCAGTCCTCGACGACCCGCACCGCGCCCTTGTCCGCCGAGGTCACCATGGAGGCGTAGGCCTTCAGCGCCTTGGACACCTTGCGCTCGCGCGGCTTGGTCGGCTTCCAGGGGGCCTCGCCCTTCTCGGAGCGACGACGCGCCAGCTCGGCGTCGTCCACGTTCACGCGCAGGATGCGGTTCTCGACGTCGATCTCGATCTCATCGCCCTGCTCGATCAGGCCCACCGCACCGCCGGCGGCGGCCTCCGGGGAGATGTGCCCGATCGACAGCCCCGAGGTGCCGCCGGAGAAGCGGCCGTCGGTGATCAGCGCGCACTCCTTCCCCAGGCCCAGGCCCTTGAGGTAGGAGGTCGGGTAGAGCATCTCCTGCATGCCGGGCCCGCCCTTGGGGCCCTCGTACTGGATGACCACGATGTCGCCGGACTTCACGTTCTTGGACAGGATCTCGAACACGGCCTCGTCCTGGGATTCGACGACGAACGCGGAGCCCTTGAAGTGGAACAGCGACTCGTCGATGCCCGCGGTCTTGATGATCGCGCCGTCCTCGGCGATGTTGCCGAAGAGGACGCACAGCCCGCCCTCCTTGGTGTAGGCGTGGGCGATCGAGCGGATGCAGCCGTCCTGGGCGTCGAGGTCGTGATCCTCGTACTCGTTGGCCTGCGAGAACGCCTGCGTGGTGCGCACCCCACCCGGAGCGGCCAGGAAGTGGTGCTTCGCCTGCTCGGTCGCCTTGCCGGAGCGGATGTCCCACTCGTCGAGCCACTCGCCCATGGTGGCGGCGTGGACGGTGTGGACGTCCTCGTCCAGCAGCCCACCGCGGCGCAGCTCGCCCAGGATCGCGGGGATGCCGCCGGCCCGGTGGACGTGCTCGATGTGGTACTTCGTGGAGTTCGGGGCGACCTTGGCCAGGCAGGGCACGCGCCGGGAGATCTGGTCGATGTCCGACATGGTGAAGTCGACCTCTGCCTCCTGCGCGGCGGCCAGGATGTGCAGCACCGTGTTGGTGGACCCGCCCATGGCCACATCCAGGGTCATGGCGTTGGCGAAGGCCTCCGGGGTGGCGATCGAGCGCGGCAGGACGGAGTCGTCGTCGTCCTCGTAGTAGCGCTTGGCCGAGGCCACGATCCGGGCGCCGGCCTCCTCGAAGAGGCGCTTGCGATTGATGTGCGTGGCAAGAGTGGTGCCGTTGCCCGGAAGGGACAGGCCCAGGGCCTCGGTGAGGCAGTTCATGGAGTTGGCCGTGAACATGCCCGAGCACGAGCCGCACGTGGGGCAGGCGGACTCCTCGATCAGCGCGAGCTGGTCATCGGTCACGGACTCGTCCACGGCCAGGGACATGGCATCCACCAGGTCCACGCGGTGCTCCACCACGCCCTCGACGCCCTCGCCGGACTCCATGGGCCCGCCGGAGACGAAGATCGTGGGGATGTTCAGGCGCATGGCGGCCATGAGCATGCCCGGGGTGATCTTGTCGCAGTTGGAGATGCACACCAAGGCGTCGGCGCAGTGCGCGTTGACCATGTACTCGACCGAGTCCGCGATGATGTCGCGGCTGGGCAGCGAGTAGAGCATGCCGTCGTGGCCCATGGCGATGCCGTCGTCCACGGCGATCGTGTTGAACTCCTTGGCCACGCCGCCGGCCTCCTCGACCGCGCGCGCCACGAGCTGGCCCATGTCCTTGAGGTGGACGTGACCGGGCACGAACTGGGTGAAGGAGTTGGCGATCGCCACGATCGGCTTGCCGAAGTCCTCGCTGCCCATGCCGGTGGCGCGCCACAGCGCGCGGGCGCCCGACATGTTGCGGCCGGTGGTGGAGGTGGCGGAACGAAGCTGCGGCACGGATCTCTCCTCTGGTGCCGCCGCGGCAGGAGACCGCGGCGGACGACGGATGCGAGCGGGCAGGCGGACTGCGGCCTGCACTGCCCCGATTCTCTCTTGAACGCGCCTCGGAGCGGAAATCTTCCGACGCAGGGCTTGCCGTATCGCCCCATCCGGGTATTTTCTATAGTGAACACTCGAGCTCGACCGCCCTTCCTCGCGAAAGGACCCTCCCCATGAGCACTCCCACCAACGGATCCCCTCAGGACTCCGGCAGCAACGGCAGCTCCTCCGACTCCCAGCACTCCGCCCCGAACTTCGGCGGCGGCTGGCAGCAGAACCAGGGCGCGCCGCAGTCCCAGCCCTCGCAGGGAGACTCCGGCTCCTCGCAGCAGGTCCCGTCCTACGACGCACCGTCGTCCTCGCAGCAGGGCCAGAGCTCCGGCGCACCGCAGTACCGCCCCGCAGGCGGCGGCAGCGGAAGCGGCAGCTCGCCCCAGTTCACGCCGTCCGGCGGCTACCAGGGCGGGTCGTACGGCAGCTCGCAGGGCAGCCGCCCCACGGGCAAGGGCAAGCCCCCGCTGTGGATGGGCCTGGTCTCGCTGGGCCTGGGCGTGCTGCTCGGCATCATCGCGATCATCGTGTTCTTCACCAGCATCGTGGGCGGGGCCAACGACATCGCCGACACCCCGTCCGGCACCACCCGCACGCTCGAGGCGGACACCGAGTACTACGTGTTCGCCACCACCACCGACTCCGTGGACGAGTGCTCGATCTACACGCCGGAGTTCGACACCCTCGAGCTCGAGACCTCGGGCGCGGACCAGACCGCCACGACCGACGGGGAGGAGTTCTCCCTGCTCGGCACGTTCGAGACCAAGGAGGCCGGCGAGTACCGCCTCAGCTGCTCGCCCTACGTCTCCAACGACTCGGTCTACATCACCGACGTCGGCGTCGGCGGCATGGTCGGCGGCGCCTTCGCGGGCATCGGCCTGGGCCTGCTCGGCGGCCTGCTGTTCATCGTCGGCATCATCCTGATCATCGTGAACCGGGTCTCGGCCTCCAAGAACGGCCGCTGATTCCGAACGCTCGCCCGCGAGCCTCGGCCCGCCCCGCCCTGCACCGCGCAGGACGGGGCGGGCCTTCTTCTGCCCTGCGTTCGGCGTCGTCGATCTCCCGGGCTCGGAACGTCCGCGGCCCCGGCCGGACCGGCGCGCGGCGCCTTCAGCCGGGATACGATGAGGTGCCGACGTCGACCGCCGGGATCAGCCGCTGCACACAGGGCTCGGATCCCGTCGACTTCGCAGCGGGCACCGCGGCCGAGGGCCGGCCCGCCGCACCGAGACCCTCGTCAAAGGACCCGCACGTGGCCAAGTCCGCACCCCGTCCGCCCAAGACCGACGACGACGTGGATTTCGCCGTCCCGCTCAAGGACGCCGTCGACCCCCTCGTCCTCGCCCTCGACGTCGGCTCCACCGCCACCCGCGGCAGCCTCCACGACGCCACGGGCACGCCGGTGCGCGGCTACCGGGACAAGATCCCGCACCACTTCACCACCGCCGTCGACGGCACCAGCACGATCGATCCGGATCAGGTGGTCGAGGAGCTGTGCCGCCTGATCGATCAGATCATCGGCTCGCGCCAGGAACTCGTCGGCCGGGTGGGCGGCGTCGCGATCGACACCTTCGCCTCCTCCCTGGTGGGCACCGACTCCCGTCGCCGCGCCACCACCACCTGCTACACCTACGCCGACTCCCGCTCCAGCGGGCAACTGGCCGCGCTGCGGCAGGAGGTCGACGAGGCCGAGATCCAGCAGCTGACGGGCACCCGCCTGCACACGTCCTATCTGACGCCGCGCTTCCGCTGGCTGCGCGAGACCGAGCCGGAGGCCTTCGCCGCCACGACCCGGTGGATGTCGCTGGGCGAGTACTTCCACCTGCGCCTGCTCGGCAAGGCGCGCGTGGGGACCTCCACCGCCGCCTGGACCGGTCTGCTGGATCGGCGCACCGGAGACTGGTCGGATCGGATGCTCGAGCTGGCCCAGGTCGAGCGGGAGTCGCTGTCGCTGATCGCCCGCCCCAACCAGCCCATCCGCGAGGTGCCCCCGGCCGTGGCCGAGCGGTGGCCGGCGCTGCGCCAGGCCAAGTGGTTCGCCCCCGTGGCCGACGGCCTCAGCGCCAACGTGGGCTCCGGCGGCCGGGATGCGACCACCATGGTCACCTCCATGGCCACCTCCGGGGCCATGCGCGTGCTGCTGCACGAGCAGCCCGAGACCATCCCGTCGGGACTGTGGTGCTACCGCATCGACGACACCCGCTGCCTGCTCGGCGGGGCCATCAACGACGCCAGCCGCGCCGTCACCTGGGCCGAGGAGACCCTGCGCCTGCCCGAGGACCTCTCCCCCGAGGACGTGGCCCAGCGCCCGATCGATCCCACGACCCCGCTGGTCCTGCCCTTCCTCACCGGCGAGCGCTCCACCGGATGGGTGGGCGACGCCCGCGCCGCCGTGCTCGGGCTCTCGGCAGCCACGAGCCCCGAGGACATCCTGCGCGGAGTGATGGAGGGCGTGGCGGCCGCCTACGGCCGCGTGGCCCAGCAGCTCACCGAGGCCTCCGGCGAGGTCGAGCGCCTCGTGACCGCAGGCGGGATGACCCAGTCCGTCCCGGGCCTGCAGCAGCAGCTCTCTGACCTGCTGGGGCGCAGCGCCGTCCAGGCCACCTTCAAGCGCTCGACCCTGCGCGGCACGGCCGTGCTGGCCTCCGAGGTCCTCTCCCCGGACATCGAGCCCGTGGATCCGCCGTACGCGCACACCTTCGACCCGAACCCGGAGGTCCGTGAGCACTGGGATCGGGTCGCCGAGCGCTTCCAGGAGGCCTACGAGGGGCTGTTCGCCTGAGCCGCCTCCCGCGCTGAGCCCTCGGCCCGCTCGACAGCCTGCGCGGCGCGCAGGTGGCCCAGGTGGCTGAATGCCTGCGGGAAGTTGCCCGCCAGGCGCTGGTGCTCCGGCGAGAACTCCTCGGCCAGCAGCCCGAGGTCGTTGGCGCAGCCCTCCAGCCGATCCAGCGCCCCTCGCCCGTCCTCCACGCGTCCGGAGCGGGCGTACTGCTCGGCCAGCCAGGCCAGGCACAGCAGGAACGGGTACTCGCCGCCCGCCAGCCCGTCCGAGCCCGAGGCGGTGCGGTAGCGAGCCACGAACCCGTGCTCGTCGACCAGGTCCTGCTCGATCCGCGACACCGTGCCCAGCATCCTGGGATCATCGGCCGCGATGAACCCGGTGTGCGGCAGCTGCAGCAGCGAGGCGTCGACCTCCTGGCTGCCGTGGCCGGGTGCGTAGGTCTGGGTGAAGGAGCCCAGCTGCTCGTTCCAGCCTTCGGACATGATCTCCGAGTGGAGGCGGTCCCGCAGCTCCGTCCACCGTCGGATCTCCTCCGGGGTGGCAAGGATCACCGTCTCCGCCTCGGGCATCGCGTCCTCATGGCCCTCGGAAGGCTGCTGGTCCGCGATGTCCGGCCAGCCGTCGGCCTCGGCCACGCCGTCGCGGATCTGGCCGTGCTCGTGCACCGCGCGCAGGCCCTCGTTGAACGCCGCCCACATCATCACGCGGCCGTGGGTGAAGAACGCGGGCTCCCCGCGCATCTCCCACAGGCCGTGGTCGGGCTCGTCGATGCGCTGCTCGCAGTAGCGCAGCAGGGTCTTCTGCAGGCCCCAGGACCAGAGGTCCTCCGGCTCGCCGGCGTCGCGCAGCGCGGCCAGGGCGAGCATGACCTCGCCCATCACGTCGGCCTGGTACTGATCTACCGCGCCGTTGCCGATGCGCACCGGCCGCGACCCCTCATAGCCCGAGAGATGCTCCAGCTCGTGCTCGGGCAGCCTGCGGCGTCCGTCGATCCCGTACATGATCTGGATCCGCTCCGGGTCGCCTGCGACCGCGCGCAGCAGCCAGTCCCGCCAGTGGCGGGCGCCCTCGGTGTGGCCGTGATCCACCACCGCCTCGATGGTCAGCGAGGCGTCGCGCAGCCACGTGTAGCGGTAGTCCCAGTTGCGCACCCCGCCGAAGTCCTCGGGCAGCCCAGCGGTGGGGGCGGCCGCGATGCCGCCCGTCTCCCCGTGCGTGAGCGCGCGCAGCACGAGCAGCGACCGCTCCTGCCCCTCACTGACCGTCTGCTGGGAGCAGGTGGCGTCCCGCCAGTCCCGCCAGTAGCACTCGGTGCGCTCCAGCGCGACGGAAGCGTCCACGGCCTCCGGCAGAGGGCTCCAGGAGGAGCACCAGGTCAGGACCCACGCCTGGGTCTTCCCGGCCTGCAGCTCGAAGGAGCCGCCGAGCCAGCGCCCGACCTCGCCCTCGGCGCTGAGGTCGTGGCGGGAGTCGTCGTCCTCCTGCGCCGACAGCAGCGGGCCGCGCAGCACGAGCATGTCCGGCCCGGCGATGGCTGCGATCCCGCTGCCGCCCTCGGGCAGCTCGCGCAGGTGCACCCAGGGGGAGCTGCGGTTGTAGTCGGGGCGGATGCGCAGATCGTGCTCGACCGTGACGACCCCTTCCGTGCAGGTCACCTCCCGCACCAGGTTCGCCCGGTCGTCGCCGGTGGGCAGGGCGTCCACGACGGTCGCGCACCCGCTCGGCGAGCGCCACTGCGTCTCCAGGACGAAGGTCCCCGGTCGATAGCGCCGCGAGACGACCTCTCCGTCGGCGATCCTCAGCTGCCAGCGTCCGTCGTCCGGGTCCCCGAGCAGAGCGGAGAACACCGCGGCGGAGTCCACCGACGGGAAGCACAGCCAGTCCACGCTGCCCTCGCGGGAGACCAGCGGCGCGGTGCGCAGATCCGAGAGCAGGGCGTAGTCCTCGAGGGGGACGGAGGCGGGGCGCGTGCTGTCGTGGCTCATGGCCCCATCACAGCAGAGGGGGCGGACGTCGCAGGCCCTGCCTACAGTGGGAGCCATGACCGACACGACCCCCACCACCCTGATCGTCCTGGGCGCCTCCGGCGACCTCACCTCCCGTCTGCTGCTGCCAGGGCTCGGCGAGGTCCTGGCCCTGCAGCCCGAGCGGCAGGTGAGGGTGATCGGCAGCGCGCGGACGGACAAGCAGGACTGGAGGGACACGGTCGCCCAGGCCTTCGGCGACTCCGCCGGTCCGGCCGTCGAGCGGACCCTCGAGACCACGGAATGGGTCACCGCCGATGCCTCCTCCCCGCAGGAGCTGGCCCAGCTGCTCGAGCACGCTGACGACGGCCGCGTGGTGCTCTACTTCGCCCTCGCCCCGGCCGTGACCGGCAAGGTGCTCGACGCGCTGAGCGAGATCGAGCTGCCCCAGGACCTCTGGCTGGCGCTCGAGAAGCCGATCGGCACGGACGAGGACTCCGCCCGCGAGCTCAACCGCCTGGCCGATCGCCTGGTCCCGGCCGACCGGATCCTGCGGATCGATCACTTCCTGGGCGAGCCCGCCGTGCTGGATCTGGTGGGCCTGCGCTTCGCGAACCGGATCATCGAGCCGCTGCTGCACCGCGATCTGGTCGAGTCCATCTCCATCACGTTCGACGAGACGCTCGGCCTCGAGGGCCGAGCCGGCTTCTACGACGCCACCGGCGCCATCCGCGACATGCACCAGTCCCACCTGCTGCAGGTCATGGGCGTGCTGATGATGGACCCGCCGTCGTCGATCGCCGATGGCGAGATCCCGGAGCTGATCTCCCAGGTCCTGGCCCGCACCAGCGTGATCGGCCCTATCGAGCAGAACATGGCCGCGGGTCGGTACACGGCCGGCAGCATCGACGGCCGCGAGCTGCCGTCGTACGTCGACGAGGAGGGCGTGGATCCCGCCAACGGCACCGAGACCTGGGCCCGGCTCACGGTCGAGGTCGACAGCTGGCGGTGGCAGGGCGTGCCCGTGCACCTGCGCTCCGGCAAGGCCATCGGCTCGCCGCATCAGGAGGTGCTGGTGCGCTTCCGCCCCGTCCCCGCCGGGGCCCAGGAGTTCGGCGACCCCGCCGGTGACATCCTGCGAGTGGACCTGGCCACCGGCGAGATCAGCCTCGAGCTCAGCGCGGGCGGCCCCTTCGACCCCCGCGGGACCTCGCGGGTGACCCTGTCCTCGGCCACCCCCGAGTCGCCCTTCTCCGCCTACGGCTCCGTGGTGCGCCGCATGCTCGACGCCGACCGCTCCTTCAGCGTCAGCGCCGAGGCCTCGCAGCACTGCTGGCGGATCGTGCAGCCGGCGATCGACGCCGTGGCGGACGGCCTGGTGCCGGTGCAGGACTATCAGGCGGGCTCGGAGGGCCCCGAGACGATCTGATGTCACACACCTGCGCGCAGCGGACGCCCTCGCCCGCTGCGCGCAGGCACGCCGGACGATCCCAGCCGTGAGACGCGGATCACGGGGCGCATCGTCCGACGCTCGCGAAGGCTTCCGCGGAGGCCCGGAACTCGCCCTCGGGGTGGCCTAGTGTGTCGCCATCAGATTGTGACGTGCAGCACAGGCGCCCGAGGCCGATCCCCCGGCGCCCTCACCACCAGGAGGCCCCCATGGGTTCCGGATCCTCGCCCGCGACCAGTCGCGGACGCCATTCGCAGAGCACCACGGCTGCCGCAGCGCCCGGGGCAGACGGCCCCCAGGACTCGAATCTGAAGGCCCACATGAAGGGCCGCCACCTGGTCATGATGAGCCTCGGCTCGGCCATCGGCGCAGGCCTGTTCGTCGGCTCGGGGGCAGGCATCGCCGCCGCCGGGCCGTCGGTGCTCGTGTCCTACGTCGTCGCCGGGTTCCTGATCATCCTGATCATGCGCATGCTCGGCGAGATGGTCGCCGATCACCCCACCTCCGGCGCCTTCTCCGTCTATGCGGGCCGAGCCGTCAGCCCGGCCGCGGGCTTCGCCGTCGGCTGGCTGTGGTGGGTGCAGCTGATCATCGTGATCGCCGCCGAGGCCACCGCGGCCGCCCAGATCCTGGTCTCCGCCTGGCCCATCGCCCCGCAGTGGCTGCTCGCGCTGATCTTCATGATCATCTTCACCGCCATCAACCTCATCGGCGTGGGGCAGTTCGGCGAGTTCGAGTTCTGGTTCTCGCTGCTCAAGGTCGCCGCCGTCGTCGTCTTCCTGGTGATCGGCGGGCTGTTCGTGATCGGCCTGCTGCCCACGGCCGAGGCGCCCGGCCTGGCCAATCTCACCGCCCACGGCGGCTTCATGCCCAACGGCATCGGAGGCGTGGCCGCCGGCCTGCTGATCGTGGCCTTCGCCTTCGGCGGCATCGAGATCGTGGCCGTGGCGGCGGCCGAGACCGAGGACCCCGAGAAGAACGTGGGCCGGGCGATCCGCACCATCGTGTGGCGCATCCTGATCTTCTACATGGGCTCCGTGGCCATCATGGTCCTGGCCATGCCGTGGAACGACGAGAACCTGCTGGCCTCCCCGTTCGTGGCCGTGCTCAACACCGCGGGGCTTCCGGCCGTCGCCTCCATCATGGCGGTCGTGGTGACCGTCGCGCTGCTGTCGTCGCTGAACGCCAACCTGTACGGCGCCTCGCGGATGATCTTCTCGCTGTCCCACCGCAGCCTGGCACCGGTCGCGCTGAGCAGGACCAACCCCCGCGGCGTGCCGGTGGCCGCGGTGCTGGCCTCGGTGGCCTTCGGCTTCGTGACGGTCGGGCTGAACTACCTGTGGGCCGAGGAGATCCTGGGCATCCTGCTCAACATCGTGGGCTCCACCTTGATCGTCATCTGGACCATGACGATCGTCTCCCACCTGGTGCTGCGCCGCCGCGCCGAGCGCGAGGGCCGCGAGCTCGTGCTCAGGGCCTGGGGCTACCCGGTGCTGTCCTACGTGGCGCTGGCGGGCATGGTGGCCGTCGTGATCCTGGGCATGACGGTGCCCGGCGTGCGTCAGCAGATCCTGCTCACGGCGGGCCTGTTCGCTCTCCTGTGGATCATCGGCGCTGTGCTGGCCAAGCGGCGCGGCGTGACCCGCTTCCGCGCCCCGGAGGAGTTCGACGACCCGGCAGCGATGCCCCGCTGACCCTCCGTTCCCCCACCCCCCACCCCGCCGAGTGGATCCCCCGTTGCGCTGTTCGGGCGAACAGCGCAACTGGGGATCCACTCGGCGGCTTTCGTGGGTTGGGTGCGACGCCCGCGGCATGGCAGGATGATCGGCGTCACCATCACGAGCGACCGAGAGACCTTGGCTCGAAGACGTCGCAGCAACCATGCGGGGATCCGTCCCCAGCGCAGAGGTGCTCCCGCCAGGACCGATGGAAAGGACGTGCCTTCGCGCATGCTGAACACCGACCGCATCCAGACCACCCACGTGGGCTCCCTGCCCCGCACCCCCGAGCTGCTGGCCGCGAACGAGGCCTACCAGGCCGGCACGATCTCGTGGGAGGAGCTCGTGGCCACCATGCAGCAGGGCGTACGCGACATCGTCGCCCGGCAGTCCGAGATCGGCATCGACATCGTCAACGACGGCGAGTACGGCCACACCATGTCCAGCTCCGTGGACTACGGCGCCTGGTGGAACTACTCCTTCTCCCGCCTGGGCGGGCTGAGCCCCTCCGACGAGGACCGCTGGGACCCGAACGCCGGCGCCAGGCGCTCCTCGCCCGGCAATATCGTGCTGACGTCGTTCGCCGATCGCCGCGACCGCCAGCGCTTCGCCGAGGCCTACGCCGATCAGTCCTCCGGTATCCTCACCGCCCGCAAGCGGGTGGCCCAGCCCAAGATCACCGGGCCGCTGACCTACACCGGCCACGACGCCGTGCAGGCGGACATCGCGAACCTCCAGTCCGCGCTCGAGGGCTCCGGCGCCGAGAAGGGCTTCATCGCCGCGCTGTCCCCCGGCTCCTGCGCCCGAGTGAGCAACGAGTACTACGCCACCGATGAGGAGCTCGTCTACGCCTGCGCCGATGCCATGCGCGAGGAGTACCAGGCGATCGTCGACGCCGGGCTGATCGTGCAGATCGACGACCCCTCGATCGCCGAGTCGTGGGACCAGATCAACCCGGAGCCCTCGCTCGAGGACTACCGCTCCTTCATCCAGCTGCGGATCGAGGCGCTGAACCACGCGCTGCGCGGGCTGCCGCAGGAGCAGATCCGATTCCACCTGTGCTGGGGCTCCTGGCACGGCCCGCACACGACCGACCTGGAGCTCAAGCACCTGATCGAGCCCCTGCTGCAGATCGACGCCGGCGGCTACTCCTTCGAGGCGGCCTCCGCCCGTCACGGCCATGAGTGGCGCGAGTGGGCGGATGCCGGGCTGCCCGAGGACAAGGTCATCATCCCGGGCGTCGTCTCGCACTCCACCAACGTGGTCGAGCACCCGGAGCTGGTGGCCGAGCGCATCGAGCGCTTCGCCTCCGTCGTGGGCCGCGAGCGCGTCATCGCCTCGACCGACTGCGGGCTGGGCGGCCGTCTGCACCCGCAGATCGCCATGGCCAAGCTCGAGTCGCTGGCCGAGGGCGCGCAGATCGCCTCGAGCCGCCTCTTCTGACCCCTCTCCCCACCTCCGAGTGGATACCCATCTCACACAGAACGGAACCTCTTCATGCACCGCTCCGAGAACCGCATCCTCACCACCCACGCCGGCTCCCTGCCGCGCACCGATCAGCTCATCGAGGCCAACCGCGCCCGCACCGGCGGGCAGGACTACGACCAGCTGCTCACCGAGTCCGTCGTCGACGTCGTCCAGCGCCAGAAGAACCTGGGGATCGACGTCGTCAACGACGGCGAGTACGGCCATGCCATGTCCGAGGACACCGACTACGGCGCCTGGTGGCACTACATCTTCGACCGCCTCGACGGACTGGGCCCCGGCTCGGTCGATCTCTGGAACCAGCCGGCCGTGCGCTCCGAGCCGGGTCATGTGCGGCTCACGAGCTTCGGCGACCGTCGTGACCGGCAGCGCTTCCAGGACGCCTACACCGACCCCTCCAGCGGGATCTCGACAGGCAATCAGCCGCCGTTCCCCGAGTTCGTGGGCCCGATCCGCTATGTCGGCCAGGAGGCCGTCGCCCGGGACATCGCCAACCTCAAGCGCGCGCTGGAGACCACGGGCGCGTCCGAGGGCTACCTGGCTTCGCTCTCGCCGGGGTCGTGCGCGCGCCTGGAGGACAAGCACTACGGCGACGAGGACGAGGTCCTGCAGGCATGTGCCGAGGCCATGCGCGAGGAGTACCGGGCGATCACCGACGCCGGGCTGATCGTGCAGATCGACGACCCCTCGATCGCGGAGAACTGGGATCAGATCAACCCCGAGCCGTCGGTCGAGGACTACCTGGCGTTCACGGCCAAGCGCGTGGAGGCGATCAACTACGCGCTCGAGGGCATCCCCGCCGAGCAGGTCCGCTTCCACCTGTGCTGGGGCTCCTGGCACGGCCCGCACACCACGGATCTGGAGTTCAAGCACCTGGTGCGCACCATGCTGCAGATCGACGCCGGCGCGTTCTCCTTCGAGGCCGCCAACGCCCGCCACGAGCACGAGTGGCGCGTGTGGGAGGACGTCTCCCTGCCCGAGGACAAGCTGATCATCCCGGGCATCGTCTCGCATGCGACCAACGTGGTCGAGCACCCGGAGCTGGTGGCCGAGCGCATCGAGCGCTTCGCCTCGGTCGTGGGTCGCGAGCGCGTGATCGCCTCGACCGACTGCGGTCTGGGCGGGCGCATCCACCCGCAGATCGCCGCCGCCAAGCTGGAGGCACTGGCTCAGGGCGCCGAGATCGCCTCGTCCCGCCTCTTCTGAGCCTCCCCGCACACGCCGAGTGGATGCTCAGTTGCGCTGAGAGGCAGAACAGCGCAACTGGGGATCCACTCGGCGGAAGGAGAGGGGGTCAGAGCTCCTTGAGGAAGCAGGTGATGCGCACGGTCGAGATGCGGCGATTGTCCGCCTCGGCGCGCACCACCACCTCGTAGGTCGCGATCGAGCGCCCGAGCTGCAGCGCCTCCGCCGTGGCGATGACCCAGCCGCTGCGGGCGGAGGCATGGTGGGTGGTGCTGACCTCGAGCCCCACGGCCACGCGCCCGAGCCCCGCACCGTGGATGAAGGCCCCCATGGAGCCCAGCGACTCGGCCAGCGAGATCGTGGCCCCGCCGTGCAGCAGGCCCACGGGCTGGCGGTTGCCCTCGACCGGCATGCGCGCGACCACCCGCTGGGCCGAGGCCTCCAGGTACTCGATGCCGAGCTTCTCGCAGAGCTCGCCGCCGTGCGCGTTGAGCGCGGCCGCCTTGTCCGAGGCCTGCGCCAGATCAGCCAGGGCCTGCGGGATGCCGGACTCCGAGAGCTTCTGCGCCCCCTCCGCGATCCGCTGCGAGGACGGGGTCACGCGGCGCGCATCGGGCGGGGTGGGATCCTCGTGGGCTGCCGGGGACCGATCCTCGGCGGGCTGCTGATGGGGAGCGGTCATGACATCTCCTGGGGCTGTGCGATCGGCGCAGCGGCGCCGCGTGTGATCCGCTCCACACGGTAGCCGAGTTCGCCCTGTGAGCCGACTCACGGCATCGCCCCTGGACAGCGCAGACGCACAAAGCGAATGATGTGTCACGCACTTGCGGTCGCCCCCCGGCCGCGCGAAGACCTCAAGGAGACAGCTGTGAAGATCGGCATCATCGTGGGAAGCGTCCGTGACGGGCAGGTCGGCGCCTCCGTGGGCGAGTGGGTCCTGCGCCACGCCCAGGCCAAGGGCGGCGCCGAGTTCGAGCTCGTGAGCCTCAAGGACTTCGACCTCCCGGTCTTCTCCTCGGCCACCCTGCCCGCCATGGCGGACAAGTCCTACGACTCCGAGCAGGTCCAGGCCTGGTCCCGCGTGGTCGACGACCTCGACGGCTACATCTTCGTCACCCCGGAGTACAACCACGGCGTCCCCGGCGGCTTCAAGAACGCGGTCGACTCGCTGGGCTCCGAGTGGAACGGCAAGGTCCTCGGCCTGGTCGGCTACGGCGCCGTGGGCGGCGTGCGCGCGGTCGAGCAGTGGCGCCTGATCATGGCCAACTTCTCCCAGACCGTCGTGCGCGCCGCCGTGGATCTGAGCATCTTCACCGACTTCGCCGACGGCGCCGTGATCGACTCCGACCCCAAGGTCACGGCCCTGAACGGCGTGCTCGACGAGGTCATCGCCGCCGGCGCCTGATCGCACCCCGGCGGCCCCGAGCACCTGCGCTCGGGGCCGCCGTCGTCGTCACGCGCTCGGCGAAGCGGGCCCACCGGCACCCTCCCGGGCCACTAGCCTGGCGGTATGACCGACAGCACCGCCGCACCCGGACCCGCTCCCGCCGACACGCCGGAGGAGGCCATGACCTCCCTGGACGCCACGACCTTCGATCGCACGGTCCGCCCGCAGGACGACCTCTTCCGCTACGTGAACGGCCCGTGGCTGCGCGAGGCGCAGATCCCGGAGGACAAGGCGCTGATCGGCGCTTTCGTCGTGCTGCGCGACCGCGCGGAGGAGGCGGTGCGCGAGATCGTGACCGAGGAGCCGGGCGAGGACCCGGATCCGATCCGTGCGAAGATCGCGGACCTCTACGCCTCCTACATGGACGAGCAGCGCCTCGAGCAGCTGGGCGCGCAGCCTCTGGCCGAGGACCTCGCGGAGGTCGACGCCGTCCAGGACGTGCAGGGCCTGTCCCGCCTGTTCGGCCGCCTGCTGGCCCGCGGCGTGTCCTCGGTGCTGGGCGTGGACACCGACGCCGATCCGGGCGATCCCGGACGCAGCCTGGTCTTCATCGGCCAGTCGGGGATCGGGCTTCCCGACGAGGAGTACTACCGGGAGGCCCAGCACACCGAGATCCGCCAGAAGTACCGCGAGCACATCGCCCGGATGCTCGAACTCGCCGGGATCGAGCGCGCCCACGATGAGGCCGAGCGGATCTTCGGGCTCGAGACCGAGATCGCCCAGCGGCACTGGGACAAGGTCGAGGTCCGCGACCTCACCAAGATGTACAACCCCAAGTCGCTGGAGGAGCTGCAGCAGCTCAGCCGCAACCTCGATTGGAGCGCCCTGCTGCTCGAGGGCCTCGGGTTGCCGGCCTCGGCTGTGGAGACCGTGGTGGATCAGCAGCCGTCGTTCTTCGCCGAGCTCGATCCCCTGTTCGACGCCTCCCGCCTGGAGGACTGGAAGGCCTGGGCCCGCTGGCAGATCGTGAACTCGCGGGCGGCCTACCTCTCGGCGGCGTTCGTGGAGGCGGACTTCGCCTTCTACGGCACGGTCCTCTCCGGCACCCCGGAGCTCAAGGAGCGCTGGAAGCGCGGAGTCGGGCTGGTCAACGGCGTGCTGGGCGAGGCCGTGGGCCGCGTCTACGTCGAGCGCCACTTCTCCCCCACGGCCAAATCGCGGATGGACGAGCTCGTCCAGAACCTGCTGGCCGCCTACCGGCGCTCGATCGAGACGCTGGACTGGATGACCGATTCCACCCGCGCTGAGGCGCTGCGCAAGCTGGCGTCGTTCACCCCCAAGATCGGCTACCCGGAGAAGTGGCGGGACTACTCGCAGCTGGAGATCCGCGCCGATGATCTGGTGGGCAACATCGTGCGCACCTCGGAGTTCGAGCGCGCCGAGCTGATCCGCAAGGCCGGGAAGCCGGTGGAGAAGCACGAGTGGCTGATGACCCCGCAGACGGTCAACGCCTACTACCACCCGCTGCGCAACGAGATCGTCTTCCCGGCGGCCATCCTGCAGCCCCCGTTCTTCGACGAGGACGCCGAGGACGCCATGAACTACGGCGGCATCGGCTCCGTGATCGGCCACGAGATCGGGCACGGCTTCGACGACAAGGGCTCCACCGCCGACGGCGACGGCCGCCTGCGCAACTGGTGGTCCGACGAGGACCGCGCGGCCTTCGAGGAGCGCACCGAGCGCCTGGTCAGCCAGTACGACGGCCTGGTGCCGGACCAGCTCGCCGATCGCCCGGAGCCGCCGACGGTCAACGGGCGCATGACCCTGGGCGAGAACATCGGCGACCTCGGAGGGCTGTCGATCGCCTACAAGGCGTGGGAGCTCTCCCGCGGCGTGGTCGAGACCGCTGACGACCCGGACGAGGCCCGCGAGCGCGCCGGTGCGGATCCCGCGGCCTTCGGGGAGCAGGACGACGACGGCTTCACCCCGGCGCAGAAGCTGTTCCTGTCCTGGTCCTTCATCTGGCAGCAGAAGGCACGCGACGAGACCACGGCCCAGCGCCTGGCGGTCGACGTCCACTCCCCCAACGAGTTCCGCGCCAATCAGACGGCGCGCAACGTCGATGCCTTCCACGAGGCCTTCGGCACCACGGAGTCCGATCTGATGTGGCTGGACCCCCAGGAGCGCGTGCGCATCTGGTGATCAGCCCGGCTCCTGTCGGATGACTGCGGCCGGTCGCTCCCTGCGCAGGGGGGCGGCCGGCCGTCGTCGTACTCGTGCGGTGCTGGGACTCAGTCCTGCTGCTGCCCCAGAGGCTGCTCGGCCAGGGAGCCGGGGCGGAAGCGCCGGTTCGCCAGCGACGGCACGGTGGAGCGCACCTCGTCCACGCGTCGGGTGTCGATCTGGGTGATCAGCAGCCGCTCGCCCTCCTCGACCCGGGCGGTGAGCCCGCCCAGCGGATCGCGGACCTGGGAGTGCCCGACCGTGTGGTCGTTGAAGGTGTCCGCCGCCGCGATCCACAGGGTGTTCTCGATCGCGCGCGCGGCCAGCAGCGTCTCCCAGTGGCGGACCTTGTCCGGGCCGGAGAACCAGGCCGCGGGCACCAGGACGAGCTGGGCGCCGTCGTCGGCCAGGGCGCGGTAGAGCTCGGGGAAGCGGATGTCGTAGCAGGTGCTCAGCCCGATCCGCACACCGGCGACCTCGATGCTCGCCGTCCCCGCATCCCCGGGGCGGATGCGCTCGGACTCCTGGTAGGAGAAGGCGTCGTAGAGGTGCAGCTTGCGATAGGTGGCCAGCAGCGACCCGTCCGCGCCCACGGCCACCAGGGTGTTGTACGGGCGGTGATCGTCCGAGGGCTCGTAGGCTCCGGCGACGATCGCGATCCGCTCCTGATGCGCCAGCTCCTGCAGCGAGGTCACGAACGTGTCCCACTCGCGCGCCACGATCTCGGCGAAGCGGTCCTTGACCCCGGACTCCACCCCGAGCATCGCCTCCTCTGGGAAGACCACCAGGTCCGCGCCGCGAGCGGCGGCATCGGTGACGTGGCGGCGGATGGTCGCCAGATTGGCCGCGACGTCCGGGGCCGGGTCGATCTGGGCGAGCGCGAGTCGCACGGGGGATCCTCCTTGGTCTCGCCACCGCGGGCGGTGGCTGTGTCGGGCGTCCAGCGGAAAGCCTATGGCCCCCGGCGGACAGCCCGGAAGGCCCGGAAAGCCCGTGACACCGTGTGGCGCCCGGTAGCGTGGCTCCCATGAACCGCACTGCGCAGCCGCCCGGGGATCCCGAACGGTCCCCGTTCGCAGCGCGCCTGCTCGGCGGCGGCCTCGAGCCGGACCCGCGCTTCACCCTGGCCAACGAGCGGACCTTCCTGGCCTGGATCCGCACGGCCCTGGGGCTGCTCGCCGGCGGCATCGCGCTGGAGGCCTTCGCCGGGGACCTGATCCCCCAGGCCGTGCGCGTGGTGCTGGCGGCCGGGCTGATCGCCCTGTCCATGGTCGTGGCGATCTCCGCGAGCGTGCGGTGGCTGCGGGTCGAGCGCGCCATGCGCCGACGCTCCCCGCTGCCGCTGGCGATCATGGCCCCGGTGCTGTCCCTGGGTGCCGCATTGGCCGCCGGTGTGCTGCTCGGCGTCCTGATCGGGCGCTGAGCCACTCATGCCCCTCCCCCGCCGCCGCGACGGCACCGAGCCCCGCAGGCCCGACGGCCTCCGGGGCCCTCGAGGCGCCCGCGAGCACCCCTCCCACGACGACCCCGGTCTGCAGCCCGAGCGCACCTCGCTGGCCTGGGCCCGGACGCTGATGGCGCTCGTGGTCGCGGCCGCGCTGCTGCTGCGCTGGCTGCCCCATCACGGTCTGGCCGCCGTGCTCCCCCTGGCCGCCGCGGCGCTGCTGGCACTGGGCCTGTGGCTGCGGCAGGGCCTGCGCTACAGGCGCGGGGTGCACAGCGTGGCCCGGGAGGCCTCGGCCCCCGATCCGGTCGAGATCGTGGCGATCAGCGCGGCCGTCGTGGTGCTGGGGGCGCTGAGCCTGCTCACGATCCTGTGGGCCTGAGCGCCGAGGGCACGGAAGGAGGGCCCCGGTCTCCCGAGGCCCTCCTGCGTGCTGTGACGGCGGCTCAGCCGCGCGAGAGATCCGCCTGCGCGGGATCGACGGCCGGCTCCTTGGAGCTCAGCTTGTGCCCGATCCAGAAGGCCAGGAACAGCGGCAGGCCGATGTACGAGGACAGCAGCGACATGGGCGTCACCGTCCCGCTCACGAAGGCGTCGTAGCCCTGGCCCAGGATGACCAGCAGGCACATGATCAGCGCGACGATCGGGCCGGCGGGGAAGAACCGCGAGCGGAACGGCAGCTCGGACAGCGGCCGCCCCTGCGCCTTGAAGGCCCGGCGGAAGCAGTAATGCGTCCAGGCGATGCCCGCCCACACGATGAAGCCCGCCAGAGCCGAGGCGTTGAGCAGCCAGGTGTAGGCCGCGCCCTCGCCGATGAACGTGGTGAGGAAGGCCAGCAGGCCGAAGGACGAGGTCACCAGCAGCGCCCGCATGGGCACGCCGCGGCGGTTGACCTTGGCCAGCCAGGCCGGGGCCTTGCCGTCGGTGGCCATGGACCAGAGCATGCGCGTGGAGGCATACAGCCCGGAGTTGCCGGCCGAGAGGATGGCCGTGAGGATCACGGCGTTCATGACGGAGCCGGCGAAGGCCACGCCCGCGTTCTGCAGCACCAGGGTGAACGGCGAGATCGCGACGTCCTCGATGTCCGAGGCCAGCAGGTTCGGGTGCGTGTACGGCAGCAGGAAGCCGATCACGATGATCGCCAGCACGTAGAACAGCAGGATGCGCACGAACACGGTGCGGATCGCCTTGGGCACGGTGCGCTCCGGGTCCTCGGCCTCACCGGCCGCCACGCCCACGAGCTCGGTGCCCTGGAACGCGAAGCCGGCGACCATGAAGATCGCCAGGATCGACATGGGCCCGCCCACGAACGGCGCCTCCCCGTCGGTCCAGTTGCCGAAGCCGGGGGCGTCGCCGCCCATGATGCCCAGCACCATCAGCACGCCCAGCACCAGGAAGACGACGACGGCGGCCACCTTGATCGCCGAGAGCCAGAACTCACCCTCGCCGTAGGCCCGCGTGGACAGGGCGTTGAGCCCGAAGACGATCAGCAGGAACAGCGCCGACCAGACCCAGGCGGGGACGTCGGGGAGCCAGTAGCGCATGACCAGGGCGGCCGCCACGAGCTCCGCGGCCAGGGTGATGGCCCAGTTGAACCAGTAGTTCCAGCCGATCGCGAAGCCGAAGGACGGCGAGACGTAGCGCGCCGCGTGATCGCCGAAGGATCCGGAGGTGGGACGCCAGGCGGACATCTCGCCCAGGGACTGCATGAGCAGGAAGACCATGAGCCCGATCGCTATGTAGGCCACGAGCGCACCACCGGGCCCGGCCGTGGCGATCGAGTTGCCGGAGGCCACGAACAGCCCGGTGCCGATCGCACCGCCCATGGCGATCATGGTCATGTGCCGGGTCTTGAGGCTGCGGCGCAGGCCCTCGCCCTCGGACCGCGCCGAGGCGGGGTCCAGTCTGGTGCTCTGTGTGGACACGGTCAGTCACTTCCGACGTCGGGGATCGAACGGCGCCGCGACGGGCATCGATCAGTGGCGCCTGCATGCACGACGAGGCGCAGCACGCCCAAGGGGTCTGCCAGATGCTATCCGACACGGCGGGCGAGCCCGGTCCGCGCGCGGGACGGTGACGCAGCGGATGGTGACAGATCGGCACCCCATCAGGGCTGATGGGGTGCCGATCTGTCACCATCCCGAGCGCCTGTCCTCGCACGGGCGAGGCGGCGTCAGTCGATCAGGTCGCGCAGCTCGATCGTGTTCTCGCGGCCCGGGCCCACGCCGATCGCGGAGAACCGGGTGCCGGACATGGACTCGAGGGTCAGGACGTAGTCGCGCGCATTGGCCGGCAGGTCCTCGAGGGTCTGGGCCTGCGAGATGTCCTCCGACCAGCCGGGGAACATCTCGTAGATCGGCTTGGCGTGGTGGAACTCGGTCTGCGTCATGGGCATCTCGTCGTGGCGCACGCCGTCGACGTCGTAGGCCACGCACACCGGGATCTCCTCGAGCCCGGTGAGGACGTCGAGCTTGGTCACGAAGTAGTCCGTGAAGCCGTTGATCCGCGAGGCGTGACGCGCCATCACGGCGTCGTACCAGCCGGTGCGGCGCGGGCGCCCGGTGTTCACGCCGAACTCGCCGCCCACGGTGCGCAGCCGCTCCCCGGACTCGTCGAACAGCTCGGTGGGGAACGGACCGGCACCCACGCGGGTCGTGTACGCCTTGATGATGCCGATCGAGCGGGTCAGGCGCGTGGGCCCGATGCCCGCGCCCACGCAAGCGCCGCCGGTGGTGGGGTTCGACGAGGTCACGAACGGGTACGTGCCGTGATCGACGTCCAGGAAGGTGGCCTGCCCGCCCTCGAGCAGGACGGTCTCGTCGCGGTCCAGGGCGTCGTTGAGCAGGCGCGTGGAGTCCACGATCATGGGCGCCATGCGCTCGGCGTAGCCCATGAAGTAGTCCACGATCTCGTCGTTCTCGAACGCGCGGCGGTTGTAGACCTTGAGCAGCAGCTCGTTCTTCTGCCGCAGGGCGCCCTCGATCTTCTGGCGCAGGATCGACTCGTCCAGGATGTCCTGCGCGCGCAGGCCCAGGCGCCCGATCTTGTCCATGTAGGCGGGCCCGATCCCGCGACCGGTGGTGCCGATCGCGCGCTTGCCCAGGAACCGCTCGGTGACCTGGTCGAGGGTCTGGTGGTACGGGGCCACCAGGTGCGCATTGGCCGAGACGCGCAGCTTGGAGGTGTCCGCGCCGCGGGCCTCGAGGCCGTCGATCTCCTCGAACAGCGCCTGCGGGTTGACCACCACGCCGTTGCCGATCACGGGGGTGGCCCGCGGGGAGAGGATGCCTGCGGGGAGCAGCTTGAGCTCGAACTTGTCGCCGCCCACCACCACGGTGTGCCCGGCGTTGTTGCCGCCGTTCGGCTTCACGACGTAGTCCGCGCGGCCGCCGAGGATGTCCGTGGCCTTGCCCTTGCCCTCATCGCCCCACTGGGCTCCGACGATCGAGATGGCTGGCATGCGACTGCTCTCCTGACTGGGCCCGCACGAGGTCTGGATGCTGCGCCACGCGCCTTGTGGAGGCCATGGTGGATCGCGCGCCACGGGCCGGGGGCGCGACGGTCCGGGGCGATCCTATCGCGCGCCCCTCCCTGGCGGCCGTGGCAGATCTCGGGGGTTGACAAGCAGGGCCGCCTGGGGTGGTATCTATCTCGCTATCTATCCAGAGCGACCGAGAGACCTGGCTCGTCGACGTCGCAGCAACCATCCCCGCGGATCTTGCGGGGACCGGTGCTCCCGCCAGGACCGATGGAGCGTCTTCTCAGACTTCCGTGGTCCACCGGACCCGTGCCTTTCCGCGCATCGTCAGCGCCGGCACGGGCCTCCGTGCGCACCCCGTGGTCTGCCCTCCATCGGGCATCCACGGAAAGGCGAACACGGAATGCCCGATCACCACCCCGCAGCACCGCGCTCGGATCGTCCCCCGGAGACGGGGGCGCCGTCGCACCGCAAGCCGGTGCCCGCGCTGTCCTACGAGCTCTACCCGCCGCGCAGCGCAGCCAGCACCGAGTCCCTCCTGCAGACCATCGAGGCCCTGGCGCCCACGGTGCCGGACTACGTCTCGGTCACCGCGGCGGTCGATCCGCAGCGCCGCGTCCAGTCCATGGCGCTGCTGTCCCACCTGATCTTCGAGACCCCGCTGCGCCCCCTAGCCCACGTGCTGTGCACGGGAGTCACGGAGACGCAGCTGCGCGAGCTGATCCACGAGCTGCTGGACCTGGGCGTGCGCGGCGTCCTGGCCCTGCGCGGGGACCGGGATCCGGCCGTCGAGCCCGGCCCTGAGGAGCTGCCCTTCGCCCGGCATCTGGTGGACCTGATCCGCTCGGTCGAGCGCGGCCGAGCCGCCCAGCTGTGCGCCGGCAACGTCTCGATCGGCGTGGCCGCCTATCCGATCAAGCACCCCGAGTCGACCTCCGTGCACCAGGACCTCGAGGTGCTACTGGCCAAGCAGCGCGCCGGCGCCGACTTCGCGATCACTCAGCTCTACCCCGAGGCCGACGACTACGCGGCCTTCGTGTCCCGGGCTCGTCGCGCCGGAGTGGAGCTGCCGATCATCCCCGGGATCATGCCGGTCACGAGCCTGCGCCGGTACCTGCGCATCTGCGACCTGGCCGGCCTGGAGCCGGACCCGCTGCTGGCCCACGAGCTCGAGACGGCCGACTCGGACGCCGAGCGCCACCGGATCGGCGTCCGCTCTGCCGTGCACAGCGCACGCGCTGCCTTGGATTCCGGGGCTCCCGGGCTGCACCTCTACACGTTCAACCAGCACGAGGCCGCCCTGGACGTCCTGGAGCAGCTCGATTTGCCCCGCCCCACCCCTTCAGCCGGACTCGCCGGCCTCATCCCCGCATCCCAGCCCGCCGACGGGCGCCCCATCCGCACCTATGAGGAGACCGCAGTGACCATCTCGAACGACGCCCAGCCCGCCGCCTTCCCGACCGCCACGATCCTGGGCTACCCCCGCATCGGCCCGAACCGCGAGCTCAAGCGCGCGCTCGAGTCGCACTGGGCCGGACGCAGCGACCTGGAGCAGCTCGAGTCCTCCGCCGCCGAGCTGCGTGCCTCCACCGCCGAGCGCCTCGAGGGGCTGGGCCTGGAGCAGGCCTCGGCCGTGCCCGGCTCCTACGCGCTCTACGACCACGTGCTCGACACCCTGATCGCCGTCGGCGCGGTGCCGACGCGCTTCGGCGACCTGCGCACCGAGGCCGGAACCGTGGACCGCTCCGGGGAGTTCGTGCTGGCCCGCGGCGACGACGCCCGGCAGCCGCTCGAGATGACCAAGTGGTTCGACACCAACTACCACTACCTGGTGCCCGAGATCGGCGCGCAGACGCAGTTCGCCGCAGCGCCCGGCCGCCTGCTGGAGCAGCTGGCCGAGGCCTCCGAGCAGGGCCGGAGCCTGCGCCCCGTGCTCGTGGGCCCGGTGACCTTCCTGGCCCTGGCCAAGGACGACGGCACCGCAGCCGAGCCCATCGAGCCCCTGGATCGTCTCGAGGAGCTGCTGCCGGTCTACGGCGAGATCCTCGCAGCACTCAAGGATGCCGGCGCCGAGTGGGTGCAGATCGACGAGCCCGCCCTGGTCGCGGACCACTCCCGCCTCTCGCAGCAGGACCTGCGCGCGGCGATCGAGCGCGCGGCCGGATACCTGGGCGGGCTCGACGAGCGCCCCCAGCTGCTGCTCACCTCCCCCTACGGCGATGCGGGCGAGCTGCTCGGCGCGCTGACCGGCTCGGGTGCCGAGGCCGTGCACGTGGACCTCGTCCGCGGCGGTCTCACCGACGACCAGCTCGGCCTGTTCACTTCGGCAGACGCCCCGGTGCTCGTGGCCGGAGTCGTCAACGGGCGCAACGTCTGGCGCACCGACCTCTCCGCCGCACTCAAGCGGCTCGAGGGCTTCCGCGACGCAGGCGCCCGGGTCTCCGTGGCCACGTCGAACTCGCTGATCCACGTCCCGCACACCCTCGAGGCCGAGCCCGAGCTCGACTCCGAGATCCGGTCCTGGCTGGCCTTCGCCGACGAGAAGGTCCGCGAGGTCGCCGTCCTGGCACGCGGGCTCGCCGAGGGCCGCGGGGCCGTGGCCGCCGAGCTGCAGGAGGCCGACGAGGCCCGCCGCACCCGCGCTGCGGCCCCGGGTGTGCGCATCGACGAGGTCCGCGGCCGCACTGCCTCCCTCACCGAGGCCGACTCGCAGCGCGGCACCGCCGAGCAGCGTCGCGCAGCCCAGGCGGAGCGCTCGTTCGGCAGCGGCCGCCTTCCAGTGCTGCCCACCACCACGATCGGGTCCTTCCCCCAGACCGGGGAGGTCCGCCGCGCCCGCGCCGATCACCGCGCCGGACGGATCGACGACGCCGCCTACGACGGCTTCCTGCGCGAGGAGATCTCCCGGGTCATCGCCCTGCAGGACGAGCTCGGCCTGGACGTGCTGGTGCACGGCGAGCCGGAGCGCAACGACATGGTCCAGTACTTCGCCGAGCACTTCGACGGCTTCGCGACGACGGCCAACGGCTGGGTGCAGTCCTACGGCTCCCGAGCCACGCGTCCGTCGATCCTGTGGGGCGATGTCTCGCGCGAGGGCGAGGGGCTGCGCGGCGAGGCCTTCACGGTCCCGTGGATCACCTGGGCGCAGCAGCAGACCGACAAGCCGGTCAAGGGCATGCTCACCGGACCCGTCACCATCCTGGCCTGGTCGTTCGTGCGCGACGACCAGCCACTGGCCGAGACCGCCGATCAGGTGGCCCTGGCCCTGCGCGATGAGATCGCCGACCTCGAGGATGCCGGCATCGGCATCATCCAGGTCGACGAGCCGGCCCTGCGCGAGCTGCTGCCCCTGCGCCGAGCCGATCGCAGCGCCTACCTGGACTGGTCGGTCGAGTCCTTCCGCCGGGCGACCTCCTCGGTCGACGACGCCACGCAGATCCACACGCACCTGTGCTACTCGGAGTTCGGCGAGGTCATCGCCGGCGTAGACGCGCTGAACGCCGATGTCACGAGCATCGAGGCGGCCCGTTCGCGCATGGAGGTGCTGGCCGACGTCCGCGCGGTCGGCTTCGAGCGCGGGCTCGGCCCCGGCGTGTGGGACATCCACTCCCCGCGCGTGCCCAGCACCGACGAGATCGAGTCGCTGCTCATCCAGGCACTCGAGCACGTCAGCTCCGAGCTGCTGTGGGTCAACCCCGACTGCGGCTTGAAGACCCGCGGCTACGACGAGACCCGCACCTCGCTCGAGCACCTGGTCGAGGCCACTGCCCGCGTGCGCGAGAGCCTGGCGGCCAGTCAGGCCGCCTCCGTCGAGACGGCTGAGGCCTCCGAGGTCTGATCAGCCGTCCGGGCCTTCGCTGCTCGGCGACGACGGACGGCGCGGCCGCACCCCTGTTGCAGGGAGTGCGGCCGCGCCGTTCGCCATCAGGCCGTCGCCGGGGTCGACGTCAGCTCTGGAGCTGCTCGGCCGCCGTCGGGTCGGAGTCGTTGAGGAGCTTCTGGATGCGCTGGGCCTCGTCGAGCTCGCCGATGGCCGCTGCCGCCTGGCCCAGAGCTGACAGAGCGCGCAGGAAGCCGCGGTTGGGCGCGTGGCTGTACGGCACCGGGCCGTGGCCCTTCCAGCCGCTGGCGCGCAGGGCGTCGAGACCGCGGTGGTAGCCCACTCGGGCGTAGGCGTAGCCCTCGAGCGTCCGGCCGTCGGCCAGCGCCTCCTCGGCCAGGATCGCCCAGGGCAATTGCTCCTTGGGGAAGGCCGGCGCCAGGTCCTCGGCCTCGTCGCCGGCGTCGAAGCGCGCGACCATCTCCGCGTTCTCCTGCAGCAGGGTGGGATCGGGCTCGCCCAGCAGGTTCTTGCCGATGCTCGACATCGGTGCTCCTCTCGTCGTGCGTGCCCCGGGCTCCCCGGGACGCTCTGCTCCCAGCCTAGGCGTGGTGGCACCACGCCCGCTCGGCCGCTGAGATCATGCTTCCGTGCGGCCCGGCATCCCCTGAAGAGCAGGGGATGCCGGGCCGCAGCGCGGGTTGCGCGGATCAGGCCGCGCGAGAGGTCACTCGACCGTGACGGACTTGGCCAGGTTGCGCGGCTGGTCGACGTCGTAGCCCTTGGCCTCGGCCATGGCGGAGGCGAAGATCTGCAGCGGCACGGTGGCCAGCAGCGGCTGGAGCAGCGTGGGCGACTGCGGGATGCGGATCACGTGGTTGGCGTAGTCCTCGACCGAGGTGTCGCCCTCCTCCGCGATCACGATGGTCTCGGCACCGCGGGCGCGGATCTCCTGGATATTGGAGACGACCTTGGAGTGCAGCGAGTCGCGGCCGCGCGGGGACGGCACGATCACGAAGACCTTCTGGCCCGGCTCGATCAGGGCGATCGGACCGTGCTTCAGCTCGCCGGCGGCGAAGCCCTCGGCGTGGATGTAGGCGATCTCCTTGAGCTTGAGCGCGCCCTCCATGGCCACCGGGAAGCCGACGTGGCGGCCCAGGAACAGCACCGAGGTGGTCTCCGCGAAGTCCTTGCCGAGCTGGCGGATCTGGGACTCGTCGTCGATGACGGCCTGGACCTTCTCCGGCATGGCCTGGAGCTCCTCCAGGACGTCCTGGATCTCGTCGGCGAACATGTTGCCGCGCAGCTGCGCCAGGTACAGGCCCAGCAGGTAGGCGGCGGTGATCTGCGCCAGGAACGCCTTGGTGGAGGCGACCGCGATCTCCGGGCCGGCGTGCGTGTACAGCGAGGCGTCCGCCGCACGCGGGATGGAGGATCCGTTGGTGTTGCAGATCGCCAGGACCTTGGCGCCCTGCTCCGAGGCGTGGCGCATGGCCATGAGGGTGTCCATGGTCTCGCCGGACTGCGACAGCGCGACGACCAGGGTCTTCTCGTTGACGATGGGGTCGCGGTAGCGGAACTCGTGCGCGAGCTCGACCTCGGTGGGGATGCGGCACCAGTGCTCGATCGCGTAGCGGGCGACCTGGCCGGCGTAGGCGGCGGTGCCGCAGGCGATCACGACGATCTTGTCGACGGAGCGCAGGACGGACTCGTCGATGCGCAGCTCGTCCAGGGTCAGCTTGCCGTTCTCGTCCAGGCGGCCCAGAAGGGTGTCGCGCACGGCGGCGGGCTGGTCGTGGATCTCCTTGTCCATGAAGGACGGGAAGCCGCCCTTCTCCGCGGCCTCGGCGGACCACTGGACCTCGAAGGGCTTGCCCTCGGAGGGGGCGCCGTCGAAGTCGGTGATCTCGAAGCCCTCGGGGGTGACCGTGACGATCTGGCGGTCCTCCATCTCGACGGCGGACTTGGTGTGATCGATGAAGCCCGAGACGTCGGAGCCCAGGAAGTTCTGGCCCTCGCCCACGCCGATGACCAGCGGGGAGTTCAGGCGGGCCGCCACGATGCGGTCCGGGTGGTCGACGTGGATGGCCAGCAGTGTGAAGGCGCCCTCGAGTCGGGCGCAGGCCAACTGCATGGCGCGGGTCAGGTCCTGGTCGGCCTGGTTCTCGTAGATGTCGGCGAGCAGGGAGGCGGCGACCTCGGTGTCGGTCTCCGACACGAAGGTGTACCCCTTCTCGGTCAGCTCGCGCTTGAGCTCCACGAAGTTCTCGATGATGCCGTTGTGCACGACGGCCAGGCGGCCACCGGCGACGATGTGCGGATGCGCGTTCTCATCGGTGGGGCCGCCGTGGGTGGCCCAGCGGGTGTGCCCGATGCCCAGCGGGGACATCGGCAGCGGGTTCGCCGCGAGCTCGGCATCGAGTGCGGCGACCTTGCCGGCCTTCTTGCGCACCTCCATGACGCCGTCGGCGAGCACCGCTACGCCGGCGGAGTCATAGCCGCGGTACTCCAGACGACGCAGTCCCTCCAGGACCACGTTCAGAGCGTTCCGGTTCTCATCGATCTCGGGGGCTCGCCCGACATATCCCACGATTCCACACATGCCGGGAATGCTACCGCAAACCTTCGGCCGCACACCGGTGTCGGTGCAGGCAGCGGGCACCGACCTGCGACGACAGGGCCCCGCCTCCGTCACACGTCGTCGTCGCTGCTGCGCTCCCGTTGCGCTGCGGTGACGACGACGGCCCCCGCCCCCGCCCCCCCCGACGGGGCAGGAGCGGGGGCCGACGAGGCCGCGCTGATCAGGCCGCAGCGAAGACCTCGGACAGCGCCGGGAACAGCGGGTGCTCGTCGGCGATGCCCGTCAGCTCGGTAACCAGCGCATCGGTGGCCTGACGATCCCCGCGCGCGGCGGCCAGGCGGGCCTGCAGCTCGGCGGACTCCGGGTCCTCCGGGACGTCGAAGGCCAGGGCCGCGGCGACGGCGGCCACCAGGGCGTCGGCGCTCAGACCGCGCTCGGCAAGCTCGGCGGCCGGGCCGACGAAGCGCTCCGTGCGCGAGATCTTGCGCAGCGGGGCACGGCCCACGCGCTCGACGGTGTCCGGCAGGTGCGGGTTCGTGAAGCGCGTGATGATCTTCTCCACGTAGGCCTGCTGGACCTCCGGCGCGAAGCCGAACTTGGCCACGAGCAGCTCCTTGGTCTCGGCCAGCACGGCCTCGACCTGGGAGCGGACCTGGGCATCGGCCAGGACGTCGGAGATCTTGGTGATCCCCGCCTGGCGACCGAAGTACGCGGTGGCCGCGTGCCCGGTGTTGACCGTGAACAGCTTGCGCGTGATGTACGGCTCGAGGTCCTCGACCCAGGTGATGCCCGGGACGTCCGGGGTCTGGCCCTGGAAGGGACCGGACTCGACGGCCCACTCGTGGTAGGTCTCCACGGTGACGTCCAGGCCCTGGCCCGGCGCCTGATCCGGCACGATCCGGTCCACCGCGGTGTTCGCGAAGATCGCGACCTGATCGGCCTCCGGGTACGCGGCGCGGATGGCCTCCGCCAGCCCGTCGGTCGCGTTGATCGCGTTCTCGCAGGCCATGACCGCCACGCGGCCCTCGACCCCGGCCTCGGCGCGGGCGCGCAGGCCCTCGGCGATGGTGGGCCCGATGATCTGCAGGACGCGCGGTCCCACGGCGGTGGTGATCATGTCCGCCGAGACGATCTGCTCGCGCAGCCCGTCCAGGTCGGAGGCCGAGTTCACCCCGGAGAAGCCGGTGACCTCGTGATCGCGGGCGCCCTCGCCGACCTCGTGGACCACGTACGAGTCCTGGTCGTTGATCTGCCCGATCAGAGCGTCGGCGACGTCCGCGAAGACCAGCTCGTATCCGGCCTCGTGGAGCAGGACCCCGACGAAGCCGCGTCCGATGTTGCCTGCGCCGAAGTGCAGTGCCTTCATGAGTTCACCTTTCCGAAGATGTCGAGGATCTCCTCCGGAGTCTGCGCCGCCTCGAGCTGGGCGACGGTCTCCTTCTTGGAGAAGATCTTGGCGATCTTGGACAGCAGGGCCATGTGGCCGCCGTCCGCACCGGCGATGCCGATCACGAACCGGGTCTCCTTGCCGTTCCAGTCCACCGGCTCGTCGTAGCGGATGAAGGACATGGCCGACGTGCGGATGGCCTCCTTCGCCTCGTTCGTGCCGTGCGGGATCGCCAGGCCGTTGCCCATGAACGTGGACACGGACTGCTCGCGCTCGTGCATGGCCGTCACGTAGGACTGCTCGACGGCGCCGACCTCGACCAGGAGGGTTCCGGCCTGGTCGATGGCCTCATCGCGCGAGGCGGCCCGGCCGTCCAGACGGATGGTCTGGGGCGTGAGCACCTTCTGGTCGTCCTGGTGCTCGGCGGCCTCGGAGGCCGGCGTGGGATCGGTCTGCGATCCGGCCGGAGCGGCGACGGCGGTCGCGGTGCCGGCTGCGGCGCCTGCTCCCGCACCAGCTGCGGCGGCGCTGCCCGAGGTGCCCTGCTCGGCCGGGATCTCAGCGGAGCCGGTCGAGCCGCCCTGACGCTGCTCGCGGATGAGCTCGACGATCTCGTCGTAGCGCGGGGACTGCATGAAGTTGTCCACCGTGACGTGATGCGCCGAGGGCGTGGGGGTCGCCGCGCGATCGGCCAGGTCCTCGTGCGAGACGAGCAGGTCGTACTCGTCCGTGAGCGAGTTGATGGCCTTGTTGACCACGGTGACGTCGCCGCCGAAGCCGGCGTCCTTGATCTTGCTGCGCAGGACCGAGGCGCCCATGGCGGAGGAGCCCATGCCGGCGTCGCAGGCGAAGACGATGGCCTTGATCTCGGGGATCGAGCCGGCGGAAGCACCTGCAGCGCCGGCGGCGCCGCCGGCTGCGAACATGCCGCCCACGGAGGACTTCTTGCCCTTCATGGCCTCCATGTCGGCGGCCGCCTTGGCCAGGTCGCCCTCGTCGCTCTTGGACATGCGCAGGATGGTGCAGGAGATCGCGGCGGAGACCACGGTGGCGGCCAGGAAGCCCAGGATCACGCCGAGCATTTGGGCGGGCGGGGCGTTGCTGATGAGGAAGATGATCGAGCCCGGGGCAGCCGGTGAGCGCAGACCCGCGTCGAAGAGCAGCTCCACGAGCACACCGGACATGCCGCCCAGGATGGTCGCGATGAGCAGCTGCGGCTTCATGAGCACGTACGGGAAGTAGATCTCGTGGATGCCGCCGAAGGTGTGGATGATGGCCGCGGCCGGTGCGGAGCCCCGCGCCATGCCCTTGCCGAAGATCATGTAACCGATCAGCACGCCCAGGCCGGGGCCGGGGTTGGCCTCCAGCAGGTAGAGGATCGAGTAGCCCTGCTCGAGGGACTGCTGCGTGCCCAGCGGGGTCAGGATGCCGTGGTTGATCGCGTTGTTCAGGAACAGGATCTTGGCCGGCTCGATCAGCAGCGAGGCCAGGGGCAGCAGCGAGCTGTCGATCAGGAACTCGACGGCCGCACCGGCGCCCGCCATGAGGAGCAGCATGATCGGGGCCAGCAGGAACATGGAGGCGATCGCCATGATCGCGCCGATGATGCCCGCGGAGAAGTTGTTGACCAGCATCTCGAAGCCGGCGGGGATGCGGGGCACGGCCCACTGATCCCACTTCTTGATGACCCAGGCCGACAGCGGGCCCATGATCATGGCGCCCAGGAACATGGGCGAGGCGGGGGCGTCGCCGATGAACACCGGCGAGGAGGTCGCCAGGATGACACCCATGGTGCCCACTGCGCCCACGACGCCGCCGCGGACATCCGCCACGAGCTTGCCGCCCGTGTAGGCGATCAGCAGGGGCAGCAGGTACGTGACCATGGGCCCGACCATGGAGCCGATCTTCTCGTTCGGCGTGAAGCCGGCCGGGATGAACAGAGCGGTGATGATGCCCCAGGCGATGAAGGCGCCGATGTTCGGCATGATCATGGAGGAGAGGAAGGTGCCGAACTTCTGCACGCGGACGCGCGCTCCGCCCTTTTTCTTCTCGGTCTGCGCGGGGGCAGACGCGGTGGCGGTGGTGGACAAGGGACTCCCCTGGTGTTTCAAGTCGCCTCGCCTCGAGGGGCAGGGCCTGCAAGCGGGGCTCACGGACCGGTCTCGAAGGCGGAGTCGAGCGGTGGTGCGGTCTCCGGTCGGAGGGCGCGGAAGGCGTCGGTCTCGACGCGCGTTCGGTCAGCTGGTGGTGCGCTCGAGATGAGCCCCACAAGGGGCAGTGCCCGGATGCTGCCCACAGACTAATGCCCCGCGTCACACCTGGGAACACGCTGAAGCACATCTGACGCACTGGCCGTCTCAGATGTGTCCACAGGCTGCAACGCAGGCACGAGGGTCCGAGGGCGAGCCCGCAGCGGTCCGGGCACGACGACGGGCCACCCTCCCCTGCGGCGGGGAGAGCGGCCCGTGGAGCCGACGACGATTGCGCGGTCAGCGCAGCGCGTCGGCGATGATCAGCAGAAGATCACTTGACGCTGGTGCCGGCGGAGCCCAGGTTCTCGCAGGCCTGGACCACGCGGGCGGCCATGCCATCCTCGGCCTTGGCGCCCCAGACGCGGGGATCGTAGAGCTTCTTGTTGCCGACCTCGCCGTCGACCTTCAGCACGCCGTCGTAGTTGGCGAGCATGTGACCGGCGACCGGGCGGGTGAAGGCGTACTGGGTGTCGGTGTCGACGTTCATCTTGATGACGCCGTAGGACACGGCATTCGCGATCTCCTGCTCGGAGGAGCCGGAGCCGCCGTGGAACACCAGGTCGAACGGGCGGTCCTTGCCGTACTTCTGGCCGACCTCGTCCTGGATCTGCTTGAGCAGCTCGGGACGCAGCTTCACGTTGCCCGGCTTGTAGACGCCGTGCACGTTGCCGAAGGTAAGCGCCGTGATGTAGCGGCCCTTCTCGCCCAGGCCCAGGGCCTCGACGGTCTTCACGGCGTCGTCGGTGGTGGTGTAGAGGGTGTCGTTGATCTCGCCGACGACACCGTCCTCCTCGCCGCCGACGGCGCCGATCTCGACCTCCAGGACGATGTGCGCCTTGCCGGTGCGCTCGATCAGGTCCGCGCCGATGCGCAGGTTCTCGTCCAGGTCGATCGCGGAGCCGTCCCACATGTGCGACTGGAAGATGGGGTCCTCGCCGCGGGCGACGGCCTTCTCCGACTCCTCCAGCAGCGGCAGCACGAAGCCCTCGAGCTTGTCCTGCGGGCAGTGGTCGGTGTGCAGGGCGATGTTGACGTCGTACTGCTTGGCGACCTCGCGGGCGAAGGCGGCGAAGGCCAGCGAGCCCACGACCATGTCCTTCTTGGAGGAGCCGGACCAGTAGGCGGCGCCGCCGGTGGAGACCTGGACGATGCCGTCCGAGCCGGCCTCCGCGAAGCCGCGGATGGCGGCGTTCAGGGTCTGGGAGGAGGTGACGTTGATCGCGGGGTACGCGAAGCCCTTCTCCTTGGCGGTGTCGAGCATCTGGCCGTAGACGTCAGGTGTGGCGATGGGCATGCCTGGCTCCTTCTTCCTCTGGAGGATCTCCGGACGGACGCTGAGCTGCGCGGCCCGGTACGTGCTCCCTCCAGTCTAGGCCGTGCGCTCTCGCGGCGGCAGGCTCCTGCACCCGGTGGCCTCAGTTGCCGGTCGCGGCCGGGTCCACACGCAGCACGACGCCGCGGTGGGGCTCCAGCACGATCGAGTCCCCGGGGGCCCGCCCCTGCCCGTCGACGAGTCCCGGGGGCAGATCGATCCGCCGCCGGCGTCGTCCGTCCTGGTTCAGGTTCACGGCGGCGAAGCCGTGCGCGAACCGCCGCTGCCAGACGTGCCGATCCCCCTGCGGCTCCTCGAGGGGGGCACCCAGGTCCATGTCGAGCTCGGGGACGTGCTGGAGCTTGGAGTAGTCGTCGTGGCCGGTGGCCGAGTAGGCACCGCGGCCCTCGCCGAAGATCCAGAAGGCCGCCAGGCCGTACAGGAAGTTCGGGTGGGTGTCGCTGCCGTCCGTGGGGACCCGCAGGATCGACAGCCCAGGCCCGGCAGCCTGGGGCAGCTGTGCCTCGGCGGTGACGGGGTCGAACAGGTCGGTGGGGCTGTAGCCCAGCCAGACCTCCTCGAACCCGCCGCCCCAGCGCGCGTGCTCCTGCCAGCGCCCCGGTGTGCGCCGGGACTCGGCGATGTTGGGGATCAGCACCTTGCCGTGGTCCTGCAGCCCCGCCCCGGCCGCGGCCACGAGCTCGCCCAGGGCCTCGCGGATCTGCGCCATGGACTCGATGCCGCGCAGCGGCAGGTCCAGGCCGTAGTAGTCGTCGTAGACGTCGTTGTCGGCCATGACGCCGTCGAACGGGGAGCCCTCGAGCTCGGCCACGACATTTCGGACCCATCGCTGCCGATACCGCGGATCCCACACGGCCATCTGCCAGTGCCCCGGATAGCGCTGCCACTCGATCCGTGATCCGTCCGGGCGCCGCGCGAACCAGTCGCCGCCGGCGTCCTCGGCCTCCGCGTGGGAGACGCCCGAGGAGTGGACGGGCCCGGGCTCGTAGGAGCGCGTGGAGGACAGGCACTTGTAGCAGATGACCGTCATCTCCGGGCGGCGGCGCTTGAGCTGCGCCGCCGCCTCGAGCTCCCAGGGCTGCAGGATCGCTGCCCGGTAGTGCTCGGCCGCGAAGTCGAGCTCCTCCGGGCGCAGAGGCTCGCCGTAGCGGATCCAGGCCCCGGCACCGCTCACCGGCGCCGCCCGGACTCGCGGATCTCCGCGAGGTCGAACACGGTGTCCAGCTCCGAGACCGCGGACTCGTCGGCCTGCTGGGCCGCGGCGGCCAGCGGGCCGTCCACCGGATCGAGCAGCTCGTAGTCCTCGAGGTACAGCGAGGCCGGCACGCGGCCTGGGATCCCGCCGAGCATCCGGTAGAGCTGGTTGTAGGAGGCCATGACCTCGTGCAGCTGGAAGAAGTTCTGCACGCGGTCGCGAGCGGTCTGGCTGTAGGCGCGATAGCGCTCGGGATCGCTGATCACCGCGCGGATGCCGTCGGCCATCATGCGGGTGTCGCCAGCCTCCACGAGCTGGCCGCAGGGGCCGTAGACCTGATCGTCGGCGCCCTTGAGGTCGTCCCAGATCAGCTGCTGCATGCCGCCCACGTTGGTGCCCACGGTGGGGATGCCGGCAGCCATGGCCTCCAGGACCACGATCGGCTGGCCCTCGTTGTAGGACGGCAGGACCAGCAGGTCGAACTCGTGCAGCATCTCGCGCACGTTGACCGTGCCGTAGATCGTGACCATGTCCTCGAGGTCCAGGGCCTTGATCTTCTGCAGGCACATGTCGCGATAGCCCGGATCGTGCTCGGTGGGGCCCAGCACGTGCAGGTGCACGTTGCCGTGCCCGGACTCGCGCAGCATGGACATGGAGTCCAGCAGGTCGAGCAGGCCCTTGATGGGCACCAGGCGGGCGATGTAGACGAGGTTCCAGGTGTGGCTGGACGGATCCGCGAGCATGGACTGCATGGCCTCGGCCCGGGCCATGTACGGGCGCTCGAACTCGTCGATGACCATGCCGTTGGGCAGCACGACCGCCTTGTCGATGTCCGAGCCCAGCGAGGCTGCCTCGGCGATCGCCGACGGGTAGAGGTAGGTGACCACCTTGGCCGACGGGTAGCAGAAGTGGCCCATCTCGATCCACCAGGCCATCCAGGCCCGCTCCTCGGCGGAGACGTCGAAGGTGCGGTAGTCCCCGGAGGCGATCGGCAGGGCCATGTTGCGCCCCAGCAGGGTGTTCACGGTGTCGCGGACGTACAGGTTGTGCTCGGTGAGCAGGAAGGACGTGCCGTGCTCGCGCGCCGCGCCGGCGGCCATGAGCGAGGCATAGCCGGTCGTGTGCGCGTGGTAGACGCGGGCCCGCGGCATGGTCTCGCCCAGCACCGCATGCGCCAGCGAGAAGTAGTTGCGCAGCAGCCAGAACGCGTCCGACAGGGACATCCCGAGCCCCGGCAGGCGGCGGGAGACGCCCTCCATGAACTCGCGGGTGCCCAGCAGCGCCCACAGCGGGTACGTGCGGGTGGACTCGAGCATTCCTTCCTCGAGCAGCTCCCAGAGGGGGCCGTCCTCGCGGCGCTCGGACAGGGCCTCCAGGGCGTCGAAGAGCCGCTCCACGAGACGGCGGCGCTCGCTCGGGCTCATGCCCAGGGCCTCGGGGCGCACCGAGGAGAAGTCGTGGCGGTGCTCGTCGAGGGCCAGGAAGACCGGACGGACCCACTTCACGTTCGAGGGGACGTCGTAGAGATCCGTCAGCGGGGAGTTCGAGTCCCAGGCGATGTGGATGATGCCGAACTCGATGTCCGGGTTGCCCACCACGATGTCGTGCACGACGGCCGAGACGCCGCCCTTGAGGTAGGGGTAGGTCGACTCCATGACGATCGCGACGTCGACCTCTGGGTAGTCCCCGCTGCGGGCGGCGACGGCCGGGATGGACATATCGGTCGAGGGCGTGCCGAAGTCGGGGCGACGGCGGCCGAGGGCGCTGGTGAGGTGGTCGAGGATGCTCATGCGGAAGTCTCCTGTGCGGCGATGCTGCGCGGGTCTGGGGGTACGGCGGACGACGGGGCGTCGGCAGGCGGGGCCTGCAGGGGGTCGGCGCGCGAGAGCCCGGCGCCGACCCGAGGGGTCACCAGGCGACGGCGTGGCGCCAGAAGAGCGTGTACTCCGGCTGCGACCAGTGCCGCTTGTAGAGGACCCAGGCGATCGTCACCAGGACCAGGTCGGCCAGCAGGACCACTCCGTAGGCGCTGAGCACCGGCAGCGCCGCGAAGGACAGCGCGAGCACGGCGATGTGGACGGCGCCCAGGGACTGCGGGGCGAACCGCTCGCCGATGTAGTCCAGCTCGTAGCTGAGCATGGTCAGCATCAGGAAGCACCAGGACGACAGGGCGACGACGACGGCGAGCATGAGCTGCTCGGGGAAGATCGAGCCCAGCACCAGGGAGCAGGCCAGGGTGAGGACCATTCCCAGGGCGCCGGTGCGCAGCACCGAGCGGTCGATCACGCGGGCCAGGCGCCCGGAGGTCGAGACCAGCTCGTTCATGGACTCGCCCTGGATCGCGGCGTGCAGGCCCTGGATGGACTTGTCGACGGCCGGGGCGAGGTTCACGAAGTAGAAGTTGTAGGCCAGCACGGCGGGCAGCATGGCCATGAAGACCACGATCACGTGGAAGCCGCCGTCGGTGCTCAGGAAGAGCACGAACTTGTCCGCCCACAGCACGGCGCCGAGCAGCAGGCCGCGCACGAGGTCCTTGGCCACGTCCTGGTGCGCCAGGCGCTGCATGGCCGCGAGGTGGCGCAGGTTCCCGCGGATGAACCAGAGCTGGGTCGCGGCTGCGGCCAGCGGCGGCAGCCACACCCAGGTGGGGGCCACGGCCAGCGCCAGGGCGTAGGCGGCCCAGGCGGCAGCCCAGTGGCCGCGGTTCTGGCCCACGTTGGCGATCACGAGCGACTGGACGAACAGCAGGTGCAGGAGGCACAGCACTCCGTAGAGCCCCACGGCCTGCAGGTTCCACCCGGTGGCCAGCCACAGGGGCACGGCGAAGAGGACGACCAGCGGCATGGACTGCACGAACATGGGCAGCCAGCCCTGGCAGAACCGCCGTGCGATCCGGTCCATGTCCTTCTCGGCCATCATCTCGGCGATGCCGCGGTAGGCCGGCATGCAGGCCGCCTGGGCGAGCCAGGGGGTGGTGATCGAGCTGGCCAGGATGATGTGCGTCAGCGAGACGCCCGCGAACTCCTGCTGGGAGATCGTCGGCGAGACCAGCGGGAACACGATGTTCAGCAGGATCAGCGGCGACAGGTAGAGCGCCAGGGCCACGCCCTGGCGCATGGTGCCCGCGCTCTCGTGCTCTCCCACGATCGCGGAGTTGAGCCTGGTGCTGGGCATGGACATCACGGTCACCAGGCCGATGACCACGCCGGCGGCCAGGACGATGCCGCGCTGCCCCTGGGGGACGCTCGGCAGCAGCAGCGGAACGGCCAGCGTGGCCAGTGCCGCGACGGCGATGGTGATGATGCGTCGACGGCTGTAGGCGTCGTGAAGGACTTCGGACACGGTGGCCATGGCTCTCCCCGGAAATCGTGCGCCGACGAGATGACATGCCTGCGGACCCCCCGGTCCTCACGGACTCCCCGGTCCGCTGAGCTGTCAGACATTCCTGCGGGAATGGTCGTCGCGCCCCTCAAGAATGGGCCGAGACGACGGGAGCATTCCCGTCTTTTCGCGGTGACCTGCCTCACGGTTCCGCCCCAACCAGGGACGATGAATTGTCATAGAGAAAGGTCATGCCCGCGATCATGCGGATCGTTCATTTTCAGGACACGACCGCGATCACACCTGTTCGCGTTGGTCGCAGCGGACTATGACGTGTTGCTACGCGCCGGTACGATGAATTCGCACTTATATAGAGGCCATAGCAGTTCTAGAGAGGCAGGTCTCAGCTCCCACCAGCGGGGATCTGCCCGTGGACATGCCGTCGGATCCACGCATGCATCGTCACGGCTGCCGCGGCACCGGCATTGATCGAGCGGGTCGAGCCGAACTGCTCGATCGCCACGGTGGCCGCTGCCGCCTCCAGGACCTCGGGCGAGACGCCGGGGCCCTCCTGCCCGAACAGCAGGACGCAGCGCTGCGGCAGGTCGAAGAGCTCGAGCGGCTCGGAGCCTGCCACGTTGTCCACCGCGATCACCGGCAGCCCCTCCTGCCGGGCCCAGGCCAGGAACTGCTCCGTGCTGGGGTGGTGGCGCAGATGCTGGTAGCGATCCGTCACCATGGCCCCGCGCCGGTTCCAGCGGCGGCGCCCGATGATGTGCACCTCCCTGGCCAGGAAGGCATTCGCGGTGCGCACCACCGAGCCGATGTTGAAGTCGTGGCCCCAGTTCTCGATCGCCACGTGGAAGCCGTGGCGCCGCTCGTCGAGGGCGGCCACGATGGCCTCCAGCCGCCAGTAGCGGAACTCGTCGACCACGTTGCGGCGGTCGCCGTGGCGCAGCAGCTCGGGGTCCCAGTGCTCACCGTCCGGCCATGGGCCCTCCCACGGGCCGACGCCGACCTGGTGCGGCCCGTCTTCCGCCGGAGGCTCAGTCAAGCCCGAGCTCGTCCTTGCCGAAGGCGTACAGGCAGGGCACCCCGGCGGATTCCTCGATGCGCTCCTTGGCGCCGGTGGCGCGGTCCACGATGATCGCGACGGCGACCACCTCCGCCCCGGCGCGCTGCAGCGCCTCGACCGCGGTCAGCGCGGAGCCGCCCGTGGTGGAGGTGTCCTCCACCACGACGACGCGGCGGCCCTCGACCGAGGGGCCCTCGACCTGACGCCCCATGCCGTAGGACTTCTGCGCCTTGCGCACCACGAAGGTGTCGATGGGACGCCCGGCGTCTCCGGCGGCACGCATGATCGCCGAGCCGACGGGGTCGGCGCCCATGGTCAGCCCGCCGGCGGCGTCGAACTCGATGCCGGCGTCATCCAGCAGCTCCAGCATGACCTGCCCCACCAGACGGGAGGCCTCGTGCTGCAGGGTCACGCGGCGCAGATCGATGTAGTAGTCGGCCTCCATGCCGGAGGCCAGGGTGACCCGTCCGCGCACGACGGCGAGCTCGACGATGAGCTCGCGCAGCCTCTCGCGAGCTGCGGCGGAATCCGGGGCGGTCTGCGTCTGAGTGGTCATGGTGGAGATTCTAGGCGGCGGGGCAGTCGTGGCCCGGGTAGCGCAGCCCGATCTGGGCGCGCATCTCATCCAGCAGCTCCATCTGCCGCAGGGTGTCGGCCCACGGCATCACGGGCGATTCCTGCAGGCCCTCCTGGACGCAGCGGGTGGCCTCGCGCATCTCGTAGCAGTACCCCGCGCCCTGGACCTCGAAGCTCTCCTCCCGGCGGCCGCCCTGGAGATCGACCACGGTGAACGAGGCCGGGCGGTGCATGGGCGAGGCGATCTCGATCGTGCCGTCCTCCCCGGAGATCACGGCCCGGCGCGGGCCCTGGGACAGCAGGGACACGGTCATCTGCGCGCCGCCGTGCTCGGTCTGCAGGCAGATCTGCGTGAGCCCGTCGACGTCGCCGCGGAAGACCGCCGAGGCGCTCAGCCGGGTCGGCTCCCCGAGGGCCAGCCACGGCCAGTGCAGGGCGTAGCAGCCCATGTCGAGCAGGGCTCCGCCGCCGGCGTCGACCCGCCACAGGCGATGCTGGTCGTCATCGGGGCCGCGGAAGCCCAGGTCCGCCTGCACCCAGCGGGGACGCCCGATCTCCCCGGAGTCCAGGATCTCGGCGATCCGCCGTCGCACCGGCAGGAAGCGCGTCCACAGCCCCTCCATGAGGAACAGCCCGCGCTCCCGAGCCAGCTCGATCGCCTCCCTCGCCTGTGCGGCAGTCATGGTGAAAGCCTTCTCGCAGACCACATGCTTGCCCGCCTCCAGCGAGGCCAGCAGGTGCTCGTGATGCTGCCCGTGGGGCGTGGCGATGTAGACGACGTCGACCTCCGGGTCGGCGAGCAGCCGCTGCATGCCGTCCGCACCGCCACAGGCCCGTTCGATCCCGTGCTCGGCGGCGAAGGCCTCTGCGGAAGCGGCGGTGCGCGAGGAGACGGCGACCATGCGGGCATCGGCCAGGGCGGCGATGTCCGGCACGACCTTGCGGGCGATGGCTCCGGTGGAGATCACGCCCCAGCCCAGGGTGCGGCCGGTGGCGGTCAGGACGGGATCGGAGGCGCTCATGGAGGCCATGGTGGCACGCGGCACCGACTCAGCGGATCCGCCCGGCCTCCAGATGCAGGATGCGATCGGCCAGCGCGCGGGCGTCGTCCGGGTCGTGGGTGACCACCACGGCGGTGCGGACCTCGAGCAGGCGCGCGAGCAGCTCGCGCAGGTCCTGCGAGCCCTCGGCATCCACGGCCGCCAGCGGCTCGTCGAGCAGCAGCACCTCCGGCTCGGCTGCCAGGGCGCGGGCCAGGGCGACGCGCTGGGACTGCCCGCCGGAGAGCTCGTGGGCGCGGCGCCGGGCGAACTGCTCGGTGCCGGTCGCCTCGAGCCAGCGGCGGGCCCGTCGGCGGGACTCGGCACGGCTGGCCCCAGCGCTGCGCGGGCCGAAGGCGACATTGTCGAGCACGTCCAGGTGCGGCAGCAGCAGCGGGTGCTGGGCCATGAGGGTGATCCGGCGTCGATGCGGCGGGACCCAGAGGCCGCGGCCCCGCAGATCCATCAGCCGGCGCCCGCCGAGCTCGAGGCTGCCCCGATCGGGCACCAGCAGCCCGGCCACCACCTCCAGGATCGTGGACTTCCCGGAGCCGTTGGGGCCCCTCAGAGCGACGGTCTCCCCGTCGGCGACCTCGAAGGCGATGTCGAGCCCGCGCTGGGCGAGCGCGAACTGCACGCGCAGGCTCACGGGCGCTCACCGCCGGAGCCCAGCGGGGCGGCGGCAGCGACGGGGTCGCGGGGAGCGTCGCTGCGGGGCTCGCCGTCCAGGGCATGGGCATCGCGAGCGCGGGCGGGCCGCGCCCGTTCGAGCTGCCGCGGCGCGGACAGCCCCACGATCAGCACCGCGACCAGCACCAGCACGAGCGCCAGCGCCACGGCCGCCTGCGGATCGGACTCCCGCTGCAGATAGATCTCCAGGGGCAGGGCCCGGGTGACGCCCTGCAGCGACCCCGCGAAGGTCAGGGTCGCGCCGAACTCCCCCAGGCACCGGGCGAAGGCCAGGACCGCGCCCGAGCCCATCCCCGGCAGCACGAGCGGCAGCGTGACCCGGCGCAGCACGGTCGACGGCGAGGCCCCCAGGGTGGCGGCGATCGCCTCGTGCCGATCACCGGCGCTGCGCAGGGCGCCCTCGACCCCCACCACCAGGAAGGGCAGCGCCACGAAGGTCTGCGCCAGCACCACCGCAGCCGTGGAGAAGGCGATCTCGATCCCGAGCGCCTCCAGGTGGCGCCCGAGCAGCCCGACCCGACCGAAGACGTAGAGCAGCGCCAGCCCGCCCACCACGGGCGGCAGGACCAGGGGCAGCAGCACGACCGAGCGCACGAAGCGGTGGCCCGGGAAGCTGGTGCGCGCCAGAATCAGCGCCATCGGCGTGCCCAGCACCAGGCACAGCGCGGTGCTCACGGCGGCGGTGCGCAGGCTGAGCCACAGGGCATCCAGCGAGGCCTCGGACGTGATGAGCGGCCAGAGCCGCCCGGGCTCGATCCGCAGGATCATCCCGAGCACGGGCAGCACGATCAGCAGCGCACCGACGACGGCGGGGATCAGCAGCCAGCCGGGGAGGGCCAGGCGGGGGCGTCGGGCCCGCGGGGGCCTTCCTGCTCCAGCCGCCCGCCGCGCTCTTCCCCGGCTCGCGGCTCGGTCCCCGCGTCCGGCACCGTCCGCGGGGCACTGCTCATCAGCGCTGGGCTGTCCGGACTGCTCGCTCACGGAGCGCCGAAGCCCTCCTGCTCGAGCCGCTCCCGCCCGGTGTCGCTGCGCACGAAGTCGGAGAACTCCTGGGCCAGGTCCTGGTCCTCGGAATCGGTCAGGACCGAGATCGGGTAGCGGTTGACGGCCCGGTCGGCGTCGGGGATCTCGATCTCCTCGACCTGATCACCCGCGGAGGTGACGTCGGTGCGGTAGACCACGCCTGCGTCCGCCTGGCCCGAGGCCACCTTGCCCAGCACGTCCGTCACGGAGCCCTCCTCGCTCACGGCGGCCACCTCCACTCCGGTGACGTCCTCGAGCTCGACGGTCGCGGCGCCGCAGGGCACGCGCTGCTCGCAGATCACGGTGTCGAGCTCGGCGGAGGAGAGATCCTCCCAGGACTCGACTCCACCGGGATTGCCGGCCGGCACCGCGATGGTCAGAGTGTTGGTGGCCAGGGTCTGCGGCTCGCTCTCGAGCAGCCCGCCCTCGGAGGCCTGGTCCATGGTGCGCTCATCGGCGGTGGCCAGGACGTCGGCGTCGGCGCCCTCCTCCAGCTGGGAGACCAGCGCGGAGGAGCCGGCGAAGCTGAGCTGCACGTCCACGTCGGGGTGGCCCTCCTCGAACTGCTCGGCCAGATCGGTGAAGCTGTCCGTCAGCGAGGCGGCCGCGAAGACCGTCAGCGTCTGCTGCTCCTCGCCGTCCTCTTCCAAGCCTCCGCAGCCGCTCAGGGCCAGCGCGGCGGCGGCCGCCAGGGCCAGCGGGCGCAGGGTGCGCGCGCTCATCGCCCCTCCCCCGGGACGTCGACGACCACGTGGGTGGCCTTGACCGAGGCGGTGGCGATCGAGCCGGGCTCCAGGCCCAGCTCCTGCACGGCCTCCGTGGACATCAGCGAGACCACGCGGTGCGGACCGCACTGCATCTCGACCTGGGACATCACCGTGTCCGAGCAGACCTCGGTGACGAGCCCGACCCAGCGGTTGCGCGCCGAGCTGACCACGGCCGTGGGGTCCTCCGGCTGATGGGCCTGGCTCTTGGCCAGCTGCGCCAGCTCGAGGGCATCGACCACGCCGCGCCCGGCGTCGTCGCGGTGCTCCGTGAGCCTGCCCGCCGAGATCCACCGCCGGACGGTGTCGTCGCTGACATCGAGGAAGGAGGCCGCCTGGGCCACCGAGAGCGCCTTCATGCGCCTCACCGTATTCCGGATCCGCAGATGCGGCAGGATGTTGCCTGATATTCCGCAGATCGGGCTTCATGCGGGGTTTCCGCCCGCACTCAGAGCCCACATCCCCGGACGTGCAGGCTGGCTACAATGAGTCCATGCGCAAACTGCAGAAGGCGATCATCGAGGAGATGGGCGTCCAGCCCCGGATCGATCCGGCGCAGGAGGTCCAGCGCCGCGTGCAGCTGCTGTGCGATTACGCGGCGGCCTCCCACTGCCCTGGATTCGTCCTGGGGATCTCCGGCGGCGTGGACTCGACCCTGGCCGGGCGGCTGGCCCAGCTGGCCGTCGAGCAGATGCGGCAGGAGGGGCGGGAGGCCTCGTTCGTGGCCGTCCGCCTGCCCTACCGCGTGCAGGCCGACGAGGACGACGCCCAGGAGGCCCTCCGCTTCATCCGCGCCGACGAGGCGCTCACGGTCGATGTGGCCCCTGGAGCCGACGGGATCGCCGAGCAGGTCGAGGCCGCCCTGGGTGCTGCGACAAGCGACTTCAACAAGGGCAATATCAAGGCCCGCGTGCGCGCCGTGGCCCAGTACGCGATCGCAGGCCAGCGGGGCCTGCTCGTGCTCGGCACGGACCACGGCGCCGAGTCCGTGACCGGCTTCTTCACCAAGTTCGGCGACGGCGCCGCCGACGTCCTGCCGCTGTTCGGCCTGGACAAGCGCCAGATCCGCAGCATCGTCCGCCACCTCGGCGGGCCCGAGTCGCTGTGGTCCAAGGCCCCCACCGCCGATCTGCTCGACACCTCCCCCGGTCGCACCGACGAGGACGAGCTCGGGCTGGGCTACGACAGCATCGACGACTATCTCGAGGGCCGCGAGGTCCCCGACGAGATCGCCGAGCGGATCGAGGCTCGCTGGCGGATGACCCGGCACAAGCGCACCACCCCGGCCACGCTGCTCGACGACTGGTGGCGCTGAGCACTCGCTGAGGGGCCCGGGCGCCAGCAGCCCAGGCCGCGGCCCTCAGGCGCGGCGCAGCAGGATGCCCTGGTGCGCGCGCAGGACTTGGGTGCCGCGCATCGGGGCCCCGTCCGGGCCCAGCATGCCCTCAGGGATCGTCACATGACGGCGACGTCGCCCGTCGGAGGCCAGGTTGACCACGGCCCAGCCGCCCTCGAACTCGCGCGACCACATGCTCACCACGCCCTCGGGAGGTCCCAGCGGGGCTCCGAGGTCCCACTGCATCTCCGGGATCCAGTGCGCCCGGGTGCCGTCGCGGGAGCCCGCTGCGAAGCGGCCGCGCCCGGCGCCGAAGACCCAGAACGCCGCCAGCCCGCAGCGCACGAGCTGCTGCTCCTGGGCCTGGTCCAGCTCGGTGCGACGCAGCAGCGACGCCGCGATCGGCATCCGCACGAGCACGAGCTGCTCGGCCGGCACCCGACCCGGGCCCTCGCTCGTGATGAGCGAGGCCTGCTGCCGGGCGGCCCCGGGATCGAGCATCCGGCCGTGGGCGGTGCTCAGCCACGTCGGCTCGCACACCCCGCCCCAGGCCGAGAGCTCGACCCAGCGCGCAGGCATCCGCCGCGCGTCCTCGACGACGGCGATGAGCAGCTTCCCGATCCCGTTCAGCGCCTCGCCGGCCTGGCGGATCAGGGCATCGTGCGCCTCGCGCAGCTGCGTGTCGGAGCCCAGGTCCGGCAGCGGGAGGTCCAACGGGTGGTCGTCGAGGTCCAGGTCATCGGCCAGCACGCCGTCGAAGGGCGAGTCCGACAGCTCGCGCACGATCGCCTCGGTCCAGGCGGTGCGGCAGGCCGGGTCCCAGATCCGCAGCTGCCGCTGGCCCGGGTGCGCCTCCCATGTGATGGCCTCCTCGGCCCGGCTGCGCGCCACCCAGCCGTTCGCCTCGGCCTGGTCGTAGGACAGCCCGTTCGAGTGCACGGGGCCGGTCTCGGACTCGTCCACGATCAGCGTGCGCCGGCGGCACAGCACCACGACCGCCGGGTCCTCGGACTTCAGCCGCTGCGCCGCGGCCGTCTCCCACGGCTCCAGCACGACCGTGCCGACCTCGCCCACGGCGTGCCCGATCTCCAGTGCGCGCCTGCCCTCGCTGGCGGCGCCTCCCAGCCGCACCCACGCGCCCGGACGGCCGCCCCCGATGCGCTCTCGAGCGCTGTCCGTCGAATCGGCCATGTGCTCCGCTCCCCCTTCTCGTCGGCCGGCGCGCACTGCGCACGACCCGTGCCCGGTCGCGGACGATGCCGTCGCCGGGACTCCCCTGTACCGGGCGACGGCCCCCACCGTCGCCCCTGCGCCGCTGCCCGCGGCGCCGCGCGATTCCGCGCTGGGCAGACACATTGGAACCGACCGCGCATCGCAGCGGCAACGCGGGGCATGTCCCCTCAAGGGCGAACGGCACGGCCAGCACACCCCCCTGCGAGCCCCGACGAGCACAGGATCGATGCCGTCCGGTTCCAACGACAATCATCATCTCTGCACGTCAGCAACGTGTTCCGGAGCACCCGGCTCGCACGTGGGCGGACACCGCCGATCGGGGGTCGGGCTGAATCGCGGCGGATGTCTGTGACCCGTTGTGTCGACGGGCTCCCGGCCTCCGGCCCGCGTGCTGCGTCGACTCCCCCGGCTGCGGCGTCAGCCGGCACCGATACCCTGGGGCCCATGAAGATCGCCACCTGGAACGTGAACTCGATCCGTGCCCGCGCCGATCGCGTGGAGGCCTGGCTCGAGCGCACGGACGCCGACGTCCTGGCCATCCAGGAGACCAAGGCCAAGGACGAGTCCTTCCCGTGGGAGGCCTTCGAGTTCTCCGGCTACGAGGTCGCGCACTTCGGGCTGAGCCAGTGGAACGGGGTGGCCATCGCCTCGCGCGTGGGCCTCGAGGACGTCGAGCGCACGTTCCCGGGGCAGCCGTCGTTCGGCAAGGAGGGCCAGGAGCCCGTCCAGGAGGCGCGCGCGATCGCCGCCACCTGCGCAGGGGTGCGCGTCTGGTCTCTCTACATCCCCAACGGCCGCGGCCTGGACGACCCGCACATGGTCTACAAGCTCGAGTGGCTCTCGGTGCTGCGCGACCGCGCCCGCGAGTGGCTGCAGGAGGATCCCCGGGCGCAGATCGCCCTGGTGGGCGACTGGAACGTGGCACCGCAGGACCACGATGTCTGGGACATGCAGTTCTTCCTGGACAACGGCATGACCCACGTCTCCGCCCCGGAGCGCCGGGCCTTCCAGGCGTTCCTGGACGAGGGCTATCGCGACGTCGTGCGCGAGCGCCTGCCCGGCCCGGAGGTCTACACATACTGGGACTACACGCAGCTTCGCTTCCCCCGCAACGAGGGCATGCGCATCGACTTCCAGCTGTGCTCCCCGGCGCTGGCCGAGCGCGTCTCGGATGTCTCGATCGACCGCGACGAGCGCAAGGGCAAGGGCGCCTCGGATCACGTGCCGGTCGTCATCGAGGTCGAGTGATGCCCGCCGTCGTCGCGGTGCCGGGGTCGCTGCCGTGGCGCCGCTGAGCGGGCTCGGAAGCGCCTGGCGCGCATCGGCCGCACCGGCGCAGCGCTTCGCCCTGCGCGTCTACGTGCCGCAGGATGACCTCGACGGCATCTACCAGCCCCTGGTCCCCGCAGCGGTGCCGCCGGAGGAAGGCTCGGCAGCGCAGCTCGAGGAGCAGCTGGCCCGGCTGGCCGTCGCCGAGGACGGCTCCCTGCCCCCGCGCTTCGACGCCCTGTGGAGACTGCCGAGCTCAGCCGCTCCGGCGCACCCGGGCGAAGGCCCGCCCAGGCCGCTGTTCCACCCGTCGCAGCGCCTGCGCCGCAGCCTGCAGCTGTTCGCCGCGGCCGAGGAGGGCGATCAGGACGCCGCGCTGCTGTCCCTGCTGCTGCCGCATGACGAGGTCGCCGGCCGTGCCCGGAGTGCTGCCCCCGAGCATTTCCTGCCGCAGTACGCCCGCCAGTCGGACTGGACGGTGCCGCTGTCCTGGTTCGCCCTGTTCCTCGAAGAGGACCTGGTGCGCACCCCGTTCCGCGGGCGGATCGTCCACCGGCTGATCGCCCCTGCCTCCGTGGCCGCCCAGCGCGCCGGGGAGGCCTCCGGGGCCATCGCGTCGCTGCAGCGCAAGGACGTGGCCGAGCTCGCCGAGGATCTGCAGCGGCTGTCGCGATGGGTCGGCTCCTTCGGGCACGGGGCGCTCATCACCCTGGACTACGGCGCGGTCGCCGATCGCCTGCAGCCGGACGAGAGCCCCCGCGACATGGCCGATGCCATGGCCTTCGCCCGCGACGGAGACCTGGAGTCCACGGCGCTCGCCCTGCGGCGGCTGGTGCGCCGCTGGCTGCCGATCGCGCAGCTGGAGCACGCGAGCTGAACCGCACGGGTTCGGCTCCGCCCTGATCAGGCCCCTTCCGCTCCCGGATGCCGTAGAGACGTGCGGAGACCTCGGCGGACAGCTCGAAGGCCCCGACCTCCAGGCCGTAGAGGTGCTCCTCCGGCAGCCAGACGACGAAGCCCTCCTCCTCCTCCATGACCCGCAGGAGGTGATAGACCGAAGAACGGGGCAGCTCGAGCGCCGAGGCGATCGACGCCGCAGCCACCGGACTGCCCCGGCCTGCCAGGTTGCGCAGGGTGCTGCTCGCCGCCGGGACCTTGGATCAGGCCATGGACTTCATCCTCCACGTCGTCGTGAATGCCCTGAGGGCCTCGTGCGCACAGGGCGATACGGTCGTCGTCGACCCCGGCTCAGTGAATGTGCATCTATCACTGTGCCACTCGAATCGGCAGAGGCGAACCGCACCTGCCAAGATGTGTGCTGCGGCTCGGGAGGATATGCCATCGCGGACAGATCCTCAGCCCACTGCCTGCCCGAGCGCACCCCAGAGCTGGATCTTCAGGAGAGCCCATGACCCACCACGACCCTGCCCGGCAGCCTGCCGCCGACCTCGCTCCCGGCAGGGAGGGCACCGAGCTCAAGCGCGGGCTGAGCAATCGGCACATCCAGTTCATCGCGCTGGGCTCGGCGATCGGCACCGGCCTGTTCTACGGCTCCGCCTCGGCCATCTCCATGGCCGGGCCCTCGGTGCTGCTGGTCTACCTGATCGCCGGGCTCGCGGTGTTCATGGTCATGCGCGCCCTCGGCGAGCTCGCTGTGCGCCACCCGCTGCCAGGCTCCTTCGGCCAGTACGCGGCGCGCTACCTCGGGCCGTTCGCCGGCTACGTCACGGGCTGGACCTTCGTGTTCGAGATGGCCGTCGTGGCCATCGCCGATGTCACCGCGTTCGCCGTCTACATGAGCTTCTGGTTCCCCGGCACGCCGGCGTGGATCTGGATCACCGCCGTCATCCTGTTCATCGGGGCCATCAACACCCGCAACGTGAAGACCTTCGGCGAGCTCGAGTTCTGGCTCTCGAGCATCAAGGTCCTGGCGATCATCGCCATGATCGTCGGCGGCATCGCCCTGATGGTCATGGGCGTCTCCTACGCCCCGGATGCCTCCCCCGGCCCGCACAACCTCCTCGACCACGGCGGCTTCATGCCCGAGGGCACATGGGGGCTGCTCGCGTCGCTGTCGGTCGTGGTCTTCGCCTTCGGCGGCATCGAGACCATCGGCATCACCGCCGGCGAGTCCGACGACCCCGGCCATGCCATCCCGCGGGCCATCAACGCGGTGCCGTTCCGCATCCTGCTCTTCTACATCATGGCCCTCGGCGTGATCATGTCGCTGGTGCCCTGGGACAGCATCGACGGCGAGACCAGCCCGTTCGTGCAGATCTTCGACGCCCTCGGCGTCCCGTGGGCCCCCTCGATCCTGAACCTCGTGGTGATCACCGCCGCGATCTCCGCGATCAACGCCGACACCTACGGCGCGGGCCGCGTCCTCTACGGCCTGGCCCAGCAGGGGCACGCGCCCAAGGTCTTCGCCCGCGTCTCCCGCACCGGTGTCCCGTGGCTGACCGTTCTCGGCATGCTGCTCGTGCTCGCACTGGGCGCGGTGCTCAACACCGTGATGACCGACGTCTTCGTCTTCATCGCCTCGATCGCGACCTTCGCGACCGTGTGGGTGTGGCTGATGATCCTGCTCTCCCACCTGGCCATGCGCCGAGAGCTCGGCCTCCGCGGCGGCCCCGAGTCCGAGTTCAAGGTGCCGCTGTGGCCGGTGGCCTCCTGGGCCGCGGTGGCCTTCGTGCTGCTCGTGATCGTGGTGCTGGGCATCATCCCGGACACCCGGATGGCCCTGGTGATCGGAGTCGGCTGGCTGCTCCTGCTCGGCATCGGCTACCTGTTCATCCGCGGACGCGGCCACGCCCGCCCCGAGCTCGACGACCGCACCGCGACGAACCCCCGCGTCCGTCGGGACTGAGCCGCCGTCGGGGCCCCGCAGCGCGGGACCCCGACGGCCGGGCGGTCCTCGCGCGTGCCTTGCGGCCCGTGCGCGGACCGAGCGGCGCCTGCGGGTGCCGCAGGGGACGCCACAAGCCCGTGCGGTCGCCGAGCGTCCCCGCACAGCTCACGCGGGGCGGGTCAGGAGGAGGGGGTGCTCGACGACGACGCGTCCTCGCCGCGCTGCTCGTCGCGCTCGCGCTGGTGCCGCTTGAGGACCTCGACGTCGATGACGCCGGTGATGGCCTCGTCATCGGCCACCGACTCCTCGGCGCAGCGCTCGAGGTGCTTCTCTTGGTTCTGGGTGTAGATGCGGCGCGGGTCCTCGCGCAGCGTCAGCAGGGCGCGGATGCGATCGCGGCAACCGGTCTCGCGCACGATCTGCACACGGCGGCGCAGCGACCACACCACGAACAGCGCGATCATGAACATGCCGATCGCGGTGTTGAAGATCATCAGGAAGATGATCACGACCATGACCGAGGCCGCCGCCGGGTGGATCGGCTCGAAGGTCTTGAGCATGGGGACGTCGGAGCCGGTGACCTCCGGGATGCGCAGGCTGAGCAGGATGGCGGCCGTCACCACGATCAGCGCGCACATCAGTCCGCCGAAGGAGCCGCCCCAGCGGGCTTCGCGGGTGTTCGGGAGGTTTCCGCCGATCACCAGGCTCATGGAGACGGCAAGCATCATGTTCATGCAGGCGTAGTTGATGCCGGAGAGCACGGCGCCCACGATGCCGATCGCGCCGAAAGAGATGAAGTACTGGAGCACCTCCTGGCCCGTGGCGAAGCCGGCTCCGACCACCAGCCCCACGAAGGCCAGAGCTGTCATCAGGACGGTGCGCATGCGCATGGAGGATCCCGGGCAAGCGTGGATCGGGCACCCGGGTCCCCAGCGGATCCCCCAGGGCGGGCGCCGCTGGGCATGCCCTACAGTGCAGGCCCGCTCACATGCTCGGGGCCCGCCGGGGCGTCAGCCCCGCTGCTGCGAGGAGCCGCCCCGGCCGCGGCCGTCGTCGCGCGTGCCGCCGCCGTCGGCGCGCTCGCACCGGGCCCGGGCCTCCTCGATGACCTCCAGGTCCAGCGCCTCGGTGAGGGTCTCGCCCTGCGCCGAAGAGTCCTGCAGGTACCCGGCCAGCTTGCGCTCGTGGCGCGCCGTGAAGCGCCGCTTGGGATCATCGCGCAGACGCAGCAGCGCGCGGATGCGATCGCGGCGCCCGGTCTCCTGGCCCACCTGGACGCGGCGGCGCACCCACCAGACGATGAAGACGACGATCATCAGCATCCCGATGTAGCCGACCAGCGGGTAGATGTAGGACATCAGCGTGGAGAAGCCCAGGAAGCTCAGGGCGTAGCCCACCAGGCACACCAGCAGGAACACGGGGCGGTAGCGGTGCGGGGCCCGCACCGTCAGGCGCCGCCCGAGGGCGTAGAACAGCCCGATCACGGTGTTGAAGATCATCAGGTAGACGATGACCACCATGACCGCTGCCGCCGCCGGGTGGATGGACTCGAAGAGGCTGAGCATGGGGACCTCGGCCTGCCCCACGTCCTGGATGTTCAAGTACAGCAGCACCACGACCATCAGCACGAGGATCATGTAGAGCAGGCCGCCGCTGAAGCCGCCCCAGACCGCCTCGCGCGTGTTGGGGGTGCTGCCGCCGATCACCAGGCACATGGACACCGCGACCATGAGGTTCATGCCCGTGTAGTTCATGGCCGAGACCCACCAGGGGCGCACCGGCGACTCGGCCTGCTGGGCCACGGCGCTGAGCTGGGAGAGGTCCTGCGGCAGATCGAACATGGTCCAGACGAAGGCCGCCAGGATCGCGATGACCACCAGCGGGGTGATCCCGGAGATGATGCTGGAGACGCGGTCGACGTCGAGCTGACCCGCCGCCAGCACGAGCAGGGTCATCAGCCCGGCCCCGATCCAGGTGGGCAGGCCGAACTGCTGCTCCAGCGTGGAGCCCGCGCCGGCGATCATCACGAAGCCGACCGAGAACAGCGTGAAGGTCACCGACCAGTCCAGGAACCGCGACAGCCACGGGTGCGCGACGTTGCCGAAGACCTTGGAGTGGCTCTCGGCCATGAAGTAGCTGCCCAGAAGCAGGGTCACCGACCCCGCCGCCGTCACCAGCAGCCCGGAGATCACCGCGCCCCAGATCCCGACGGCGCCGAAGGACGTGAAGTACTGGATCATCTCCTGGCCGGTCGCGAACCCCGCCCCCACGATCAGCCCCACGAATGCCAGGGCGACCTTCACGGCCGTCATCTTCCTCATGCGGGGCAGTCCCTCCTCGGAGATGGAGCAGGGCGGGCCGAGTCCCGCCCCGCTCCGGATCGGCTCGGTGAGCTTCCGATCCTATGCGCCCTGCGTGGTGCGCCTCACATCGCACGACGCCCGACGGACGCGCAGCGAGGCGGCTGCACAGAGGCTCAGGCCGGCGCGCGGCCGCCGTCGTGCTCCGCGGAGCCCTCGTCGTCCGAGAGCTCGAGGTCCTGCTCCGTGCGCGATTCGAGCACCTGGGTCAGGCGGTCGTCATCGGCCGGCGACTGCCGCACGGCCTCCTCGTAGCGCTTCTCGTGACCGGGGGCGTAGTCCTTGCCCGGGTCGCGGCGCAGGCGCAGCAGGGCGCGCAGACGGCCGCGGCGCGTGGTCTCCTCTGCGATCTGCGTGCGGTAGCGCGCCCAGCCGAAGACCATGACCACGATCATGACCATGCCCGTGTAGCCGATCACCGGGTAGACGTACTCCATGAGGGTGTCGAAGCCGGCGAAGCTCACGCCGTAGCCGAGCAGGCAGGCGAGCAGGAAGACCGGGCGGTACTTGTCCCGGTGCGAGGCCGTCAGCCGGCGCCCCAGTGCGTAGAACATGCCGATCGCGGTGTTGAAGATCATCGCGAAGATGATGAACACCATGATCGTGGCCAGCGCCGGGTGCATGGCCTCGAACAGCTGCAGCATGGGCACCGCGGAGTCGCCGACCTCTGCCATGTTGAAGTACAGGGCGACCGCTGCCATCAGCAGCAGCACCGTGTAGAGGATGCCCCCTATCAGGCCGCCGAGACCGGCCTCGCGCGGCTCGGCATTGTTGCCGCCGATCACCAGGCACATGGACACGCCCAGCAGCAGTGCCAGGCCGTTGTAGTTCAGGGCCGAGAGCAGCCACGGCTGGACAGGGGAGGCCTGCTCCTGGGCGACCGAGCTGAGCTGCGAGAAGTCCTGCGGCAGGTTCGCCATCGTGTAGATGAACGCGACGATCACGGCCAGGATGATCAGCGGGGTGAGCGTGGAGATGACGCTGGAGACCCTGTCCACGTCGAGCATCCCGACCAGCATCACCAGCACGGTCATCACCGCGGCACCGGCCCAGGCGGGGAAGCCCCACTGCTGCTCGAGCGTGGAGCCGGCCCCGGCCAGCATGACGAACCCGACCGCGAAGAGGGTCAGGGTCACGGCGATGTCCAGGAACCGCGAGATCACGGGGTTGGCCACGCTGCGGAAGACGCGGTTGTGCTCCTCAGCCAGGTAGAAGCTGCCCAGCTGGATGATCACGGCGCCGGCCAGCGCGAACACCACGCCTGCGACCACGGCGCCGACGAGGCCGATGGCCCCGAAGGAGAGGAAGTACTGGATGACCTCCTGGCCCGTGGCGAATCCCGCTCCCACGAGCAGCCCCACGAAGGCCAGGGCGATCTTGAAGGATCTCTTCAGAGACACTGTGGACAGGCTCCTGTTCATCGTTCGTCCGTCCCGGGGGCTCCGCCGCGGAAGGCCAGAGCGCGAAACGGCCCCCAGCCACGTGTCGTCCTGGGGGCCGCGGATCGTCCCGGTGGGCGCCGGTGCGCCGACGCTTCACTGTAAGTGAGCCTGCTGATGAACCCCAGCGCCGGGATCACATCCCGATCACGGACTTCAGCGGCTCAGCTCGCGCAGCGCCGGTCGATCCAGAGGTCGACGGGCTCCAGGCGCGTGCGCAGCGCGTCGAGCTCCTGAGGCTCCAGGCCCATGCCGTAGTCCTCGAGCAGTCCGGCGGCCTCGTCGAAGTCGTCGCGCACGGCGGCCGGTGCGTCATCTGCGGCCTCGCGCACGTCGCCGGCTGTGGCCGCAGGATCCAGCGACGGGGCGCCGTCCTCCTCGGCCAGCGGCAGCAGGGTGAGGGAGAGGTACAGCTCGGAGACGACGGCACACTGCTCGGGTGCGGCCGGATGCGGCTCAGCCTGCTCGCGCGATACGGTGCCGGCTTCCGCGCTGGCCTGGGGCCCCGACACGGCTTCCGGGCTCTCCAGGGGAGCTTCGCCGCCGGAGGCGCAGCCCGGCAGCACCGCGACGGCCGCCAGCAGGGCGGACGCGGCCATCAGACGACGCGGGGCGGGTGCTCGGCTCACGCCCACACAGTAGCGGCCGCGCGAGCCGTCACGGGCGAACGAGCTCGAAGGCCACGATGTCAACGGCGCTGCCACCGGGCATGTCCGGGTAGTGCCGGTCGAGAGCGGCCTGCAGCTGGGCGAGGGACTCGAAGCCGTCGCGCACGGCGTCCTGCTCGCTGAGCTCGTCGCGGCGCACGGTGCGCACGCCAGTCACCTCGGCGCTGATCACGACGTCCTCGCCGGAATCCTTCTCCAACACGATCTCGGCCGGACCCGGGACGAAGGGGTCCTGGTACCGCACGGTCTGGCGCTTGCTGCCATCCCGGATCAGGGTCTCGTAGCCCTCCCACATGAGGATGCGCTGCAGCGGCTGTCCGCCGGCGTCGGGGCTCTGGTGCTGGTTCGGCTCTGCGGTCATGGCGCCCACGGTAGCCGCCGCTCCGTCGCCCTCGACCGGCCGATTGCGGACTGTCCAGCCGTCGGCTGGTGGGAGGGGAATCGGCCGCTCGGACCGCGGAGGGGCTGACGCTCGACAAGCGGGCGGGCATGCAGAAGGCCCCCGCACTGGTGTGCGGGGACCTTCTGGGCGGTGGCTCCGACCGGCGTCGATCCGGTGACCTTACGATTTTCAGTCGTACGCTCTACCAACTGAGCTACAGAGCCAGGCATCCGGTGTCTCAGATGCCAAGACGGCCTCAGCTGAGCTGACGCCGTCTGTGCGACCCTGACGGGACTTGAACCCGCGACCTCCGCCGTGACAGGGCGGCGCGCTAACCAACTGCGCTACAGGGCCTTGTGGAGTGCTTACAGGCGGTCCCGCGGGACCTCCCTGCCGTTTTCCAACGAGGCAAGATATTAGCACCATGACAGCCCCTGCGCGCAAATCGGGATCCGCAGCCCCCGGAGCTCATCCGTCGGGCGCTGAATGCCCCCGGAGACGACGAAACGCCCGGCCGGCTGATGCCGACCGGGCGCTCGCCTGCGCTGGTACCCCCAACGGGATTCGAACCCGTGTCGCCGCCGTGAAAGGGCGGTGTCCTAGGCCTCTAGACGATGAGGGCGCACCGCGCGCAAGGCGCGCGGATGGAACCGGAGCCTATCAGGTCCGCCCCCTCTCCCGAGGGCCCCGACGATCCCTCGACGGCGCCCCGACGACGGCGATCAACAGCCGTTGTCAGGCCCTTGCGCGAGAATGCAGCGGTGATGGACGTCAGCGAGGCCGAGTTCGAATCCCTGGTCGATGATGCCCTCGACGGCATCCCCGAGGACATCTTCGCGATGCTCGACAACGTCGTCGTGCTGATCGAAGCACGGCCTCCGGAGGGGATGCCGGAGCTGCTGGGGCTCTACGAGGGCGTGCCGCTCACCGAGAGGGACTCGTCGTGGATGGGCTCGCTGCCCGATCACATCCGCATCTTCCGCGAACCGCTGCTGCGCATGTGCCGCGATCGGGATGAGCTGGTCCACGAGATCACCGTGACCGTCGTGCACGAGATCGCCCACCACTTCGGGATCGAGGAGCAGCGGCTGCACCGACTCGGCTGGGGATGAGGCAGCCGTACCGCGTGCTTGCAGGAGCGCGGGGCAGAATGTCCGCAGGAGACCACCGCACACCACTCGTTCGGCAGGAGACAGCGATGACCGCAGAGGATGGACTGCCCTCGGAGACGGGGCCCGCGACCTGGAGCACCTGGGACCGCTCCGGGACGGCGGAGGGCGTCCGCACGCTGCGCCCCCAGACCGTCGAGCAGCTCTCCGAGGCCATGGCGGCGGCCGCGGCGGCGGGGCTGAGCACCCGGGTCACGGGCGCGGGCCACAGCTTCAACCTGCTGGCTCAGCCGCAGGAGCTGCGCCTGGACACCTCCGAGCTTGTGGGGCTGCAGGAGGTCGACCGGCAGGGGCGTCGAGCCACGCTGCTGGGCGGCACCCCGCTGATCCAGGCCGCGCGGGAGCTCGATGCCTGCGGACTGGCCTTCTCCAACCTGCCCGACACCCTGCACCAGTCCATTGCCGGGGCGATCTCCACCGCCACGCACGGCACCGGCGCCGGCTTCCAGTCGCTGTCGGGGCAGGTCGTGGCGCTGACCCTGGTGCTGGCCTCCGGCGAGATCGTCGAGTGCTCCCTCACCCAGCGCCCGGAGCTCTTCCAGGCGACCCGGGCCGGGCTGGGCGTCGTCGGTGTGATCGCCGCCGTCACGGTGCAGTGCGAGGACTCCTTCCGCCTGCACTCCGCCGAGTTCAACGAGTCGCTCGAGCCGCTGATCGCGGGCCTGGGCGAACGCATGGCCTCGGCCGATCACTTCGAGCTGTACTGGAACCCGGGCAGCGACTCCGCCCACACCCACATCATGAGCCGCCTGCACCGGCTGCCCTCCGAATGGTCCGCCCCCGGCTCCCGGATGGCCCAGGGCGTGCGCCGCAGCGACGACGCCGTCCTGCGCCGCGCCCTGCCGGCGGCCCTGAACCGCCTGGCCGGGGCCGCCCCGCGAGCGATCCCCGGGCTGCGCCGGCTGGACTCGCTGTCGCTGAGCTCGCGGCGCTACACGGATCTGTCCTACAAGGTCTTCGCCTCCTCGAGGCCCGTGAAGTTCCTGCAGACCGAGTGGGCCGTGCCCCTCGAGCAGCTCCCGGAGACCTTCCGCGAGGTGCAGAAGGTGCTCGAGCGCGAGCAGGCCGATCTGGGCCTCCCGCTGAGCGTGCGATGCTCGGCGCCGGAGGAGACCTGGCTGTCTCCGGCGCACGCGCGCTACACCGGGTGGATCACGGTGCGGCAGTTCTGGCGGCGCTGGCGCCCGGAGACCTTCGAGGCCCTCGAAGAGGTCTTCCTGGCCCACGACGGACGCCCCCACTGGGGCGGTCGGCATGGACTGCAGGCCGAGCAGCTGCGTCCCATGTACGCGCACTGGGACGACTTCCTGGCCGTGCGCGAGCAGGCGGACCCCCGGGGCCTCCTGCTCAACGACACCGCCCGCGGCCTGCTGGGCCTCTGAGAGCAGCTGCCGGCCCCGCCCCGCGAGCGGGGCAGGACCGGCAGACGGGGCTCAGCCCTGTCGGGAGACCCGGACCATCTCCTCGCGGTCCACGACCTTCACGCGCTCGCGGGGGTTGCCCTCGGCGTCGTGGGAGGAGGCGCCGAGGGCCTGCTCATGCTCGTCGAGCTGCAGCCAGCCGTCCCAGGTGGTGTACTCGACGCCCTTGGACTCGAGGGTCTCCACGACCGCCTCGGGCTCGGGGCGCACGGCCGAGAGCTGGCCGCGGTCCTCGAGCAGGTGCGTGATGGTCTCGAGGGCATCAGACTTGGTGGCGCCGATCAGACCCACGGGTCCGCGCTTGATCCAGCCGGAGGCGTAGACGCCGTTGAGCACCGAGCCCTCGGGATCGACCACGCGCCCCTCCTGGTTCAGGATCACGCCGCGGTGGAGGTCGAACGGGATCTCCGGCAGCGGCGAGCCCAGGTAGCCGATCGCGTAGTAGACGGCGCCCATGGGGTGGTCGACGTACTCGCCGATCGGGGACACGGAGCCGTCCTCGTTGAGGCGGGTGCGCTCGGTGCGCAGCGCCACGACCTTGCCGTCCTCGCCCAGGATCCGCTCCGGGCGCTGGAAGAAGTGCAGGTGCAGGCGGCGCGAGGCCGTCTTGGGGGTCTCGTCCTCGACCCACTTGCGCAGGGTCTTGAGCATGACCTTGGCCTGGTTGGAGTCACCGGCTGCCTCGTCGGCCACGTCCTCCGGGGAGTAGTCCTCGTCGTGGACGATGACGTCGACGTCCGGGACCTTGCCGAGCTCGCGCAGCTCGAGCGGGGTGAACTTCATCTGGGCCGGGCCGCGGCGGCCGAAGACGTGGACGTCCGTGACCGGGCTGGCCTTCAGCCCCTGGTACACGTTGCCCGGGATCTCGGTGGTGAGCATGTCATCCGCGTGCTTGGCCAGCACGCGGGCCACGTCCAGGGCCACGTTGCCGTTGCCGATGACCGCGACCTGCTCCGCCTCCAGGGGCCACTCGCGCGGGTAGTCGGGGTGGCCGTCGTACCAGGCGACGAAGTCCGCCGCTCCGTGCACACCGTCGAGCTCGACGCCCTCGACCTCGAGCGGGGCGTCCTTGACGGCGCCGGTGGAGAACACGACGGCGTCGTAGAGGTCCTGCAGGTCGCCCAGGGTGAGGTCCCGGCCGTACTCGACGTTGCCGAAGAAGCGCACCGCGCCGCTGCCCAGGATCTGGCGCAGGGCCGTGATGATGCCCTTGATGCGGGGGTGATCGGGGGCCACGCCGTAGCGGATCAGGCCGAAGGGGGTGGGGTAGCGGTCGAAGATGTCGATCGAGACCTCCACCTCGCCGGACTTCACGGCCTCCGACTTGGCCAGCATGTCCGCGGTGTAGATGCCCGCGGGGCCGGCGCCGATGATCGCCACGCGCAGCGGCCGTGCGGCGCCCTGCGTCTGCGTCTGCTCCGTCATGTATCTCTCCTCCTCGGCCCCAGCCGGGGGCCGTGCGTACGTTTCTGCGGCTGATCCACTGAGGCCAGCCTAAGCAATGAGTTGGTCCGCTCAGGACCGCAGCAGGCCGCGACCTCGCAGCAGCCGCTTCTCGAGCGGGTTGAACAGCAGCAGCTCGATCACGATGCCGACCGCCAGGATGGTCAGCACGGCGGTCAGCACGACCGCCATGTCCGAGACGGTGCGGCCCTGCGCCAGCAGGGAGCCCAGCCCGAAGCCGATCGAGCCGCCGATCGCGATGAGCTCGGCACCCATCAGGGAGCGCCACGAGAACGCCCAGCCCTGCTTGAGCCCAGCCACATAGCCCGGCATCGCCGCGGGCAGCACGACCTTCAGCGCCAGCGTGGAGCCCGTGGCCCCCATGATCCGCCCGGCCTTGAGCAGCTGCGGCGGGATCTGGTCCACGCCGGCCAGCATGCCGTTGACGATCGACGGGATCGCGCCCATCAGCACCACGAAGTAGACCGTGGCATCCGACAGGCCGAACCACACGATCGCCGCCGGCACCCAGGCCACCGAGGGCAGCACCTGCATGCCGGAGATCAGCGGGCCCACCGCGTTGCGCAGCCCCTGCCACGAGGCGATCAGCAGGGCGAGAGGCGTGGCCACCAGAACCGCGATCAGGAAGCCGCTGATGCCTCGCCACAGCGACGTGCCCAGCGCCCCGGGAAGCGTGCCGTCGGCGGTGGCCGCCCCGATCTGCCGGGCGACGTCGATCGGTCCCGGCATGATGTCCGGGCGCGGATCGATCAGGGCCACGAGCAGCTGCCAGATCAGCACGGCGGCCACGAGCGCGGCCAGCGTGGGGGCGGCGCGCTGCCGGAAGACCTCCCCCGGGGAGCGTCGACGGCGGCCGTCGGACTGCAGCGCGTCCAGCCCCGCCAGGGCGCTGTCCGGGGAGTCGGGGCTGGACGCGGACGTCTCCGAGGACGACGGGCCCGACGACGGCGTGCCGCGACCCTGCGCCCAGGGCGTCTGGGCGCCGGCGGTGGTGCGATCAGCGGGCATGGCGGCCGATCTCCTCCCTGAGGCGGCGGGTGATGGTGCGGGTCAGCTCCGCCAGCGTCTCCTCGGAGGTCTGGCCGCTGGCCTCGAAGCCGTAGGAGTCCGGATCCTTCCAGGGCCCCGTGTCCCACTGCTCGACGATCCGCCCGGGCCGCGACGACAGCAGCAGCACGCGCTGGCCCAGGTGGACGGCCTCGGAGACGTTGTGGGTGATGAACACGATGGTGCGCCCGGTGACCTCCCAGATCCGCAGCAGCTCCTCCTGGAGCAGGTCCCGGGTGATGGCGTCCAGCGCCGAGAAGGGCTCGTCCATCAGCAGGACCTCGCGCTCCTGGGCGAGGCCGCGGGCCAGGCCAACGCGCTGGCGCATGCCTCCGGAGAGCTCGTGCGGGCGCTTGTCCGCGACCTGCGGCAGGCGCACGAGCTCGAGCAGCTCCTCGGCCCGCTCGCGGCGCTGGGCACGGGGCACGCCTGCCAGCTCGAGGGCCAGCTCGACGTTCTGCCCGGCGGTGAGCCACGGGAACAGGGAGGCATCCTGGAACATGAACGCGCAGCCCTCGGCAGGGGCCGTGACGCTGCCCGCGGTGGGCTCCTCGAGTCCGGCGATGATGTTCAGCAGCGTCGTCTTGCCGGAGCCCGAGGCCCCGAGCAGGGTCACGAACTCGCCGCGGCGCACCTCCAGGTCCAGGTCCGCGAGCACGGCAGGCCCTCCGAAGGACTTGGCCAGCCCGTCCATGCGGATCACGGACTGCCCGCTCACTGCTGGGCCTCCACGGGCTCCAGGCCTCGCTGCTCGCGCACGCGGTTCAGCGGCTCCACGTCGACCATGCCGTCCAGCGAGGCATCCTGCGTGACCCCGGCGGAGACGCCGTTGTCGAGCAGGGTCGAATACGTCGAGGCCATGGGATCGGCGGTCCACTGCATCTGCTCCAGGGCGCTGATCAGCGTCTGCTCGGGCAGCGCCTGGCCCTGGGCGTCGACCATCGCCTCGTTGAGCATGACGGCCTCGTCCTCCTGCGGCATCTGCTCGAGGTGCTCGACCGAGTCCTCGAGGCCGTCGAGCAGCTTCTCCACGGTCTGCGGGTGCTCCTTGAGGTAGTCGGTGCGCACGGCCAGCACCGTCGTGGGGTACTCGCCGTCGGGCCATAGATCGCCCTCGTCCACGAGCACGCGACCGCCCTCCTCGGTCATGAGGGTGACCCACGGCTGGGGGCCCCAGAAGCCGTCGATCTGGCCCTGCCGGAAGGTCTGCAGCGCCTGACCGGAGGGCATGGGCGTGATCGAGACGGAGTCCGGGGAGCCGGTGTCCACCTCGTAGCCGCGCTCCTCGAGCCACACGCGCAGCGCCACGTCCTGCGTGCCGCCCAGCGCCGGGGTCGCGAACGTGCGCCCGGCCAGGTCGTCCTCGCCGGCGACGTCGTCGGAGACGATGAACTGCGCACCGCCGGAGGTCGCCCCGCCGATGATCGTGATCGACTCGCCGCCGGACTGCACGTACGAGTTGATCGCGGGGTTCGGGCCCATGAACGCGGCATCGACCTCGCCGGAGTTCATGGCCTCGATGGTCGTGGGGCCGGTCGAGAAGACCTGGGTGCTCAGCTCGGTGCTGCCCAGCGCCTCGTCGAAGATCCCGTCGTGGACACCGGCCAGCGCCGGGCCGTGCGTCAGGTTGGCGAAGTAGCCCAGCGTGAGCTCGTCGGCATCCGAGGTCTGGATCCGCTGGTCCTCGAGCGCGTCCAGCGTCCCGTTGGCGCGCAGCGCCGTGGCCGTCACGGACAGCACGAGCAGCACGGCCAGGCCTGTGAGCACCAGGGGCCAGCCGGTGAAGCGGCGCTTGGGCCGCTGCCGCCCCTGGGACCCGCCGGGGGTGCGCGTGACGGTCTCCAGCGGTTCTGGGGCGCCGTCGCGGCCGCGGCTGCGTTCGGCCACTCAGCCCTCCCCGACCAGGCCGGCGGCCAGGGTGTTCCCGGACTGCTCGTCGATCAGCAGGAAGGCACCGGTGCGGCGCAGCTGGGCGTAGTCGTCCAGCGGCAGCGCCGACGGGGTGCGCAGCACGACCGAGCCGATGTCGTTGAGCTCGAGGGACTGGGCCTGGCCCAGCTGCATGGTCTCCAGGTCCAGGGCGCCGACGATCTCGCCCACCATGGCCTTGACCGTGGCGGTGCCGTGCTTGAGCAGCACGCGGGAGCGCGGGCGCAGAGGGGTCTCGCCGAGCCAGGCCAGGCGGGCCGCGATCTCCTTGACCGGCTCCGGCGGGGTCGGATCGGCTGCGGCGATGAGCTCGCCGCGGGCCACGTCGAGGTCATCGGCCAGGCGAAGCGTCACCGAGCGCGGGGCGGCGGCCTCCGTGAGCTGCTCGCCCGGGAAGGGACCGGCCTGCTCGGAGGCCGTGCCGGCCACGTCGATGCCCACGACCGTGCTCCGGCGCCCCGACGGCTGCACGACGACCTCATCGCCCACGGAGACGGTCCCGGAAGCGATCTGCCCGGCGTAGCCGCGGTAGTCGCGGGTGGCCTCGGGATCCACGCCCTGGGCCACGCCTCCCTGCGGGCGGATGACGTACTGCACGGGGAAGCGGAAGGGTCGGGCCTCGCCGCGGCCGGACTCGTCGACCGTGGGCAGCTCCTCGAGGATCCGCAGCAGCGGGCGGCCGTCGTAGCCGCCCCGGGAGTACCAGGACAGCCGCTCGGAGGGCTCCACGACGTTGTCGCCCTCCAGTGCGGAGACCGGCACGACCTTCAGACCCTGGAGGAGCTCCTCGGAGCCGATGCTGCGAGCGACCTCGGTGATCTCGTCGCGGATCTCGTCGAAGCGGGCCTGCGACCAGTCCACCAGGTCGATCTTGTTGACGGCCACGATCACGTGCGGGACGCGCAGCAGCGCCGTCACGGCCAGGTGGCGGCGGGTCTGCTCGAGCACGCCGTGGCGGGCGTCGACCAGCAGGACGACGGCGTCGGCGGTCGAGGCGCCGGTGACCGTGTTCTTCGTGTACTGCACGTGCCCGGGGCAGTCGGCCAGCACAAACGAGCGGCGGTCGGTCGCGAAGTAGCGGTAGGCCACATCGATCGTGATGCCCTGCTCGCGCTCGGCGCGCAGCCCGTCGGTCAGCAGGGCGAGATCCAGCTTGCCCTCGCCGCCGCCGAAGCCGCGCTCGGCGGAGGTGCGGGCCACGGCCTCGAGCTGATCGGCCAGGATCGCCTTGGCGTCGTGCAGCAGCCGGCCCACCAGGGTGGACTTGCCGTCGTCGACGGAGCCGGCGGTCGCGAAGCGGAACAGCGAGCCGGGATCGATCGTGGAGGTCACGGCGGGAGCGGAGGTCTCGGTCACGGGCACCTTCTGTGGTTCTTCGGCGCGCATCGGCGCTGGGGCGTGGACGGGGCGGAGGCAGCGGGGCTCACGGCCCGGAGGATCAGAAGTAGCCGTCCTTCTTGCGATCCTCCATGGCGGCCTCGGAGATGCGGTCATCGGCGCGGGTGGCGCCTCGCTCGGTCAGCGTGGAGACGCCCACCTCCGCGACGACGTCGGCCACGGTGGCGGCCTGGGAGACCACCGCTCCGGTGCAGGACATGTCGCCCACCGTCCGGTAGCGGACCTGCTTCGCCTCGATCTGCTCGTCCTTGCGCGGCTGGGACACGGGGGTCACCGACATCCACATGCCGTCGCGCTGGAAGACCTCGCGCTCGTGGGCGAAGTAGATCGGGGGCAGGTCGATGTGCTCGCGCTCGATGTAGCGCCAGATGTCCAGCTCGGTCCAGTTGGAGATCGGGAAGGCGCGCACGTGCTGGCCCGCCGTGTGGCGCCCGTTGTACAGGTTCCACAGCTCGGGGCGCTGGTTGCGCGGATCCCACTGCCCGAACTCGTCGCGCAGGGACAGGATGCGCTCCTTGGCCCGGGCCTTGTCCTCGTCGCGGCGCCCGCCGCCGAACACGGCGTCGAAGCGGTTGTCGGCGATCGCGTCCAGCAGCGGGGTGGTCTGCAGCGGGTTGCGGGTGCCGTCGGCGCGCTCGGTGAGGCGGCCGTCGTCGATGTATTCCTGGACGGAGGCCACGACCAGGCGAAGCCCCAGCCGCTCGACCGTGCGGTCGCGGAAGGAGAGGACCTCCGGGAAGTTGTGCCCGGTGTCCACGTGCAGCACCGGGAACGGTATCGCCGCCGGCCAGAACGCCTTGGCCGCCAGGTGGAGCATGACCACGGAGTCCTTGCCGCCGGAGAACAGCATGGCGGGGCGGTCGAACTCGGCGACGACCTCGCGGATGATGTGGATGGCCTCGGACTCGAGGGCGTCCAGGGCGGACTGCTCGCCCGTGGCGGACACGGCGGCAGACGCGGCGGTCTCTGTCATGGGGTCTCGCTCTCCTGAAGGTGCGGTGGTCTCGTGGTGCGGGCGGACCCGCGCGGGCATCAGAGGTGGATGCCGCACTCGATCTTGTCGCTGCCGGACCAGCGCCCGGCGCGGGGGTCCTCGCCCGGGGCGACCTTGCGGGTGCAGGGCGCGCAGCCGATCGAGAGGTAGCCCTCGGACAGCAGCGGGTTCACGGGCAGCCCCTCGCTGTTCGAGTGCTCCACCAGGTCGTCCAGCGACCAGCGGACCATGGGGTTGACCTTGACCAGCTTGTGGGTCTCGTCGAAGGACACGAGCGGGGCGTCGGTGCGCGTGGGCGACTCGTCGCGGCGCACGCCGGTGAACCAGACCTCGTAGTCCTGCAGGGACTCGGCCAGCGGCTCCACCTTGCGCATGGCGCAGCAGGCCGTGGGGTTCGTGCGGAACAGGTCCTTGCCGTGCTGCTCGTCCTGCTGGGCGACCGTCAGCTTGGGCATCACGTCGATCACGTTGATGTCCAGCATGGCCTTGGCGGCCTCCTTGGTGCCCTCGGTCTCCGGGAAGTGGTAGCCGGTCTCCAGGAAGAGCACGTCCACGTTCGGGATCTGCTCGGCCACCAGCGCCGGCAGGACCAGGTCGGCCATAGAGCAGGCCACGGCCACCCGTGCGTTCGGGAAGTTCTCGGCGACCCAGCGGATCGCGGCCGTGTGGTCGGCCTCGCCCTGGGCCGGGACGTGGCCGTCGGCGTCGAGCTCGGCGCCCAGCTCGCGAGCGCCCGCGGCGGCGAGCTCGCGCAGCTCGTCCTCGCTGCGCAGCGTCTTCTCAGCGGTTCCAGCGGTCATTGCAGATCCTCCTCCTCGGCGCGGGTGCTCCACGCGGCGAAACCCTCTCCGGGCTCGCGTTGTTCCGCGAAGCGGCGGGTCAGGCGCTCCACGTACTCGGGCAGCTCGTCCTGGAACACCTTGAGCCCGCGCACGGTGCGGCCCAGGTTGGCGTCGCCGCCGTGCTCCGAGCTGGTCAGCCCGCCGCCCAGGTGCACCTGGTAGCCGGGCTTGGAGCCGCCGTCCTCGGTCGGCAGCAGCTGGCCCTTGAGCCCGATGTCGGCGACCTGGATGCGCGCGCACGAGTTGGGGCAGCCGTTGATGTGCAGGGAGATCGGCACGTCCAGCTCGAGGTCCTCGAGACGGCGCTCGAGCTCGTCGATGGTGTCCGAGGCGACCTGCTTGGTCTCCACGATCGCCAGCTTGCAGAACTCGATGCCCGTGCAGGCCATGGTCGAGCGGCGGAACGGCGACGGCTTGACCTTGAGGTCGATCTCGTCGAGGGCCTCGATCGCGGCGTCGACGTCGTCATCGGCGATGTCCAGCAGGACGATCTTCTGCTGCGGGGTCAGGCGCACCCGGTCCGAGCCGAAGCGCTCCATGATCTCGGCCAGCGCGGCGAGCTTCTCCCCCGGCATGCGGCCCACGCGCGGGGCCGCGCCCAGGTAGTTCCGGCCGTCCTTCTGCCGGTGCACGCCGATGTGGTCCGAGGGGCCGGTGGGCGCGGCCGGGGCGGGGCCGTCGGCCAGGGCATAGCCCAGGTACTCGGTCTCGAGCACCTCGCGCATCCTCTGCGGCCCCCAGTCCTTCATGAGGAACTTCATGCGGGCCCGGTTGCGCAGGCGGCGGTAGCCGTAGTCGCGGAAGATCGAGGTGATCCCGCGCCAGACGTCGCGAACCTGGTCCTCCTGCACGAACACGCCCAGGCGCTGGCCGAGGTACGGCTGCACCGACAGCGCGCCGGCGACCCACAGGTCGTAGCCGGGGCCGAGCTCGGGGTGCACGACGCCCACGAACGAGCAGTCGTTGATCTCGTGGGCCACGTCCAGCGACGGGTGCCCGGTGACCGCGGTCTTGTACTTGCGCGGCAGATTGGAGAACTCGAGGGTGCGCACCTCGGCCTTCAGCGTCTCGATCGCGGGCGTGGGGTCCAGGATCTCGTCGGCGGCCGCACCGGCCACCGGGGAGCCCAGGATCACGCGGGGGACGTCGCCGCAGGCCGAGACGGTGTCCAGACCGACCTCGTCCAGGCGCCGCCAGATCTCCGGGACGTCCTCCACGCGGATCCAGTGGTACTGGATGTTCTGCCGGTCCGTGATGTCCGAGGTGCCGCGGGCGAACTCCTGCGAGATCCCGGCCAGGCAGCGCAGCTGGGCGCGGGACATGGCGCCGCCGTCCAGGCGCACGCGCATCATGAAGTACTCGTCCTCGATCTCCGCGTCCGACAGCGCGCCGGTGCGGCCGCCGTCGATCCCGGGGCGGCGCTGGGTGTACAGCCCCCACCAGCGGAAGCGCCCGTGCAGATCATCGGGATCGATCGAGGCGAAGCCCTCCTTCGAGTACTTCTGCTCGATCCGGGCGCGCACGGCGAAGCCGTCGTCGGCGGCCTTGAACTCCTCGTTGTGGTTCAGGGGCTCGCGGCCGTCGACCGCCCACTGCCCCTCGGGCTTGGGCTTGCGTGCGCGTGCAGGGCGCGAAGTGGTCTCGCTCGTCATGCCGACCATGGAACGACGACGGGGGCCGCCGCGTCACATGGGAGGTCACCCGGCGTCATCATTGACTTCTCAGGCTTGACTAAGTTAACGGCCCGGCTCATGCGTCATCCCGGAAGACGTCCTCGAGCCGCGTGCCCGCCTGGAGCAGCGGCCAGCAGCGGATCAGGCGCAGCATCTGCTCCTCCGCGCCGACGGCCTCCCCGGGATCCCGGCCGCGCAGCCCGAGGGCGGTGCGAGCCGCGACCCGGACGGGGTGGATCCGCGCGAGCACCTGGCCGCCGCCCGTGACCACCAGCGCGGGCGCATCGTGGGCCGCCGCCTGCTCGCAGGCCTCCTGCAGACCGCCCGGCGGGATGCGGCAGGCGCGCACCAGCTCGACCTCGAAGCGCGGACGGACACGGGCGGCGCCCCCCGGCCCGCCGACGGAGGGAGCGGGTCTCCCCAGCTGCACCCGCGGATCGGCCGCCAGCATCTCCTCCAGCTCCTCTGCCATGTCCCCGGGCCCGCCCGGGAGCCGCACGTGGACATCGCCGGATCCCAGCAGATCCCGCACCGCGAGTGCGGCCGTGCCCGTGCGCAGGTGCTCCTCCCTCTGCGCGGCATCGCCCCAGGTGACCACGATGTCCGCCACGGCATGCACCATCCCCGAGGGCCGGGCGATCGGGTGGGTGATCCGCGAGGCCAGGCGCAGGCTCTCGCGGTTCTTCTGCAGCACGGCCGCCGACGGATCGGCTTCCGAGCGCCCACCCCAGTCGGCCCCGCGGTGCACCGCGCGCGCCGCCGGGGCATGCAGCAGCTCGCAGCCGCCCAGCACGGCCTGCCAGCCCAGCTCCCAGTCCTCCCCGCCGTAGCCGACCATCGCGGCGTCGAACCCGCCGAGGCGCTCGAAGGTCGAGCGGCGGCAGGAGAGCACCGCGGAGATCACGTACCGGAAGTGGGAGTCGTCGTGGCGGCGCAGATGATCGGTCTGCGCCCACGCCCGGGCCAGCCACTGCGGCTCGCCCAGATCACGCGGCGGCTGCGCGGTGTCGTCCACATGGACCCTGGTCCCCACGACGAGGGCGTGGGGATGCTCGCGCAGGGCCTCCTCGACGGCGGCGAGGTAGCCCGGCTCGGGCACGGTGTCGCCATCGAGGAAGACCAGGATCCCGCCGCGGCAGTGCCCGGCCCCCAGGTTCCTCGCCGCCGCCGCTCGAAACCCGCGGTCATCCTGGCGCACCACGCGCACCCCGGCGGGGACCCGGGGCGGGCGCGCGGAGCCGTCATCGGCCACGACGATCTCCAGCGCCTGCACCGGCTCCTGCGCGCGCAGCCCCGCGAGCACAGCGTCCAGGCCCTCCTGGTCCTCGAAGTACGGGATCACCACGGAGATCCCGCCGCTGTCGGCCCCAGCGGACGCGAGCGTCATCGCAGCAGCTCCTTCCACGCATCCGCATAGGCCTCGGCGACCTGCGCCCAGCCCCACCGCGGCAGCGGGCGATCGGCCCGGGTCCGCCGCGGCTCGGCCAGCAGCTCGCCCACCGCCGTCCCCAGCTCCTCGCGCCGACGACGCAGCACGGCGCCGGGCCAGCGCTCGTCGATCTCGCGCATGTACGGGCCGTCCACCACGAGCGGCCGGCGCCCGTGGGCGATCCACGTGTTGAGCGAGCCCGAGGCGGAGACGTGCAGGTGCGGGCACACGGGGACGTCGACCGCCTCCAGCTGCCCCGCCAGCTCGGGCTCGGGGACGTAGCCCGTGAGCTCGAAGCGCACCCCGCGCGCCGCGGCGCGCTCCCGCAGCACCTGGACGTCGGCGTCGTGGCCCGCCGCACTCGCCCCGATCGCGCGCACCAGGGTCCCCCGCGGCACGGAGTCGATCACATCCTCGATGCCCTTGCCGGGATGCACGAAGCCCAGAACCCCCACGACCCCGCCATCGCCGGCGGCCGCGGGGCGCCCGACGGGCAGAGCCTCCTCGAGGGGCAGCGGCACTGCGCGCACGGCGGTGCTCGCCCCGCCGTCGGGCCCCTCGCCGGCCAGCGCGCGCAGGGCCGCAGCCTCGTGCTCGGAGTGGGCGATCACCAGATCGGCGCCGCGCACCAGGCGGGCGAAGGCCGTGCGGCGGCGAGCGAACCTCTGCGCCCCCTCCTCCGGCTGCGGCACGTCGTGGGGACCCACGCTCAGCAGGCCGCGGCCGCGCAGCCGCAGCACGGCCTCGACCGCGCCGTCCGCATCGGCGCCGAACAGGGCGTCGGTGAAGCTGACGTGCAGCAGCGCCTGAGCGGACGGCTCCGCGACGGGCAGCTCGACGGTCCGTCGCACGAGCCGGTGGTCGAACCCGCCGACCCCGGCCTCCCGCGCGGCGTGGAACAGGCCCAGCCCGTGCCGGACCACCCCGTGGCTCTCGGGGCCCACGACCAGATGGCTGATCACCGATGCCCGGCGGCTCACGGCAGCAGCCCCAGCATGGTCATGCGCTGCCCGTGTCGGGCCAGGGCGCGCTCGATCAGCCGCGGCCTGGCCCGGCAGAAGGCGAGCTGCTCCCGGGCGATCCCGGCCTCGTCGAGCTCCCGGGCGTCCCGGCCTGTGCCCAGCCGCCATCCGCTCGTGCGCGCATCGGGGCGCAGGACAGCCCCGAGCGCCCTCGCGTGCGCCGGATCCACGGGGGCCTCCACCGAGCGCAGCAGCTCGCGCCCGGGATCGGCGACGCCATCCGGGTCCGGGGCGAAGCCCAGCCCCCGGCCCAGCTCCTCCAGCACCCGCTGGGCCAGGATGCGCAGCGTCGCGTTGTCGGGGTGGTTGATGGTGTGCCAGTGCGGACGGGCCTCGAGCGCATCCGACATGACGACCGTGCCATGGGCCTGCTCGCGTGCTCGCAGCTGCCCCACGGATTCGGCATGCAGGGCCTCCAGCGCCTCGGCCTCCAGCTGCGGGGCGTTCGGCGGCAGGGCGTCGGGCCTGAAGCCCGCGCCCGCCCGCGAGGCTTGCGCGAGCGTGCGCAGATCCGAGTACGGCACCCCGGGCGGATCCAGCGAGCTGTCCTCCGGGTCCCGGACGATGACCTGGAACGGGTGCAGCCCGGCATAGCGCAGCACCGGGATGCGCAGCCGGAGGGACGACGACGGCAGCAGCGCCTCGAGCTGGCGCGTGCCGGAGGGCAGGCCGCGGTAGTCGTCGCGCACCGGCTGCATCACGAGCGCGTCGGTCCGGGCCAGGAGCCGGGCGGCCGCCTCGGCATCGCGGGTGCCCCACTCGAAGACCGGCGGGACGCGCACGGAGCGCAGGCCGGGATCGGCATCCAGCAGCACGCGCAGAGACTCCGCCTGGCAGTTGCCGATCACGACCACGAGGGGCAGATCACCCGGGGCGGCGTCGTCCTGTCCGGCGCGCTCCGAGGCCTGTCCGTAGAAGTCCGCATAGTGCTTCGCGCGCCCGGGGTTGCTCACCGTATGATGATAACGATACTTATGACAAGGGGCCCCGTGGGGTCCCTTCTGCGCGGAAGGCGGTGGAGGGCTGACAGCGGTGCATCGTGCTGTGCAGGGGAGTCAGAGGCTGCGAGCAGCGCCGATCCCCGCCCATCACCCTTATGTGGACGCCGTGGAGCCGCTGGCCGGCTGGGACGGATTCGAGCTCGTCGCACCCCCCGAGCTCGAGACAGCAGGACCGGGGACCTGGATCCCGCACCCGCTGCTCGAAGCGCAGCGCCTGGCCGAGGACGCCGATCGCGTGGATGTCCTGCACGTGCACTTCGGCTTCGAGCACCGCACCCCGCAGCAGATGCGCGAGCTCGTCGAGCAGTGCCGCGCCTCCGGGATCCGTCTGGTGCTCACCGTGCACGATCTGTCCCATCCGCATCTGCGCACCGCTCAGGAGCAGCGGGAGCACCTCGAGCGCCTGGCCGTGCTGATCGAGGCAGCCGAGACCGTCATCACCCTCACCGGCTCGGCGGCCGAGGAGATCCACCGGCGATTCGGCCGCCGGGCTGAGGTCATCGCCCACCCCTGCGTCGTCGCGCCGCAGCGAGCGCGACGACTGCAGGAGCAGGTCCGCGAGCGCGGCGGGCCCTCGCTCGGGGTCGCCGTGTTCCTCAAGGACCTGCGGGCCAGCACCGTGCGGGAGCTGTCCTGGCACCGGGATCTGGCCGAGGGGCTCCGAGGGGTCGGCGCCCGACTCACCGTCTTCCTGGACGAGCGCGCGGCCGGCACCGAGCTGGGTCGCGGCCTGAGCGGCATCCAGGGCCTGGAGCTCGTGGTGCATCGGCGGATGGACGACGAGCGCCTGTTCACGCAGGTGGCCGAGTGCGCCGTCGTCGTCCTCCCCTACCTTCGCGGGACCCACTCCGGGTGGCTGGAGATGTGCCGGGACCTGGGCGTCGTGGTCGTGGCCCCGGACTGCGGGCACTTCGCGGATCAGGCCGACCAGCCGGGCGCGGTGCTCTCCTGCCGCACGGGCGACGGCCGCGATGCCGCCCGTGCGGCCGCACAGGCTCTGGGCGTCGCACCCCTGCCATGGGCCGGCGACCGCGCCGCCCAGGCCGAGCGCATCGCGCTGCGGCACCGCGAGCTGCTTGCTGAGGCAGGATCATGAGGATCGCCGTGATCGGCCCGTCGCGCATGCCGATCGCCCCACCCTTCGGCGGAGGGCTCGAGGTCTTCGTCCAGCGCATGGTCGAGGGGCTGCGCTGTCGCGGGCTCGACGTCGACCTGTTCGCAGCCGCAGGCTCCCAGGGGCATCGCCGCGATCTGGAGTTCCCCGGCGTCGACTGGAGCGGGCACGAGCACGGCGCCCGCGACGACCGCTATCCGCCCGGTGCCCGGGAGTCCGAGACCGCCGCCTTCGCCCGCGTCTGCCGGTATCTGGAGCGTTCCGACTACGACCTGGTGCACAACAACAGCGTGCACCCCTCCATCCTGGAGCTGGGCCCCGCCCGTCGCCCGCCGATGGTCACGACCCTGCACACCCCGCCCCAGGACGACATGCAGGGCGTGCTCGGTCGGGTTGCGGGCGCCTCCGAGAGGTTCTGCGCGGTCAGCCGGTTCACGGCCCGCCAGTGGTCGCTGCCGCGCGCCGCGGAGGTGATCCACAACGGCGTGCAGACGGACCAGTGGCGCCCGGGCCCCGGCGGCGGAGGGGCGGTCTGGTTCGGGCGCCTGACCCGGGAGAAGGCCCCCCACCTTGCCATCGAGGCCTGCCGCCGGCTCGGGATGCCGCTGACCCTGATCGGGCGCTGCGCGGATCCGACCTACTTCTCCCAGCGGATCGCCGCACACTTGGGGGATCAGGTGCGCTGGCTCGGGGCCATGACTCCGGAGCAGATCATGGACGAGGTCGGGCGGGCCTCGCTGGCCCTGGCCACGCCGCAGTGGGATGAGCCGTTCGGGCTCGTGCTGATCGAGGCGCTGTCCTGCGGCACTCCCGTGGCCGCGTTCAGCCGCGGGGGCATCCCCGAGATCCTGCGCACCGTGCCCGAGCACCTGGCCCGGCCCGACGACGTCGACGACCTCGTGCGCGCGGCCCGCGCAGCCCTGCACCAGCCGCGCGCCGAGGCCCGGGCCATCGCGGTGGAGCGCTTCGACCTGAAGGTGATGATCGATCGGTACCTGTCCCTGTTCGAGGAGGTGATCGCGACGTGATCGGCCTGTACGCCCATCATCAGGGGGCCGGGCATCTCACCCGCTGCCGCGCGCTCGCCCGCGCCCTGGCCCCGCACGAGGAGGCGGTGATCCTCTCCTCCCACCCCGAGGCCGACGTGGTCCTGCCGATGGACGCCCCCGCCGACGAGCGCGGCGTCACCGCCCACGGGGCGCTGCACTGGGCGCCGCAGGGCCACGACGGATACACCGAGCGCATGGCGATGATCGCCGCGTGGGTGCGCGATCACCGTCCCTCGGTCGTCCACGTGGACCTCTCCGTCGAGGTGACGGCGCTGGTGCGCCTGCTCGGGGTGCCCACGACCGTCCAGGCCCTGCCGGGCATCCGCAACGACGCCCCGCACGAGCTCTCCTTCCGGCTGGCCGATCGGATCGTGGCGGCGTGGCCTGACTGGGTTGCGCTGCCGGCTCACCTGGCGCCGTCAGCCGAGCGGGTGCATCGGGTGGGCGGGATCAGCCGCTTCGAGGGGCGCGCCCTGTCCGCGGTGCGCGGTCGCGATGCGGCGATCCTGCTGGGCCGCGGCGGCCAGGACGGCTCGCCTGCCTACTGGCACGAGGTCGCGCGGATCGCCTCCGCTCACCTGGGCGGGCGCTGCCGGCTGCTCGGGCTCGACGAGTGGGTCGAGGACCCGTTCGAGGTCCTCTCCGAGGCGGGGGTCGTGATCACGGCGGCGGGGCAGAACTCCGTGGCCGATGCAGCCGCCGCCGGGGCCCCGATGATCGTGCTGGCCCAGCAGCGCCCCTTCGCCGAGCAGGAGACCACCGCGCGCATCCTGGCCGACGCCGGCCTGGCCGTGGTGCCCGAGGCACCCGGTCTGCCGGCGGCGGGCGAGTGGCCGCAGCTCATCGACCGCGCGCTGCTGCTGGGGTCCCCGCAGGACCGGCGCCGGGCATGGCAGGTCGACGGCGCCGCCAGCCGCGCCGCCGAGACCGTCCTCGGGGCGGCTGGACACGGGCGGGGCGGGTCATGAGCGCGCCGGCGGCGCCTTCCGTGCACGTCGTGACGGTGTGCTCGATCGGGCGGCGGGACCATGTCCTTCGCCAGCTCGAGGCCGTGCGGCGCTGGCTGCCCGCGGCCGTCCACCACACGGTGCAGATCGGCCCCGAGCCCTTCGAGGCCCCCGGGACCCGTCGGCTGGATCGCACCGGGCCCGGGCCCGTGAACCTGGCGGCCGCGCGCAACGCCGCTGGCGACACCGCCTGCGATGCCGGTGCGGACGTGATCATCTTCCTCGACGCCGACTGCCTGCCCGGTCCCGATCTCGGCGCGGCCTACACCGCTGCGGCTGCCGAGCGCCCCGGGGTGCTGTGCGGGCCCGTGACCTACCTGCGCGCGCAGGACCGCCCCTACGACCTCGACCGGCTGAGCTCGCTGCGCAGCCCCCATCCCGCTCGCCCCGATCTCCCGCGCGGACAGACCCGCTGCGCTCGCCCCGGGGAGCACGTCCTGTTCTGGTCCCTGAGCTTCGCGCTCAGCGCCGGGACGTGGCGGGGACTGCGCGAGCGCTTCGGCGGCTTCTGCGAGGAGTTCACCGGCTACGGCGGCGAGGACACGGACTTCGCCATGAACCTGTCCGCCCACGGCGTCGCGCTGCAGTGGGTGGGCGGTGCCGACGCGTATCACCAGTGGCACCCGGTGTCCTCGCCACCGGTCGAGCACCTGGACGACATCCTGCGCAACGCGGAGGTCTTCGCCCGGCGCTGGGGCTGGTGGCCCATGGAGGGCTGGTTCCGAGCCTTCGAGCAGCGCGGTCTGGTGGTCGCCGACGGACCCGGATGGCGCCGCGCGGGAGCTCCCGACGGCGCACCCGGCACCGAGCCCGTTCAGCGGGTCAGAAGCCTGAGGGCAGCGTCGCCGAGCGGTCGAAGCGCTCGGTCACGGCCACGCGGCCGTCGGCCCCGATCAGCGTGACGGCCTCGGCCGTGCCCCGCTTGGAGCCACCGGCGATCTCGGCCCCGGCATCGACGATCACGTTCTCGAGCTGCACCCCCGCGCCCACGCGAACGCCGTCGAGCAGCACGCTGTGGCGCACGACCGCGCCCTCCTCGACCACGACCCCCGGACTGAGCACCGAGTGCTCGACCGTGCCCCGGATCCGGGAGCCCGCCGAGATCAGAGACTCCGAGACCTCCGCCGAGGCCGCGATGCGGGCCGGGAGCAGCTGCGGCTGCCCGGAGACGATGGGCCACTGAGGGTCATCCAGCACGGCGCCGTCGCCGTCGAGGATCTGCAGCTGTGCCGTCCAGTAGGACTGCAGGGTGCCCAGATCCATCCAGTACCCGTCCATCCGGTGCTCCACGACCCTGCGGCGCTGCACGAACCACGGGATGAGGTCGTGGCCGTAGTCCTCCAGCCCGCCCTCGGCCTCCTGAAGGTCCTCGAGCGCCTCGATCAGCTGGGGTCCGTCGAAGAGGAACATCTCCGCGGCCACGATCTGCCCCTGGGGGTCCTCGGGCTTGTACGCGAACTGCCTCACGCGCCCCTGTCCGTCGGTGCTCACCACGGAGTAGCGGGAGGGATCCTCGTCCACTCGGGTGGTGACCAGGGTCAGGTCGGCGCGCTGGCGCTGGTGGGTGTCGATCACGTCCAGGAAGTTCAGCGTGTAGAGGTGATCTGCCGAGAGCACGAGCACCAGGTCCGGGTCGAACTCCCGGATGGTCTGCTTCTGCCGCAGCAGCGAGTCCGAGTTGCCCTGAGGGAAGCCCTCGCCCTCGGCCCCCTGGAACGGAGGCAGCACATGCAGACCGCCGTGCGTGCGGTCGAAGTCCCAGGGACGGCCGTTGCTCAGGTGCCGATTCAGGGTGTGCGGCAAGTACTGCTCGATCACCCACACGTCCGACAGGTGCGAGTGCATCAGGTTCGACATCGAGATGTCGATCAGCCGGTAGGTCCCGGCCACCGGCAGCGCGGGCTTGACCCTGTGCTCCGTCAGGGCCTCCAGCCGGGAGCCCTTTCCCCCGGCCAGGACCATCGCCATCGTCCGCGGAATGCGCATGCGGGCCCTCTCCTCGTCGTGAGCGTCCTGCCGACGATCGTAGTCGCGCGATCCCGGGATGAGGGTGACAGAGGCAGGCCCGTGCCATAGTGTCCCGACCCACGGGCCGCCCGTGCGCTCCTCCCCTGCCCGGGAGGCGGCATCGCACCGCAGACCGGCCCTCCCTCGTCCCGAACGGATCCATGACGCTCCCCGCTGACACCACCCCGGCCGCCCTCGACCCGCAGTCGCGCTGCCCCTGCGGCTCCGGCGACGTCTACGGCGGCTGCTGCCTGCCGCTGCACCAGGGCAGGCCCGCACCCACGGCAGAAGCCCTCATGCGCTCGCGCTTCAGCGCCTTCGCGGTGGGCGACGAGCAGCACCTGCTGCGCACCTGGCACCCCGACACCCGGCCCGAGACCCTCGAGCTGGACCCGGACCTGCGCTGGTACCGCCTCGACATCCACGCCACCACCGGCGGCGGCCCGTTCGAGGAGTGGGGCACGGTCGACTTCACCGCCCACTACCGGCCCATGCCCGGGACCGACGCCCCGCGCGGCAGCCAGCACGAGAACTCCCGCTTCCGCCGCGTGGACGGGCAGTGGCTCTACCTCGACGGCGCCGTCCACTCCGCCTGACGGAGGAGCCGGCGATGCGGAGGTGTGGCCGGCTCCACACCCCGCCGGCCCATATCGGCCGCGGCGGGCCCGGCGACCCGCCGTAGAATCGGCGGATCCGTCGGCGTGCCGCATGACCGACGGCGCCCTTCTCGAGAGAGCCGCACCATGTCCTCACCCTTCTCGCGCGACTCGTCGCAGCCACCCTGGCAGGCCTCCGACGCCCCGTCCGAGCACACCGCGCCCGCCTCCGCGGAGCAAGCGACCGCCACCGGCACCGACGTCGCCGCACCCCCGTCGGCGCCCAAGGGCGGCCTCGACCGCTGGTTCAAGGTGACCGAGCGCGGCTCCACCATGGGCCGCGAGGTCCGCGGCGGCGTCGCCACGTTCATCGCCATGAGCTACATCGTGGTGCTCAACCCCCTGATCCTGGGGCTGGGCGCGGACTCGACCGGCGCCACGCTGGGCGTGGACCGCGTGGCCGCCATGACCGCCCTGATCGGCGGCGTCATGACGATCCTGATGGGCGTCGTGGCCAAGACCCCGTTCGCCGTGGCCACCGGCCTGGGAGTCAACGCGTTCCTGGCCGTCACGATCGCCACCACGCCCGGGCTGACCTGGGCGCAGGCCATGGGGCTGATCATCTGGGCCGGCGTGATCATGTTCGTGCTCGTGCTCACCGGCTTCCGCACCGCGGTGTTCAACGCCGTGCCGGCCTCGCTGAAGTCGGCGATCGTCGTGGGCATCGGCCTGTTCATCGCGCTGGTCGGCCTCGTCAACGCGGGCTTCGTGCGCCGCATGCCGGATGCCGCCGGGACCACCGTGCCCGTGGACCTGGGCGTGAGCGGCGAGCTCATCGGCTGGCCGCTGCTGACCTTCGTGATCACGCTGCTGCTGACGATCACCCTCATGGTCCGCAACATCCGCGGGGCCATCCTGATCGCGGTGCTCAGCGGCACTGTCCTGGCGCACGTCCTGGAGGCCGTCGCGCCGTCCGGCTCCTCCGGCGAGAATCCGGCCGGCTGGTCGCTCGTGGTGCCCTCGACCCCCACGGGCCTGTTCTCGCTGCCCGATCTGTCCCTGGTGGGCGAGGCCGACCCGGTCGGGCTGTGGACCCAGCTGGGCGTCACGACCGTGCTGCTGCTGATCTTCACGATCCTGCTGTCCATCTTCTTCGACGCCATGGGCACCATGGTCGGGCTCTCCGAGCAGGCCGGTCTGGTCAAGGACGGGAAGATCGACAACGTCGACCGCATCCTGCTCATCGACGCCGCGGGCGCCGTGGCCGGCGGCGCGGGCTCGGTGTCCTCGAACCAGATCTTCGTGGAGTCCTCGACCGGCATCGCCGAGGGCGCGCGCACCGGCCTGGCCAACGTGGTCACGGGCCTGCTGTTCCTGGCCGCCATGTTCATCACCCCGCTGGTCGAGGTCGTGCCGTTCGAGGCCGTGGCCCCGGCCATGGTGGTCGTCGGTTTCCTGATGGCCAAGAACGTCGTGCGCATCGACTGGGACGACTGGGGCATCGCGGTGCCGTCGTTCCTGACCTTCGTGCTCATGCCGTTCACGTACTCGATCGCCGACGGCATCGGCGCCGGCTTCATCTCCTACGTGTTCATCCGCGTGGTGCAGGGCCGGATCCGCGAGATCCACCCGCTGATGTGGGTCGTGGCCGCGGCCTTCGTGGCGTACTTCGGCATCGGGGTGATCGAGGGCTGGATCCTCTGATCCCCTGACCCCACACCGCCGAGTGGATCCTCAGTTGCGCTATTCCGCCTTTCAGCGCAACTGGGGATCCACTCGGCGTTTCAGGGGGTGGGGTCGCGGCGGGGCTGCACGGTGCCGACGAATGCGCGCACCCAGCTCGCGTCCTTGTGCTGAGCGGGCACCGGGTCGATCAGCAGCTCGCGCTCCATGGCCGCGGCCTCCGGCGAGGCAGCTGCGGGCAGGGGCGCATGGGAGGCGGCCAGCACGACGTTGCCGTAGCGGCGCCCCTTGAGCATCGCCGGATCGGCGACGGCGGCCACGTGCTCGAACACCTCCCGCAGCGCCGCCGCCTCCGCGCGGGCTCCCTGCAGATCGCGGGTGTCACCGACGTTGAGCAGGTACAGCCCGCCCGGGGCCAGCACACGATCGACCTGACGGGCGAACTCCACGGTGGTCAGCGGCTCGGGCGTCACAGAGCCGGCGAAGACGTCGCGGATCACGACCTCGCGCGTGGACTCGGTCAGCGACTCGGTGACCTCCCGAGCCTCCCCGGCGCGCACGCGCAGCAGCGGGGCCCGCGGCAGGTCGAACCAGCCGCGCACGAGCTCGACGAGCCGCGCGTCCAGCTCCACGACCACCTGCCGGGCCTGCGGCCACTGCCAGTGGACCCAGCGGGCCATGGAGCAGGCGCCGCCGCCCAGATGAAGCACGCGCAGGCTCGTCGGGTCCAGGTGCGCGGCCACGTGCGTCCGCAGCAGCGCGGCCATCCAGCGCATGTACTCGAAGTCGAGCAGCTCAGGCCGGGAAGGGTCCACGTGCGAGGACGGGACGCCGTTGACGAGCACCGTCCAAGCGCCGGGGCTCAGGTCATCCGGACGCAGCTCGACCTCTCCCGTGGAGATCGGCCACGTCCCGGGCTGCAGCGCATCCGGATCCTCGGAGGCCTGTGCATCGTCCCTGCGGTTCCTGCGCTGTCGGCCCATGCGCGCCAGTCTAGGAGCGGCGCATCCGGAAGGTGTCCTGCCCGGACCAGGGGCCGTCGGCCTGGTAGGCCGGGCCGATGCGCTCGAACCCGTTCTTGGCGTAGAAGGCCTCCGCCCGCGCATTGCCCGCCATGATCCAGAGGTAGACCGGGTCGTGGCCCTCGACGGCCTCGTCCAGCAGCTGCCGACCCAGTCCGGAGCCGTGCAGGCGCTCCAGGACGTAGAGCTTCACGAGCTCGCGCTCGGGCTGAAGGCCGGGCTCGAACTGCAGCTCCCAGCGCTGGGGGCCGTCGCACACCGTGGCGAATCCCGCAGGCTCGCCCGTGCCGTCGAGCCCCAGCACCACGCGGCCGGCGGGATCGGAGAGGAACTCGCGGTCCTCGGCGGCGATGTCCGCCACCGAATCCTCCGAGAGCAGGGCCTCAGCGAAGTCCTGGCCGTACAGCGGCTGGTAGGTCTCGCGCAGGCAGGCGACGTGCAGCCGGGTCAGGACGTCGGCGTCGTCGGGACCGGCGACGCGCGTGGACCAGGCGACGGAGCTCAGGACTCGTCCTGGGCTGCGTGCCCGCTCTCGAGCTGCTGGCGCTGGATCGCGGCCTCGAGACGTTCGACCTTGCCGTCGAGCTCTCCGGAGTGGCCGGGGCGGATGTCCGCCTTGAGCACGAGCGAGACGCGCGGGCCATAGCGCCCGACGGCCTCGGTGGCCTCCTTCACGACGGCCATCACCTCGTCCCACTCCCCCTCGATGCTCGTGAACATCGAGTCGGTGCGGTACGGAAGCCCGGAGTCGCGGACGACCTGGACAGCGGCTGCCACGGCGTCGTGGACGGAGCCGGCGGGGTTGTCCCCGCCCATGGGCGATACGGAGAAGGCGACGATCATGCCCCCAGCGTAAGCCTGCTCACCGGCACTCGGACAGGGCCCCCGTCGACGACCGCCATGTGAAACCCCGGGGAAGCCCGGGCAACCCCGGGTCCGGCGGCAGGCCCACCGCCTAGGCTGGACAGCAGACTGGTCTGTGCCCGTCGGCGTGCTCGGGGAAGCCCCGGGGACCACGCAGGGGCGGGGCACGGAGACGACCTCGACGAGGAGCATCCCCATGACCCAAGGCATCTACCTCAGCGCCATGACGCCGGCCGCCGGCAAGTCCCTGATCGCGCTGGGGCTGACGGACACCCTGTTCAAGAACTCCGACCGTGTGGGCTTCCTCCGTCCGGTGCACCTGGGCGAGACCCCGGAGCAGGACCCCATGCTCGCGCTCATGGCCCAGACCTTCGAGCTGCCGCCGGAGCGCTGCCGCGGCGCTGTCACCCTGGACCGGTGCCGGGAGCTCCTGGCCTCGGGCGATCACGACGCCCTGGACTCGGCGGCCGTGGACGTCTACGCGCAGATGGCCGAGCACTGCGACGTCATCGTGGTCGACGGCACCGACCTGCTGGCGCACAACGCCGCCACCGCGGAGTTCGACCTCAACGCGCGCCTGGCCAACAACATGGGATGCTCCGTGCTGGCGGTCATCGGCGGTCAGCAGGCGGAGCACCCGGAGGACCTGCTCAACGCCGTGGAGGTCACCCGCACGGAGCTTCGCGACTCCAAGTGCGACATCTTCGCGATCATGGTCAACCGCTGCCCCGCCGAGTGGGTCGAGGAGGTCGCCCAGAAGGCCGAGCGCGGGCTGCACAACCTCCCTGTGTACGTCCTGCCCGAGGTCCCCGAGGTCATCAGCCCCACCGTGGAGGAGCTCGTGGAGTCGGCGGGCCTGCGCTCGGATCTCACCGACGTCACCCTGGACCGCGACATCAAGGGCGTGAAGATCGCGGCCATGAACGTCGAGCACTTCCTGGAGCTGCTCGTCGACGGCGATCTGGTGATCACCCCCGGGGACCGCTCGGACGTGCTCATGGCCACCCTGGCCGCAGCGCTCACCCCCGATCAGGCCACCCCCGCAGGGGTGCTGCTCACGGGCGGGTTCGTGCCCGAGGGCCTGGTGCGCTCGTTCGTGGCCAGCGCCCCCTTCCCCGTGCTGAGCACCGAGGAGGACACCTACACGGCCGCCAAGCGCGTCGGCTCCACCCGGGGACGGATCGTCAAGGGCGGGGCCCGCAAGGCGGCGGCCGCGCTGGGCGCCTGGGCGAATCAGGTCGACGGCGAGGAGCTGGCCTCCCGCCTGCGCCTGGAGCGCCCCGAGCGGCGCACTCCCCTGCGCTTCCTGCACGAGCTCGTGGAGCAGGCCCGACGAGACCGCAAGACCGTCGTGCTGCCCGAGGGCGACGACGCCCGCATCCTGCGCGCCGCCGAGATGATCCATCGCCGCGGCTTCTGCGACCTGGTCATCCTGGGCGAGCCGGACGAGGTGGCCCGCCTGTGCGATGCCGAGGGCATCGACCTGGACTTCGAGGCCGACGGGCTCGAGCTGATCGACTTCCGCCACGACGCCGAGCGCCGCGAGCGCTACGCCGAGGCCTACGTGGAGTACCGCAAGCACAAGGGCGTGGACAAGGACACCGCCCTGGAGCGCATGCTCGACGGCTCGTACTTCGGCACCATGATGGTCCAGCTCGGCGATGTGGACGGCATGGTCTCGGGCGCGGCCCACACCACCGCCAACACGATCCGCCCCGCGCTCGAGTTCGTGAAGACCAAGGAGGGCGTCGGCGTCGTCTCCTCGGTGTTCTTCATGCTCCTGGAGGACCGCGTGCTGGTCTACGGCGACTGCGCCGTGAACCCCAACCCGAACGCCGAGCAGCTCGCGGACATCGCCAAGGCCTCCGCCCAGACCGCCCGGGCCTTCGGCGTGGACCCGCGCGTGGCCATGCTGTCCTACTCGACCGGCTCCTCCGGCTCCGGCGAGGACGTCGAGCGGGTCACCGAGGCCACCCGACTGGTCCAGGCCGAGGAGCCGGACTTCCCCGTCGAGGGCCCCATCCAGTACGACGCCGCCGTGGACGCCTCGATCGCCCAGAAGAAGCTGCCCGGCTCCGAGGTGGCCGGGCACGCGACCGTGTTCGTGTTCCCGGACCTGAACACCGGCAACAACACGTACAAGGCCGTCCAGCAGTCCGCCGGTGCCGTCGCCGTGGGCCCGGTCCTGCAGGGCCTGCGCAAGCCGGTCAACGACCTCTCCCGCGGCACCACGGTCGAGGACATCGTCAACACCGTGGCGATCACCGCGATCCAGGCCCAGAACGGCTGAGCGTCCGCCGCAGCGGCACCTCAGCACACCGAATCCCACCATCCGAAGGAGCGCCATGCTCGTCCTCGTCGTCAACTCCGGCTCGTCCTCGCTGAAGTACCAGGTCCGGGAGGTCACCACCCAGGAGGGCGGGGAGCCCTCCGCCTACACCTCCTCCATGCCGCGCGTGGACGAACTCGTGAACATGGACGAGGCCACCCAGGGGGCCGAGAGCGGCGAGGTCATCACCGAGGGCCTGATCCAGAACATCGGCACCTCGGAGATCGAGGATCACACGCAGGCCCTGGAGCTGCTGGCCCAGCGCCTCGAGGAAGAGCTCGGCGACCGCACGATCGACGCCGCCGGGCACCGCGTGGTCCACGGCGGCGAGCGGTTCTCCGCCCCGGTGCTGGTCAGCAACGAGATCATCCGCGCGATCGAGCGCCTGGCCCCGCTGGCCCCGCTGCACAACCCGGCCAGCGCCCTGGGCCTGCGAGCCATCCAGAAGAAGTGGCCGCACATGCCCCAGGTCTGCGTGTTCGACACCGCGTTCCACCGCTCCATGCCGGAGCACGTGTGGCGCTACGCGCTGCCCGAGGAGATGTACTCCGAGTACGGCGTGCGCCGCTACGGATTCCACGGCACCTCGCACGACTACGTCACCGGCGAGGCCGCACGCTTCCTGGGTGTGGAGCGCGACAGCTTCGACGCGGTCGTCGCCCACCTCGGCAACGGGGCCTCGGCCACCGCGATCAGGGACGGAGCGTCCTACGACACGTCCATGGGCTACACGCCGCTGGCCGGGCTGATCATGGGCACCCGCACCGGCGATCTGGACCCGTCGATCGTCACGGCCCTGCTCGAGCGCTACCCGGATCTCGATGCTCAGCGCCTGGACCAGATCATGAACAAGGAGTCCGGGCTCAAGGCCCTCGCCGGCCACTCGGACATGCGCACGGTCGACGAGCGCGCACAGGCCGGCGACCAGCGCGCCGAGCTCGCCCTGGAGATGACCGCCTACCGCCTGGCCAAGTACATCGGCGGCTACCACGTGGCCGTCGGAGGGGCTCAGGCACTGATCTTCACCGCGGGGATCGGGGAGAACTCCGCGGGCTTCCGCCAGCGCGTGGTCGACAAGCTCGGGGCGCTGGGCGCAGAGCTCGACCCCGAGGCCAATGCCGTGCGCGGGGACGAGGTCCGCCGCATCTCCACGCCGGAGTCGCGCCTGGAGATCCTGGTGGTCCCCACCGACGAGGAGCGCGCGATCGCCGAGGCCACCGCTGCGCTGGTGAGCCGTCGGGCGAGCTGAGCCGCTGCGCGCAGGCCGGATCGCAGAAGCCCCCGATGCCGCTGCGGCATCGGGGGCTTCTCTGGAACTGGACGACTCAGGCGGACGGGGTGACCGGGGGCTCGTCCGACCAGGGGAAGACGATCCACTCATCGGTGGCCTTCCACACGAAGTCCGGGTCCACCAGGGAGCGCGGCTTGGAGTAGATGACGGCCGAGCGGGTGTCCGACTGGTAGCCCTTGAGCAGCTCGAGCACCAGGGCCAGGGTGCGCCCGGAGTCGGCGACGTCGTCGACGACCAGGACCTTCTTGGAGCTGATCGACTCGACATCGAGCATGGGGGCCAGCAGAACGGGGTCCGGCAGGGTCTCGTGGACGTCGGTGTAGAACTCGACGTTCACCGCGTCCAGCAGCTTGGCGCCCAGCGCGTAGGACAGCGCGCCTGCCGGGACGAGCCCGCCGCGGGCCACGCCGATGATGATGTCCGGCACGAAGCCGCTGTCAGCGATATCCTGCGCGAGCTCCCGGGTGGCGGCGCCGAAGCCCTCCCACGTGAGGATCTCCTTGCCGTCAACGTCTGCCGCGTCTGCGTGATAAGCCATGCACACACCCTAGTCCCCGCCCGCGCGCGAGGGCAGGGACGAGGACGACGACCGCGCAGGATCAGTCGGCGAGCATGTCCTGGACCAAGCGGCGGACCTCGGTGCCGTAGAGCTCGATCGAGCGCATCATGGCGCTGTGCGACAGGGTTCCGACCGCGTACTTGAGGTCGAAGCGGGCAGCGCCGAGAGCCTTCTGATGGCGCACGATCTTGCGCGCCACGGTCTCCGGGGAGCCGACGTAATAGGCGCCGTCGGGCCCGGCCATCTGCTCGAACGCCTCGCGGGACAGCGGCGGCCAGCCGCGCTCGCGCCCGATCACCGCGTGATTGTGGGCCTGGGCGGGGAAGAACTCCTCGCGCGCCTGCTCGTCCGTCTCGGCCACGTGGCCCGGCGAGTGCCAGGCGATGGGCAGCTCCGGCTTGCCGAAGTGCTCCAGAGCCCGGCGATAGTGCTGCGCGAAGGCCGCGAAGGCGGTGGGGCTGCCGCCGATGATCGCGAAGATCACGGGCATCTCGTAGTGCGCGGCACGCACGACCGACTGCGGGGAGCCGCCCACCGCGATCCAGGCCGGCAGGCGCCCGGACTCCGTCTTGGGATGCACCTCGAGTCCGTCGATCGCCGGGCGCAGACCTCCCTCCCAGGTGATGGGCCCCTCCGACTGCAGACGGGAGAACAGCTCGAGCTTCTCCTCGAACAGCCGCTCGTAGTCCTGCAGGTCGAAGCCGAACAGGGGGAAGGACTCCGTGAAGGAGCCGCGGCCCAGCACGACCTCGGCCCGGCCGGAGGACAGGGCGTCGACGGTCGCGAAGCGCTGGTACAGGCGCACCGGGTCGTCCGAGGAGAGCACGGAGACGGCGGTGCCCAGACGGATGGTCTCGGTGGCGGTGGCCAGTCCCGCCAGGACCGTGTCCGGCGCCGAGATCGCGAAATCGCTGCGGTGATGCTCGCCGACCCCGAAAAAGTCCAGGCCCACACGGTCGGCCTGGATGCCCTCGGCCAGGACGTCGCGGATGACCTGGGCATCCGAGAGGGGCTGACCGTCCGGGCCGGGGTGGACGTCGCCGAAGGTGTTGAGTCCGAGCTGCATGGCATCTCCTGTGATCGCGGGACGCCCCGAATCATAGTTGATACATCACGTAGATGCGAGGGTCAGTCGGCTCGATGCCTGGGCTGCAGTCCCCGAAGGTGCACCAGGAACCCGGTGACCATGGAGCACGAGCGCAGCAGCTCGCCGATCAGCATCCACCAGGCCATGCCCACCGCAGTGTCGGTCCCCAGCAGCCAGGCCCCGCCCACCACCAGGACCAGCTGAGCCCCGCTGATGACCATGAAGAGCCGCTCGCGCCCGCCGAACATGAGCACGTTGCTCGTGGCCGAGGTCAGGGCGTTGATCAGCGTGGCCACCACCAGGATGACGGAAGCGCCCCACGTGCCCTGGTACTCCGGGCCGAGCAGATCGACGATCCTCTGCTCGCCCAGCACCAGCAGGAAGCCGAGCAGCAGCGTGGGAAGCACTGCCGAGACCGCGGCCGCCTCCAGCACGAGGGCGACCAGTCTGCCGCGCCGGGTCACGGACATCGCGATCCGCGGCATGAAGACGGTGGCCACGGCGGTGGTGCCCATGGCCCCTGCGGACTGGATGCGCTGGGCCACCTCGTAGGTGCCGGTGGCCGCCAGGGAGCGCGCGCCCAGCAGGAACATCAGCCCGCGCACGCTCAGCGCGGTCAGCGCGGACCCCGCCGCCAGGATCAGCGACTGACCCCACGGCACCGGCGGGACCGTCACGCTCGGCGGCGGCGGCCCTGCCGAGGGCGACAGCCGCCAGAAGGCGATGCTGATGATCACGAAGGCGGCCACCTGTCCCGGGATCAGCAGCTGCGGGGCGAGCAGCGCGGAGGCGATCGCGATCAGCAGCGCGAGCCCCGGCAGGGCCACGGACTCCAGGAACTGCCCCGCCAGCGGCGCCTGCCGCGCCACCCGCTGGACCATGAACAGGCGCCCCAGGGCCGAGGAGACGGCTACGCCGTAGAGGACGAGCACGAGCCCGCCGGTCCCCGCGGTGAGCTGGACGATCAGGGACGCCGCCAGGGCGAGGACGGTGAGCACCGCCCAGATGCGCAGCAGGGCCCGGGCGTCGCGGCGGGCGATGGCGCGGGCCTCGTCGTGCCTGCCCTCGGCCCACAGCGGCGACTGCGAGCGCATGCCGGAGGTGTCGAGCCCGAAGGTGCCGGCGGCGCGCGCCACCAGGGCCACGGCCCACATGACGCCGTTGAGCCCCACCATCTCGACGGGGAAGCGCAGGGCCACGACGGCCACCAGCAGCATCTGCAGGGCGGCTCCGCCGATGCGGATGGACATGACCAGTGCGGACTGCAGGGCGGCAGCGCGCTGTCTCTCAGCAGCCATGTCCCACCCGTCCTCCGCTCATGCCGTGCGATCCCCGTACCGCGGCGCCGGACCTCCCGGTCCCCGCACCGCCCCCGCGGCGCGCAGGCGCCTGCCGGCGGGCCTGTCTTGCGGCGCCACAGTCTACGTCCCGCCTCCGGCGCAGCACCCGGGTCGGGCACCCCCACTTGTGCGGCTCAGGCACGTCGACCCGGGTCGCTCTCGGGCGGGTCCGAGCCGTCCGGCCGCCCCGGCTGCGGGCCGACGGGCTCGGGCCCGCCCTGTGCCCAGGGGACCGTCACTGCGGCGCTCGCCCAGGGAGCGATGGCCGCTCCCGACGCGGAGACGGGCTCGGAGGCGGAGCCGGGTCCGGACGCGGATGCGGGGCCGGCCGCGGTCACGGGCTCGGGCGCACCGACGGATGCCGCGGCGGTCGTCGGCTCCGCGGTCAGGGCGAGCACCACGCCGGAGAGCAGGAAGGGCAGCCCGTACATCGGCGGGGCCACGAACACCGGTGCTGCGACCGATTCGATGGCCATGGCCGCGAGCCACCCGGCGCCCACGCAGCCGATCCAGCGCAGGTGCGGATCCTGGCTGCGGCGCATCATCCGCCAGGCGGGCAGCCCGAGCATGACCAGACCGCCGATGTAGCACAGCAGGCCCAGGACGCCGGTCTCCGCCAGGGGCGCGGGCCAGAAGGTGTCCGAGAGGAAGTCGACCTCGTCGTGGCCCGTCATCCCCCAGATGCGCGTGTAGCCGAGCTCCTGGTAGTAGGGGCTGTAGTTCTCCGCGGCCGTGAACGAGGCGAACCGCCCGAAGCCCACGCCGAGCGGGAAGGCCCCCAGCGCCAGCGGGATGCTGTCCAGGGTCAGGCGGATGCGAGCGGTCTGGCTGACGTCGGAGAGGTACTCGGTCAGCGTGGCGTCCACGACGCGCGTGAGCGTGTCCCAGCCCAGGATCAGCGCCACCGGCGTGAGGATCGCCAGGCTCGTGAGGTACATGGCCTTCTTGCCCGGCAGCGACGCTCGGATCCCCAGGGAGACCACGAGGGCCGAGGCGATCGACTTGCGGCGGAAGGCCAGCAGGCAGGCGAGCCCGGAGCCGATGAGCAGCGCCAGGCTGATCCGGGAGCGGCGGATCGTGGAGCGGTAGGCCAGGATCGCGATGAACGCCAGGGACATCGTGGTCCCCAGTCCCACCGGGTGGTTGAACGGCCCGGAGAGGCTGGCGATCCCGGCGCGCTTGCTGAGCTCGACCGTGCCCGCGCTGATGAAGTCGTTCCACGCCGCGGGTGCGGCCGCGTTGGCCGCGGTGAACAGCAGGATCACGACGACGGCGACGGCGCCGCCGCGGATCAGCCCGGGGATGTCCTCGCGGCGCCAGTCCAGCTGCGCCAGGGCGAAGGCGAGCATGGGGCCCTTGAGGAACAGGAAGGCTCCGGTGACGGTGATGCCCAGCGGCACCGAGTGCACGAGACCGCTCAGGACCCCGAGCAGGCCGAAGGCCAGGAAGAGCCACAGCGCGGCGAAGCAGCGGACCGATCCGTGATCGCGCAGCCTGCGCAGGGTGAACAGCACGACGGCCAGCAGCACGCACAGCTCGTCCATGTACCCCACAGCGCTGCTGCCGGTGACCGTCTGCGCCGTCTGGGAAATCACGGTCGACACGGCGACGACGCCGGCGAACGCCTTGGGCGCGCGGAAGGCCGCGCGCAGCAGCCACAGCACGGCAGCGCCACCGAGGGCGCAGACCGCCGCGAGCACCAGCGCCTCGGCAGGACCCGTCACCTCTCCCCCTCCCCCTGCGACGCTCCCCCGAGCGCCGTCCGCCCGCGCGCACCCGACGGGCGACGCGCGGTCTCCGGGCCCATGCTCGCACGCTCGGAAGCTCCTCTGACAAGGGGCGTCCGGTTGTCCCCACATCTGACGTCGCGCAGCAGTTCATGCGCCGCGCTCTCGACGCGCCGCCGCCGCGCCTGCCTATCATGAACGCGCCGGGGCTGAGCCCCGAGCAGCGGCATGGCCGACGGCTTCCGGGGGGGGACCGTCGCGCCCGAGGCGCCGCTGGGATGACATGGCGCGCCCAGGGCGCGCGGGGGACCGACGAAGGGCAGGCCATGCACCAGAGCTCGGCAGGAGAGCAGACCGTGGCTCCGGCAGTGCGCGACATCAGCGGCGCGGAGCTGGGCTCGGCGCTGCGCCGCGGATGGTGGAAGGCGCTGCTGGGGCTGATCCTGGGGCTCGGGCTGGCCGCGGCCTTCGTCGTCACGCGGGCCCCCACCTACACCTCCGTGACCATGGCGCTCGTGCGCCCCTCCACCGACGACGCGACCTCGGTCGAGAGCCTGGCCGCCGAGGACCTGGCGCAGGCTCGCGCGGCCACCTACGAGTCGCTGGGCAACTCCGTGGTGGTGGCCGACGAGGTGCGCCGCGACCTGGGGCTGAAGACCTCTCCGGAGGACCTGCTGGAGCAGGTCACCGTGGTGTCCACGCCCGAGACCACCGGCCTGGAGATCACCGCCACGGCGGATTCGGCCGACGGCGCCGCCGAGCTGGCCGGGGCCTGGCGCGATGCGCTCAGCGATGCCGCCGACGCCGACGGATCCGGCGGGGCCGGGGACCGCGTGAGCATCGAGCCGGCCGGGGAGCCGACCGTGCCCGCGACGACGTCGGGTCTGTCCGATCCGGCCGTCCTGGTGGTCGGCGGGGCGGTGGGGCTGCTCGTCGGCATCCTGGTGGCGGTGGGCACCGCCCGGCCGGCGCGCAGGGCCTGAGACCCCGCGTCCGCCGTCGGACGCGGGGGCCGCCGTCAGCCGCGGCGCAGCAGCTCCCTGACCAGGTACCAGAGGAACTTCGAGTTGCCGACCGCGTAGCGCTTGAACATCCGCCGCGGCTCCAGCACCAGGCGGAAGAGCCATTCGAGGCCGAGGCGCTGGATGATCGCGGGAGCCCGCCGGGTGCGGCCGGCCACGACGTCGAACGAGCCGCCCACCCCCACGCTGAGGCCGACGTTCATGGCCTCGCGGAAGCCGTAGATGAAATCCTCCTTCATGGGCGAGGGCAAAGCCACGAAGAGGATGTCGACGTCGAGCAGGCGGATGGTCTGGGCCATCTCGGCATCCGTCATGTACCGGCGCCAGTAGCCGTCGCGGTGTCCCACCACGTTGGCGCCGCGGGCGGTGAACTCGCGGCGCACTCGCCCGACGACGTCCTCACGAGCACCGAGCAGGAAGATCCGCTGCCCCTCCTGGGCGGAGAGATCGACCAGGCGGTTCATGACGTCGATCCCCGCCACACGCTGCGGAAGCGGGCGGCCCAGGAGGCGGGCGGCCCACACGACGGCCTGGCCGTCGGCGCTCACGAGCGTCCCCTGGTTGAACTCCTCGAGCTTGGTCGGGTCCTCGATAGCCGCCACGAGCTTGGCGGCGTTGACGGACAGGTGGTTCTGCCCCTTGCCTGTGGCGATCATCTCCCGCAGCCGGTCGATGGTCTGATCCATCGTGAGGGCATCGACGCCCACACCCATCACGTCCGTGCGCTCAGGCGCGATCACTCGCTGCATCTGATCCGTCATCGGTTCTCCCCCCAGAGTCCCAATCGGCCCGCCGTCCTGACGATGCCCATGAGGCCAGCGCGACAGCCGCGTGGCCCTGATTCCACCGCATGTGCGGAAGCCCCCTGCCTCCGCTGCGGAATCCGCCGTCGCCGCCCTGCAGTCCCAGCAGATGCCGAATCGCGGCCTCCGGGTCCGGGACCGGCCAGCCGCGCTGCGCTGCGCGGGCCAGATACCCGACCGTGGTGGCCACGTTGTGCACATCCGTAGAGACCTGCCGGTCATCCGCCATGTAGAGCGGAAGACCTTCAGGGCTGAGACAGCGGTCCTTCCAGAACTGCGCGCCGCGAGCTGCCGAATCCCCCGATTCGAAGCCCATCTGCTGCAGCGCCCACAGCGAGTCCAGGTTGTAGATCGTGTGGAAGCTGTCGATCCACTCGAGTCCCGGACCCTCACCGTACGGCCAGGAGCCGTCCTCCGCCTGCGCGCGGACCGCCCGGTCCACCGCAGTGCGGATCAGTTCCCTGTCTCCGTCCAGCATCGCCAGCGACTCCGCCGCAAGCAAGGACCCATTGTGCACCAGTCGGTCCGAGGTGGTCGTGTACCGGAAGTAGCCCGATGTGTGGAACTGCCCCTCCAGCCAATCACGGACGTCAGCGCTGACCCGGTCCAGCATCCCCGCCGCGGACAGGGCGCGCAGTGCGAAGGTCACCGCGATGACGTTGGGGCTGCCTGCCGGATAGAAGGCCCAGCGCGTCTGGACGTCGAACTCGTAGCCCCACGGACCCGTCCCGCGCTCCTGGAGGATCCGCTGCGCGAGCTGCCTGGCCGTCTGCTCGTCGCCGGACAGCGATGCAGCCGTCGAGAACAGCGCCATCCCCTTGGTCATGCGCACCGGGGGAACGCGCGTGGCGGCGCGCAGGCCACGGCCCAGGCGCTTGTGCCCCTGCACCCAGACTTGGCGAGGAACGCGTCCGCGCAGCACGCCCGCGTACGGCGAGAGCAGCCCGTCGTACGGGTCCGTCCCGGCGTAGTCGCGCTCACGGGCGAAGTCCATGGCGCGGCCGAGGGCCCCGTCGACCTCGGCCTGCAGCTGCGGTTCGAGTCCCTGCGACGTCATGGCTTCTCCTCCGTGGTCTGCGCTGCGGCCCCGACGGCCGCCTCGATGATGTCGTCGAAGCGCTGGCGGTAGCCGTCCATGCTGTAGCCCCGCTCCCAGGTGGTGCGGGCGGCGGCGGCGATCCGCTGCCGCCGGGCGTCGTCGTCGATCAGCTCGGCCAGGCCCCGAGCGAGCGCCGTCACCTCCCCCACCGGCACCAGGACGCCGTTCTCACCGTCAAGGATGACCTCCGGGACCGCCCCGACGGGCGTGACGACGGGCGCCTGCCCCCAGGCCATGCCCTCGAGCAGCGACAGCGGGAGATTCTCCGCCCTACTGGGCAGCACCAGGATCTGGGCACGGCGCAGCTGGTCCTGCAGGGCGTCGGCGTCCAGCCATCCCGTGAGCTCGACCCGCTGCGCGCGGTCCACGGCGGCCCGGATGGAGCCATCCGGGTCATCGAGATCGCCTGCCAGGACCAGGACGGCATCGCGCCCGGCGCTGATCCGGGACCATGCCTGGAGCAGCTCGGGGGCCCCCTTGCGGGCACCCACGCGGCCCGCGAAGAGCACGCGCATCGGATGGGTCACGTGCTGCGGGACCTCTTGAGGACCAGGGACCGCGTTCGGCAGCACGGACACGGCAACATCCGACACCCCGAGCTTTTCCTGGACGAACTGCGCCCAGCTCTCCCCCAGGACGATGACCTGGTGAGCCGCCTGGAACATGTTCTTCACCAGGGCCTGCTCCAGGCGCCCACGAGATCGGAAGTAGTCGTCATAGCCGCCCCCGTGAAGGTGCAGTGCGTATGGACGGCGGCGAAGGCGCACCAGTGCGCTCAGCGTCAGCTTGCGCCATGTGCTGCCGCGGGAGGCCACGGCGAACACCCGCAGGTGCGCTGACGAAGGCCCGAGGCAGTCAGCGGCCGCCCTCACGAAATGCGCCAGCCTCTGCAGAGCCGGTCCGGGAGCACCGCCGGAATCCAGGAAGACCAGTGACGTGCGCTCGGAGCTCGTGCCGAGCAGATGACCGGCCATGATGCCGATTCCGCCCGAGGACCCGGGGGCAGGTCCGATGATGGTCGCCTTGATCATGAGACTCCTTCCTGCTGCTGGGCACCGAGCTCCCAAGGAGCGCGTCCGGGCTTGGCTATCGATGCATCCTGGTCGGCGGCCTGCGACGGCCTCACCCCCAGCGCTCGTCGCCCGCTGCGAGGCTCTGCTCCGAGCGCCAGGCACAGTCCGGCCACTGCGAACGGCAGCCCGTACATCGGCGGCGACAGGAAGACCGGCGCGACGACCGACTCGATCAGCAGCTGGGCGAACCAGGCCACAGTCACCGCCCCGATCCACTTGCTGTGCCCATCCGAGGCCGAGCGCATCATCCGCCAGCCGGGGACGATGAACATGATCAGCGCTCCCAGATAGCACAGGGCGCCCAGGATCCCGGTCTCGGCCAGCGGGGCCGGCCAGAAGGTGTCCGAGAGGAAGCCGCCCATGTCGCCCTGCCCCAGACCCCAGATCCGCTCGTAGCCCAGATCCGTGTAGATCGGGCTGTAGTTCTCGGAGGCCGTGAAGGAGCCGAAGCGGCCCAGACCCACTCCGAGGGGGAACGCACCGACAGCCAGCAGGAAGCCGTCGATCGTCATCCGGATGCGAGCGACCCGATCCCAGTCGGTCAGGTACTCGGTGAGGGTCCCGTCGACGACGGCCGTCAGGGGCTCCCGCAGGAGAACGAGGCCCACGGGAAGGAGGATCACCGCACTCGTGACGAACAGAGCCCGTGGAAGGGGCAGGACAGCGCGAACGCCCAGGGCCACGGCGATCCCCGCCACGATCGACTTGCGGCGGAAGGCCGCCAGGCAGGCCAGACCGGTGGCGATCAGCAGGACGAACGTGAAGGGCGTCCGGCGCACCAGCAGGCGGTAGAGGTAGATGGCCAGGAAGGCCAGGGCCATGGTGGTGCCCAGCCCGACCGGGTGGTCGAAGGGCCCGGTCAGGCTCGTGAAGCCTCCGCGCTCGCTGGCCACCTCCGTCCTGCTCACCAGGTCGTTCCACGGGCCCGGAGCCGCGGCGTTGAGCGCACAGGTGAACAGGATCACCACGATCACCGCAGCGCCGGCTCTGGCGATGCGAGGCAGATCTGCACGACGCCAGTCCAGCTGAGCCACCGCGAAGCCCAGCGCCGGCCCCTTGAGGTACAGCAGGGTCCCCATGAGCGTGATGGACGAGGGCACGGCATGCACCACGCTGCTGATCAGGCCGAAGAGGATGAAGGCGAGCAGGAACCACACCGCGGCAAAGAAGCGCAGCGCATGATGATCGATCAGACGCCGAGCGCAGGCCACGCCCACGGCCAGCACGACGGCGAGCTCGTCGCCGTAGTTGAGGATCGAGATGCCGCCCACCGTGCCGACGGTCTGGGAGATCATCGAGTAGACAACGGCGGCCCCGATGGTGGCCTTGGGATGCGTCAGGCAGAGCTTGATCACCCACGCGGCGCCGACCAGCAGGACCGCGCCGAGGGCACCCCACGACAGGGCTGAGACTGCAGTCTGCATGTGTGCTCCTCCCCGGGACGGTCCCCGTGCCGTCGAATGCAGGGCGTCGACGCTCCGGATCCCCCGACCCGGCGCCGAGCACCTGCCGCTGCGCCCGACCGCTCCCCAGCGGCGGCACGCATCACGACATGATGGCACGACGTCACGTGCCTCCGGGCAGATGTTCGTTCATGAAGGCTGTTTGTCCACTCAACTGCACGGTTCATGGCCGTATACAGCATGTGCGTCAGATCGGTGACACTACTCTGGGAGACCGGACGGGAGCCTTCGCAGCACTGCAGCGCCGTCCACCTCGCTCTGGGGAGAGCGAACGATTCGAATTCAGGGGGAGCAGCAGAATCATGCAGACCAGCAGGCGCACCGAGACCCGGTCCCGCAATCAGGGCGGCGATCCCATGGTCAGAGACGTGTCCGCCGAGCATCTCGGGACGGCGCTGCGGCGGCGCTGGTGGGCCCCGCTCGTGGGCCTGATCCTGGGTCTCGGCATCGCGCTCGGGCTCGCGGCCTCGGAGGCTCCGCAGTACGAGTCGGTCACGACCATGATGGTCCACGCCGGGGCGGACGATGACACCGCCGCCGAGCGCCTGGCCGCCGAGGAGCTGGCGATCTCCCGCACCACGACCTACGAGGCCCTGGGAGAGTCCCTAGTGGTCGCCGAGGAGGCCAAGAGCGATCTCGACACCGACAAGTCGGCCTCGGAGCTGCTCGACGGCATCACTGTGACGGCCACACCGGCCACCACGGGCGTGGAGATCACGGCCGTGGGCGAGTCGCCGGAGGAGGCGAGCGCCCTGGCGGAGGCCTGGCGCGACGCCCTCACCTCGGTGGTGGCGACCAGCGCCGAGGACGCGCAGGTCAGCATCGAACCGGCGGGCAGCCCCACGACTCCCGAGGATCCCTCTGGCCTGAGCATGACCATGATCGGAGTCATGGGTGCTGCCGTCGGCCTCCTGCTCGGCATCATCGCCGCAGTCGCGACCACGCGCCCGCGCACCGAGCTGCGCTGACCGACGGCAGGTCGGGCCTGCCGTCGGGCTCAGGCCCAGGTCCCGCTGACTCCGGCGATGTTCTGGTCGACGATCCGATCCTTGCCGTTCGGCGGGATCTCCAGGTGCTCCACCAGCTCGAAGCCCAGCTCCACCTGACCGGCCGTGCGTCGGCACATCGCCTGGTAGAACTCCTCGAGCTCCTCCGGGGCGGCATCAGCCGTGGGCTCGACCCGCAGCGTGACGCGGCCGGGCACGTCCTGCCGGAAGCGGAAGCGGCGGATGCACAGGAACTGATGCCCGTGCACGTTCAGTGACGTGGTGGGGAACAGCGAGCCGTCTGCGCGTACCAGGCCCTCTCGGCCGCGCCGTGAGGAGATCGCTCGGAACGTGGGCTGACCCCAGGCATCCGTGCCCACGCGCTCGGCGGAATCTCCCGTGTCATAGCGCAGGAACGGCTGGCCCTTGATCATGAGGCTGGTGGTCACGAGCCGGCCGCGCTGCCCCACCTCCACGGGCAGGCCGTCCTCTCCGAGCAGCTCCGTGATGCCGTACAGGGGTTCGGCATGGAAGGTTCCGTCCGGATCCATCGAGGCGAAGCAGGTCCGCTCGCTCAGACCGTAGAAGTTGGAGATCCCCGCATTCGGGAACACCCGCTCGAAGGTCTGCTGCTGGCCGGGCGTGAACTCCTCCGAGACGGCCAGGACGCCGCGGATCTGATGACGCCATTCGTCGTCGGGCAGCTGCTCCTCGACCAGCTTGGCCATGTAGCTCAGGGCCGACGGATAGCCGTGCAGGTAGCGGATCCCGCGATCGCGCACCCAGCCCCACTGCTCCTGGATGCGTTCGGGGGCCAGCGCCTGGACCCGCAGCACCAGCTCGCCGGTCGCGCGCTGCAGGTAGTGATCCGCCCCACCGGGCAGATCGGCCGCCCCTCGCAGGAACAGCCGCCAGTCGTCGAGCTCATAGCCCGTGGCCCGGTGCCAGGCATCGAAGACGTAGGCCCACTCAGCGGCCCCGCGCTGCCGGTCCAGGTGGAACAGGATGGGATCGCCCGAGGTGCCGGAGGTGGCGGTCATCTGGACGCCGCTCTCCGGGACCGTGAGCATGCGCAGGGAGTGCTTGGACAGCTGCTCGCGGGTCAGGATCGGCAAGCGGGAAAGTCGTTCGAAGGCGCCGACGCCGCGCTCGCGCAGTGCCTCGTATCCGGGCTCGGAACCGTAATAATCGGTCTCGGCTGCTTGATCGAGCAGCTGCTCGAGCCGTCGTCCGCGCTCCTGGGCCGCCCAGGACGGCACCGTGCGAGCCTTGCGCAGCTCCCTCAGCGTCCGCTGGAACACCGGTCCATAGCGCAGCGACGGCGGAATGGCTCGGACGAGGGGGCCCACTCTCTCCCGCTGGTCCGCCGGAAGGTGGGCGACCTTCTCACGAAACGATCTCAAGCTCTCCCCTTCGGATGTGGTCGCGCCGGGGGTCATCGGATCAGCTGCCCAGAGGCGCGCACCTCTGATGCGAGGTTACGTGTTCGTCCGCAAATTCTCCATGCGATTGCAGGATCATGACCAGGTGGTCGCCGCCCCCGGAATCTGCTGATCCACCAGACGCTCCTTGCCGTTGGCCGGGACCTCCAGACGGTCCACCACCTCCAGCTCGAGGTGGATGCGATCCCCGATGACCGCCGCCATCGCTCTGTAGAGCTCCTGGATCTGCGCATCGGTGGCACCGGTGACCGGCTCCACGAGGAACGTGGCCTTGCCCGGTTCGTGCTGTCGGAACCCGAACTTCCGAGCTGCGAGCACCTCCATGGTGTGCATTCCGAAGATCGCGGCGGGCAGGAAGCTGCCGTCATTGCGGATCAGCCCCTCCCGCCTGCGTCGAGAGCGGATCTCGCGGAAGATCGGCTGACCCCAGGGATCCGTTCCCGTACGCAGCGCCGAGTCACCCGTGTCATAGCGCAGGAAGGGCTGTCCTGTGAGCCGCAGACCGGTGGTGATGATCCTGCCGCGAGCGCCGACCTCGACGGCTCGGCCCTGCTCATCGACCAGCTCGACGGCCCCGTAGAGGGGCTCGGGGTGGAAATCGCCGTCGTCGTCCATGACGGCGAAGGCCGTGCGCTCGCTCAGCCCGTAGAAGTTGGCCACGCGCGCCTGCGGGAAGACGCGGTGCAGGATCTCCAGGTGGGCCTCTGTGAGCTCCTCCGAGACGGCGAGGATCCCCCGGATCCTGTGCCGCCAGTCATCGTCCGGCAGCTCGGTCTCCACCAGGCGCGCCAGGTACGCGATGGCCGATGGCAAGCCGTGCAGGTACTGGATCCCTCGCTGAGAGGCCAGCTGCCAGTGCTCCCTGATGAGCTCGGGACGCAGCGCCTGGACGCGCAGCACGACCTCCCCCGTGGAGCCCTGGACGAACCAGTCCGCACCACCGGGAAGCTCGGCTCCGCGCAGCCGCAGACGCCAGTCGTCGGCCTGATAGCCGGTCCTCCGCTCCCAGGCGCTCAGGACGTAGGCCCATTCGCTGGCGCCCCGGCTGCGGTCGAGCCAGAACACGATGGGCTCCCCGGAGGTCCCGGAAGTCGCGACCCGCTCGAGCTGGGCCTCGGGCACCGTGAGCATCCTGCTGCTGTGCTCCGTCACCGCCTCCCGCGTGAGGATGGGCAGGCGGCTCAGCCGCTCCATCGGCGGCATCGTCGTCTCGACCAGCGCCTCGTACCCCGCAGCTGAGCCGTAGTAGTCCGTTCCAGCCGCGGCATCCAGCAGCGACTGCAGCCGTCGATCTCGCTCTTCACGCCCCCATGACGGGACCGTCCACGCCTTCCGGATCTCCCGCTGGGTCTGTCGGAACACGGGCCCGAACCTGATCCCTGCAGGCACATGCCGGGCGAATCCGGCGATCCGCTCCCGCTGCTCGGGCGGAAGGTGGGCGATGGTCTCGCGCAATGACATAGCTGCTCCCCTCTGCAATGACCGATCGGGGCGCCGCTGGGCAGCGGCGCCCCGATCGGCCCGTCATCTCATCGTCGGCATTCGATTATCCATGCCTCGAGCAGGCATCCGCCGATCGCGCTCCTCAGCCCATCAGCTCGTCCCGCAGCCGGTGCATGTCGGCGAACCGGTTGCCGAAGCGGTGCAGCGTGATGGACACGGCCTGCTCGTGGAGCATCTCCTGGATCTCCACGCGGGAGGCGCCGACGATCGGGTGCATCATGACCGCCACATCCGGGGTGGCGCCCAGATCGACCACCAGGTCCGCATCGGTGCCGACGACCTTGATGCGCGCGCCCACACCGAGCTCGAGCACCTCGGGATCGGAGTCCTCCGAGGCCCGGCCGCCGAAGGGCAGGCGATCGCGCAGCTTCTGCACTGCGGAGCGCTGCTCCTCCGGCTCGGACATCGCGCGGTAGGCGGTGCGGGCGCCGAGCAGGCGCCGGGCCTTGGCCTGGACGCGGAACCGCTCGTCGTCGACGGCGGGCAGCACCTGGGTGAACAGGGCGCGGGCCGCTCGCGGCAGGGCCTCCATGACGGCAGGCGCGGCCGAGAGCGTGACCTCCGAGCCGGAGCGAGCGGCGGCCAGACCCACGCGGATCACGTCGGTGACCGGGGCATCCTCCGCAGCGCGCACCACGATGTCGCGGGCGCGGTAGCGGAAGATGTTGGCCTCGCTGACCAGGCCCGTGGGGTCCTTGGCCACGCCGAACTCGGACTCCCAGGCCCGCTGGTCGGCAGCGGCGCAGGCTCGCAGCCAGGCCAGATCCTCCGCGGGCAGCGCCTCGATCACGTCGGCGTCGCCCAGGACGTCGCGCACCGCGGGCAGCAGCCCCGGCTGGACCTCCACGGAGTTGCCTGCGCGGAAGGCGCCCTTGGTCCAGTGGCCCATCTGCGTGAGGTAGTTCGGACCGCCGGCCTTGGCACCCAGGCCCACCGACGACTTCTTCCAGCCGCCGAAGGGCTGGCGCTGCACGATCGCGCCGGTGATGCCGCGGTTGACGTAGAGGTTGCCGGCCTCCACGCGCTCCAGCCAGGAGCCGACCTCCTGCACGTCCAGGGAGTGGATGCCGGCGGTCAGACCGTACTCCACGGCGTTCTGCCACTCGATCGCCTGGTCCAGGTCCTTGGCGTGCATCAGCCCGAGCACGGGGCCGAAGACCTCGGTCTCGTGGAAGAAGGAGCCGGGCTTCACACCCGTCTTGATGCCCGGGCGCCACAGGCGTCCGGAGTCGTCGAGCTGCTTGGGCTGGAGCAGCCACTCCTCGCCCTCGTCCAGCTGGGTGAGAGCGCGCTTGAGCTTGTCGCCCGGCTGCTCGACCGTGGGGCCCACGATGGCCTGCAGGTTCTCCGGCCAGTCCACGACCATGGACGACGCCGCGTCCAGCAGCTGCTTCTCGTAGCGCTGCGAGGTGGCCACCGAGCCGACCATGATGCCCAGCGAGGCCGCCGAGCACTTCTGCCCGGCGTGGCCGAACGCGCTGGTGACCAGATCCCACACGGCCTGATCGCGGTCCGCTGCCGGAGTGATGATCAAGGCGTTCTTGCCCGACGTCTCGCCGATCACCGGACGGCCGCTGCGCCAGCCGCCGAACAGCTCGGCGGTTTCGTAGGCGCCCGTCAGCACGATGCGGTCCACGCCCGGGTGGCTCACCAGCGCCTTGCCGGTGTCGCCCTCGACGGCGTCCACGAGCTGCAGGACGTCGCGCGGGACGCCCGCCTCCCACAGCGCCTCCATCAGCGCGGCGGAGCAGCGCACGGTCTGCGGTGACGGCTTGTGGATGACGGCGGCGCCGGCGGCCAGGGGCGCGACGGTCGAGCCGGTGGGGATGGCCAGCGGGAAGTTCCACGGCGGGGTGACCAGGTCCAGGACATCGGGCTCGAACTCGGCGCCGTCGACCTGCTCCAGCTCCTCGGCATGGCGGGCGTACCAGCGGCAGAAGTCGATGGCCTCGGAGACCTCGGCGTCCGACTGGGTGAAGGCCTTGCCGGTCTCGGCAGCGGCCACTGCCATGAGGTGCCCGCGGCGCTCGGCCAGCTTGTCGGCGGCGCGGTTGAGAATCTCCGCGCGCTCCCGGGCCCCGCGCTCGCGCCAGCCCTTGGCAGCATTGCGACCGGTCTCCACGATCTCGGCGACGTCGTCGAGCTCGAGCGAGTCCGGGGTGGCCAGACCCTGGTACCAGGACCGGTCCGTGATCAGATCCCGCAGCTCGAGCGCCCACTTCTGGTTCGCCGGGATCGAGATGTCGGTGTCCGGCTCGTTGCGGAAGGGCTCGTCGAGCGGCTGATGGCCCTGGTAGCCGCTCTGGCGCCCGGCGGCCTCCTGCGTGCGGTCCTGCACGCGGTGCGGGCCCGGGGCGCGCTCGCCGTCCAGGACCATGCCCTCCTCGAGCAGCTGCTCGACGGCGGCGCGGAAGCGGCCCTCCTCGCGGCGGAAGATCTGGTTGCCGGGCTCGATCTCGAAGATCCCGGACATGAAGTTCTCGGACTCGGCGTTCTCCTCGAGGCGGCGCACCAGGTAGGCCACGGCGACGTCGAACTCCTCCGGGGCCACGGCGGGGACGTAGTAGAGCACTCCCCCGACGTCCTCGGACACGGCGATCGACTGCTCGGCGGCCATGCCCTGCAGCATCTCGAACTCGATGCGCTCGGAGACCCCGCGCTGCTCGGCGAGCAGCTTGGCGAAGGCGATGTCGAAGATGTTGTGCCCCGCCACGCCCATGCGCATCCCGTGCAGGTGCTCGGGGTCCATGGCCCAGGCCAGGACCCGCTTGTAGTTGGCGTCCGTGGCCTGCTTGGTCGGCATGACGGCCAGCGGCCAGTCGTGCATCTCGGCGTCCACGCGCTCCATGGGCAGGTTGGCGCCCTTGACCAGGCGGACCTTGATCTGCGCGCCGCCCTCGGCCACGCGCCGCTCGCCCCACTCGGACAGGTGCTGCACCGCGCCCAGGGCATCGGGCAGGTAGGCCTGCACGACGATGCCCGCCTCCAGGCTCTTCAGCTCGGGGCGCGAGAGCAGCGTCGTGAAGACCTGGGTGGTCAGGTGCAGGTCCGAGTAGACCTCCATGTCCAGGTTGATGAACTTGGTCCCGGCCGGGGCATCGGCGGCCTTGCGGTACAGCGGCAGCAGGCGCTCGACCACGCGCTCGACGGTCTCGTCGAAGCCCCAGTGCGAGAGCTGCGGGACCACGGAGGAGACCTTGATCGACGCGTAGTCGACGTCGTCGCGGGCCAGGATGCGGTCGACCTCGTCCAGGTGCTTATCGGCCTCGGCGAGGCCCAGGACCTCCTCGCCGAGCGGGTTGATGTTCAGCGAGTCGCCGCGCTGCGTGATGTGCTCGACGGCCTTGCCGAACGGGCCCGGTCGGGAGTCGACCACCAGGTGACCGACCATCTGGCGAAGGCGGCCGCGGGCGATCGGGATGACGACGGCCGGAGCCAGGTGGCTCATGTAGCTGCCGGAGACGATCTGCGAGCGATCCAGCGCGGACAGGGACTTGGGGGCGATGCTCGCGATGCGCTGCAGCGCCCGTGCGGCGGCGACGCTGTCCTCGGTGCGGATGACGCGATCGACGAAGCCGACGGTGAAGTCCAGGCCGCGGGGGTCCTGCAGGATGGCGGAGAGGCGGTCGGCGGCGTCCGAGTCCGCGACTCCCTCTTCGGAGAGCTGCTGGGCCCTGCGGATCCAGGTGGTGGCCTGCTCGACGGCAGGATCGACCAGAGCGGGAAGATCGGCCAGCTCAGCGGGGCCGACCGGGGTGTTGTCGGTGAGGGGGGTGACCATGAGGCGATTCGCTTTCAGGCACGTACTGCGGTGATGACCGTGGCACTCCCACGGTCATCGGCCTCGAGTCAGGGTTCGCACGTGGGGATCTTCGCTGCTGGGCCGATTCGGCCATCCTAGGAGACGCACCCCACACTGCGCACACATGCGTCTGCTGATGAATCTGCCCCGCCAGACGCCTCAGCGGCCCCGGAAGGCCCAGGGTGCGATCCGGCGCAGCACGCGACCGACCCGGCTGCTCAGGGAGTGCTCCTTGATCCGCTGCTCGGCCTCCTGGGTCAGCTCCCGCTGCGCCTGCACGGCCTCCAGGAGCTGACGGTTCTGCTCGAGCATCTGCTGCTGGCCCTCCTGCATCTGCTCGAGCCGCTCGCGCAGATCCTGGATCTCCCGCGCCATCCACAGCGGCAGGCCGATCCCGTTCTGATCGGTCCATTCGCGCAGGTGCCGCTCGCGCACCGCAAGATCGTGCTTCTCGTGCAGGGCCTTGCCCGCGAACATCGAGTTGCCGTCCGCGCCGAGCGCGCTGGGGCGCTGATGCCAGAACGCCAGGGGCCGGCCCGGCAGGAAGCCGATCGTCGCGCTCGAGGCGACGCGCAGATTGAACTCCCAGTCCCCGGCGGCCGGCAGGGACTCGTCGAAGCCCCCCACGAGCCCGTGCAGGCTGCGACGGTAGAGGAAGCAGATCGGCACGCCCCGGTTGATGCTCAGCAGCTCGCTGAGGGTGATCGCGCTCTGCTCGGCCCAGAACAGGGCGCGCCCGGTCTCGCGCACGCTCTTCTGGCCGTCGTGGTCGTCGATCTGCTCGTAGACGATCTCCGTGCGGGCCATGACCCCGGCATCTGTGCACGACGGCCGCTCCAGGAAGGCGACGGTGCGCTGGAGGAACTGGGGGTCCCAGGTGTCGTCGTCGTCGTGGATCACCACGAACTCACTGTCCGAGGCGGCCACCCCGCGGTTGGAGGCGGCCTCCATGCCGACGCTGCGGCGGTGCGAGAGGATCCGGCAGCGTCCGCGGAAGCGCTGCTCCCGGGCGTCGACGAGGCGCTGCACGGGCTCGGGATCGCCGCCGTCGTTGACGATGACCAGCCGCCAGTCGGCCAGGGTCTGGGCCAGGACGTCGTCCAGGGCGCGCTCGAGCAGCAGCGGGCGGTCCTTGGTGCGCATGATGATCGCCACGGAGGCCGCCGAGCCCTCTGCGACCGGCGCCTGCGGATCCGTCCAGTCGCGGCGCAGTGCGCGGGAGAACTCGGTGCCGGCCCCTGCCGCCGGGACCTCCGGCACCTCCGCCGGGCCGGGCAGCGCCCCGGACAGCCCCACCAGGACCCCGTCCCACCAGGCCGCGGCCGTCTCGCGCACAGCGGCCCGACGCGCCAGCAGATCGCTCCAGAACTCCCGGTGGCCCTCCACGGCCTCCTGCGTCCAGCGCTGCGCGGCCTGATGCGTGTCCCATGCGGCCTCGCGCGGGGTGATCAGCGCAGCCAGCGGGACGACCTGCCCGGAGATGCCCCAGGTGCGCAGGGCGCCCTCCATGCGCACCTGGGAGTAGCGGTCCACGGCGATCGGCAGGACGGTCGCACCTCCGGCCAGGCCGAAGACCAGCGGGTGATAGCGCGAGCTCACCACGTAGTCGGCGCTCAGGGTGCGCCGCAGGCTGTCCTCGGCGTCCTCGATCGGACGGTGGGCGGCCGCATGGCGCATCCGGGCGGCCACGAGCCGGTGGAAGGCCTCGTCGCCGTCGTGCTCGCCCGGACGGGCCAGGTGCGGCACGAGCTCCACGGCCCCGCCGGTGCGCTCGACCAGCGCGTCCAGCACGACCGCGTAGACCTCAGCGGCCTCATGCTCCTCGAACGGGCCGGCGCCGGGGGCGAAGGTCGCCACGATCCGCGGGGCGGTGGGATCGGACAGCGCCTGGGCCTCGACGTCCTCCGCAGCAGCGCCCGCGGCCGGGCTGCCCGAAGGGGAGGCCTCAGCTGATGGCGCCTCCGCGAGTGGCTGCGCCGCGGCCGTGGAGCCGCCGGGCGCCGCAGCCTCGCTCTGCGGGGTGTTCCAGGGCGCGGAGAGCACCTCGAGCGCCCAGCCCACCGAGTCGTCGGGGCACGCGCGCAACCCCGGATGCCCGGGGCACAGCTGCTGCGCCAGCGCCAGGGAGTCCGGGTCGCGCAGGCCCACGAGCACCGCGGTCTCGAGCATCTTGGCCAGCACGGGGCGGTCCTGCTCGCTGAGCTCGGGGCCCAGGGTCTGCCCGCTGATGACCACGGGAAGCCCCAGGCTGCGAGCGATCTCGACCACGGCGGCGCGCTCGCTGAGCAGCCAGCCGTAGCGGGAGTTCATGTTGCCGCCGCCGCCGATCAGCAGCGCGTCCACGCCGCGCAGGGCCTCGATCAGCGCGAAGACCTGATCCTCCGGCGGAAGGGCGTCGGTGCGGCCGTCGAGCACCTCGCGGATCTCCCCGAGGTAGCGCGCGCGATCCTCCGGGGGCCAGGGGAAGCGCGGGGTGGGCACCGGCACGACCGACTCGAACCGAGCCGCGGTGTGCTGCGGATCCCGGGTGAGCATCACGGGCTCCTGGATCCCGCGAGCGCGCAGGGCAGCGACGGCGGCGTGGCCCATGGCCTCGTCGCCCACGTGGTAGTCGATCTGTCCGACGTCGACGAGGAGGGCTGCCTGCATGGCAATGATCCTCCCACAGCCGCCTCGGTAGCTGCCGGGCGGCAGCGGCGAGCGCCCGGAGGGCTCAGCCTCCCCGCGTGAGGTCCTGGCCGTCGGCGGTCTCGGGATCCTCCTCGGGGTCGTCATGCAGCACGGGCGCGGGGCGTCGGCCCTCCGCCTCGTCGAGTGCGGCCAGCGCCTCGATGAGGCTGAGGTGGGAGCTCACGTGCGGCATGTTGCCGAGCATCCGGCCCCCGTGGTCGGGATCGCCGTCGTAGGCGGTCGAGAGCAGCCCCAGATCGGTCGCCCGGCGCAGGACGCCGGCGAGCGTGCGTCGGGCCTCGTCGAGCTGGGAGCTGCGCGCCTGGTAGGCCGCCAGCCACAGCGTCACGCCGAAATGCGGGCTGTCCGGGCCCTCGAAGCCGTCCTGGCCGATCTGCGACTCGAAGTCGGCGGGATCGGAGCCCGGCGGCACGGACACGTTCTGGTAGCGGCGCAGCAGCCCGGACTCGGTGCCGAGCTCCTCGACGATGCGCTGGGCGGTGCGCACCATCCGCTCGTCCTCCCAGTCCACGAAGCCCAGGGAGGGCAGCTGCAGCAGCGAGGCGTCGACGCTCTGGGCGCCGTAGCGCTGCACGAACGTCCCCACGGCGGGGTCGTAGCCCGAGGTCCAGATCTCGAGCGCGAGCTGATCGCGGTGGGTCTCCCAGAGCTGCAGGTCGCCGTCGAGCCCGTGCGTGCGCACGGCCTCCACACCGGCCTGCAGCGCCGCCCACATCATGACCCGCGAGTGCGTGTGGAACTCCCGGTCCCCGCGCATCTCCCAGATGCCCTGGTCCGGCTCCTCGTACGACGCCACGACGTGACCCAGCAGCGCCTTCTGGATCGGCCAGGACAGCTGATCCTCCTCCAGCCCGCGGCGGCGCAGCCGCTCGAAGGCCACGAGCAGGTAGCCCGCGGTGTCCGACTGCAGCTTCCCGGAGCTCGAGTTGCCCACGCGCACCGGGCGCGAGCGCTCGTAGCCCGGCAGGTCCACCGTGTGCTCGGAGGTCTCCCGCTCGCTGCCCACGCCGTACACGCTCTGGATGTCCTCGGCCGGCCCGGCCACGGAGCGCAGCATCCAGTTGCGCAGCTGCAGGGCCTCGCGGTCGTGGCCGTGCTCGAGCATGACCTGCAGCGCCTGGGCGGCATCGCGCAGCCACGAGTAGCGGGCATCCCAGTTGCGCTCGCCGCCGATCTGCTCCGGCAGCGACATCGACGGCGCCGCCACCAGACCGCCGCTGCGCTGGTGCATGAGCGAGCGCACGACCAGCAGGGACCGGCGCACGGCCTCCTCGCGCTCCTCGAGGCTCAGCAGGGGATCGGGGCCGTCCTCCTCGGCGGCGGCTCCGCCGTAGGTGGGCGCGCCGTCGCCGACGTCGCTCAGCTCGACCTTCCCCTCTGTCCGCTGCGTGTTCTCCCACTGCTCGTCCCATTCGCGCCAGGTGTCCAGGGCGGTGCGCAGCTCGTCGCCGGCATCGACGGGCGGCGGCGGGGTGCGGTGCGACTCGAAGTGCGTCAGCACCAGGTCCCGGGTCTGACCGGCCGAGACGGTGAAGCGCGAGACGTGGCGCGGGCCGTTGTCGTCATCGATGCGCTCGGCGGGGACCTCGCTGCGCAGGACCATGGCATCGGCACCGGCCAGGGCGATCAGCTCCTCGTCGCCGATCTCCCCGGTCTCGGGGTCCTCCAGGCCGGCGAAGTGCGAGATCCAGGGGGTGATGCGCCCGTAGTCGAACCGCAGGCGCAGGTCCTGGACCATCTCCACGTCCCCGGTCAGGCCCTCGATCCGCCGGACGACGTTCAGCTGGGTGTCCAGCGGCATGAAGTCGGTGACGCGCACCGAGCCGGTGTCCGTGATCCACACGGTGTGCAGCACGAAGGTGTGCTCGGCGTAGAAGCGATCGCCCACGCGGCACTGATCGCGCCACTGCTCCTCGGGCAGATCACGGCCGTCGTCGTCCACGGTGGCGGACGGCGCCAGCAGCCAGCGGCCGTGGTCGGCATCGCCCAGGATCGCTCCGAAGACCGACGGGGAGTCGTAGCGGGGCACGCACATCCAGTCGATCGAGCCGCGCCGCGAGATCAGCGGCCCGGTCTGCATGTCGGAGAGCAGCGCGTAGTCCTCGAGGGGGGAAGCCATGGCACCAATCTGACATATCCGAGCCCACTTCGAGCACTCGGCCCGGGTGGAAGGCGCGCGGGGCGGCGGGCTCGACGATCTCCCGGTCATCGAGCAGCCGCCCCGCGGCCCCGCCCGCCCGTCAGGACGCGCGGGCACTCTCCCCGCCCGCGGGCCTCGGTCTCCCGGCCTCGGCCCGCGGCCCGGCCGCCCTTGCCCGGGGCGACCGCTCTCCGCCCGGCGGATGCGGGCGGAGAGCCTCTGCGCCGCGGCCCCCGCAGGGACCGACGACGAGTCATGCACCGAGCCTGCGGCGCGCACGGCGTCGCAGCTCGGAAGTCTGTGCGCTGAGCGCGGCCAGGTGGCCGCGACCCGACGCGGTGCGGGTCAGTCCCGCTGCTGGGCGGAGGATCTGCGCAGCAGCGCGAGTCCGCCCACGAAGGACCCGGTGGCCAGCAGCGCCAGCACGAGCCGCTGAGCGTCGCGCTCGGAGGACAGCTGCGGTGCCGAGCCGGCGGCGGACAGCCCGCTCTCCGAGGCCGGCACCTGCTGGGAGGCAGGCACGACGGCGGGGCCTGCCGCGACCGTCTCCGCCTCCGGCACCTGCTGCCGGGCCACGGAGATGTCGATGCCGTCCATCGACCCGACTGCGCGCAGCGCCTCGGCGCCGGCGAGATCCGGGCTGTCGCCGTACCAGGTGCTCAGGGCCTCGTCCTCATGGCCCGACTCCCAGACGGTGGCCTCGAGCAGCACGGGCGCTCCGGGCTGGACGGCTCCCTGCAGCAGGTAGTGCCCCTCGGAGTCGACCTGCACCGACCCGAGCGACTCGCGCTGGCCGTCGATGCCCAGGGCGAAGGCCTCGACCTGCGCCGTCTCCCGATCGCTGAGTCCGTCGACGATCCCGGAGATCTCCAGCGGGACGGACAGGCCCTCCTGCGCCGCGGCCGTCTCGACGGCGGCCGGAGGCGCCTGATCGAGGGCCAGGGCGGGAGCCGCAGCGCCGACCAGCAGCAGCGGGACGGCGGCGGTGATGATCTGGGCGGAGCGTCGAACGGACATCATGTCCTCCTCGGTTCGTGTGCTAATGCAATCGTTGCATATGTACATCACGAATGCAAACATTTGCGGAGGGTTCGTCACGCCAGAATGCGTCGAGGCCGCACTCGCGCCTCCCATCAGTCCTGATGGGGAGCGCAGGTGCGGCCTCGACTTCGGGGCTGCTGCGGGTCAGCTCACTGCTCGGGGTGGACGCGCTGGCCGAACTGCGGGCCGCCGTCCTCATCCCCCGGCTTCTTGCGGGAGTCCTCGGAATCCTTCTGGGCCTCCCTGGCCGCCTTCTGCTCGCGGGTGGCCCGGCGCTGGGCGTAGAGCTTGGCGGAGGAGCGGTTGACGCCGGTTCCCTCGCCCAGGGAGGGGTCGTTGGGCTTCTCGATCATCATGAGGGTCGCGCACACCACCACGGAGGCGATGAATGCGATCCCGCCGATGATCAGCCCGAGGTCCAGCCGCAGGCCCCCCTCAGTCCCGCCCGCGCCCACGACCGAGGCGATGCCGAACGCCACGAGCCCCAGGACCGCGGACACCGCCAGGGGTGCCTTCACGTCCGGGGTGCGGCGCTTGGACCGTCGGTTGTCTCCAGCCACGGGGCTGTCCTCCTGAAGTCGTCGTCATGCGGGCTCGACGCCGGCTGCTGGGCCTCGCGCGGAAGGCGAGCCGTCGAGCGGGTGGGGCTCCCGCGCGAGCGTCGATCGGACGCTCGGGCACGCAGGAGGCACACCGTTCCAGTCTACTCCGCGCCGCGCGGGTCCGGATCGGCGGGGACCCCGCAGGAGCGGGACTCATGGCGCAGGGTGAGACCGGCGAGCAGCAGCAGGACCCCCGAGATGATCGCAGCGCCTCCCACGACACCCAGGATCGCGTGCGGCCCCAGCCCGGCCACGAGCAGCACGCCGATCGCGGCCGCGGCGGTGACGAGACCCACGATCTGCCAGTCCTTGGCCAGGGGATGCAGGCCGCGGCGCGACGTGCCCAGCCAGCCCTCCGGCAGGCCGACCAGGAACAGCACGACGGAGGCCACCAGCGCCAGCATCTCGGCGGTGGACGGGATCATCACCACGGCGATGCCTCCCAGGACCCACATGATCCCGGTCGAGCGCGGCACGGTGGCCAGTCCGCCCAGATCCAGGCTCTCGTGGTCACGGGAGCGCAGATCGCCCCACAGCACGCTGGCGCCCACGGCGGCCATCCAGAGCCCGAGCAGCCAGATGCTGAGGCCCAGGCTCGGGTCCGTCACGAAGATCGTGCAGGCGGCGAAGGCCAGCGTCAGCAGGGCGCGCACCAGGGTGGGCGCGACCAGACCGCGCAGGGCTGCGGGTTCGTAGGACACGGGCACCAGCTTCCGGGGACGACAGCGGCGGGGCATCCGCAACGGGATGCCCCGCCACTGTAGTGCGAGGTCCTGACGGCGCAGCCGCTGAGTCGGCTCAGGCGTCGAAGCGCGCGCCGCGGGGATTCGGCTCCAGCACCAAGAAGTACAGGAGGATGAACCCGCCGACCATCGGCACGAAGGAGATGAAGTACCACCAGCCGGAGCGATCAGTGTCGTGCAGGCGGCGGACGGTGGCCGCCAGCGTCGGGAGGAACGTGGCGAGCCCGAAGAGTGCGAGCAGGCTGTAGAGCAGCATCGCCACCACCGCTCCCCCTGCACCCACCCCCGCCGCGGTATTGCTGCCGGTGGAGGCGCCCGCCGTGGAGGCGATCAGAATGATGATGATCAGCACCATCACGACCATGCTCAGGGCGAACAGCACCAGCGCGGGCCACCAGTACTGGGAGCGCGAGGCTCGCCCGGAGAACTGCACATACTTCCGGAAGTAGTCCTTCACCGCCTCGGCGAGGCCCATGGGCTGGCCGGGCTGGGTGCCCTGAGGCAGCTGGACCCCTCCGCCGTACCCGGGCTGCTGCTGGTACGGGGACGAGTGCTGGGGCTGGTACTGGTACTGGGGCGTGCTCATGAGTGCCTTTCGCCGAGCTGAGGTCACGGTGGGGGCACCGACCCGGAGCCGGCAGACCGTATCCGCAGGAAACTGATGCGAGGACATCCTTACTCAGCAAGCGTGGAATTTGCAATCGACACACCTGGATGCGTCGCAGATGACGTCTCGGCAGTCGCAGGCAGGCCCCGCCCCGCCGAATCTCCCGCACACGATGGACCCCGGGGCTCGGAGCCGATCAGCTCCGAGCCCCGGGGATCCGCCCGTGAGGCTGAAGACTCAGCTCTTGTCAGCCTGCGCCCGGTTCGGCACGACCATCACGGGGCACACGGCGTCGACCAGCACGGCCTGGGAGACCGAGCCCAGGAGCAGTCCGCGGAAGCCGCCGCGGCCGCGCGTGCCCATCACCACGAGGTCCGCGGAGGCGGAGGCCTGCACGAGGGCGTCGGCGGGGCGGCCCGAGAGGATGTGGATGCTGGTGTCCAGACCGGAGAACTGCTTGACGACGTCGTCCTCGACCTCCTGCAGCATGTTCCGCGCCGGCTCCGTGAGCTGCTCCGAGACCGCCTGATCGAGCTCCGCGGAGCCCGAGGGCAGGGAGGTCACGGACGGGATCACTGTCACGAGCGAGAGGCCCTTGCCGTGGGCCTGGGCGTACTCGGCCGCCTTCCGGACCGACGGGGACTCCAGGCCGAGCTTGTCGACGGCCACGACCACGCGGCCGGTGAAGTCGCCCTGGGTGGGCTCGATGGTCTCCGGCAGGACGATGACCGGGCACTCGGCGTGGGCGGCGGTGGCGGCGGAGACGGAGCCCAGGCGACCGCGCAGACCGTGCAGGCCGCGCTTTCCCAGGACCACCAGGGAGCTGTCCCGCGATTCGTTGACGAGGACCCCGGCGACGTCGCCGCGCTCCAGGACGCCCTGGGCGCGCACGCCCGCATCCTTGGCCTTCTGCACGCCGCGGCGGGCGGTCTGCTCGGCCTCGTCCTCGATCTTCTCCAGGAACGGACCGGTGATGGCGGCATCCGCCACGACGGGGCGACCGGTGGAGACCACCACGGTCAGCTCGCCGTCCAGGGCCTTGGCCTCTCCGATGGCCCAATCCAGGGCCTTCTCCGCGAACTCGGAGCCGTCATAGCCGACGAGGATCTTCTGGGTCATCGCTCTGCCTTTCCACGCTGAAAGCCGGTGGAGAGGCCCTGTGCGACCTGGCGGATCGGGCCCGGAGACCGTGCCCCTTGCGGCGCCGCTCCTGACTGCCTCTCCACCTTCATTCTATGACAGCGCGCACATCCGGGCCCGTTGTGATGGCAACCGACGGCATCCGCAGATCACCTCTCGAGATGGGCTCCAGGTGCGCCCGGTCGTCGCGTCGGCAGGCCCCGGCCGGACGCCTCTCCACCGCCCACGCATCGACGGATCACCGAAGCAGGTGATGCGCCCCGCGGTGTCAGTCGAGCGGCGCCGCCGCCCGCAGCGGCTCAGGCCTGAAGCAGCCAGCGATCCCCTCGGGAGCGCACTCCGAGCGTGACCCCGCGAGCTCCCATGTAGCCGAACGCGTAGGCAATCCACAGCAGCACCAGCCCGAGCGAGCCGCCGAGATCCGCCAGCACCAGTGCTGCGAGCATCGGCAGGTAGACCACCAGGTTCACCACACCCGCCAGGGCCAGGTAGCGGGCGTCGCCGGCTCCGATCAGCACGCCGTCGAGCACGAACACCCAGGCCGCCAGCGGCTGGCCCAGGGCGACCACGATCATCCCGAGCGCGAAGAGCCGCTGGACGTCGGGCGAGGGCGTGAGCAGGGGCGCGGCCAAAGGCAGGACCAGCCCCACCACGAGCCCGGTGACCACGCCGAAGACCATCCCGAAGCTCACGATGCGCCGCACCAGGACGCGCACGGCCTCTCGGGCCTCGTCGCCGTCGGGGCCCTCGGCGCGGGTGTCCCGAGCACCGGTCTCCTTGCCCACGAGCGCCTGCGCCGCGATGGCCAGGGCGTCGAGCGCGTAGGCCATGACGTTGAAGATGGTCATGATCAGCTGATAGGCCGCGAGGTTCTCGGCCCCCTGCCGGGTCGCGACCACGACCGTGAGCATCAGCGCGGCACGCAGGGAGACGGTGCGCAGCATGAGCCACGAGCCCACCCCCATCAGCGCTGCGACCCGGCGCGGGGAGGTGGCCATGCCCACGCCCTCCGCCCGGCAGCGCCGCCCGAGCATGACCAGGTACACGGCGGCCATGGCCCACTGCGTGAGGCTCGTGCCCAGCGCCGCACCGGCCACGCCCATGCCGACTCCGTGCACCAGCGTCACGTTGGCGCCCACGTTCAGCGCAGCACCCGCCATGGCGATGACCAGCGGGGTGCGGGTGTCCTGCAGCCCGCGCAGCACGCCGGTGGCGGCGGTGACCAGCAGGATCGCGGGAAGCCCGGGCAGCGACCACCACAGGTATGACGAGGCCTGCTCCAGCACCGCGCCCTGACCGCCCATGGCCTGCAGCAGCGGCTGCCCCAGCACGGCGCCGAGCACCGCCAGGACCACGCCCAGGCCTGCGCCGAGCCAGAGTCCGTCGCGGCCCACCGCCAGCGCCTCGCGCATGCGCCCGGCACCCAGGTGCTTGGCCACTGCGGGAGTCGTTGAGTAGGCCAGGAACACCATGAGCCCCACGGCCGTCTGGACGACCGCCCCGGCCAGGGCCACGCCGGCCAGCGGCTCGGTGCCCAGCCGCCCCACGATGACGGTGTCCGCCAGCAGGAACAGCGGCTCCGCGATGAGGGCGCCGAAGGCAGGCACGGCGAGTCCGAGGATGCGCCGATTCAGCCCCTTGCCGCCCGGCACATCGCTGCGCTGCACCTGTCCTGCCTCCGTCGTCTTCCGCCGTCTTCGAGCGCCTGTTCGTCGCGCCCCGTTGCTAGCCTTCCACAGTATCCATCCAGGGCCTCTCGGCCTGACCCGCATCCCCCCAGGAGGTCTCGCGATGGCCCGCTCGTCCGGCGGACGCCCCGTGCGCTCCTCCCACCCGTCGTGGCCCCCGCTGCGCGTGCGCGCTGTGCTCAACGGACTGGTCGCAGCCGCGGCGGGCATCGGACTGCTGTGGCTGACCTGGGGAGCCCTGGACTTCACGGTCTACGACGCCTCCGGGGTCCCGGCTCCCGTGCGGGTCATCGCGCTGTGGTTCGCGGTCGGGCTGCCTATCGCCTGGCTGGCCATCGGGCTGCACCTGCTGGTGGCCGCGATGTTCAGCTCCGACCGCGTCCTGCTCGCCCACGGCTCCGCCGAGTGGGAGCCCGGGGCCCAGGACGACGTCCTGCGCGGCGTCCGCGTGCGCCGCTGGCGGCTGGGGCTGCTCGGCGGTCGTCGCGTCTCCGCCCCCACGCTGGGCTGGCTCCCCGAGCTCTCCCCGTACGCCCTGGCACCACTGGGCGGCGGGATCCTCACGCTGCTCGTGATGCTGGCCTGGATGGCCCGCGGCTACGGCGCCGGAGTGATCGCGCTGATCGCGGCGATCCTATGGCTGGGCTGGCGGCTGCTGCGCGGCTGGCAGGCCTGGAGCGACGTCCGCGACCACCGAGCCCGCCCGCGCTCTTCCCAGGAGCCGGACCCCACCCCGGACGAGGTCTGGGAGGACGAGGAACGGGACGACGACTGGCAGGACGAGCCCGAGCCCGCACGCAGCCGCGCCGAGGACCTCGACTCCATCGCCGGGATGCCCCGCTACCGGGAGGATCGGCCGACCGCCGCGAGCATCGCCGCGACCCGGCGGGTCGATCGCGCCGAGGAGGACGACCCCACTGCCGCTCTGCCGCTCTACGTGGACGACGACGAGCACCGCAGGGCCTCCGAGGACGGTCCGCAGACCGCCCCGCTGCAGACCGTGCCCGCACGGGACGAGCCCCTGCGCCGCGGACGTCGCGGCAGGCGCGGGGCACGCGGGGACTCAGAGCACGGCTCTGCGGACGACGGCCCGCCGGAGGTGCTGGTCGATCGCTCCGTGCAGCGCGCGATCCGCGCCAAGCAGGCCCGTCGCGGCGCACCCGTGGAGCAGCAAGAGCCCGCGCGCGGCCGCTCCGGGCGCGGTCGAGGAAGCGGCCGGGGGTCTCAGCGCCCGGGCCCGGCGGCCGCGGACGAGCAGCCCCAGGGCCTGCGCGTCTACCTGGGCCAGCGCAGCCACCAGGGACAGGAGGATTCCGGGACGCGGGCCCTGCACGAATCCGCGGGCCAGCGCATCCGCCGCGAGGACCGGGTCCCGGCCCCGCGCCCCCGTCCGACGTCGCGGCCGACGCGCTCGGACGAGCCCTTCGACCAGGACCGTCCCTCACGCCGCGGCGGCGCGCCCACGGCGGCCGATGCGATGGACGAGATCTACGGCCACGACGACCACGCGCCCTCGCTGCTGTCCTACCTCTCCCGCCGCCGCGACGACCACGCCGGCTGAGGGCCTCGCGCGCAGCTGCCCGCCGCGCGCGTGAGAAGCGCCCGCCGCCGGCTGCTCCGGGGGCGCAGGGAGGCTCTCGCCGGCGGCCGCCTCTGTGCTCAGTACCCGCGCAGCTGCTCGATCTTGCGACGGTCCTTCTTGGTGGGCCGCCCTGCACCCCGGTCGCGCTGCGGCACCGCGGAGCGCAGCTGGGGCGGCGGCGGGGTCGAGCGGTCCTCGTAGCACTCCCGGGCCACCGGGGCGCCCACGCGCTTGAGCAGCAGCCTGCGGACCACGATCTCCTGCTGCCAGCCCGGGCGCCTGACCGTGACCGTGTCCCCCACGCGCAGCGCCTGCGCCGCCTTTGCGGGAGCACCGTTGAGCCGCACGTGCCCGGCCCGGCAGGCCGTCGTGGCCTCCGAGCGGGTCTTGAAGATCCGGACGGACCATAGCCACACGTCCAGGCGGACGGAGGCTGGACCGTTGTCAGGGGCGGTGCTCATGGCGCCATCCTCCCATTCGGGAGCCGTCGAGATTCCTCGCGATGTGGCCTTGCTCACAGCAGCAGACAGGAGTAGCGTCTGGCGCACCACAGGTCGACAGACGGGAGTGCGAATGGAGAAGGCATCCATCAGCGGGACCGACACGGGCAGGGCTGCAGAAGCCGCGCAGTGAAGGCCGGAGCAGACCGCAGCAGCCGAACCGGTTGACGATCGAGCCCAGCACAACGGGAGACGGGTCATCAACACACCGGCGGCTCGCATGCGGCGCAGGCGATAACCATCGAGAAGAGCACGGTGGCAAGCCGACCCCGCAGTAGGACCGCGAAGACCAGACGAGGACCCCGGAGGCGATCGCGACGCCCCGGGGTCCTCGCATGCCCGGGCTCCTCCGATCTCAAGGACCGACGCAGCCGCACGGGCACCTCGCACCCGCGAGGAGTCGCCTGCGCAGACCATCGCTCGCCCAAGCCCTGCGTGAGCGACTCCTCGCGGGCCCCTCAGTCACCCCGGGTCGCAAGACGGGCACCCGGACGGCGCGGCGCCCCGGCTCGCAAGAGCCGGGGCGCCGTGGTCCGCCGATCCCGAGTGCGGGATCATGCGTCAGTCGATCAGGAGGCGACGACGGAGGCCAGGCGGTTCATGGACTCCTCCAGCTCCGCCTCCGAGATCATGGGGAAGTGGACCTTCTTGAGGATCTCGGGGTTGGCGTCCTTCCACGTGTAGGTCTGGGTGACGCGCGTCTGGTCCTCGCCCAGGGACTCGAGCTCCCAGACCCACTCCCAGCCGTTGTCCTCGACCGTGGTGCCCTGCCTGGCGGGCTTCCAGGCGATCAGCTTGTTGGGGTCGAAGCCTGTGACCGTGTTGTCGGTCTTGTAGTCGCCGCCCTGGTCCTCGCGGTGCATGTCCATGGTGAAGACGTCGCCGGCCTTCTCGATGCGCTGGTCCGAGCCGTTCTTGATGTTGCCGGAGCCGTCGAAGTCGACGTGGCGGGCAGGCAGGGACAGGATCTGGAAGATCTCGGCCGCCGGGGCATCGATCTCGCGGGTGACGGTGACGGAGGTGTCGGTGGTCGTCATGCTGAAGTGCTCCTTTTCATCAGGGGACTTTCGTGTGACCACAGTAGGAAGACTGCGGCCCGGATCACAACGCCGTTCTCCCCCAGAGGAAGTGCCGAGAGCCGCTGGCTAGCCTGGAGGCATGCAGCAGCGCACCGTGATCGGCCTGGACATCGGCGGAACCTCCACCCGCGGCCTGCGCGCGGACGGCCCCGCCGCCGCACCGGGGCCCGAGCTCGTCATCGGCGCCGAGGCCTGCGGCGGCAGCTCCAACGTGCAGAACGTGAGCCGCGACCAGGCCCGGCAGAGGCTGGCCGCCGTGCTCGAGGAGCTGGGCGCCCCCGGGCTGGATCCTGCTGCGCAGCGCGTGGACGTGGTGATCGGGGCGGGAGGCGTGGACACCGACGACGACGCCCGCCGACTCCGGCAGCTCGTGATCGAGGCCGCTGGGACCCTGGCTGCAGCCCAGTTCCGCATCGTGCACGACACCCGCCTACTGCTGGCCGCCGCCGGGGCGGACGAGGGCATCGCGCTGATCGCCGGCACCGGCTCCGTGGCCTGGGGCCGCACCGCCGAAGGCTCCGAGGCCCGCCGAGGCGGCTGGGGCTACCTGCTGGGCGATGAGGGCAGCTCCTTCTGGGTCGGACGCGAGGCCGTGCGCCGGGCTCTGTGCCGGGCAGACGCCGACGAGCCGGCCGATGAGCTCGACCGCGCCGTGCTCGAGACCCGCGGGCTGGGGCAGCGCTCGGAGCTGATCGCGGACTTCCACGACCGCTTCGAGCGCACCGCCTGGGCGGGTCTGGCCACGCACGTGGACCGCTGCGCCAGCGCCGGCCACCTGGGAGCCCGCGAGCTGCTCGAGGCCGCCGCAGGGCACCTGATCGAGATGGCGGCCGGGGTCGCCGAGCAGCTGAGCCTCACGGGTCCGATCGTGCTGGGCGGAGGGCTGGGGTCGTCGTCAATCCTGGTGGAGGCCCTGGCCGAGCGGGCGGCGGCAGCCGGGTTGAGCGCGCCGGAGCCGCTGCGCGTTCCGCCGGTGCACGGGACCCTGCGCCTGGCGGAGGCCTGAGCGCGGGCGCGCTCGCCCGCGTAGGCTCGGACACACACCCCGTCCCATGAAAGAGGTGCTGATCGTGTCCCCGAATCGCTCCAGCGGCTCCTCCGGAGGCTCCGACGAGCAGCCGGGCGGCGCGCTGTCGCATCCCTCGCAGCTCACGCAGGCGGATCCGGAGCGCCTGTCCGCGCTGACCCGGGATGCGGAGGCCTCCCGCGAGACGCTGAGGGCCGTCCTGTCGGACGCCGGGGCCGAGCCCCGGGATCGCGTGGCTGCCGCGGTGCTGCTCGAGGCCGTCCTCTCGGACAGCGGCGCGATCGACGCCCTGGACGACGAGGCCGCTGCCAGCACCCAGGCGCTCGAGCTGCGGTTCGCGCCGGCGCTGCGCCCCGCCGCCGCACAGGCCCTCGGCACGCCGGCGACCGTGCAGCTGCTGAGCTGGGCCGCGCAGCCCAGCCCCGGGGCGCCTCCCGTGGAGGCGGCCGAGGCGGCCGCGCACCTGGGCGTGGACGACGACGGACGCATCTACGGCCGCGTGTCGCAGCGAGCCGTGCAGATCTCCGAGCAGAAGGGCCTCAGCCGCGCCCTCAAGGATCGGCTGCGCCGACTCACCGATGCCCTGGGCCTTGCCGATCAGCAGGCCCGACGCCAGCGCGCCGAGCACAGTGCCGCGAGTGCCGACACCGCTGCAGGACCCGACGCCGGCACCGCCGCAGGAACCGACTCCGGTACCACCGCGGAGGGCGAGGCCGCACCGAAGGCTCCCGAGCCTCAGGACGGCCCCGCGCCGTCATGGTCCTCGGCCGATGACGCCGCCCTGGCCTCCATGCTGGGCCGCGATCCGGCCGACGAGCCGGCCACGGAGGAGCCGCGTCCGTCGGGCGAGGGAAGCAGCCAGCCCCCGCAGGCCCCGGACTCCGGCCGGCCCGTGGGGTTCGACGGCGGGAATGCTGCTGCCTTCGGGCAGCCCTCCGGCTCGGAGGAGGACGTCCCGCGGGCTCGGCAGGGCAGCGGACCGGGCTACGGCCCCGGCAGCGGCACGACCGAGGGCCAGCCGCCGCGCTCCTACGACTTCCGCTACCTGGGCGATGAGACCCCCAAGCCCACCACGGAGGCCGAGAAGGCCGAGTTCCGCACCACGCTGCGCAACTGGGGGATCTTCGCGCTGGCGCTGGTCCTGGTGATGATCATCGTGGCCATCATCCTCTGAGTGCCACGATGATCATCAGGGGCGTCACTGGGCAGTGAACTCCCACGGGCCGCTGGACTCCACCGTGATGAAGTACTCCTCGGCCGGCAGCTCCATGGTGCCCTCGCCGGGGCCCATCTCGTTGAAGATCGTCTGGGAGGTGGGGCCGTCGGGATCGGCGGTCTCGGCCTTGACGATGAAGTTGCCGTCGCCCTCGACCTTCACGTCGAAGGTCCCGGACTCCTCGCCCGTCCAGTGGAAGACCTTGGAGCCGTCGGCCTTGACCGACTGACCGGGGCTGACATCGGGGATCTCGTCGATCGAGTAGACGTCGAACTGCCACTCGACGTCATCCGGAGCCTCGACCGACACGTCCGTGATGCGATCGTCCATCCAGTACGGGTCCTCGAAGCCCACGCCGGTGGTGCCGGGGACCACGCCGCCCATGGAGGTGGACGAGCCGTCGGTGCGCTGCCCGGTGAAGTAGGCGTAGATGGAGCTGTCCCCGCTGGCGGAGCGGCTGGTGTAGACCGGGGCATCCTCGCCGTCCGGGTGCTCCAGGGCGAACTCGCCGCTGCCGGAGCCGGACTCGGACTGCACCGGCTCCACATCGGGCAGGCCCGACAGCTCGACCACATCGCCAGAGGCGGAGGCCGATCCGCCGCCCGAGCCCTCGGAGTCGTCCTCCGAAGGGCCCTCCGAAGCGCCCTCGGAAGCATCATCCGAAGACTCCGACGAGGCGTCGTCCGAGGAGTCCTCGGAGGCCCCTTCCGTGGACTCCTCCGAGGGCGACTCGCTGCCGGCCGCGGAGTCCTCCGTGCTCTCCTCACTCGACGTCTCCTCGGACGAGGAGGACGACGAGTCGTCGGAGGAGTCGTCGCCGCCGGTGGCGACGCAGCCGCTGAGGGCGAGCCCGGCGCTGAGCGACAGGGCGCCGAGGATCAGCGGCGAGCGGCGGCGCTTCGGCGCGCCCGAGCGCAGCTGCTCGGCGGGCTGGGTGTCCAGCTCCTCGTGCTCGGCGGACGACGACTGGGTGGTCTGTGACTTCCGGAAGCCCATGGGGGGGGTGCTCCTTCTCCGCGGTGGTGCGACGGATGCCGGTGGATCCGGCTCCGCCTCCATCCTGCCTCATGCGTTCCCTAAAGCACACACCTGCGTCGTGATGACTTTGCGTGACGCCGGCAGCTCGGGCCCCTCGTCGTGTCGGGGCGCGGTCATAGGGTCGTGAGAATGGCCCCGGAGGCAGGGGCCAGCCGACCGCAGGAGGAATCATGACCGCCGCTCAGCAGCTGCTCGAGGACCTCGCACGCCGCCCCGCCGACACCGCAGGACTGGTGCTCGACGGCCTGGGCCTCCAGGAGGCGCACACCCAGCCGGGTGGGATCCACAACTCGATCGTGTGGCTGATCTGGCACGCCGCCCGCCAGGAGGACGTCCAGGTCGCCCAGCTCAGCGGCCGGGAGCAGGTATGGAGCGAAGGCGGCTGGGCGCAGCGCCTGGGGATCGAGCGCGGGGCCGAGGACTTCGGCTTCGGCGACTCGGCCCAGGACGTCGGCGCGGTCACCACCAGCTCTCTCGAGGAGCTGGCCGCCTACCTCACCGAGGTGACGGAGGCATCGGCCCGGTACGCGGCCTCGCTGTCGGACGACGAGATCGCCGAGGTCATCGACGACTCCTACGACCCGCCCGTGACCCGCGGCGTGCGCCTGGTCTCGACCTTCGAGGACGCCTCGACCCACCTGGGACAGGCCGCCTACGCCCGCAGCCTCGTGGACAGCGGCTGGACGATCGGCTTCTGAGGCCCTCCCGGCCGCCGGGCCTGCCGACCGCAGTGCCAGTCGTGCCAGGGCGCGGCGCCCGGACAGGCCGGAAGCGCCCCTGAGCGCGGAGCAGCTCAGGGCGGGTCAGCCCTGCGCGAGTCAGCTCTGCGCGGCTCCGGCGGCAAGGCCGGAGAACCACCGCCAGGTGCTGTCCTTGGCCGCGGTCATGGACCCGGAGACGATCCAGGCGATGTCATCGCTGTCCAGCGGGAACAGGGGGCGGCGCTGGGCCTCCTCGCCGGGGACATCGACGACCTCCGTCTCCTGATCCGCCTCCGCAGGATCCGCGCCCAGCTCCGCCCAGGGATCCTCCTGGAGCTCCTCGGGTCGAGCCAGGCTCCACAGCTGGGCGAAGCCCAGGGTCGTGCCGCAGCGCGCGGCGAGCTCCTCCGCCACCGCGGCCGCACGGGGTGCGCCGCGCAGGGTGGTGCCGTCGGGGGCTTCGGCCTCCGCCCCCGACAGCACCTCGGCGTCGCCGTCGGCGGCCTGCAGGAACGCCGTCAGCAGGGCCAGGGACGCATCCAGCAGCGCAGCGTCGCCCTGCGCAGCCGCTTCGGACCCCTCCGCCGCGCCAGAAGCAGGTGCCGCCGACGACGGCAGGTCTCCGTCGAGCTGCTCCCACGCCCAGCGCAGCCAGGACCAGTGCGCCGGCGACGCCGGACGGATCTCCGGCTCCCAGCGCGTGGCCGCTGCTGCCCAGTCGGCGTCGAGGGCGGGGGTGCCGGCGACCTTCGAGTCCTGCGGCTGCTGGGGCGGGATCGGTGCGGCGGGGTGACTGAACATGCCCGCCAGGCTACTGGCCCTCGCCCGCAGGACGCGCGACGACGCCGCGCCGCGGCCCCCGTGGTGGGGATCGCGGCGCGGCGTCGTCGTGTGCGCGTCGATCAGGCGACCGGGCGCTTCCTGCGGCTCAGGAATCGGAGCTGGCCGACTCGTACTCCTCCTCGGTCATGGGCGTGAAGCTCCACTTGCCGTCGGCGTCGACAGCGATGATGTACTCGCCCTCCTCGATCTCCAGGCCCCCGGTCACGGCGCCGATCTCGTTGAAGACGTACTGGGTGCCGGTGCCGTCGTCCGTGGGGGACTCGCCGTGGACGATGAAGTTCGACTCGCCGTCGTGCTCCACCCCCATGTAGGCGTCCTCCTCGGAGTTCCAGCGGAAGACGCCGGAGCCGTTGGCCTCGATGGTGTCGCCGTCGCCCGCCTCGGGCAGCGCGTCCATCTCGTAGAAGCTCAGGGTGTAGGTGTCGCCCTCCTCGGCCTCCATGTCCCACGAGGAGGTGTTCGAGGCCAGGCCGCCGCTGCTGCCGTACGGGTCCAGCAGGAAGGTCGCGGACTCGCCGGTCTCCACGCCGGAGAGGGTCTGGCCCTTGTCGGCCGAGCCGTAGACGTAGCTGTACTCGTCCTCCGAGGTGTTCTCGAAGACGACCACCAGGGGCTCGTCGTGCTCGGGGATCTCGACGGTGCCCCCGCCCTCGCCCTCGATGACCTCGATCGGCTCGCCGTTCATGGCGCCGGCATCGACCGTGTCGCCCGAGGCCTTGCTGTCCGAGGAGTCCGAGCCCTCGGTGGCCTTGCCGCTGGCCTCGGCGTCGTCGCCGTCCGTGGGGGCGCCCTTGGCGTCGGTGCTCGCGGCGCTGTCATCGGCATCTTCCGAGGGAGCCTCGCTCGAGTCCTGGCCGGAGTCGCTCGACTCCTCGCTCGGGCGCTCCGTCTCGGCGGACTGCTCGGTCTCGGTCTCGGCGGGCTGCGTGGCCCCGGTCTCCTCGACTGCCGGCTCCTCGGTGGGGACGCAGGCAGAGAGCCCGAAGGCTGCGGTCACCGCCAGCATGCCGACGGTCAGCGGGGTGCGGAGAGTGCGATTCGTGCTCATGACGACCTCCTGAGATCGTGTCATTGGTGGTGCTCGGCTGGGGTGCCTGCCGGTCCTCTTCGTTCCGACACCTCAGAGTTAACCACTGCAAATGTGCAGGTGCAAACCCCTGCCGTCCGAACAGCTCATTGTGACGAATCTTTATATCCGCAAACACGTGACCCAGTGGTCCACGACGCGCGAGAGCCCCCTTCGCATGCACGCGAAGGGGGCTCTCGCAGCGGTCAGCGGGGCCAGCCGGCTCAGGCGGCCCGCTGGTGAGCAATCACTCCTCAACCGGCTCGTAGTTCTTCTCGTAGTCCTCCTCGGTGATGGGCGAGAAGCTCCACTTGCCGTCGGCGTCGACGGTGATGATGTACTCGCCGTCCTCGACCTCGAGGCCGCCGTCGATCGTACCGATCTCGTTGAAGGCCAGCTGCGAGGTCTCTCCGTTGTCCTCCGGGGACTCGCCGTGGACGATGAAGTTCGACTCGCCGTCGTGCTTGACCGCGTAGTAGCCGTCATCCTCGAGGTTCCAGCGGAAGATGCCGGTGCCCTCGGCCTCGGAGCCCTGGCCGTCCTTGACCTCCGGGATGGAATCCAGCGGGTAGAAGCTCATCTTGAAGGTGTCGCTCGCGTCGCCCTCCATCTTCCACTTCTTGGTGTTGGAGTCGAGGCCGCCGTTGTAGCCGTACGGATCCAGCAGGAAGATCACGGTCTCGCCGGTCTCGGCGCCTTCGAGGCTCTGCCCGGGATCGGCCGTGCCGTAGAGGTAGCTGAACTCGTCCTTGGAGGTGTTCTCGAAGACGACCACCAGGGGCTCGTCGTGCTCGGGGATCTCGACGGTGCCGTCGCCCTCGCCCTCGACGACCTCGATGGGCTCGCCGGAGAGCTTCGAGGCATCGACCAGATCGCCGGCCGGAGCAGCATCCTTGGACTTCGAGGAAGCGTCGCCGGAGGGCTTCTCCGAGGTGTCCTCGGACGCGCCCTCGGAAGGCTTCTCAGAGGCCTCTTCGGAGGCCTCCTCCGACGGCGTCTCCTCGGCCTGGGTCTCCTCGGCCTGGGTCTCCTCCGAGGACGCGGCCTCGGTCTCCTCGCTCTGGCCCGATTCGCTGGAGTCGTCCTCGACGGTGGGCACGCAGCCCGACAGGCCGATGACGCCCGTCAGGGCCAGGAGCCCGACGGTCAGGGGGATGCGGAGATGACGATCCAGGCTCATGCTGTGCTCCTTCGGAAACGGCGACCAGATGGTGCGCGGGCCATGAGGTGACCTCGCGGACTCAAGACCTCTCCAGGGAATCACGAATGCACACACCGGATGGAATGAGAAGTCAACATGTCGGTACATGACGCTGGATGAAAATCCGGGGAGGGCCTCGGCCCGTCCGACCTGGGACGGGCTCAGACGCGCGGCCCGCTCTACCCTGGAGCCATGATGACGTCCTCCGCCCAGCTGGCGACCGCCCGCACTGCCCTGTTCAGCCCCGCGCTGCGCCCTGATCGCGTGCTGAAGGCCCAGGGCTCAGGAGCCGACTGCGTGGTGGTGGACCTCGAGGACGCCGTGGCCGCCGCGGACAAGGACGCCGCCCGCGAGCACCTGATCGCTCTGCTCACCGGGACCCATGAGGCGGGCGCCCTCGCAGGGCCCGTGGCCGTGCGGATCAACGGACCGCAGACCGAGGCGGGGCGCGCCGATCTGGAGGCTCTGCGCCGTGCCGCTCGGGCCCACGAGCACAGCGCGTCGGCCCGTGCCGCCGCGGCCGCCGTGGGCGGTTCCGCTCCGGGCTGCACCGAGGCCCCCGAGCTGCTCGACGCCGTGCTGATCCCCAAGCTGGAGTCGCCCGAGCAGGTCCGCGACGTGCGCGACGGCCTGGGCTTCGAGGTCGGGATCGTGGGCACCGTGGAGTCGGCCGCCGGACTGCTGGCCCTCGAGGAGATCGTGGCCGAGCCCGGCGTGGTGCGCCTGGCGGTCGGAGCGCTGGATCTGGCCTTCGACCTGGGCTGCGGCGCGGACTCGCGCACCATGGCCGCGGCGATGGCGCGCGTGGTCACCGTCTCGCGAGCCCGCGACCTGGCCGGCCCGCTGGACTCCCCCACCCCCGAGTTCCGCGATCTGGAGCCGGTGCGTCGGGCGGCTCTGCGCGCCCGGGAGGACGGCTTCACCGGGAAGCTGTGCATCCACCCCGCGCAGGTCGAGGCGGCGGCTGAGGCCTTCGCGCCCACCGAGGAGGAGATCGCCTGGGCCCGCTCTGTGGTCGAGGCCGTCGACGGAGCCAGCGCCGTGGACGGAGCCATGGTCGACGCCCCCGTGATCGCCCGAGCGCGACGCCTCCTGGGCGAGGGCTGATCCCACGCTCTCCCTGCGGATCGTCCGGGTCTGAGCCGGCGCTGCCCGGCAGGAGGGCAGAGGCCGAGCCGGCACTCCCCCCCCGGCAGGAGGACCGAGGCCGAGAGGATCCGCGCTCTGGGCGCGGATCAGGGCTGCGGCCCCGCACCGCACGGTGCGGGGCCGCAGCCCTGTCCTTCAGGAAGTGCTCGGGCGAGCTCAGCAGCCTGCCGGAGCGCCCGCCATCGCGGGAGCGGCAAGGCCCTGGCTGCCCTGGCTGCCCTGGACCTGGCCGGCGGGAGCCTGACCGCTGGGGGCGGAAACCTGCTCGGCGCCGTTCGGAGCCGCGGGTGCGCCGCCGAGGAGATCTGCAGGGATGTCCGAGGGAGCCTCCGGAGCATCGGCCGGAGCCGCCTGGACTGCGAGCGCGGTGCCGGACTGAGCCGCGACCGTGCCGGTCGTCTCCGTGCCGGTCGAGACCGTGGCGGTCTCGGTCGCAGCCGTCTCCGTCGTGGTCTCGGTGCCGGTCGTGGTGTCCTCGGCGGTGGTGTCCTCGTCCGAGGAGTCCGAGGCGTCCGTCGTGCCCACGGCCCCGGACCAGCAGGACTCGGAGGCGGCCCACGGGCTGCTGCCCTGTGCCGCGTAGAGCTCGAGCGCCGCAGCATCCTGGACGGACTCGGGGGCCGAGGATGCCGTGGAGTAGCCGGCCGAGGCCGACAGGGACTGCCATGTGGAGTCCAGGAACTGGTAGGCGCCCGAGGCTCCGGAGGAGGCGTTGACGGCGGTGTAGTCGCCGCCGGACTCGCACTGCTTGATGGCCTCGAGGGTGGCGTTGCCGGTGTCGGCGGCGTTGGCCGGCACAGCGGAGAGCCCAGCGGTCAGTGCCAGGGCCGCACCGCCGGCGCCCAGGGCGAAGCGGGACAGGCCGCGACGTCGGGTGGAGGTCGTCGTGGTGGTCAAGGTCTTCTCTGCTTTCGTCGCTGACAGGAACTTTCCGGCGGCCGGTCTCGGCTGCCGATGACCAGAACCCTGCGCCTCCTCCGTGATCCGAGTCTGTGCGGAGGCTGTCGCGCTCACAGCGGCATGTGGGGCTCGGAACGCACAGTGGGGGCCCCGGGCCCGTCCCTGGATCCGCCGCGTGCGCCGGGGACAGGGGCCGAGGCAGGTCTCAGCGCGAGCAGGCATCCGGCACAGTCCCAGCACAGGGTCGGCCCGGATATTCGCGGCTATGAGAATCCTGACAGTGGACCTGACCGCCCGATCCCGCCGCACCGACGAGCCCGTGCCGCCCGGATGGGCCGCCGATGACCTGCTGATCGAGGCCGTGCGCCCCTCCGAGCTCGCGTGGGCCTGCGCGGACCTCCAGCCCGAGGCCGTGGTGGTCACGACCGACTCCGCGGGCCGCGCCGACGCCTTCCTGGTGCGCTCTCTGCGGGAGGAGGAGGTGGGCGTGCCCGTGCTGGTGATCGCCGCCGAGGCCGACGGCGAATCGCTGGCCGCCTCCCTGGAGGCAGGAGCCGACGATGTGGTGCCCTCCCCCTCGACCCCGATCGAGATCCGCGCCCGGCTGCGCGCCCTGGCCCGACGCCCCCGCACCTGGATGCCGGACCTGCTCACCAACGGCCCGCTCCAGGTCGACGTGCTGGGCCACCGCGCTGCGGATGACGGCCAGGAGCTCGAGCTCACCGCCCAGCAGTTCCGCCTGCTCACCGTCCTGATGCGCAATCCGGGCCGGGTGATGTCGCGCGATCAGCTGCTGGCCGCCGCCTGGGACCCGGCCCAGGAGGTCAGCTCCAATGTGGTCGAGCAGTCGATCTCCGGGCTGCGCGCGCGCCTGCCGCGCTCCGGGTCGGCGCTGCGCACGGTGCGCGGCATCGGCTACCGGCTGGATCGCCTGGACCACGGCGACCGACGGGACGGCGCCGCAGCAGGCACCCACGCTGCCTGACAGCGCTGCCGATGCTCCGACAGCTGCTGCCCAGGCAGACCGGGCCAAGCTGTCGGCACTGGGGCCCGGCAGCACTCGCAGCGCGGCAGGCAGCGGGTCCGCTCAGGCCAGCGGCAGCTCGATCTCCACGACGGTGCCGTGCGCATGCCCGGGCGCCGGGGACTTCAGCCGGGCGCTGCCGCCGGCGGACTCCGCGATGGTCCGCACGATCGCCAGCCCGAGCCCCGAGGAGCCCTCGGCGCCGGCGGTGCGGGCATCGTCGCCGCGGGCGAAGCGGTCGAAGGCCGTGGGCTGCAGGTGCTCCGGGATGCCGGGGCCGTCGTCGGCCACGGCCAGCACTGCACGGCCGTCGCGGATCCTCAGGCTCGTGGTGATGCGGGTCCCGGCGGGCGTGTGCTTGCGGGCGTTGGAGAGCAGGTTGGCGACGGTCTGCTGCAGCTGAGCGGCCGGGACTCGCACGGGGACGGGCTCGTCCGGGACGTCGAGCTCCCAGGCGTGCTCGGGGCCGGCGGCCTGGGCGTCCCTGACGGCCTCGGCGGTGATCTCGCCCAGGTCCACGGGGTCTCCGGACGGCTGCTGCTGGGCTCCGGAGTCGGCATCCAGGCGGGCCAGCAGCAGGAGGTCCTCCACGAGCCCGTTCATGCGCTGCGCCTGCGCGAGCAGCCGGTCCAGGATCCGCTGACCGTCCGGGGTGAGTTCCTCGCGCAGCCGCAGCATGTCCGCGTACCCGCGCACCGAGGCCAGCGGGGTGCGCAGCTCGTGGGAGGCATCGGCCACGAAGCGGCGCAGCTGGGCCTCGGAGGCGTCGCGGCGGGTCATGGCATGGTCCACGCTGAGCAGCAGGGTGTTCAGCGCCCGGCCGACCTCCCCGACCTCGGATCCCTCCTGCGCCAGATCGCCGCGCACGAGGTGATCCGCGACCGGTACCCGGGCTTGGGCCAGCGGCAGCTGGGCGACGTCGGAGGCGCTGCGCGAGATGCGCCGCAGCGGCTCCAGCGACCGGCGCACCCACCACAGCCCGGCCGCGGCGATGACGGCCAGCGCCGCCAGCGAGACCAGCACCACCGTGGTCACGATCGTGGCGGTGGTGCGCTCGATCTGCGCCGCGGGAAGACCCGTGACCACGACGCGGTCCTGCGTCTTCACCTGTGCGTCCTGCGGCGATGCCGACGGGGCCGGGGCCTGCGATGCCTGCGCCTGGCCGTCCGGGGCCTTCTCCGCCCCGTCCTGCGGGGAGGATGGGGCCTGCGAGGCGCCCATGCGATAGGCGCCGATGGACAGCTCGAGGGCTCGGACCGGGGCGTCGGAGTCCTGCTGGGGCTCGGCGGCCTCGTTCAGGACGCCGGAGTCCTCGATCGCCGCGACGTCCTCGGCCGGCAGCTCCCGGATCTCGCCGTCCTCGCCCAGGTAGCGCGCGCTCGTCGTCCGCCCGTCCTCCTGCACGAGCGCGAGCACCCCGACGGGCTGTCCGGGGGCAGCCAGGGGGTCGCGCTGGCCGTCGTCGGCGGGATCGGCGGCGCTCGTCGGGTCAGCGACATCGGAGGGCTCGCCGGCTCCGGAGGGCTCGGGCGCCTCGGACGGCTCAGCCGGGCTCGACGGCTGCGCGGCGCCCGGACCGCCGCCCTGATCGCCCAGGAAGTTCCACGACCGGCTCATGGCCTGGCGCACGGAGTCGTCGAGCTGTGCGCTGAGCGTGCGCTGGGCGATCAGCGCGGTCGTCGTCCCCATGGCCGCCAGCACCAGGGCGACGAGCACGACCACCCCGATGACGGTGCGCAGCGCCAGACTGCGCCGCCAGCGCAGGCGCGGGCTCATGCGGCCGGGCGGATGACGTACCCGGCTCCGCGCACGGTGTGGATCATGGGCTCGCGGCCGGCGTCGATCTTCTTGCGCAGGTAGGAGATATACAGCTCCACGATGTTCGCCCGGCCCTGGAAGTCGTAGTCCCACACCGCGTCCAGGATCTGGGCCTTGGACAGCACCGCGCGCGGGTTCTCCATGAGGTAGCGCAGCAGCTGGAACTGGGTGTCGGTCAGCTCGATCGGGTCCCCGCCGCGCGAGCACTCCCGCGTCACGACGTTGAGGGACAGATCGCCCAGCACGAGCTCGTCGGAGGAGCTCGAGGCGATGCCCGTGCGCTCCAGCAGCCGGTGCAGGCGCAGCAGCACCTCCTCGATGGAGAAGGGCTTGGTCACATAGTCGTCGCCGCCGGCGGCCAGCCCCGCGATGCGGTCCTCGACCGCGTCCTTGGCCGTGAGGAACAGCGCCGGGACGGCCGGCTGCGTGCGACGGATGCGCTCGAGGACCTCGGGGCCGTCGTACTCCGGGAGCATCCAGTCAAGGACCAGGACGTCCGGGGTCCATTCGCGGGCGATCTCGACCGCCTCGCGGCCGCGATGGGCCAGGCGGGTGTCCCAGCCGAGCATGCGGCAGCCCATGGCGACCAGATCGGCCAGCGCCGGCTCGTCGTCGACGACCAGCACGCGCACCGGCGAGCCGTTCGGATGGCTCAGCGGCGGGAGGTTCAGGGACGACAGGCTCACGGTTCTCCTTCCGACGTCCGCGTCCATCCTGGCAGACCCTTCCGCCGTCACAGGCCCGGACCTACACTCCGTGCGGACGCCCGGGAACGGCCCGGGTCCTGCCAGAGGAGCGCACGTGCCTGAGCAGAAGCTGAATCCCGTCCAGGGCGGACCGATCTGGATCGACCTGTCCACCCACGATCTCGACGGCGCCCAGAGGTTCTACTCCGAGCTGCTCGGCTGGTCCTTCCAGGACGGCGGCGAGGAGTTCGGGCACTACCACACGATCACTCACGAGGGACGGGCGATCGGCGGCGCCATGTCCTCGCTGATGGGCCCCGACGGACCCACCGAGGAGCCGAACGGCCCCACCACGTGGACCGTCTACCTGCGCACGTCGGACATCGCCGCCACGGTCTCCCGCGCGGAGTCCGCCGGGGCGCAGGTGCTCTTCCCGCCCATGGACGTGTCCGATCTGGGCTCCATGACCGTGCTCTCCGATCCGGCCGGGGCCGCCGTGGGCCTGTGGCAGCCGGGAACGTTCGACGGCATCCAGGCCGCCGCCGCGCCAGGGCTGCCCTGCTGGTTCGAGTGCATGTCCACCGACTACGACGCCTCCGAGGCCTTCTACCGCGACGTCCTGGACTGGGATATCGCGCGCATGGGCGAAGACGAGGCGGAGCAGTCCGAGGACGCACCCTCCGGCGTGCGCTACGCGACCCACGGCGCAGGCGAGGCCGCTGCCGCCGGTCTGTGCGAGGCCGCGAGCTTCCTGCCGGAGGGCACCCCGTCGTTCTGGCGCGTGTACTTCGGCGCGGAGGACGTGGACGCCGCGCTGTTGACCGCGACCCGCCTGGGCGGCACCGTCCTGGACGGACCCATGGACTCGCCCTTCGGCCGCCTGGCCACCGTGGCCGACCCGCAGGGCGCGAGCTTCCAGATCATCCAGGCGGTCTGAGGTCCCCGCGGTCCTCGTCGCGGCCGCTGGAGCGCGACGAGGACGCCGTGGTTCCGGGGCGCGCTGCACTTCCGCTCGTTGACCGGGATCAAGGCGCCTGGCGCGTCCAGCGGGCACCCTGAAGGCATCGGCTCACCGGAGCCGCATCCTGTCGAGACGGAGGACCGCCATGGAGCCGCTGCACCGCATCGCCGACGAACTGCTGAAGACCGCGCGGGGCGAGGAGAACGGACGAGCCGCTCGCCTGCTGGTCCACGACGGCCCGCTGCGGCAGACCCTCGTGGCCCTGCGAGCCGGCGCGGAGCTCGCCGAGCACAACTCGCCGCCCGCGGCCTCCATGCAGGTGCTGCGCGGCCGGGTCCACGTCACGGCCCAGGAGCACGACGAGCTCTCCGAGGGCGAGATCGCAGCCCTGACGCACCACCGCCACGGGGTCCTCGCCCAGGAGGACTCGGTATTCCTGCTCACCACGGTCACCGGCGTTGCCGGAATGGACAGCCACTGCGACCCATGAGGTCGTTCTTGCTCAGCCGCGGGCCCAGACGATCTCGCTCGAGCCCAGCAGCCGACCCTGCGGATCGCGGACCTGCGACTGCGTGATCGCGATCCGACGGCCGTCCTTGAGCACCTCGACCCCCACGCTCAGGGGTGGGCCGTCAACCGGCACCGGGCGGTGATAGGTCGTCCCGATCGAGACGGCCCTGCGTGCGCCGTCCGCTGATCCGGGCCGGCTCAGCGCCTGGGCCGCCTCGCCACGGCCCTCGTGCGCGGCCTTGGCCGCGAGTATCCGTCCTGCCGCCAGCTCGTGCAGGCGCATCTGGATCCCGCCGTGCATGATCCCGGCGCTGTTGGCCGTGTCGGCGGAGGGGATCACGCTGAAGCGGCCGTCGTCGTTCCGGGCAGGCTCCAGCGGCAGCAGCCGCGCCCAGTCCTGGGGCTCGGCGACCTCTCCCCACTGCTGTGTGGACTCCGGGCTGGAGCCCGCGTAGCCGCCCTGGCCGTCGACCGCCATGAAGCGTCCCAGCGCCTCGGCGACCGCGCGCCCGTCCTCGCCCACCAGCACGCCGCGGGCCACGATGCCGGTCGGCCCCGCACTGAGCAGCTGGCCCGCACCGCGCAGCGTCTCCCCCGAGCGCGGCGCGCTGAGCTGCTCGACCCGCAGCGACAGCGTGAGCATGGACTCGCCCTTCCCCAGCCCCTCCCGGATGCCCTGGGCCACGGAGATGTCCGCGGCGACTCCCAGATGGCTCGCCACGGGATCCTGGGGCATGCGCGCCAGCACGGCGAGGTGCTCGCCGTGGATTGTCGTCACGCGCGTCCCGCCCGTGAGATCGCCGGGCTGACGGGGGCTGCGGACGACGGTGGCGTCATGGGCGAGGAAGTCGCGGCCGATCGCCTGGAGCGCGGGCGAGGGAAGCATCTGCCGGAAGGGCATGGAGAACTCCTGAGGTCGGGGCCGCTCTCACCTTAGGTCGTTCACCGTCGCCCAGGTCAGAGCGGCTCTGCTCAGACGACTCCCGTTGAAGCCGCACATGCACCACCGCTCAGCGCTGATGACCTGCGGTGGTGCGGCCTCGTCCCACGCGTCAGTTCAAGCCGCACCAATGACTCCGATCGACTCTGATCAGGTGCGCAAATGCGGCTTCGAAGCTCAGCGACCCGCTCTCGCAGCCCGTACCAGTCGGACCGCTTCCGGAGCTGTCCCAGGCACTTCCTGGCGCATGTCCTTCCAGCTCAGGCGGATCTCGCGCCAGCCGGCGGCGACGGTCGCTCGCTCGCGTTCGATATCTCGGACTCGCTGATCGATGCCGTCGTGGTGGGGGCCCTCGATCTGCAAGGCAAGACGATTCCCCACGTCCGCCAGATCGGGCCAGACTGATCGATGCCCGGGCGCCGTCAGCTCGATGTCGGTGACCCACCCCCGGAGACCGAAGGCCTCCAGCAGCAGGCGCATTCGCGTCTCCAGCGCCGAGTCCACGGCGGGGAGCGCACGCTCGAGTCCCTGCCGCACCCGCGCGACGCCGCGCACACGCGACATCCGCCGCAGATCGGTCGCCATCGTCTCCAGCGGACGAAGGCACCCCAGGCCGGCTCGAGGGCCCGTCGAGTGCTCATCGATGATGCCCTCCAGCAGAACGAGCAGGTCGTCGTCGGTGAGCAGCGGTCGGCCCCGGCCGCGGGTCATCCCGGCCAGATCGACGGCGGTCCGCGTGGGCCCGGTGACCAGCATTTCCGCGCGCATCACGACATCCTCAGGGGCCAGGAGTGCTCGGTGCCCGACGACGCCGATCCGTCTGGGGGCTTTCCGGCCAGCCGTCTGGGTGAGATGGACCGCTGTGGAGCCGCGAAGGCGCTTCGAGAGTCGCAGACCGAGCACCTGCGCCGCGGTGACATGACTGATCACAGCTCCTGGAGTCACCACCTGAGCCGGCAGCGCCAGCGACGGGGCGTGCCCCGGCGGAGTCTCCGGTGCCCGATGCTCCGTACAGGACCAGAGGCTGCGCCCTTCGCTGCCATACGCCCTGCCGGAGAGCTGTGCTCGCGTCAGGCCAGCGGCGCGTGCGTCGTCGAGGGTGAATGTGCGCGCCTGCAGAGACGCCGGCGGATGATGCGGTGGTGTGGGCATGGGCCCCATCGCACTCCGACCGACGACCGGCTCCAGCTCTCTGCCCCTCCGAAGAGGATGCTGCGACGGGCGCACCCTGGAAATGTGTCGCTGTGGAGCCGCGAAGGATGGGTGGCCTGCAGTCATGCGCCCTCATCGAGGCCGCACCACCGCATGTCATCACGTCCGATCAGCAGCAAAGGTGCGGCCCCGGCGCGGCGTCTTCGCTCATGCCGCAGCATCGCAGGCCATGGGGCGGGATCAGAGGAATACGTGCGGCCTCAACCGAGGGGCGGGGCGGCAGGTGCAGGACGACGACAGCGGCGGATCAGCTGCGCAGCGCGCGCTCCGCGCCGGAGGCGGCCAGCACGGCGCAGGACAGCCAGATCGCACTCGCAGGCCCCAGCGGGGCGGCGACCGCGCCGGCGATCAGCGGCATCCCCACCTGTCCCAGCCGGTTGGCCATCAGACGGACGGCCAGCGCCGAGCCGCGCCAGCTGGAGGGAACGGCCGTGGTGATCATGGACATGGTCAGCGGCTGGCCGAGCCCCAGGAAGAAGCCGCCGATCGCCAGCAGCAGTCCCGCCAGCCACACGTGGCCCATCACGAACGGCGGCACGGCGAGCGCGATCGCCGATCCCAGCAGGCTGGCCTTGAGCAGTCCCGGCCGGGAGAAGCGGACCACCAGCTTGGGCAGCACCACGCGCGAGAGGATCGAGGCCCCGCCGCGGATGGCCAGCAGTGCACCCACGACCACCGGGGCCACCCCCGCCTGCTCGCCGACCAGCGGCAGGAACGCGGTGAGGATGTCGAGCATGGCCAGCAGCCCGAGCGAGGCGGTCATCTGCGGCGTGACACCGGGGGTGCGCATGACGCGGGCGATGGAGGCGCGCGGCGCGTCGTCGTCGGAGGAGGCAGCGGGCCGAAGCGTCCCGGAGCTCGTGCGCAGGACGACCGGAAGCAGCGCGGCCAGCGCCAGTCCCGCCCCGACCCACAGGGCGAGCTCGATCCGCGCCAGGCCGTCGGCGGAGCCGGTGACCGACTGCGAGCCCACGAGCACCCCGCCCAGCAGCGGCCCGAGCATCTGCCCCACCGAGTACGAGGCGGTGAACCAGCCGAAGCCGGCATCCAGGCGGTCGTCGGGAGCGACGCGCGCGATCGAGGTCTGCCCCGCGATCGTGAAGGCCAGGTGCCCCAGCCCGAGCACCGCGCTGGCGGCGGCGATGCCCAGCACCGATGGCAGCAGAGCCAGCCCGGCGCCGCCGATGCCCAGCATGGCCACGCCGGCGCAGAGCATCAGGCGCAGCGAGGACATGCGGTCGGAGACCCGTCCGAGCCACAGCGCGGTGAACAGCGGCAGGATCGCGTAGGCGGCCGTCGTGATGCCGATCGTGAGCGGGCCGGCGTCCAGGGCGATCAGCTTATAGCTCGTGATGGGGCGCAGCAGGTTCAGCCCGGTCTGGGTCAGCGCCCCAGCCAGGCACAGCAGCCACAGCCACATGAGGGAGCGCGGGGAACGGGTCATCGTCGACGAGGATACGCCCGTGTCAGTCCAGGGGCGCGGCGACCTCCGGGTCGAGCCGCCGACGGGCGTCGCGCCGCCTCCAGTAGGCGCGCAGCCCCAGCACCAGCGCGATCACGACGACGACCACCGCGGCCGTCACCACCGGCTGGCGCAGCCAGGCCTGCAGCACGGCCATCCCGACCGTTCCGTAGATGCAGCCCCAGAAGAAGGTGCCCGCGAGCATGGCCGGGATCCATCGCACCAGGGGCATGCGGGTCAGCCCGGTCGTGACGATGACCGCCGTCTGGAATCCCACGGTGAGGAAGCATGCCGGGACGGCCAGCACGCCCCACCGGTTCACGAAGGCCTCGGCGCGCAGGTACGCCGGGGAGGCGACGACGCGCTGCACGAGCCGCGAACGACGGCCCCCGCTGCCGGCCGCGCGCGCGATCCCGTACATGATCGACGTCCGCAGGATGCCCACGGCCCAGAAGAAGAGGATGGCGCCCACGACGGGCAGCGATTCGATCCACTGCCCTATCGCCTCGAGGGAGGAGGGGGCCTGGTCGTCCATCCCGCCAGGCTACAAGCGCGCGGAGCCGCTGGTTGGCGACGAGGTGTCGCCCGCCAGCACGCACGACGACGGCGCCGCCCCCTCGCGCGAGGAGAGCGGCGCCGTCGTCGATCGGTCCTATCGGGCCTCAGCTCTTCTTGGCCTCCGGGTTCACGGCGTAGGGCGGGACCTCGCCGGCGGCGATCGCGATCGCGTTCTGGGCGCACATCTCGCCCATGCGGGCGCGGGCGGACTTCTCCGCCGAGCCGATGTGCGGCAGCAGGTACGCGTTGGGCAGATCGATCAGCCCCGGCTCGAGCACCGGCTCGTTCTCGAAGACGTCCAGCCCGGCGGCCGAGATCTCGCCGTCCTGCAGCGCGGCCACGAGCGCCTTCTCGTCCACCACCGGTCCGCGGGCGGTGTTGACCAGCACCGCGGTGGGCTTCATGGCCGCGAGCTCCTTCTGGCCGATCAGATGCCGGGTGCCGTCGCTGAGCGGGACGTGCAGGGAGATGTGATCGGAGGTCTCGAGCAGCTCCTGGAACGGGACCTGCTTCACCTTGCCGGCCAGATCGCCGAGCTCGTCGTCGGAGACCTCGCGGTCTTCCGGGGCGCGCTGGACGAACACGACCTCCATGCCGAAGCCCAGGGCACGACGGGCCATCGCCTTGCCGATCCGTCCCAGGCCCACGATGCCCAGACGCGTGCCCGAGACGTCCTCGGAGAGCATCTCGTTGGGTGCCAACGGCTGGAACTGCCCGCCGCTCTCGCGCACGATCTGCTGCATCTCATAGGCACGACGGGCGGCGCCCAGCAGCAGGAGCATGGCGATGTTCGCCGTGGGATCCGTTACTGCATCCGGGGTGTTGCCGATCAGCAGGCCGTGCTCGGTGGCGGCGTCGACGTCGAAGTTGTTGAAGCCCACGCCGAAGTTCGCGAAGCCCTTGACCTTGGCTCGCGACATGAGGTCGGCGTCGACCTTCTGGGACAGCTGCTGGATCACGGCGTCGTACTCGCCGCCGCTGACCGCTGCGTCGAAGTCCTCGGGAGAGATCCCCTCGATGACCTCGAGCTCACCGACCTCGCGCAGCATGTCCTCGGCGGGGCCGGGGACGGTGAACGTGCACAGGAACTTCGGCATGGGGCTTCCTCTCGACGGGCTCTCGACGCACGGGCCAGGGCTGTCCGCTGGGGCCAGCGGTCGCGTGCGGCCCGTGTCACACGCATCCTTCCCATCGTCGCCCGGAACCGCGCTCGAGTCCACCGCGCACCCGTCGTCGGCGCCAGCCACCTGCGCCCCGCGCCGAGATCCCGCTTCCGTGCGCCCAGAGTGCCGAGATCATGCTTCCGTGCACCGAATCGGCGATCTGGCGCATTTGAGCATGATCTCGGCGCACCACCTCGCTGCGCCTACAAGGCGGGAGGGAGCGGGCCCGGGCATGGCAGCGCCCCCGTGCCCGAAGGGGCGACGGGGGCGGTGCGGGCGGACTCGGCCGCGCTCAGGCGGTCGGAGTCAGCTGCTGTCCGGAGACGGTCGGTCTCAGACGAGCGAGGAGGCGCCGGCGCGGGCCTTCTCCAGGCGCTGGGCGACGTCCTCCCAGTTCACGACGTTCCACCAGGCCTTGACGTAGTCCGGCTTCACGTTCTGGTAGTCCAGGTAGAAGGCGTGCTCCCACATGTCCAGCTGCAGCAGCGGGAACGTGGCGACGGGGACGCCGTTCTGCTGGTCGTACATCTGCTCGATCACCAGGTTGCCGGCGATCGGCTCGTAGGCGAGGATCGCCCAGCCGGAGCCCTGGATCGTGGTGGCCACAGCGGTGAACTGCGCCTGGAAGTTGTCGAAGGAGCCGAAGGCGTCATCGATCGCGGAAGCCAGCTCGCCGGTGGGCTTGTCGCCGCCGTCCGGGGACATGTTCTTCCAGAAGATCGAGTGGTTGATGTGACCGCCCAGGTTGAACTGGAGGTCCTTGGAGAGCTTGGCAGCACCGGCGGCGTCGCCGTTGGCGCGGGCCTCCTCCATGGACTCGAGGGCCTTGTTGGCCGCGGTCACGTAGGTGTTGTGGTGCTTGTCGTGGTGCAGCTCCATGATGCGACCGGAGATATGCGGCTCCAGTGCGGCGAAATCATAGGGCAGGTCGGGCAGAACGAACTTCTCAGCCATGAGACTTCCTTCCTTCGTCGAAGTGACTCTTCTATCCAATAGTTCTGAGTCACTCAGGTCAAGGTGGTTCAGCCAAGGGCTGAGGAAAATCTCAGTGTGCTGATCACCGGGGGATGACGCGGACCCAGGACCAGCCGTGGGCCTCGAGCAGGATGCCTTCGCGCAGGTCGATCTCGACGTCGTCGCGCAGTCGCGTGCCTCGCGGGAGGAAGCCAGACAGCGTCTCGCCGGTCACGAACTGGGCCCAGTCCGAGAAGTTGGCCAGGCACAGGACGACGGTCTGCGGCAGCTCGCCGTCGGGGCGCAGCCCCACCCGCTGGAGCCCGAGCACGGCGGGGTTCCGAGTGTCGAAGTCCACGACCTCCTGTCCCTCGAACTCGAAGGCAGCCGCGCGCATCTGGGCCAGACGGCGGATGGTGCCGTAGACCTGCCCGGCTGTCGCGAAGAAGTCATGGCGGCTCTCGAGCGCCGAAGCCTCGAGCCGCGGTCGGTGCAGCCAGCGCGGATCGTCGGCATGGCCGGGCTCCCGCTGCCAGTCGACGTCGTTGAGCACGGCGAGCTCATCGCCGAGCCACAGCTCGGGCACCCCGCTCATGCTGAAGGCCACCGCGTGGGCCAGCAGCAGGCGCGCGGCGCCGGCTCCGGGCTCCTCCCGGATGCCGCTGAGCGAGGCCGAGGTGCCGCAGACCCCGTGCTCGGTGCGCACGCATCCGGACTCGGCCGCGAAGGCACCGGGGAAGCCGCCGGTGTAGAATCGGTCCAGGAACTCGCGATGCGCCTGGGGGTCGATGCCCTCGGGGACGTCCTGGGGGCCGAAGACCCAGCTCAGGGCGTCGTGCTGGCGCACCGGCAGCAGCCGCCCGGTGCCTGCGCTCGCCCCGGGCTGCGGAACCGCGCGCTCGAGCATCTCGACGCTGCGGGTGGCCAGTGCGCTCCAGATCAGCGACGTCCGCCCGAGCCCCTGCCCCACCGGGGCGCCCTCGGACCGGACATCATCGGCGTCCTGGGTCTCGAGCACGCTCGAGGGCGCGGCGATGCGCAGCACCTCGGCCAGCGCCTCCAGGACCAGCAGGCCGCGGCGGTGGGATTCGCGGGCGTCGTCGCCGCTCCACAGGCGGCTGGCGGGATCGACGCGCAGGACCTGCGCCCCCAGCCCGGCCACGTGCAGCAGCTCGCCCGCCACGCACAGCAGGACGTGCGGCGAGGTCCAGTCGAGATCCCACTGCTCCGGTGCGGCGGTGGAGCGCACGAGCCGGGGATCGAACCGGCTGCCCGGATTCAGCGGCACCCACTCCTGGCCTGCGGCCGAGCGGGCCTGGGCTTCGTCGAGCGTCAGCGGCCGCGACGACCCCCGACGCGTCCCCCGCCGCACCTGGTAGAGGCGCTCGAAGTACTCGCTGCCATCGGCGGCGGCCCGCGCCCAGTCGTGGTCCGACGACGTCCTCGACGTCACGACGTCGAGCATCAGCGAGATCCCGGCCCGGCGCAGGGCATCGGCGAGCCGCCGCAGGTCGTCGGCACCGCCCAGGCGGGGATCGGTCTCGCGGTGGCTGGAGACCGCGAATCCACCGTCCGGACGCTCGGGATGCGCGCGGAAGGGAGGCATCAGCCGCAGATGCGTGACCCCCAGCTGCTGCAGATAGGGGATGCGCTCCTGCACGCCGGAGAACCCGCCGGCCCACCGATCGGCATAGGCGGCCGCTGCGAACGAGCCGCGCGAGAGCCACCAGGGCTGAGCCCCCTCGGCCGCCGCATCGGCCTGGCGCAGCGCACTGGAGCGGGCGGCCCAGGACCCTGCCAGCATGACGGCGAGATCCCCGACGACGACCGCCAGCTCCTGGTGCTCGGCCCGGTCTGCGTAGATCTCCACGATCAGCTCGACGAGCCGCCCCAGATGCTCCTCGGCGCGGCGGCGGAAGGCCGGGGCGTCGGGAAGGTGCCGCAGGGCATCGTCATCGAGGCGCGTCCGCGCCACGCGCAGCAGGTCGGCATGCGGAGCCTCGGCCCGCTCGGGGAGCTCCCGCTCGCGGGGGCTCGGTGCGAAGGCCTCGACGGACCGCTCGGCCGGTCGATGCGCGGTGAGGCCCTCGGAGCTCTCGGCGGCTGCGAGGGCCGCGGCGGCATCGCCGCCGCTCAGGTCCGCATGCGGCCGTGCGACCGAGCGCCGACGTCGGCCGACGGTCCCGGATCCTGCCCCATGGACGGAGGCGCCGGGACGGTCGTCGTCGGGGTGGTCGGGTGCGGAGATCGCGAGCTGAGTGATGTCTTCTCCCAAAGGTCAACCCGCGTGGGCAGCAGCGGGAACGGCTCAGGATCTCCATCGACTCCGAGTAGGTGCGTCTGCCCCGACGAGCGGCGCGGGCACGAGGTCCGCAGGTCGCTTCGAGTCGGGACGCCGCCAGCATAGTCAGCACATAGCAGGAAGCCACTTCCAGGAAGCGCTGTGACACTGTGGGCGGTCTGGGGGGGCATTTCGGCAGATGACGCGGAGATCACCCGCCCCTGCGCACCCATCCACCACCGCCCACAGCCGGTCCACACGGTGATCCACAGAGGTCTCCACAGCTGGTGGATAGTCCTCCGTGTCGCGCACAGGTTGTCCACCGGGTTATCCACAGGCGAAGCGCGTTCGGGAAGGGCGTTCAGGGGTCAGCAGCAGCCGCATTCGGCCCAATGCGCACTGAATCCCCAGGTCAGGGGCCGTTTCTCTGCAACGATCCCCTTCCATGAAAGGTCACATAGCACAGTCGGGCCGCACTCGCGAAGCTGTGGAATCCACCGTTCACTCTGTGGAAAGCCCGTCTGAGAGTGTGGAGAACAGGGCTTGCCCTGGGGACAGCACGCAGCCAGAGCGGCTGTGAAGGCCGCCAGCATGCTGATCCCGGCGTCCCCAGCCTGTGGAGCGGCCCGTCAGCCGACTCGATAGCCGTTGTCCGCCAACCAGCCCTCAGCCGCCTGCTGTGCGGAGATCGCCTGATCGCCGCTGATCTCCTGATTGAGCTCGAGCAGGTCCTCGGTGCTCAACTTTTCCGAGACGCCGTCGAGCACCTCCTCGGCCCCGTCGGGAAGGCGCTGCGGGGACACGAGCGGGATGACCTGCTGCGCGGCGAAGTTGCTGCGCGGGTCCTCGAGCACCACCAGGTCCTCCTCCACGATGGCCGGCGTGGTCGTGAAGATGTCGGCGGCATCGGCGTCGCCGCTGGTCAGGGCGTCGACGGTGAGCGGGCCGCCGGCGTCGTTGATCGGCTGGAAGGACGCGGGCTCGCAGCCGTAGACGGAGGCCAAGCCGTCGAGGCCGTAGGAACGCTCCTGGAACTCCGGGGCGCCAGCGAAGGTCATGTCCGCGCACAGCGGGGCGAGATCCTCGAGGCTGCGCAGCCCGTGCTCGTCAGCGGTCTGGCGCGTGACCACGATCGAGTCCTTGTTCTGGGCCGGCGACGGCTCGAGCACCGACAGCCCCGGAGGCATGGTCTCGGGAAGCTCCTGCAGGATCTCCTCCTCCCCGGTGGCCGTGGCCTCCGGATCGAAGTAGGTCAGCAGGTTGCCCGTGTAGTCCGGGACGGCGTCGATCGAGCCGTCCTGCAGGGCCCCGATGTACGCCTCGCGGGCGCCGATCCCCGGCTCCGTGTCCGCCTCGATGCCCTCGGAGCGCAGTGCCCCGGCATAGATCTCGGCGATGATCTGCGACTCCGGGAAGTCGGCCGAGCCCACGGTGACGGAGCCGTCCGGCGTGCTGGCTCCCCCACCGGTGGCCAGCGGGTCCGAGTTCAGCCCGCAGCCGGTCAGCCCGAGCATGAGCGCCGCGCCGAGGGCCAGGACCGGACGACGGCTGCGCTCGGCCGTGGAGGGTCGGAATGCGGGTCCGGTCACGGTGTGCCTCCTTCGGGACGACGGATGCCGGGCGAGGTGAGCCCGCGCTGCAGCAGCGAGAGCAGGGCATCGACCAGCAGCGCGAGCACGGCCACGAGCAGCACCGAGCCGAGCATCCGGCCGTAGTCGCGCACGGCGAGCCCGTCGATCAGGTAGCGGCCCAGTCCGCCCAGGTTGATGTAGGCGGCCACGGTGGTCGTGGAGATGACCTGCAGGGCGGCGTTGCGCACCCCGCCCATGATCACCGGCACCGCCAGGGGCAGCTCCACGCGGGTGAGGACCTGCCACGGCGTCATGCCCTGGGCGATCACGGCGTCGCGGACCCGCGGGGAGACCTCGGCCACGCCCACGCAGGCCGCGCTGAGGATCGGCGGGACGGCCAGGATCACGAGCGCCAGCAGCGGAGGGACGAGCCCCAGGCCCATGAGCAGCGAGAACAGGGTCAGCAGGCCCAGGGTCGGCAGGGCGCGCAGGGCGCCGGCCGCGCCGATGACCGCTGCGGCCCCGCGGCCGGTGTGCCCGATCGCCGCTCCCAGCGGCACCGCCAGCACGACGGCGATCAGCATGGTCAGCCCGGAGTACTCGAGGTGCTCCAGGATCCGCATGGGGATCCCGGCGCTGCCGCTCCACTGCCCGGGATCCGACAGCCAGGACCAGGTCAGCTCGATCAGGTTCATGCCGCACCTCCCGTCGCGGCCACGCGCGCGTGGACCCGACGACCGGGTCGCTGCCAGCGCGTCAGGCCCAGTCCGAGCAGGCGCAGCAGCTGATCCAGCACCAGGGCGAGCACGACCGTGAACACCACGCCGACCGCGATCTCCTCGACGATCCCGCGGCGCAGCCCGTCCGTGAACAGCGTGCCCAGCGACTGGATGCCGATGACCGCGCCGACCGAGACCATGGAGATGTTGGCCACCAGCGCGGTGCGGACGCCCGCGAGCATCACGGGCACGGCCAGAGGCAGCTCAACAGCCCAGAAGCGCTGCCACCGGGTGTACCCCAGCGCCGAGGCGGCCTGGCGCACGTGGGGATCCACCGAATCGAAGGCGTCGGCGCACGAGCGGACCAGCAGCGCGATCACGTAGAGGCTCAGGGCCACGATCACGTTCCACACGGAGGTGATCAGCGTGCCCAGGATCAGCGGCAGGAGCACGAACAGGGTCAGCGACGGGATCGTGTAGAGCAGCGCCGACCCGTTGATCAGCAGCGGGCGCAGCCACCGCGAGCCCACGGCCGCGCGTGCCACCGGGATCGACACCAGCAGCCCCACGACCACCGGCACGATCGACTGCACCAGGTGGGTGAGCAGCAGCTGGCCCACCCACTCGAGGTTGTCCTGCAGCCAGCTCACCGGCCGGCCTCCCGCTCGCGGCGCACGTCCTCGATGGCCGCGAGCACGTCCTCGGGCCGCAGGACGCCGCGCACCCGTCCGTCGTCGTCCACCGCCACGGCCAGACCCGACGGCGACGACAGCGCCGCGTCCAGCGCCGAGCGCAACGGGGCGCCCCGGCGATGGAGGGAACCGCCCACGCGCTGCGCGTCGGAGCGGTCGGCGAGCGCCGGCTCGGACTCGCCGCCGCCCCACGGAGCGGTCCTGCCTGCGCCCGGAAGCGGGGCGAGCCAGCCGATGGGGCGGCCGTCGTCGTCGACCTCGAGCGTCCACTCCCCGGCCGCGGCGTGGCCGCCGAGCGTGGTCGTGCTGCCCTGCGGATCGCGGACCCGCACGCCGCTGAGCACGACGTCCGCCTGATCGAACTCGAGCGCCCGGAAGCCGCGGTCGCGGCCCACGAACTCGGCGACGAAGCCGTCGACCGGCGCCCGCAGGACCTGCTCGGGGGTGTCGTACTGCGCCAGGCGGCCGCCCTGGGCCATCACGGCCACGCGGTCGCCCAGCATGACCGCCTCGTCCATGTCGTGGGTGACGAACACGATCGTCTTGTCGAGGCGGTGCTTCAGCTCGATCACCTCGCGCTGCAGATCGGCGCGCACGAGCGGATCCACCGCGGAAAAGGGCTCGTCCATGAGCAGGATCGGCGGGTCGGCGGCCAGTGCGCGGGCCACGCCCACGCGCTGCTGCTGTCCTCCCGACAGCTGCGAGGGATAGCGCGAGCCCAGCGCGGGATCCAGCCCGATGATCTCCATGAGCTCCTCGGCGCGCTTGCGCCCGGAGGCCCGCGAGCCGCCCTGCAGCCGAGGCACGGTCATGATGTTCTCGCTGACGGTGCGGTGCGGCATCAGGCCCGAGGCCTGCATGACATAGCCCATCGAGCGGCGCAGCCGGTGGGCGGGGACGCTGGAGACGTCGCGGCCGTCGACCTCCACGACCCCGGAGCTCGGCTCGACCATGCGGTTGATCATCCGCAGCGACGTGGTCTTGCCGCAGCCGGACGGGCCCACGAAGACCGTCAGGGAGCCGCGGGGGACCTCGAGATCAAGGTCGTCCACCGCAGTGGTGCCGTCCGGGTAGGTCTTGCGCACACCGCGGAAGGCGATCGCGATCTCATCGCTTGCGTTCACAGGAGGTCCTGACGTCGGGGAGCTCCACTGTAAGCCAGTCCGGCCCGAGTTCCCTCAGCAAGCTGGCAGTTCATCGGATGTTCCGAGCGATGCCCTCGTGGGATCGGACGATTCGCGGCCGCGGCGCTTACCCTGCTGGCATGACCCGGACCCCCGCGCTCCCGCGCCCCCTGTGCCCCCTCGCGGCCGTCGCCGTCCTGCCGAGCCGAGGCGCGCGATGAGCGGCGGGCTGATCGCGCTGCTGGACGACGTCGCGGCGATCGCCAAGGTGACCGCGGCCTCCGTCGACGACATCGGCGCCGCCACCGGACGCGCCTCGATCAAGGCCGCCGGTGTGGTGGTCGACGACACCGCCGTGACCCCCCAGTACGTCAAGGACGTGGAGGCCTCGCGCGAGCTGCCGATCATCTGGCGGATCACCAAGGGATCGCTGCGCAACAAGCTGCTGATCATCCTGCCGATCGCGCTGCTGCTGAGCCAGTTCGCGCCCTGGGCGCTCACGCCGATCCTCATGCTGGGCGGGTCCTACCTGTGCTTCGAGGGCGCCGAGAAGATCTGGGGAGCGCTGTCCGGGCACTCCCACGAGGAGCCGGCCGTCGACCAGGACGCGGCCTCCGACGGCAAGTCCGCCGAGGACAAGATGGTCGCAGGCGCCGTGCGCACCGACCTGATCCTCTCGGCGGAGATCATGGTCATCTCCCTCAACGAGGTCGCCTCCGAGGGCTTCCTCTCCCGCCTGATCATCCTGGCGATCGTGGCCGTGGTCATCACGGGCGTGGTGTACGGGGTCGTGGCGCTGCTGATCCGCATGGACGACGCCGGGCTCAAGCTCGCCTCCACCGGCTCCGGGGCGCTGCAGACGATCGGGCGCGGCATGGTCAAGGCCATGCCGAAGATCCTGCAGGTCATCTCGGTCGTCGGCACCGTCGCCATGCTCTGGGTGGGCGGGCACATCATCCTCGTGGGCCTGGACGAGTTCGGCTGGCACGCCCTCTACGGCTTCGTGCACCACATGGGCGAAGCCGCCGCTCACGTGGTGCCCGTCCTCCAGGCCGCCGTGTCCTGGATCGTGAACACCTTCTTCTCGGCGGTGCTCGGACTGATCTGGGGCGCGATCATCGTGGTCGTCGTGACGCTGATCCAGAAGGCCCGCGGCAAGTCGGCCCACTGACGCCCGCTGCCGTCAGCCGACGGCCGTTTCCTCAACCCACCCGCATCGAGTGGCACCGCAGTGTACTGTGCCCCGTTGAGTGGCCCCGCGGGCCCGACGACGCGACCGATCACTCCTGGTCGGCGAACTGCGTCTCGTAGAGCTCGGCGTACCGGCCTCCGGCGGCCAGCAGCTCGTCGTGGGGGCCCTGCTCGACCACGCGGCCGCCCTCGATCACCAGGATCCGGTCGGCGCGGCGGATGGTCGAGAGCCGGTGGGCGATCACCAGGGCGGTGCGCTCGGCCATGGCCTCGTCGAGCGCGGCCTGCACGAAGGCCTCGCTCGTGGAGTCGAGCGCGGAGGTGGCCTCGTCCAGGATCACCACGCGCGGGGAGGCCAGCAGCAGCCGCGCGATGGTCAGCCGCTGCCGCTCGCCGCCCGAGAGCCGGTAGCCGCGCTCCCCGATCATGGTGTCGAGCCCGTCGCCGAGCTCGCGCACCACATGGTCCATGCGCGCGCGGGACAGCGCGGACCACATCTGCTCGTCGTCGGCGTCGGGCGCGGCCAGCGCGAGGTTCTGCCGGATCGTCTCGTGGAACAGGTGCCCGTCCTGCGTGACCATCCCGACGGCGCCCTGCAGATCCGTGAACGAGGTCTCGCGCACGTCCACCCCGCCGATGCGCACGGCCCCTGAGGTGGCGTCGTAGAGGCGCGGGACCAGTGAGGCGATCGTGGACTTGCCGGCGCCCGAGGACCCCACGAGCGCCACGGTCTGACCGTGCTCCACCGTGAAGTCCACACCGTGCAGCACCTCCTCGCCCACCCGGGAGTCGAGGGCGCTGACGTCCTCGAGCGAGGCCAGCGAGGTCTGCTCGGCGGAGGGATACGTGAAGCGCACCTGGTCGAACTCGACGGACACGGGACCGTCGGGGATCGCCCGGGGGTTCTCGGGCTCGCGGATCAGGGGCTCGAGGTCGAGGATCTCGAAGACCCGCTCGAAGCTCACCAGCGCGCTCATGATGTCCAGGCGGGCATTGGCGAGCATGGTCAGCGGGGTGTACAGCCTGGTCAGGAGCAGGGCGAGGGTGACCACCTGGCCGGCGTCGAGATTCCCGACGATCGCCTGCACGCCGCCCACGCCGTAGACCAGCGCGAGCGCCAGCGCCGAGACCAGGGTCAGGGCGGTGAGGAACGTGGCCTGGAGCATGGCCACCCGCACCCCGATGGTGCGCACGCGACCTGCGCGGCGGGCGAACTCGTCGGACTCGGACTGCGGCTTGCCGAACAGCTTGATGAGCGTGGCCCCACCGGCGGAGAACCGCTCGGTCATCTGCGTGGACATCGAGGCGTTGTGCTGGGCCGCCTCGCGCTGCAGCCTGGCCAGCCGCCCGCCCATCAGCCGCGCGGGGATCAGGAAGATGGGCAGCAGCAGGACCGACAGGAGGGTGACCTGCCATGAGATCGAGACCATCACCCCGACGGTGAGGATCAGCGAGACCAGGTTCGAGACCACCCCGGAGAGCGTGTTGGAGAACGCGCGCTGGGCGCCCAGGACGTCGTTGTTCAGCCGCGAGATCAGCGCTCCCGTGCGGGTGCGGGTGAAGAAGGCGACCGGCAGGGTCTGCACGTGGTCGTAGACGGCGGTGCGCAGGTCGAGGATGAGCCCCTCCCCGATCGTCGACGACAGCCAGCGGTTGAGTATGCCGAAACCGGCATCCAGCACGGCGATCAGCGCGATCAGCAGCGCCAGGCGCACGACGAGATCCACCGAGCCGCTGCCGGTGATCGCATTGACCACGCGGCCCGCGAGCACCGGGGTGATCACGCCGAGCACCGCCACGACCACCGACGTCAGCAGGAAGCCCAGCAGCATCCGGGAGTGCGGTCGGGCGAAGCGCACCACGCGGCCGACGGTCTCGCGGGAGATGCGCGATCCCTTGAGGCTCTCGCTCTGCGTGGCCGAGCGCATCAGGGCCCAGGGGGAGGCGTTCATGCTCATCCCGCCCACGCTAGACCCGGTCCGCTGCTCGCGGGCCGGATCAGAGCGAGGTCATCAGACAGCGAACAGCCGGACCAGGACGCTCAGACGCGCGGGGGCTCGACGCCGTCGGTGAGGTCGCGGGCGATCCGGGCGATCTGCTCGACCTGCTGGGCGCTGAGGCGATCGAAGATCTCCTCGCGGACGTGGGCGACGTGCCCCGGCGCCGCGCTGCGGACCTTCTCGAAGCCGTCCTGAGTCAGCTGGGCGACGACCACTCGGCGGTCCTGGGCGTTGGCGCTGCGTCGGACGTAGTCATGGCGCTCCAGCCGCGCGACGATGCGCGAGAGCCGGGACTGCCCCGTGAAGGTGGCTGCGGCCAGATCCGACATGCGATGGCTGCGATCCGGGGCCTCGGAGAGCATCGCCAGGACCAGATACTCGGCGAGGCTGAGGTCCTCGTCGTCGACCAGCTGGCGCTCGATCGTGCCGGGCATCTTGAACATCAGCGCGACGAGGGCAAGCCATGCCTCCCGCTCGTCGTCGTTGAGCCATTGCGGTTCCACCATGGTTGTAACCTTACTGCCCATTCTGGGTACTTGACGCATCACGTACTGAGGCGTAGAAATACTTTCCGACGCAACCGGCAGAAGGCTTGCCTCTTCGAACAGGAGCCCCCGATGACCACCCAGCCCACCTCGGCAAGAACCGCACCCGGCATGATCGCGCTGGACCGCCACGACCTCACGGCCGTGCCGCGCAGCGCCATGCAGCCGCGCTGGCAGGACGGCGACGCCCCGCTGCCGACCTTCTACATCGGCCATGGCTTCCCCGGACTGCTCGACGACGGCCTGTGGATGTCGGAGCTGTTCGAGTGGGCGGTCTCGCTGCCCAAGCCCAAGGGCATCGTGATCGTCTCCGCCCACTGGGAGCAGGCACCCACCATGATCACCGCCCCGGCGGCGGGGACCCCTCTGGTCTACGACTTCGGCGGCTTCGAGGAGCGCTTCTACCAGCTGCAGTACGCGACCCCGGATGCCACCGAGCTGGGCCGCCGGATCGCCGCGACCATGCCGGACGACGAGCCCCTCTACCAGCACCGCATGCGCGGACTCGACCACGGCGCCTGGGTGCCGCTGCGCGCCATGTACCCGCTGGCCGACGTCCCCGCCCTGCAGGTCTCCATGCCCACGCACGATCCCGAGCGACTGATGGACCTGGGACGGCGCCTGCGCGAGCTGCGCGCGGAGGGGTACCTGGTCGTCGGGTCGGGATTCATGACCCACGGGCGCCCCTCGGTCCAGCTGCTGCGCGCCGACGACGGCACCGCCGAGAACTGGTCCTCCGACTTCGACCTGTGGGCCGCCGAGATGCTCGACGCCGGCCGCGTGGACGCCCTGGCCGACTTCCGCCGCCAGGCCCCGGGCATGCCGCACGCCCACCCCACCGTGGAGCACTTCACGCCGCTGTTCATCACCCTGGGGGCGGCCTCGTCCCCCGATGTCGAGGTCCGCACCAGGATCGAGGGGTTCAAGATCGGGCTGTCGAAGCGCTCGATCGAGATGAGCTGACACCGGCCCCCCGCTGCTCTGCGAGGATGGTGGGCATGGATGATCAGGGAACCTGGCCCGTGCCCCTGTCCGCTCAGGACGGCACCGACGCACGCGCCTTCGACCGCCAGATGATGGACGAGATCCGCTCCGACCCGCAGGCGCTGCAGGAGATCGGCGGCGTGAAGGGCAATGTGCTGATCGTCCTGGTGCCGCTGCTGGCTGCGATCGTCGCTGTGGTGCTGCTGCTGCAGTGGATGCGCGACGGCTCCTGGGTCTGGCCCGCGATCCTGGCGGTCGTGCTGATCGTGGCAGGCGTCGTGTGGATCGGGCGCCTGCGCGCGGTCATGGGCCAGGCCCGCCAGGTGCTGGGCCAGGCAGCCACCGGCTCGGTGGGCTACGGGATCGGCATCATCCGCGAGCTGCGCATCGGCGGGGACGCGGCCGGCGTCGACGACGACCCCGCGGACCACGCCGCTGAAGAGGCCCCGAACGCCTCCGGGGCCGACGAGTTCGAGGTGTCGGAGGACGAGGACGACGACCTCTCCTCGGTCGAGGTCCAGCTGACCCTGTCCGTGACTCCGGGGCGGGGCAAGCCCTTCACGGCCCAGCTCTCCCAGTGCTACGCCACCGTGGATGCCCTGCGCCTGGAGCGCGGCCAGCACGGTCCGGTGCGCTACCTGCTGCGCTCCCCCGAGACCACGGCGGCCGTCGACGCCAGCCTCAGCCCCGACGCCGTCCAGCGCCTCTACCGCGCCGCCGCCCTGAACGGCTGATCCGCAGGCCCGGGCGGGCAGATCAGCTGGGCAGGTTCGGGTCGGCGCCGCCGATGAGCGCCTGCAGCCGATCCAGCAGCTTGGGGCTCAGGTCCTCGCCCGCCTGGAGCACTCGGGGCGCCAGGTCGCGCTCCAGGGTCCGCGCCCGGAAGGCCTCGGCCACCGTGATCCCGTGCTCGGGACGGGAGATCACCCGGACCTCGTCGCCGCGCCGGACCTCCCCTGGGGCGTCGACGGCCAGGTAAGCCCCGGAGCGGGCTCGCTGCGTGAAGCGCTTGATCCAGCCCTGCTCCTCCATCACGCCGGCGAACGTGCCGCACGGGATGCGGGGCTCGGTGACGCGCAGCCGCGCGGTCCCGATCTGCCAGAGCTCGCCGATCACGGCGTCGTCCACCGCCACGGACTCGAGCGTGAGGTTCTCGCCGAACATGCCGTCGTGCAGCGGACGGCCCAGCTGCTCCTCCCACCAGTCCAGCTCGGCGCGGTCGAACGCGTAGACGGCCTGGAACCTGCCGCCGTGGTGGGCCCGATCGCCCACGAAGTCGCCCGAGACCCCCGAGGCGAGCGGGGCGTCGGGGGCCCTGGGGCCGGGGTCGGCGATCGCCACGGGTCCGTCGACGGGCTGCTTGAAGATGCCGGTCGAGACCCGACGGGGCGCCGGATTCTCCCGCTCGGTGCCCACGTTGAGGCTGCGGACCCGGCCCGTCGCGTTCCCTCTGTGCTCGTGCGCGCTCATGCCGGAATCCTAGATCCGCACCCTGTGCCGCACAGACCGAGCGCTGGGGTCAGGCGCATCGCTTTGCTAACGTGGCAAGCGGTGAGCCGGGAAGTCTGGTCGGCCCGCGAGAGCGGAATGCGCATGCACCTGCCCTCATGCAGGCCGAATCCCACAGGAGACCGATGACCACGCCCCACAGCTCTGCGGAGAGCTCCGCCGAGCCCGATCATCACGCCGAGCCGCACCACGACCCCGTCTACGGCGCTTCCGACACTCCCTCCTCGAGCGGGATCGGTCGGCTCCTTCGCTCGGAGACGGTCGCCGGCGTCCTGCTGCTGGTCGCCACGGTCCTCGCCTTGAGCGCGGCCAATGCACCCGGGCTGCGCGAGCTCTACGAATCGGTCAGCGACTTCCACTTCGGCCCCGTCCTGGGCGACCCTGACAGCCCTCTGCTCACCCTGGACCTGAGCGTGAGCCACTGGGCGGCCGACGCCCTGCTGGCAGTGTTCTTCTTCCTGGTCGGCCTGGAGCTGAAGCAGGAGTTCGTGGACGGCGAGCTGCGCAATCCAGGCAAGGCCGCCGTGCCGATCGCAGCCGCCTTCGGCGGCGTCGCGGTCCCCGCCCTGATCTTCGTGGCCTTCGCCGCCAGCAGCGGCGGCGGCGAGCTCATGGGCGGCTGGGCGATCCCCACCGCCACGGACATCGCCTTCGCGACCGCAGTGCTGGCGATCGTCGGCTCGCACCTTCCGGTGGCCATGCGCACGTTCCTGCTGACGCTGGCCGTCGTCGACGATCTGATCGCCATCACGATCATCGCGCTGTTCTACACGTCGGATCTGAGCCTCGCCCACCTGGGGGCTGCGATCATCCCGATCGCCGTCTTCGCGCTGATCGCCTACAAGGGGCAGGCCAAGTTCGCCGAGAAGACCTGGCTGACCTGGCTGAGCCTGTTCCCGCTGGGCGTGATCACCTGGGCGCTGTTCTACAACTCGGGCATCCACGCCACCATCGCGGGCGTCGTCCTGGCCTTCATGGTCCCCGTCCACCCGAACCGCCGCACCGTCGAGCGCAACCCCGAGGCCGTGGGCCTCGCCTCCCACCTCGAGCACCTGGTGCGCCCGTTCTCCGCCGCGCTGTGCGTCCCGATCTTCGCCTTCTTCTCGGCCGGGGTGTTCGTGGAGGGCTGGAGCGGCCTGGTCGAGTCCTGGACCTCGGTCGCGGCGCTGGGCGTGATCGTGGGCCTGCTCGTCGGCAAGACGGTCGGCATCACCGCCACCACCTGGCTGCTCACCCGTCTGCGCAGGTTCAACCTCGATCCGGACATCCAGTGGATCGACGTCGTCGGCCTGGCCGCGCTGGCCGGCATCGGCTTCACGGTCTCGCTGCTGATCAGCGAGCTGTCCTTCGGGCCCTCGTCGGATCTGGGCGCCACCTCCAAGGTCGGCATCCTGACGGGCTCCTTGCTCGCCGCCGTCGTGGGCGGCGCCCTGCTGGGCTTCCGCAACCGCCACTACAAGAAGCTCGGCACGGGCTCCTCGGACGAGGCCGCGCAGGACGAAGCCTCGCAGGGCAGCTGAGCGGACATGACTGAGGGGCCGGGACATCTGTCCCGGCCCCTCAGTCATGTCGACTCCGCCTCAGCGGCGCTTGTTCGAGCTCCCACCGGAGGACGACGCCCGCGCAGAGCCCGGCACGGCGGTCGAGCCGGCGCGGGAGTAGGCGCGCTTGTCGCCCTTGCCCGCCTTGCCGTCGCGCTGGGCGGAGACCGTGCGGGAGAGCTGCGCCTGGACCGGCTGGCCGTCCGCGTCGCGGATGACCTCGGCCTCGGCCTCGCGCTCGTCGTCGTGCTCGACGCCGCGGGAAGGCGCCGCCGAATCGCGCAGCGCCAGGCGCTCGCGCTCGGAGCGCTGAGCCGCCCCCGGACGCGCCGGAACGCGGCGGGCGCCGTCGCCTGCGGAACCCGGGACCGCGATGACCGCCACGGCCACCACGTTCAGGGCCAGACCGGCCAGCCCCAGGATCCAGCCCAGGACGGCCCAGCCGAAGCTCACGAAGAGCAGCGCGAGGAAGATCAGCCCGAGCGAGGTCAGGACGGCGGGGGTGAGGCGTCGGAAGTCGTACTTCATGCGTCCATTCCATCACAGGCACCGCGGCGGCGCCGGGCCCGCATGGGCTCACGGCCGGGGCGAGTCGCCTACCGTGGGGGCCATGAGCACCGATCAGGATCCCGACGAGTCCCTGTCCCAGCGCGCCGGCCGGCTCAACGCCCAGCTGCAGGCGATCGGTCCCGAGGTGCTGGATCTGTGCCGCTCGGCCTCGAGGGTCGCGGTGCTCTCTGGCGCCGGCATCTCGGCCGAGTCCGGCGTTCCCACCTTCCGCGCCCCGGAGACCGGGCTGTGGGCCCGCTACTCGCCGCAGGAGCTGGCCACCCCGGAGGCCTGGGAGGCCGATCCGGAGCTGGTCTGGGCCTGGTATATGCAGCGAGCGCGATATGTCCGGCAGTGCGCGCCCAACGCCGGGCACCGGGCGCTGGTGTCGTGGAGCGAGTACGCGGACGTCACGATCGCGACGCAGAACATCGACGACCTCCACGAGCGCGCCGGCTCCTCCGATGTCTCGCACCTGCACGGCTCCCTGTACTCGTTCCGCTGCTCGCACTGCGGCCGCCCGGCGGATCAGTGGCAGGTCGCCGACCTGCGCCTGGACGAGCCGCCCCTGGACGAGCCGCGCCCCGAGACCCCGCCGGAGTGCCTGGAGTGCGACGGCCCCATCCGCCCGGACGTCGTGTGGTTCGGGGAGGCGCTGCCCGAGGGGGCCTTCGACGACGCCGAGTCCGCCATGGCCTCGGCCGAGCTCGTGCTCGTGATCGGGACCTCCGGGCTCGTGCAGCCGGCGGCCTCGCTGCCGCTGACCGCCCTGGGCCTGGGGGTCCCGGTCGTGGAGATCAACCCCGAGCCGACCGGCTTCTCCGCCCACGCCGATCACTCGGTCCAGCTGGCCTCCGGCACCGCGCTTCCGCTGATGCTCTCGGCGGCCCGTCGCAGCCCCGGCAGGGCCTGACCGGCCCTCTCCGGCGCCGGAGCGCAGCGCAGCCGTCGTCGGGGGCCGAGCGCTTGAGCACGGTCCCGTGGGGCCGGGCTGTCCCCGCAGCCCCATGCGGAGGAATTCATCCCCGCAGGACACGGCGGATGTGGCGCATCCGGGCCGGAAGGGCCGTACAGTGGGCGCACCCTGTGGGTCCAGTCACAGCCACCTGTGATAGCGGCGACAGCGCACCACCTGTCACCCCGGGTCCCGTCCGCATCCGTCCTCGGGAGCACCCAGTGAGCACCAACTCGCGCGAGAGCGCGCCCTCAGATCCCCGCGGCACCTCCACCGACGGCACCGCACCTGTCGAGAGCAGCGACCTGGCCAAGGTCATGGGCCCCGGCCTGCTGCTGCTGTTCATCGTCGGCGACATCCTGGGAACGGGCGTCTACGCCCTGACCGGCACGATCGCCGGCGAGATCGGCGGCGCCGCCTGGGCCCCGATCCTGCTGGCCTTCTTCGTGGCCGCCGTGACCGCCTTCTCCTACCTGGAGATGGTCACCAAGTACCCCGGCGCCTCGGGTGCCGCGCTCTACACCCACAAGGCCTTCGGGATCGGCCTGCTGACCTTCATGGTCACCTTCGCCGTGCTTGCCTCCGGCCTGACCTCCGCCTCCACCGCCGCTCGCACCGTGGCCTCCAACCTCGTGGCGGGCTTCGGCTGGGAGGATCCGCCCATGACGGCGGTGACCCTCATGGCCGTCGGCTTCATGGTCCTGCTCATGATCATCAACCTGCGCAGCGTCAAGGAATCCCTGATGCTCAACGTGGTGCTGACCTGCATCGAGCTCTCCGGCCTGGCCATCGTGATCCTCATCGGCCTCTGGGCCGCGACCCAGGGCAACGCCGACTTCTCCCGGACCATGATCTTCGAGACCCAGGGCGACAAGTCGATCTTCCTGGCGCTGACCGCCGTGACCTCCCTGGCCTTCTTCTCCTTCGTGGGATTCGAGGACTCCGTCAACATGGTCGAGGAGACCAAGGACCCGCAGAAGAACTTCCCGCGGATCATGCTCATCGGCCTGTGCATCACCGGCGCCGTCTACGTCCTGGTCTCCATCCTGGCCGTCGCGATCGTCCCGATCGGCGTGCTGGGCGAGTCCACGACCCCGCTGCTCGAAGTCGTCAACGCCGGCGCCCCCGGCATCCCGGTCGGCGCGATCTACCCGTTCCTGACCATCTTCGCGGTGGCCAACACGGCGCTGATCAACATGCTGATGGCCTCGCGCCTGCTCTACGGCATGGCCTCCCAGGGCGTGCTCCCGGGCTTCCTGGCCAAGGTCAGCTCCAAGCACTCCGTCCCGTGGGCCTCTGTGGTCTTCACGACCGTCCTGGCCGCCGCCCTGATCCTGGTGGTCGGGCAGATCATGGCCAAGGAGACCGCTGCCGCGCTCGGCGGCACGACCGCGCTGCTGCTGCTCGGCGTGTTCGCGGTGGTCAACGTGGCCGTGATCGTGCTGCGCAAGGACAAGTCGCGCGAGGGCACCGGCTACTTCCGGGCTCCCGCGTTCATCCCCTTCATCGGCGCGGCCACCACGCTGTTCCTGATCGGCCCGTGGGCGCAGGACGTCATCGAGTACCAGATCGCCGCCGTCCTGCTGGGCATCGGCCTGCTGCTCTCGGCGGTCAACTGGGCGTACAAGCGCTTCGTGAAGCACGAGCCCATGAGCTTCGAGGACACGCAGGCGATCGCGACCCTGGGCGAGGAGCCGGGCGGGCACGATCCGCTCGGCGACTACTCCACGCACGAGCACCACAGGAAGTGATCTGCGCCCCGCCGCGCGGGGTGCAGCTGCCGGCCAGGGGCCCGTCGGATCGATCCGACGGGCCCCTGGCCGCTGTCGCGCCACAGGGCCATGAGACAGTGAGGTCTCCCCAGCGAATCGAGCAGGACCAGTGAACACTCCAGCAGAGCACCGCCGCCCGTGGGCGCGCACCCTGATCGCCCCTGCCCTGATCCTCATCTGGCTGGCCGTGCTGATGCTCGGCGGGCCGTTCTTCGGGCGGATCTCGGACGTCTCCACCAATCAGCAGAGCTCGTTCCTCCCCCAGTCCGCCGAATCCACCCAGGTCGCTGACCGGGCAGACGACTTCACGGAGGACCCCTTCCTGCCCGCCGTGGCCGTGGCCCAGCGCGACGACGGCCTCACCGACCAGGACAGGCAGTGGGCGCAGGAGATCTCCGACTCGCTCGTGGACCGCGGCATCGCCGAGCAGCAGCCCTCCCCTCCCGTGGTCTCGGAGGACGGCAAGGCGCTGCAGCTCTTCGTGCCCATGGACGAGGACGAGTTCGGGGACCAGGTCTCCGAGCTGCGCAGCGCCATGGAGGACCAGGCGCCCCAGGGGCTGACAACGGCGGTCACAGGCCCTGCGGGCTTCGCCAGCGAGCTGGCCGAGGGATTCTCCGGGATCGACGGCATCCTGCTGCTGGTGGCCCTGGCGGTCGTGTTCGTGATCCTGGTGGTCGTCTACCGCTCCCCGCTGCTGCCGGTGCTGGTGCTGATCACCGCCATGGCGGCGCTGTGCGCGGCGATCGTGGTGGTCTACCTGCTGGCGTCGTCGGGGCTGATCCAGATCAACGGCCAGGTGCAGGGCATCCTGTTCATCCTGGTCGTGGGTGCCGCCACCGACTACTGCCTGCTCTACACCGCCCGCTACCGGGACGCCCTCCATGCTCATCGCAGCACGCGCCAGGCCACCCGGGAGGCTCTGCGCGGCACCATCGAGCCGGTGCTGGCCTCGGGCGGCACGGTGATCGCCGGGCTGCTGTGCCTGCTGGTCTCGGACCTGGGCTCCACCGCAGCGCTGGGCCCGGCCGCCGCCACCGGCATCGTCTTCTCCATGCTGGCCGCGCTGACCCTGCTGCCGGCGGCGCTGATGCTCATCGGGCGCGCGGCCTTCTGGCCGGCCGGCCCCCGCTTCCAGGACCAGGGTCCGCAGGCCCTGGAGGTCGTTCCCGACGACCGCGGACATGCCGTGGAGGGCAGCGGCCTCTGGGCGCGGATCGGCCGATTCATCGCCAGACGCCACCGCCCGGTGTGGATCCTCTCCACCCTGGTCCTGCTGATCGCCGCGGCCTTCGCCCCGCAGCTGCAGGCCTCGGGCCTCAAGCAGTCCGAGACGCTGATCGGCGAATCCCCGGCCGCCGACGGCCAGCACATCCTCTCCGAGCACTTCCCCGGCGGCTCCGGATCCCCGATCACGGTCATCGCCCCGGAGTCGCGCATGGATCAGGTCGCGGAGGAGGCGGAGGCCCTGGATCCCGTGGACTCCGTGACGGTCACGGCGCTCGACGCCCCACAGGGCTCCATCCCGCTGGGCTCGGCGGCCGCTCAGCTCGAGTCCGCTCCCCCGGGCGCGAATCCGTTCGAGGGGGTCTCCCCGACCGTCGTCGACGACGACGTCCAGATCCAGATCACCACCACCACCGACCCGGATGCCGATGAGACCTTCCAGGCCGTCGAGACCCTGCGCTCCGAGCTGCACGGGATCGACGACACCATCCTGGTCGGCGGCGAGACCGCCAGCACGCTGGACACCAATCACGCCGCCGAGCGCGACCGTGCGGTGATCATCCCCATGATCCTGGCGGTCGTGCTGGTGATCCTCATGCTGCTGCTGCGCTCGGTGCTCGCGCCGGTCCTGCTGGTGGTGCTCACGGTGATCTCGTACGCCTCGGCGCTGGGCGTCAGCGCGCTGGTGTTCAACCACGTGCTCGAGTTCCCGGGCTCGGATCCCTCGGTGCCGCTGTATGCGTTCGTGTTCCTGGTGGCGCTGGGCATCGACTACAACATCTTCCTGATGTCGCGGGTGCGGGAGGAGTCCCTGGAGCACGGGACGCGCGCCGGCGTGCTGCGGGGAACGGTGCTGACCGGCGGTGTCATCACGTCCGCCGGCATCGTGCTGGCTGCGACCTTCGCCGCGCTGGCCGTGATCCCCATCGTGTTCATGGTGCAGCTGGCCTTCATGGTGGCCTTCGGCGTCCTGCTCGACGCCCTGCTGGTGCGCTCCCTGCTGGTCCCGGCGCTGACCTACGACATGGGCCGCATCATCTGGTGGCCCCGCCACCGCCGCCTGGCCCCCTGAGCCGCCCTCTTCCCCCGCCTACGTGCTGCATCGCGTCTCTGCGTGCGCATGTGCGCTCTGGGTGCGGGAAAGCGCAGGGAGGCACCTAGGCGCGGGGCGGGAGAGGCGCCCTTCGCGGAGCAGCAGGGGCCGGGTCAGGCGGCGGCGGCGTCGTCCTCGCGGATGACGGGCAGCTCCTCGGTGATGGGGCCGTCGTCGAGGTCGCGGTGCGCGGAGGCCGCCGCAGTGCTGCGGGACTCGGAGCGGGCGTAGGCGGTCTCGGCGTCGCTGTAGCGCGGAGCCTGGCGGTGAGCCAGCTTGCGGTCCGCGCGCGGGAGACCCCAGCCGAAGCGCTCTGCCATGGCCGGGACGACCCTGTTGGCCAGGCCGCAGCCCAGCACCACGCCCGCCCAGGCGACCGGCAGGGACAGCACGACGTCCAGCACGTAGGCGGATGACGTCAGCAGCGCCGACAGCGCCACGGCCAGGCTCACACCGGCACCGGCGAGCAGGACCGCCATGCCGGAGATGTGGCGCCGCGAGGCCACCAGGAAGGACAGGGAGATGCCGATGGCGGCGCACACGGCAGCGGAGGGCAGTGAGGAGCCGACCTCGGCGGTCAGGACGCCGTCGCCCAGGCCGGGAGCCGGGCGGCCGATGATCTGCTGGGCGGTGCTCGCGACCACGACCATGGTCACTGCGGTCACGGCGAAGCCCGCGGCATCGCGGCCGCTGCGCTTGACGAGCGCCAGCCACGCGGTGAGTGCGGCGATGATGCCGTAGACCCAGGGTGCGGAGAAGATGCCGTGGACGAAGCCCGCGACGGCCAGGAGAAGGCCGGAGCGAACAGGGTCGAGGGCCGCGAGGACCTGGGACTCCGCGGCGCCGACCTCAGGTGTGAGACTCACGATCCGTCCGATCGCGCCGATCGCCAGGACGACGATGAGCGGGACGATGATCCAGTGCTCAAGCTGGGGCAGGTGCCAGGTAGCCCGGTCCGGCGAGGGGGAAGAAGACTGCGCCGGGGTAGACATTCTTCGATTCTGGCATCCATCGGCCCCTGGACCTGGAGACACAGCGTGGAATGACAAGAATCCGCAGGAATTTTTCGCCGATCCCACAGCCGCTGTCATGGTGGGGGAACAACGGATCGGCCTCGGCGGCTGGGGTACCCGGACCCGCATCACCCTTGAAGGAGACCCTCATGGCCCTCGAATCCCGTCCCAGCGCCGACCAGGCCACCGCCCTGCAGCACATCGCCGACGGCGGCGCCGTCGTCTACTGGCGCCCGGGCTGCGGCTTCTGCGCCGCGCTGGACCGCTCGCTCGGCGAGACCGGCGACCGCGCCCTGTGGGTGAACATCTGGGAGGACGACGCCGCCAAGGGCTACGTCGAGGACATCAACGACGGGAACGCGACCGTGCCCACCTTCGTGACCACGCAGGCGGGGTTCGTGGTGGCCACGCCGGAGGAGCGCGCCCTGGTCGCGACGGCGCTGGAGCAGGCGACGCCCGCGGCCTGAGCAGCCCCCGAGGCGAGGGCGCAGCCCCGGAGGCACCTCCGTCGATGACCCCGCGATCATGGCGCCCGGTCCCCTGGACCGCCCGAGCGCGTCGCCCATCAGCGGCGCGCTCGGTCGTTGCCATCTCGGTGACTCATCCGATGGACATCACCTGTGGCCAGGCCTACTCTATGGCCACTGTTCACCGGCGGTTCATCATGGGCGACCCTCCTCACCCAGCCTCGGCGGACCGCACAACAGGCCCCGGCCAGAGCGCCAGGGCGAGCCCGCTTCACCAGGGGCTCGGCACAGCAAAGGAGCTGCGATGTCCACCTACACCTCGCCGATGTCCCTGGGAGGGCATACGGCCAACATGGGTGCTGTCCTGCGGATCAGCCTGGTGGCCGCCATGGGCGGCTTCCTGTTCGGCTACGACTCCGCGGTGATCAACGGCGCCACCGGCGCCATGCAGGAGTACTTCGACGTCTCCCCCGGCGCCCTGGGCTCGGCCGTGGCCTCCGCTCTGCTGGGTGCGGCCGCCGGCGCGTTCTTCGGCGGGCGGCTGGCGGACAGCATCGGCCGTGTGAAGGTCATGCGGATCGCGGCGATCCTGTTCCTGGTCTCAGCGATCTTCTGCGCCTGGGACCCGTTCTTCACGGATGACACCGCCGGGTTCGCGTGGCTGATCTTCTGGCGCGTGGTCGGCGGCGTGGGCGTGGGCGTGGCCTCGATCATCGCCCCGGCCTACATCGCCGAGGTGGCACCGGCGGATGTCCGCGGCCGCCTGGGCTCGCTGCAGCAGCTGGGCATCGTGACCGGCATCTTCGCCTCCCAGATCGTCAACCGCATCATCGTGGGGATCGCCGGCTCCGCCGACGGTCATGTCCTGGGCGGCATGGATGCCTGGCGCCTCATGTTCCTGGTCTGCGCCCTGCCTGCCGCGCTGTACCTGATCGGGGCGTTCATGATCCCCGAGTCCCCGCGCTGGCTCGTGGGCCAGGGCCGCCGCGACGAAGCCCTGCGCATCATGACCCACCTGCAGGGCGAGGGCCCCGCGGTGCACCGCCTGGGAATCATCGACAAGACCCTCGACTCGGAGCACAAGCCGCGCTTCTCCGATCTGCGCGGCGCCGTGGCCGGCCTGAAGCCCGTCGTGTGGGTGGGCCTGGGCCTGGCCGTGCTGCAGCAGCTGGTCGGCATCAACGTGATCTTCTACTACTCCAACCAGCTCTGGCAGTCCGTGGGCTTCCAGGAGTCGGACGCCTTCACGATCTCCACGATCACCTCGGTGACCAACGTGGTGGTGACTCTCGTGGCCATCGCCCTGGTGGACAAGATCGGGCGCAAGAAGCTGCTGCTGATCGGCTCGGCCGGCATGGTGCTGACCCTGGGCACCATGGCCGTCGTGTTCTCGACCGCCACGATCACCGACGCCGGCCCCGTCCTGGGCGACACCGCCGGCCCGATCGCGCTGGTCGCCGCCAACCTGTACGTCGTGTTCTTCGGCGTCTCGTGGGGCCCGGTCATGTGGGTCCTGCTGGGCGAGATGTTCCCCAACAAGATCCGCGGCGCTGCGCTGGCCGTCGCCGGTCTGGTGCAGTGGCTGGCCAACTGGGCCGTCACCGCGTCCTTCCCGGTGCTCTCCGAGGCCTCCCTGGTGCTGGCCTACGGCCTGTACGCGTTCTTCGCGGTGGTGTCGCTGATCTTCACCGCCAAGATCGTCCGGGAGACCAAGGGCGTGGAGCTCGAGGACATGCAGAACTGATCTGCGGCTGACCTTCCGCAAGGGCCCGACGCCCGCGCACCTGACAGGATGCGCGGGCGTTGGGCCCTCGTCATGCGGGAACGCGAAGGACGACGGCGGCCGCACGCCCCGTCTCAGCAACTCAGCTCTCGGAGGCTGCGGTGAGCTCCTGGAGCAGGCGCTGGACGCGGGCGTCGATGTCGTCGCGGATCAGGCGCATGCGCTCCATGCCCTCGATCCCGCGCGCGGACGGCTCGTCGGTCTCCCAGGTCTCCAGGCGGCCATCGAGCGGGATCTCGGTGTCGAGCCGGGCCTCGGTACCCAGCACCACCACACGATCGGCGCGGCGCAGCAGGTCCGGATCGATGGAGCTGGGCTGCCCCTGGGACATGTCCGCGCCGAGCTCGGCGACGGCCTCCACGGACTGCGCGTTGAGCTTGCTGCCGGGCTCGGTGCCTGCCGAGCTGACGCGGACGGCGCCCTGGGCTCGGTGGTCCATCAGCGCTGCGGCCATCTGGGACTTGCCGCCGTTGCGGACGCAGACGAAGAGGATCTCGGGACGGGTGTCGTCGTTCATCGGAATCTCCTGGGGGTGGGTCGGTTCAGGCGCGGAAGGCCGGCACGGTGGGGTCCCCGGGGAAGAGCCTGCGCCCTGCCCAGAGGCTGACGTAGACGAGGCCCACCAGCACGGGCACCTCGATCAGCGGGCCGACCACTCCCGCCAGCGCCTGGCCCGAGGTCACGCCGAACGTGCCGATCGACACGGCGATGGCCAGCTCGAAGTTGTTGCCGGCGGCGGTGAAGGCCACCGTCGTCGAGTGGGCGTAGTCCAAGCCCGCGGCCCGGGAGGCCAGCAGCGCCAGGGCGAACATGACCACGAAGTAGGCCAGCAGCGGCAGCGCGATCCGCGCGACGTCCCACGGGCTGGAAGTGATCGCCTGACCCTGCAGCGCGAACAGCAGCACGATGGTGAACAGCAGCCCGCGCAGCGCCCAGGGGCCCAGGCGCGGCAGGAACGACTCCTCGTACCACTGCCGCCCCTTGGCCCGCTCCCCCAGCACGCGCGTGAGGAAGCCGGCGAGCAGCGGGATGCCCAGGAAGACGAGCACGCTGAGCACGATCGCCCCGACCGAGAACTCCACGGAGGTCGTCGCCAGGCCTAGCCAGGAGGGCAGGACCTGCAGGTAGAACCAGCCCAGCGCGCCGAAGGCGATGACCTGGAAGACGGAGTTGATCGCCACCAGAACCGCAGCGGCCTCGCGGTCGCCGCAGGCCAGGTCGTTCCAGATCAGCACCATGGCGATGCAGCGCGCCAGCCCCACAATGATCAGCCCCGTGCGGTACTCGGGAAGGTCGGGCAGCAGCAGCCAGGCCAGGGCGAACATCAGCGCCGGGCCCACGACCCAGTTCAGCACCAGCGACGTCCCCATCAGCCGGGGGTCGGCGGCGATGCGGCGGGTCTCGTCGTAGCGGACCTTGGCAAGCACCGGGTACATCATCACGAGCAGCCCCACCGCGATCGGCAGGGAGACGCCTGCAATCGAGACGGACTCGAGCGCGGTGTCCAGACCCGGGATCAGCCGCCCCAGGGCCAGACCCAGCGCCATGGCCAGCAGGATCCACACCGGCAGCCAGCGATCGGTGAAGGACATGGCCTGCATGACGGGCTGGTCGGGGGCGGTCGTCGCAGCGTCAGCAGCCAAGGAGCGCAGGCCTCTCAGATCGATGGATGTCGATGGGAGGCTACGTCTTCATATCGGCGTTCGTCAATGTATTGTAAGGGCATGAGCGCCATCGCACGCGAGCAGAGCACAGAGGGCACACAGGCCATGGCATCCGGCCAGGAGTGCTGCTCGCTGTCCGCCGGGCCGCTGAGCTCCGCGGACGCCGAGCGCTCCGCTTCCATGTTCAAGGCACTGGGCGATCCCATGCGCCTTCGACTGCTCTCCCACGTGGCCGCGCAGGGCTGCGAGTCCGTATGCGCCTGCGATCTCACGGAGCCACTGGGGATCAGCCAGCCTACGGTGAGCCATCACATGAAGCGCCTCGTGGAAGCCGGCCTGATCGTCCGGGAACAGCGGGGCCGCTGGGCGCACTACAGCGTGGTGCCGGAGGCCTTCGCGCGGCTGCGCCAGGTGCTCGACCTGCGCTGAGCGACCCGCGCGGCTCAATCCTTCAGCGGGTGCGCGGCCTCCTCGCGCGCCATGCGGAAGGCCAGCCACACGACGACAGCCATCACCGCCGGCACGATCGCTGCGGCGGCGAAGATGGCCTCCACGGGAACCACCGTGGACAGCGGCCCCACGACGGCCATGGACACCGGCATGAGCAGCAGCGAGACGAAGAAGTCCAGGCTGGAGACGCGTCCGAGCATCCGTGCCGGCACGCGGCGCTGCAGCAGGGTCCCCCACAGCACCTGGCCGATGCCGTCGGTGGCTCCCACCACGATCATGATCGCGACCAGCACTGCCCAGGACTCGGTGAAGCCCACGAAGAGCAGCGGCAGCGTGCCGAAGCCCCAGGCCACCATGATCCAGGTCAAGTACCGCCGCGGCAGGGGCATCCCGGAGATCACCAGCGCACCCACTGCCGAGGCCGCGCCCGTGACGCCCAGCAGCAGACCGACTTCCGCAGCCCCGCCGCCGAAGGAGTCGCGCACCACGAACGGCAGCAGCACTTCGAGCGGGCCGATGAAGCAGAACACGGTGATCACCGCGAAGATCAGGGTGCCCATCAGCCACGCGGTGCGCCGGACGTAGGAGACGCCGTCCATCATGTCGGCGAGCATGGAGCGCAGCCCGCCCGACGGGGCCGAGGCGGGGTCGGGCGGGAAGAGGGTGACGGGCTCGTCGTCGCCGTCCTGCCGGTGAGCCTGGGCCCCGGTGACCAGCGGGGCCGCTGACGGCAGCTGCGGGAGCTGGCCCGTGACCGGGTCCGGGGCCAGCTCGGGCACGCGCAGGCCCAGGATGATCGCCACGGCGACCGCGTAGCAGAGGGCGACCATGGCGAAGCCTGCGGTCGGCGAGAGCGCCGCGGCCAGCAGCCCGGCCAGCGCGGGCCCTGCGGCCGTCTGCAGCAGGGGCCGCGCGGAGCCCTCCAGCCCGTTGGCCGCCAGCAGCGCCTCGGCCGGCAGCAGCCGCGGCAGCGAGGCGGAGTAGGACGGGTAGAAGATCCCTACGCCCGCGAAGACCAGGAACGACGCCGCCGCCAGCAGCCCCACGCTCAGCATCCCCGTGGCGCTGAGGATCGCGGTGACGGCGGTGACGAGCGTGGAGGAGAGCAGCACGCCGCGCAGGACCAGGTGCGGCGGGAAGCGGTCGGCCACGACCCCGCCGATCAGCGCGAACATCACCACGCCCACCGCGCCGGTGGCCGAGACCACGGAGAGCTCGACCGGGGAGCCGCCCTGGGCCATGACCTGGAAGACGATGGTCAGCGCCCAGGTGCCCTGCGCAAGCACCACGGCGAGCATGGCCGCGGCCAGCCGCGGGTAGCCCGCATAGCTGAAGGGGGCCACGGCCCGCCGCGCGGCCCGGGAGGCTCCCGCCAGCCGACGACGCCCGCCCTGGCTCGGTTCGGGCTCAGGCGTGGGCTGCGGCGGCTGGTCGTTCGGGGTCATCGCGGGAAGTCTAGATGCTGGCGATCAGGGGCCGACCGGGCTGCGCTTGGGCAGCCTGGGCCGGCTTGGCGCTACAGCAGCCCGCGGATCACGAGGACGAGCCCCACCACAGCGAGCAGGGCGCCCATCACGCCCATGGGGAGCATGATCCGCGGGCCGCCACGCGCGATCCCCTTGTTGATGACGTGCTTCTGGAACAGATATGCGACGACTATCGAAAGACAGCCGATGCCGAACAGAGCAATACCCAAGGCATCCATGCCGGGACTCACCTAACCTTCCATACTTTCGCACACGAACTACCACCGCGGCGCGGCCGAAGGCCTCACCCTGACGCTGATGTGGTTGGGCAGCAGACTCGGGATCGCAGGCCGCTGGGCGCTCGGCGCCGGTCTCCTCGCCCTTGGTGCGGCTGTCGCTCTTCTGGCCGCCTGGCGGTATCGCGGCAGATCCGCCTGTTTCGAGCTCAATCGCGAACAGTGGTCCGGCCAGACCGGTTGCCTGGGGTTACTGGGTCCCTTCGGCGGGCTGTTCGTCGCTCAGATTCTCTCCGACATCCTGGCCGACTCCGGTGCAGGCTTGCTGCCCCAGATCGGGCTGGCGGTGGTGTTCGACCTGGCCCTGTGGCTCGGGATGCGCGCCTGGACCCGGCGCGCTTCGAGACCGCGCTGGCCCTGCTGGACAGCCGGCTGGCCGTCGTCCGGGAGGACAAGCGGCCCGGTTCCGAGCGTCCTTGTTCCGGACAGCGGGTGCATTTGAGCTTCCAGGGCGAGCAGGCGATCCTGCATCACCTGGCGCACCTTGAGGAGATGGCGCAGCGCGGCTGAGTCTCAGCGTCCGTCGGGCGCCCCCACCGCCGCCAGGCAGACTTCCCGCGTCACCGGCCAGGCGGGATCGCTGACCTGGATCAGGTCGTTGTGCTGCGCGCCCCGCACCAGCTCGATCCGCCCGGCCTGCCCCTGCGAGCGCAGCCGCTCCAGGTACGGCTCGACGGTCTGCACAGGAACCGTCCGATCATCGATCCCGTGCACCACATGCACGGGGAAGCCCGTGGGCAGCTGCTCCAGCGGCGAGGCCAGCGCGTAGCGCTCGGGCTGCTCCTGGGGCGTCCCGCCCAGCAGGTCCACCACGAACTGATCCTGGTCCTCCTCCACGGCGCGCACCGGATCCAGCACGCCGGCCAGAGAGATCGCGCTAGCCACGGAGACCTCGCTCTGCGCGGCCAGGGAGGCGAGCAGCTCTGCGGGGCCGTCGTCGCCGGTCGCCGCAGCCGCCCCCAGGGCCCCGGACACTGCCCCTGCCGCCCAGACCGCCAGGTGCCCGCCGGCGCTGTGCCCGACCAGGTGGATCCGCTGCGGATCCGGGGTGAAGGGAGCGTGCTCGCTGAGGCGGGCCACCGCCTGCACACCGGTCAGCGCATCCGCGAACGTCCCCGGCCACCCGCCCGGGGACGGCGTCCCGCGATAGGCCGGCAGCCACACCGCCACGCCGTAGCGCGCCAGGTCGCGGGCCGCGCCCAGAACGTAGTCCCAGCTCGACGTCTCCCGCCAGCCGCCGCCGTGGAAGAAGACGATCACGGGCAGCCGCTCCCGACCCCACGATCCGCGCTGCGGCAGCACGAGATGCCCGTACTGGCCCCGATCCTGGGAGCCCCAGACGATCACGCCGACGTCGTCCCAGCCGCCGGCCCGGGAGCGCCCGGCGACCACGAGCGACTGTGCCTGCCCAGGTCGCACTGGAGTGCTCGCTGCCAGACCGGCACCGGCCAGGACCGTGAGGCCGGCACCGCGCAGCAGCACCCGCCGCGGGATCCGGGCGCTCACGCGGCGCCGAGCGGGATCTGCTCGAGCAGGGCCTGGCGCGCCCGGAACCAGGGCTCGCCGTGGACGTCGGCCCACGCGTCGTGATCGGCGTAGTCCAGGATCACGATCCGCCCGGAGTTGCCGGTCTCCTCGTGGCGCTGCACGTAGCTGCGGGTCGTGGACTCGGGAATGGTGGCGTCGTTGCGCCCGTGCAGGACGTTGACGGCCCGGTCCAGGGGCAGCTGGTCGATCGGGGAGGCCATCTCGTAGCGCTCGGGATCCTCGTCCGGGTCGGCGCCGCTGAGCAGGGAGCGCACCAGCCAGCCTCGCTGCGAGCGCTCGGCGAGCTCGAGGTCGTAGACCCCGGCCATCGCCGTCGCCGAGTGGGCGATGACACGGCAGTCGCTTCCGGGGGCGCCCTCCGGGAGCAGGTCGCGCCCCAGCGCCCACGCCGCCAGATGCCCGCCGGCGCTGTGGCCCAGCAGGTGGACCTGTTCCAGATCCGGGGTGAACTCCCCCGGCTCGCCGAGCTCGGCCACGTAGTCGACGGCATCCGAGACATCATCGAAGGTCTCCGGCCAGCCGCCGGGGCCGTCGCTGCCGTCGATCCCGCGGTAGGTGGGCACCCACACGGCCACGCCCCAGCCCGCCAAGTCCCATGCCAGATCGGCCATATACGAGGGGTCGGAGGCGTCGTTCCAGGAGCCGCCGTGCAGCATCACGACCACGGGATGAGTGGGGCGCGAGGACCCGTCGCCCCAGGCCTCCGGGTCGGGCACGAGCAGCCAGCCGGTCTGGCGCTCGTCATCCGCGCCCCAGGTGTGGCGGCCGCGGTCCACGGGCCTGCCCGCGGGCTCGCGATCCGCGGGGTCCCGCCACTGCTGCGCGCGCTGCTGGCCCACGGGCGTGGCGACGCTCGCCCCCACGCCGATGGCCAGGGCCAGACCTCCAGCAGCCTGCAGCAGGCGGCGACGTCGGATCGCCCCCGGCGCTGCGGCCCTCTCGGCGCGCTCCTGGAGCCGACGGCGCTCCTGCTCTGCTGCCAGCTCGCGCGCCTCTCGCCTGGATCCCGGTTCGGGGCGCGGCTGCTGCGCGCCGTTCACGACCCGCGGACCACGGGACGCAGGGCGAGGTCCTCGGTCTCGCGCCCCCACTCGGACCAGGAGCCGTCGTAGATCGTGAGGTCGCGGTCCTCCCACCCGGCGGCCACGGCCGCGAGCGCCCCGACGCAGGCGGAGACGCCCGAGCCGCAGCTGAAGGCCACGGGGCCTCTCCCGCCCAGGCGCTGCTGAAGCAGGTCGTCCAGCTCGGCGGGCGGCAGCAGGTGCCCGCCGGGGGCCAGGTCGCTGAACGGCAGGCTCACGGCGCCGGGCATGTGACCGGCGCGCAGCCCGGGACGCGGCTCGGGGGCGGTGCCGGCGAAGCGCTCGGCGGAGCGGGCGTCGGCCACGGCGCCGTCGCGCTCGGCCAGGCGACGGGCGACGTCGTCGGCATCCGTGAAGGCGCGCGGATCCAGCTGCACGCGCGGAGCGGCGACGGGTTCGGGGCTGTCGTCGAGAGGACCCTCCGGGCGGCCCGAGGCGATCCAGGCGGGCAGGCCGCCGTCGAGCACGTAGGGCGTGCCGACCCCGGCGGCGCGCAGCATCCACCAGGCGCGAGCCGAGGAGAACAGGCCCTGGCGGTCGTAGGCGACCACCACGGTCTCGTCCCCGATCCCCAGCTCGCCCAGGCGCTGCGCGAAGTCGTCGGCGCCGAGCATGGTGTGCGGGATGTCGGCCTCCTGATCGGACAGCGGGCCGTCCAGATCGAAGCGACGCGCACCCGGGATACCGGTGGCGGCACCGCGCTCACCCATGATCGAGGCGTCGATGACCACGACGTCGTCCAGGTGATCGGCCAGCCAGTCGGCGTCGACGACGGGGCCCTGCGGGAGATGCTCGGAGCGCGCGGTGTCCATGTCCGGCATCTTCGCACTCCCGCCCGTCCAGCACAGCGGCGCAGGCCGCACTGGAGGCGGATCGACCCGAAAGGGACTACAGCAGCGCCCGCGCGCCGCGGCGCACGGCGTCCTCCAGCTGAGCCAGGGCCGGAAGCGCCGTGGACCAGCGCTGCAGGTGCAGGCTCACCGCCTCCGGGTGGAGGCCGGGAACGGGCAGCAGCGGGGTGTCGGCGGCGGCGAAGGGCGCCCCCGGCAGCTGGAGCCGCGGCACCATGCCCCATCCGATGCCGTCGGCGATCGCTCGCACGAAGGCCTCCGCCGAGGGCACCCGGTGCTCGGGCGGGCGGCCCGTGATGCCGGCCCGGTGCAGCGCCGCGGACTGGAGGTCGTCCTTGTCGTCGTAGACCACCACGGGGAGACGGGCGAGGTCAGGCTGCGGTCCCGCGTGCTCCAGCAGCCAGGCCACCGCGCGGGGTTCGTAGACCATGGCGCCCAGGGGGATCGTGCGGCAGCCGGTGACCGGAGCCGAGGACGTGGTGATCGCCGCCGCCACCTCACCGGCCAGCAGGAGCCGGCGGGAGTGGTCCTGGTCCTCGGCGCGCAGTCGCACGCTGATCCCGGTGCCGGGTGCGGCCAACTCCGCCAGGACAGGGCGGAACCAGGTGGCCAGCGAGTCCGCGTTGACCGCTACGTCCAGCGGCGTGGACTCGGCCTGATCCATGCCGAGCTCGACCCGGGCGGCGTCGTGCAGGGACAACACCTGCCGGGCCATCCGCAGCACGGCCTCCCCGGGCTCGGTGGGGCGCACGGGCGCGCTGCGGCGCAGCAGCACGCGGCCCGTCTGAGACTCCAGGGCCTTGATCCGCTGGCTGACCGCCGGCGGGGAGATCTGCAGCCGGGCGGCAGCGCGGTCGAAGGCGCCCTCGTCCACGGCCGCCACCAGGGTGCGCAGCTGCTCGATGTCCACTTTTGAATCTCTTATCTGTGTTCAGGATCTTTCGCTGGCCTGAAGGGTAGCTGCACCGTAGGTTTCCTGGCCATGGACATCTACTTCACCGGCATGCTCACCGGCCTGGCCCTGATCGTGGCCATCGGCGCCCAGAACGCATTCGTGCTGCGGCAGGGCATCCGCCGGGAGCACGTGCTGGTGGTCGTGGCCATCTGCACGGCGGCCGACGCCTTGCTGATCACGGTGGGCACGCTGGGCATCGGCTCGGTCGTGGAGCGGGCTCCGTGGTTGCTCACCGCGCTGCGCTGGGGCGGGGTGGCATACCTGGTCTGGTTCGCGATCGGGTCGTTCCGCTCGGCCCTGTCTTCTCATTCCCTCACAGCCGACGACGCGGTGGGCCCCGGCGGGTCGCTGCGCAGGGTCGCCCTGACCACCCTGGCGCTGACCTTCCTCAACCCGCACGTCTACCTGGACACCATGGTGATGCTCGGCAACCTGGCCAATCAGCACGGGGACCAGCGCTGGACCTACACGCTGGGCGCGATCACCGGGTCGGTGCTGTGGTTCCCCGCGCTCGGGCTGGGGGCGCGGGCGCTGGCCAAGCCGCTGAACCGCCCCGGGACCTGGCGCGCCGTGGACATCGGGGTGGGCGTGGTCATGCTGCTGGTCGCGCTGCGGCTGGTCGTGGCGGGGTGAGAAGCGGGCTTGTGCTGTCGGATCCTCGGCGCATCCTGCTGACATGGACACGCACGCACCGGCTCCCGGGCCCGGCCGCGGCTGGAGCGGCACCGTCTTCTGCGGGGTGAGCCTGGACGGCTTCATCGCGCGGACCGACGGGGACATCGGCTGGCTGGAGGCGCCGGTTCCTGCCGGGCAGGCAGCGCCCTCCGGCTCGGGCGCCGAGGCCGTCCCGGACTTCGAGGCCCTGCTGGCGCGCGTGGACCACCTGGTGATGGGCCGTGCCACGTTCCAGAAGGTCCTGGAGATCGGCTTCTGGCCCTACGACCCCGTCCAGGTCATCGTGCTCAGCTCCACACTGACCGGCCCGCAGCCCCACGGCGCGCTCGTCGCACCGGACATGTCCGCCGCCGTCGCACTGCTGGAGTCCCGCGGCGCCCGCGGCGTCTACTGGGACGGCGGCGCCACGATCCAGGCGGCTCTGCGCGCCGACCTGGTGGATGAGCTCGTGGTGACCACGGTGCCCCGGCTGATCGGCGGCGGCATCGCCCTGTTCGGGGCGCTCGAGCACGATCTCCCGCTGCGGCTGCGCGGCAGCAGGGTGCTGGACGGCGGGATGGTGAGCACACGGTACGACGTCGTGCGGGAGGTCTCGTCGGGCTGAGCTGCTCGCCGTATCGTGGCCCCGGATCACCGCAGCGGTGCTCCGCACCCCTGTCGAGAGGACCCGCCGTGCCCCAGTTCTTCATCTCCGTGAACCACTCCGATGACTTCCAGATGCCCGAGGGCGTCTCCATCGAGCAGCTGCACACGGACGTCATGGCCTTCAACGAGAAGATGGCCGCAGAGCAGCGCATCGTCTTCGTGGGCGCCCTCGAGCAGCCCGCCTCCGACGCCCGCCTGGTGGATGCCACCAGCGGCGAAGCCCTCGTGGCGCAGGAGACGGCCTCCGGTGCGGAGATCCAGCTGGGCGGCTTCTGGATCCTCGAGGCGGCCGACCTGGACGAGGCGCTGAATCTGGGGGCGCAGGCCTCCGCCGCCTGTCAGGGCGCCGTCGAGGTGCGCAAGATGCAGGGCGAGGGCTGAGCCCTGTCCGCTGAGCCGGCGCGGGTCTGCGTCGTCGTCGATCGACCGCTCGCGGCGGTCGCCGCCGTGGCCGCAGACCCGCGCCGGCTGCCCGAATGGGCCGCCGGCCTGACCGGGGCAGAGGTCACACCGAGCGAGCAGCCCGGGGTGTGGGTCACCGAGTCCCCCATGGGCCGCGCCCTGGCGCGCTTCACCGGCGGAGACGACCCCGGCGTGCTCGATCACGAGGTCACCCTGCCGGACGGATCGACCACGCTGAACCGGTTCCGGGCTTCGTCCTGCGCCGGCGGAACCGAGCTCGTGTTCCTGGTGGAGCCCGCTGCCGGCGCCTCGGCGGACGACCACGCGCGGGACGTCGCCATGGTGCGCGCGGATCTCGAGCGGCTGCGGGAGCTGCTGGAGGGCTGAGATTCTGCCTGAGGGCTCGACCCCGCGTGGCCCTCAGGGCATCCGACAGAACATTCCGGCGGAGACGTCGTGCCGGTCCTGGAACCCGTGACGCGCGTACAGCCTCCGGCCCGGAGGATCGGCCATGAGGGAGACGTATGCGCCGGCTGGTGCGCGATCGGCGATCTCCTGGAGCAGCCGGGTCAGGATCGCATCGCCCAGGCCCTGCCGCTGATGCTGCGGGTGCACGGCCATGTCCGTCACCTGGAACATCCAGCCGCCGTCGCCGATCAGGCGGCCCATGCCCACGGCCGCTCCCTCCTGCGTGACATGAGCGGCGGCCCAGCCGCCTGCGACCGCGATCGACGCCTGCTCGGGAGTGACCGGCGAGAGCCCCGCCTCCCGCCGCAGCATCGCGAAGTCCTCCGCCGACGGCGCGGCCATGTGCAGCTCATACCCGTCCGGAATCTCCATCCCCCCATCCTCCCCCTCCCACGCCGAGTGGATACTCAGTTGCGCTATTCGGGCGGATAGCGCAACTGGGTATCCACTCGGTGGTGGGGGTGGATGCAGGAGTGTTTCGGTTTGATCACGATCACATCGCGGGACTCGAAAGTGCACTGCTCATCTGGGCACGGTGGGGCTATGGAGACACTTCCTGCGACTCCGACGGCGGACCGGGTGACGAATGCGCTGCGCGCCGTGCAGCGGCGATTCCGTCCGGTCTGGTGGCACCGTCTGCCCGAAGGACTCGACACTGACCACCATGCTCGTGATCGCGGGCTGGCCGTCATGCTCGTCCTCACGCTGAAGGTCGCCGACCGCAGCTATCACCGCAACATGTCGCGCATGTGGGCCGACCTGGGCGCCGCTCCCGGCCACGCCGAGGCCGCACCTCCGCTGGACGATCCGCGCACCCTGCAGCTCAGGGCGGCCCAGGGCGCCTCCCAGGAGGCCCGGGGCTCGGCCTTGTGTGATGACCTCGGGATCAGCGCGGACGAGGCCCTCGAACGGCTCCGGGAGCTCGAGGACTTCGGTCTGATCAAGGGCTACCGGCGGTTCCTCGAGAGCCGCTGGGAGGAGAGCCGCTGGTATCGGAGCACCCCTGTGGGCGAATCCGCGCTGGCCGGCCAGCTGGCGGCCATGAGGCAGGACTCCCATGCGTGAGCACACGCCATCCGCCGCAGGAGATGCGTTGACAGCTCCGCGGGAGAGCTCGTGGGCTGACGTCGACGTCGCCCTGGAGCAGGCGCAACGGCGGTTGCATCCTCGCTGGTGGGCCAGCTTGCCCGAGGCCGCTCTGCTCCTGGTCGCACTCACCGCCATACTCAGCTCCGTTGCCTGGGGATGGCTGATCTTGGTCTGCATCAGCATCCTGATCATCTTCGGACGCATGCGCCCTGCTCTGGTGGGGGCCGAACACCGCTACCCCGCGTATGGCCCGGCCTCCGTCTCGCTCCTTGTGTCGAAGTCCCTCGCGCTGATCTGGATCATCTGGGCCATCTGGAGCGTGCCGGAAGGCCGCCCGCTGGGCACATCCTTCGCGCTGGCACTCCTCACCGTGACTGTCGTCGGAATTCTCGAGCTGCTCACCCAGCGGATGCTGGCCACCTCGATGCCCAGTGCCGGTCGGCGGTGGGCCTCCCTGGCCAGACGACCCGAACTGCATCCGGCACTTCGTGACCCGCTTGTCCTGCGGGCCATGGTGATCCTTCACCCCACACGGAAGATGCGAGTGACGCAGCTGGCCGCCGACCTGGAGCTGGACCGTGACCGCGCAGAGGCCGTTGTCGAGGACCTGGCTGGTCAGGGGCTGGTCACGCTCCGGAGGAAGATCGTCGACGGCCCCGACCGTCTCTGGGCGAGTTCCATGGGCCGCGGCCAGACAGTGCTGGAGGCGCACCTGGCAGCCATCCAGAGAGGAGCAGAATGACCACCGCTCAGCCCAACCCGTCTCCCGCGCAACGGCTCGGACAGCGGCTCATGCCGGGGCGGTTCGACTTCCTTGTCTTCACCCTGGCGGGGTTCTGGTATCTCCTGGCGAACTGGGCGGGTTCCCCATGGCTCATGGTGGCAGCATCCACCGTCGCCCTGATCGCAGGAGGCCTGGGCCAGTTCCTCCGTCATCGCCGCGACGGCGCGGTGGCGCACCAGCGCTTCGGCATGAATGGCCGGCTGGGCTGGGGGATCGCCGCGATCTGGCTGACAGCCGCTGTCGCCATTTTCGTCTCGGGGGTGGTCTTCGACCCGCAGGAGTGGCCGGCGTGGAGCCGGGGCGCGCTGGCCTTCGCGGTTGCCTTCGGACTTCTGATCACCGGCCGCCGATGGCTTGCCGCGCGATCTCAGCACATCGCCCAGTCCCCTGGGCCTGCATCCTCACTCCGTGCGGATCCCCGAGGGACCCCCGCCGACGTTCTGTGCGATCTGCTGTCCCGCACCCAGATGATGCGCGTCGACGCCCTCTCGGTGGACCTCTCGATCCCACCCGAAGAGCTCGGCCCGCGCCTGGAATCACTGATGGACGCTGGCGTCGTCGGCCGCAGGATGAAGGACGACGGCCCCGTGGACGACCACCATTGGGTGCACCTGAGCTTCCACGGGGAGCGGCAGCTCACCACCGCCTGACACCTCCGCCGAGTGGACACCCAGTTGCATTGTTCGCCCCGATAGCGCAATTGGGTATCCACTCGGCGGGGTGTGGCGGGCGTAGCGTAGGAGGCATGTCTGAGATGCAGCGAAGTGTCGACGTCGTCGTGGTCGGCGGCGGATCCGTGGGCGAGAACGTGGCCCAGTACGCGATCGAGGGCGGGCTGTCCGCGGCGATCGTGGAGCACGAGCTGATGGGCGGCGAGTGCTCCTACTACGCCTGCATGCCCTCGAAGGCACTGCTGCGCCCGCTCGAAGTCGTGGCCGCCGCGCAGCACCTGCCCGGGGTGACCGGCGCGCACACGGACGCGGACGCGATGCTGGCTCGCCGCGACAGCTTCGTCTCCCACTACGACGACGCCGGCCAGGTCTCCTGGGCCGAAGGCGCCGGGGCGGCCGTCGTGCGCGGTCACGGCGAGCTGAGCGGCGAGCGTACGGTGCGCGTGCGGGCCGACGACGGCAGCGAGCAGACCCTGCACGCCGAGCGCGCCGTGGTGATCGCCACCGGCAGCACCGCGTCGATCCCGTCGATCTACGACGGGCTCGGTGCTTGGACCTCGCGCGATGCGACCGGCGTCCGCGAGATCCCGCAGCGCCTGGCGATCGTGGGCGGCGGTGTGGTCGCCTGCGAGGCCGCCGCCTGGATGGCGGGGCTCGGCTCGCAAGTCACCATGCTGGTCCGCGGTGAGACGCTGCTGGGCGGCATGGAGCCGTTCGCCGGCGAGCACGTGGCCGAGGGGCTGCGCCGCGCCGGTGTCGAGATCCGCTTCGGGGCCTCCGTCTCCTCGGCCTCCCGGCCCGACCTCCGCGACACCGGCCTGGGCAGGATCCATGGCGGCCCGGTCTCGCTGTCGCTGGGCGACGACGAGCTCGAGGTTGACGAGCTGCTCCTGGCCACCGGGCGCCGACCGGCGCTGGATGCCGTGGGGCTCGAGGCCGTGGGCCTGAGCGCCGAGGACGTGCTCGAAGGGCGCCTGCCGTCGTGGCTCCACAGCGTGGGCGATGCCTCCGGCGCCGCCATGCTCACCCACACCGGCAAGCACGACGCCCGTGTGCTCGGCTCCCGCCTGGCCGCTGAGGCCGGGACGGCGCCCGCCGAGACGCCCGAGCCCCAAGACATCCCCGTGCCGCAGGTGGTCTTCACCGACCCGCAGGTCGCCGCCGTGGGATGCACCGAGGCGCAGGCCCGCGAGAGCGGTCTCGATGTCGTGGTCGCGCAGGTGCCATACGGATCCGCGGCCGGATCGGCGCTGCTGCGCGACGACGTCGACGGCACCGCCCAGCTCGTGGTCGACCGCGGCGCGGGAGTCGTGGTGGGCGCGTCGTTCGTGGGCCCGGAGGCCGCCGAGCTGCTGCACGCTGCCACGATCGCGATCGTGGGCCGGGTTCCGGTGTCCCTGCTGCGCCATGCCGTCCCGGCCTATCCCACGGTCTCGGAGCTGTGGCTGCGTCTGCTGGAGCAGCTCCCCCGCGACCTCCGCTGACCCCAGCCCCGCCCACCCCGCCCCCTCCTCGCCGAGTGGGAGCGGGGCGCAGTGTGGGTTCATGCGCGATTGAGACGTGAACGGGACATAATCCCTCCGCACAGCTGACAGAAAACCACGACAACCCCACACGAAACGACATGCCCTCCTCGTAGCGTGAAGGCATGAACAGGAACTCGAAACTCACCGTCGTCGGAGCCGGAGCCGTCGGATCGAGCGTGGCCTACGCCGCCATGATCCGCGGATCCGCCCGCCACATCGCCCTCTACGACATCGCCGCTGAGAAGACCGAGGCCGAGGTGCTCGACCTCGCCCACGGCAGCCAGTTCACCGGCGGAACCGACATCGTCGGCAGCAGCGATATCGAGGTCGCTCGCGACTCGGACATCGTCGTCATCACCGCCGGCGCCAAGCAGAAGCCGGGGCAGTCCCGCCGCGAGCTCGCCGACACCAACGCCCGGATCACCCGCACCCTGATGGAGCAGCTGCTGTCGGTGGCCCCGGAGGCCGTCTACGTCATCGTCACCAACCCGTGCGATCCCATGGCCATGGTCGCCCAGGAGTTCTCCGGTCTGCCGGCCAACCAGGTCTTCTCCTCCGGCACCACGCTGGACACCTCCCGACTGCGGTGGCTGCTGGCGGACCGGGCCGATGTGTCGCGCACGAGCGTGCACGCGCACATCGTCGGCGAGCACGGCGACTCCGAGTTCGCCCTGTGGTCCACTGCCTCGATCGGCACCGTGCCGATCCTGGAGTGGACCCGCGACGGGCAGAAAGTCTTCACCCGCGAATCCCTCGACGCCCTGACCGACGAGGTCCGGGGCGCGGCCTACAAGGTCATCCAGGGCAAGGGCGCCACCAACTACGCGATCGGGCTGTCGAGCGCGCGCATCGTCGAGGCCGTGCTCGGGGCGCAGAACGCCGTGCTCAACGTGGCCCCGGTGCTCTCCGACTTCCAGGGGATCGACGGCGTCGCCTTGTCGGTGCCGTGCATCGTCGGCGAGGACGGCGCCTTCCCCATCCGCGAGACCCCGTTCTCCGACGACGAGCTGACCAAGCTGCAGGACTCCGCCGAGACGCTGCGCGAGGTCGTCGACGGCCTCAGCGCCGGCTGAGCCGCACCCCCGTCGCCGAGTGGATACCCAGTTGCGCTATCCGAGCGAACAGCGCAACTGAGTATCCACTCGGCGGGGTGGGGGTTCGACGCCCACCGCCCCCGCACTCGATCGCGCCCTCCCTCCAACCCGGAAGACCTCTCCCATGTGGACCCAGAACATCGACCCACTGGGCAGCCTCGCCCTGTCTGCGATCGTGGCCGCCCTGCCCATCCTCGTCTTCCTGCTGTGCATGATGGCGCTGAAGCTCTCCGGGCTGACATCCGGGATCATCGCGCTCGTCCTGCAGGTCATCGTCTCCGTGGCCGTGTTCGGAATGCCCGTCTCCGCCGCTGGCGGCGCGGGACTGCTGGGGCTGCTCACGGCCCTGTGGCCGATCGCGTACATCGTGGTCATGGCCGTGTGGCTCTACCGGATCACCGTGCGCTCAGGACGGTTCGACGTCATCCGCTCCTCGATCGCCGGCGTCTCCGATGACCAGCGCGTCCAGGTCCTGCTGATCTCCTTCGCCTTCGGCTGCTTTCTCGAGGGCGTGGCCGGCTTCGGCGTGCCGATCGCGATCTGCGCAGCGCTGCTCGTGCAGCTGGGCTTCAAGCCGGTGCGCGCCGCCGTCCTGTCCCTGGTGGGCAACGTGGCCGCCGGCGCCTACGGGGCCATCGGCCTCCCCGTGCTCGTGGGTGCGCAGGTCACCGGGCTGGAGGTCCACGAGCTGTCCCGAGCCCTGGTGCTGCTGCTGCAGCCCCTGACCTTCCTGGTCCCCTTCCTCATGGTCCTCATGCTCGGCGGGCTGCGCAGCCTGCGCGAGACCTGGCCCGCAGCGCTCGTGGTGTCGCTGGCCTTCAATCTGGTTCAGGGCGGGCTGCTGTGGTTCGTGGGTCCCGAGCTCGCCGACCTGGCGGCCGGACTGGTCGGCATGGTGGCCCTCATGGGGCTGTCGCGGATCTGGAAGCCGTCGCGGATCTCCCGTCCGGAGGGCGCCCCGGAGCCCGACGGCACCCGGACGACGGCCCGCGACGTCCTGGTCGCCTGGAGCCCCTTCTACATCCTCTCGATCCTCATGCTGATCTGGTCCGTCCCGGCGGTGAAGGCGCTGTTCTCGACCGGCGCGCTCAGCGCCACCACCTTCCAGGTGCCCATGCCGGGGCTCACCGGCCAGGTCATCGCCGCCTCCGGTGCGGTCGTGGAGGCCACCTGGTCGTTCTCGATCCTGGGCGCCACCGGCACCGCGATCCTGATCGCCGTGATCCTGAGCTTCCTGAGCACCCCGCAGGTCGACGCCAAGGCGCTTTTCGAGGAGCTGCGCACCACGCTGACCTCGCTCGGCCCGGCGATCGCGCTGATCGCCGTCATCCTGGTGCTGGCCAACCTGGCCAACTACTCCGGCGGCTCCACGGCCATGGGGCAGGCGCTGGCCGCCGTCGGCCCGATCTTCCCGCTGATCGCCCCGATCATCGGCTGGATCGGCGTGTTCCTCACCGGCTCGGTGACCAACAACAACACCCTGTTCGGGCCGCTGCAGTTCGCCACGGCGGAGGGCATCGGAGCGGCTCCAGCAACCCTGGTCGGCGCCAACACCGCCAGCGGCACCACGGCCAAGGTCGTCTCGCCGCAGTCGATCGCCATCGCCGCCGGCGCCGTGGGGCTCTCCGGGCGCGAGGCCGAGATCCTGCGCGGCTCCATCGGCTACAGCTTGGGCATGCTGGGGTTCATGTGCCTGTGGAGCTTCGCGCTGGCAGCCCTGCTCTGACCCCTTCCCCTCCCGCCGAGTGGATCCCCAGTTGCGCTATCGGGGCGAACAGCGCAACTGGGGATCCACTCGGCGAGGTGGGAGCGCGGATCAGGGGGCTCCTGGTCCGGGAGGCGTCTCGGAGAGCACCAGCTCCGACCCGATCACGCCGTCGAGCATCCCCGGCCCGATCGGGTCGCCCGTGCGGATCACGCTGAGGCCGCCGGTGGACTCCAGGATCACGCACTGGACCTGGTCCTGGTGCGAGATCCCGCGATGGCGCAGCACGCCGTAGACCTCGCGCGGGGTGAGGTGGGTGCGCCGCAGGGCGGAGTCCACGAACCGGCCGTGGGCCATGATCACCCGGGGCCGCGTGCGCAGCCCGGGGACGCCGGCGGCCTGCTGCACCGCGCCGAAGGCCGCCTCCAGCAGCAGCAGCGTGAGCAGCCCGATCGCACCAGCCGCCAGCGTGGGCGGGTGGCCGATGATCACGCGTCCCGCCACCGATCCGAGCATGATCAGCACGACGGCGTCGAACCCCGTCCAGCCCGAGAGCACCCGCACGCCGAACACGCGGACCAGCAGCAGGAAGATCAGGTAGATCCCGATCGCCGAGGCCACGACCACGGGGATGCGCCACAGCTCGATCCCCAGATGCTCGATGAATGCCTGCGTCCAGCCGCCCGGTGGTGTCATGCCCTCCATCTTGGCCGATGGCGTGCGACCGTCGTCGCTCCTCCGTCGCCATCCCCTCCTCACCCCGCCGAGTGGATCCCCAGTTGCGCTGTTCGGGCGAACAGCGCAACTGGGGATCCACTCGGCGGGGGTTTGCTACGTTGACCGCATGCCTGCCGATGACGTGATGCCGCAGCTGCGGGAATTCGTCCGCGAGCGCGACTGGGCGCAGTTCCACTCCCACGAGAACCTGGCCAAGTCCATCAGCATCGAGGCCGCCGAGCTGCTCGAGTGCTTCCAGTGGTCCGGCCAGGCGGACCAGGCCGAGGTGGAGTCCGAGCTCGCCGACGTCCTGACGTACGCGTATCTGCTGGCCGATCGCCTGGGGGTCGATCCGCACGGGATCATGCGGCAGAAGCTGGCCGTGACCGAGCAGAAGTACCCGGTCGAGACGGCCCGCGGCAGGAGCACCAAGCATGACCGGCTCTGAGGGCTCCGTCGTTCCGTTCACGATCGAGCGGATGCCGTTCACCGCCCAGGCCATCGATCGCGGCGGTCTGGAGATGGAGATGTTCCGGGACTGGCCGATCGTCTATCTGCTGGACGACGCCCGCCGGGTCTACGTCGGCGAATCCCTGCACGGCGTCTCCAGGATGCGCCAGCACCAGGCCTCCGAGGCCAAGCAGGGCATGCGCACCCTGCGACTGGTGCTCAGCGAGATGTTCAACAAGTCCGTGTGCCTGGATCTCGAGTCCACGCTGATCCGCCTCTTCCAGGGCGACGGCAGCTTCCACGTCGTCAATCGCAATATCGGGATCGTCGACGCCGGCTATTACCAGCGCGAGCGCTACCGAGAGGCCTTCCGCGAGATCTTCGAGGAGCTGCGCGCCGGCGGCATGTTCCAGCGGACAATCCCGCAGATCGAGAACAGCGAGCTCTACAAGTTCTCGCCGTTCAAGACGCTCACCGCGGATCAGGCGGTCGCCGTCGGGGAGATCGTGGAATCCCTGCTGCAGGACTTCGAGTCCGACGACGGCGGCATCAGCATCATCCAGGGCGATCCCGGGACCGGGAAGACCATCGTCGCGGTCTATCTGCTCAAGCTCCTGTCGGATATCGCCGCATATCAGGACGGCGATGAGGCCGACCCTGAGGAGATGTTCTCCGAGCATTTCGACGAGAGCACCCGGGATCTCATGGCTGATCGGAGGATGGCGTTCGTCGTCCCGCAGGAATCGCTGCGTCACGCCATTCAGGGCGTGTTCTCCCGGCTTCCGTCGATGTCCGAGGTGAAGGTCCTGACGGCCTTCGAGGTCGGCGAGAGCGAGGAGGACTTCGATCTCGTGATCGTGGACGAGGCGCACCGGCTGAACCAGTACGCCATGCAGGCCCACGGCACGCAGCTGAAGCGATTCCGGGATATCACCACGAAGCTCTTCGGGCATCTCGATGAGGACAAGAACCAGCTCGACTGGATCCGCGCCAAGTCCAGGCACGTGGTGCTGATGCTGGACCTGCACCAGAGCGTCCGGCCTGCGGACATCCCCCGCGCCGAGCTGGAGGCCGTCGTCGGGCAGGCGCGCGAGCGCGGCCGGGTCCACCCCCTGCACACCCAGATGCGGGCCGCAGGCGGCAACGACTACATCGCCTACGTGCGGGATCTGATGGCCGGGCGGTCCCCTGAGCGTCGGCTCAGCTTCGGCGAGTACGAGTTCACCATGTTCGACGACGCCGGGGCCCTCAAGAATCGCATCGAAGCGCTGGAGCCCGAATACGGGCTGTGCCGGATGACTGCGGGATTCGCCTGGCCGTGGCGCTCGAATCCTCGCGGCAAGATCCGGGCAGATCACGACTTCGAACTGGACGGCACAGCGTTCCGCTGGAACTCCGTGACCACGGACTGGGTCAACTCCCCCGGGGCCCCGTCGGAGGTCGGCTCGATCCACACCCTGCAGGGCTACGACCTCAACTACGCCGGGGTGATCATCGGCCCGGAGCTGCGCTTCGATCCCGACGAGCGGCGGCTGTGGGTCGATCGGGCGCACTACGCGGACCGCAACGGGAAGATCGACAACAGGCTGCGCGGCCAGACGACGACCGACGACGATCTCCTGCACTACGTGACCAACGCCTATGCCGTGCTGCTGACCCGCGGCATGCGAGGAACGTTCGTCTACGTCTGCGATCCGCAGCTGCGCCGCCACCTGGAGCGCTTCATCCCCAAGGCCGCCCCGCTTCCCTGAGACCCTCCCACCCCACCCCGCCGAGTGGATACCCAGTTGCGCTAAAGCAGCGAACAGCGCAACTCAGTGTCCACTCGGCAGAAGGAGGGGGAACAGGGCCACCAGGGAGAAGGCCACGCCCGCGAGCACCAGCCCCCACCCCATCACCGGGCGGAGGTCGCGGGAGGTCACCCAGTCATAGACCGCAGTGACCCTCCGGGCGGCCGACGGCACTCGCGGCCAGGCCCAGGCCGCCAGCAGGTACGGGCCCACCAGAGTCAGCAGGAACGGCAGGAAGGCGACCGCCTGCCACAGGATGTCGTGGCTGAGACCGGTGAGGATGCGCCCGACGACATACATCGTCGCGAAGCCGCTGAATCCCAGGAACGTGTTCACGAACCCGACGCCGGCCATGCGCAGCCGATCCTCGTGCGGCACGTTCTCCGGCACGGTCGGGGCAGGGCGGGGGCGGCGGGCCCGCCGCAGCACCACCGCGCCGGCGATCAGGACCACGACGGCGGCCACGAGATCCACGGCGCGGCGGATGAGCACGGCCTCGACGTCGCTGCGGGCGGCGTCGATCCAGGTGTTCGGGTCGACAGTGCGGAAGACCAGCAGCATGACCGTGGAGCCGACGGCCAGACCCGCGGCCAGGGCGGCGATCGGCGGTTCGGGGCGCGAGGCGCGCGTCAGCACCCGCAGGCTGACGCCGTAGAGCGTGGGGCTGAACCCCACGACGAGGCCCAGCCCCAGCAGCATCGGCGTCGCCGCGACGACGGCTGCGATCTCAGTCCACCCCATGCGCTCCAGTGCCCCCGCCGAGTGGATGCTCAGTTGCGCTATCGGGGCGAATTGCGCAACTGGGTATCCACTCGGCGGGAGAGGGGGAGGGTCAGGTTCCGCAGTAGGTCGTGAACGGGCGCGCACCAGGGGCCGTGCCCGAGGACTCCAGGCCCGCGAAGTCCACGTGCTCCTGGAAGGGCGAGCGCACCGCGGCCAGCAGCCGCTCGTATGCAGTGAGATCCCCCGCCTCCGCGCGATCCAGCGCGTGCTGCAGGTGGTGGTTGCGCGGGATGTAGACCGGGTTCACCGAGGCCATGAGATCGCGCTGCTGCTCCGCCGACGGATCGCCGAACCGGGTCAGCAGGTCGCGGCGCTCGGAGTCCCAGGCCCGGAAGGCCGCGGCGTCGTCGAACAGCGACTCGGCAGCCCCGAAGCTCAGCGCGCGGAAGAACGCCGTGAAGTCCTGCCGGTTCTCCTGCAGCAGCCCGAAGGTCCGCTCCACGAACGCGTCCAGCGCCGAGAGCGCGGCATCGCGCTCCTCATCCGGCAGCCCGTCGACGTCGAGCCCGATCTTGCGCCCCATCCCCCGCGAGAGCGCCTCCCGGAAGGCCGGCGCGTACTCGTGGAGCACCTCGGTCACGGCCTCCACGCCGGCGTCGGGATCATCCGGCGCCACAAGATCCACGAGCGACTCCGCGAACCGCGACAGGTTCCACAGCCCGATCTCCGCCTGGCGCCCGTAGGCGTAGCGCGCCCCGCGGTCGATCGAGCTGAACACCGCGCCCAGGGAGAACTCGTCCACGAACGCGCACGGCCCGTAGTCGATGGTCTCCCCGGAGATCGTCATGTTGTCCGTGTTCATGACCCCGTGCACGAACCCCACGAGCATCCACTGCGCGATCAGCTGCGCCTGCGCGTGGACCACGCAGCGCAGCAGTTCCAGCGGCGGATTCTCAGACGACGCCGCGTCCGGCCAGTGCCGCTGGATCGCGTAGTCGGCCAGCTCCCGTCGGGTCTCGAGCGAGCGCTGCGTGGCCGCGAACTCGAAGGTCCCCACGCGCAGGTGGCTGGCGGCCACGCGGGTCAGGATGGCCCCGGGCTCCGGCCCCTGTTGCCGCAGCACCTCCTCGCCGGTGCTCACGACGGCCAGCCCGCGCGTGGTGGGGATGCCGAGGGCGTGCATGGCCTCGCCCATCAGGTGCTCGCGCAGCATGGGCCCCAGCGGCGCCTTGCCGTCGCCGCCGCGGGAGAACGGGGTGCGCCCGGAGCCCTTCAGGTGCAGGTCGCGACGGCGGCCGTCGGAGTCCACGAGCTCGCCGAGCAGCAGCGCGCGGCCGTCGCCGAGCACGGGATTGAACTGCCCGAACTGATGCCCCGAGTAGGCCTGCGCGTACGTGGTCTCGGCGGTGTCGCCGCTGAGCAGCGCGAGACCCTCCGGGGAGCGCAGCCAGTCCGGGCCCAGTCCGAGCTCGCGGGCCAGCTCGTCGTTCACGACGACGGCGCGCGGCTCTCGCCCCGGAGCCGCCGACCACTCCCGGGAGAGATCGGGCAGGGCTGCGGCGTAGGTGTGCTCGAAGGATGGGGAAGCGACCATGTCACCCAGGCTATCGACGACGACAACCGCCCCCTGCCGTTGAGGCCGCATATCTGAGGCCCATCACCGCCCTTGGGCTGCGCTGGTGCGGCGTCACCATCGCCCCTGCCGTGAGGCCGCACCTGCGCAGGCCATCAGCCCCGATCAGCTGCGCTAGTGCGGCCTCGCGGCGAAGGGCCGGTGACTGGGGCTGGGAGCAGGCGGGAGGCGGCGGGCAGCTGGGGGCAGCGGGCAGGAGGCAGACGACGCACGCGCGAGTAGCTTTGAGCCCATGCACCTGCGCAGCTTCCGCGATGTCCTGGCCCACCGGCTGATCGCCCAGGCCCTCGTGGCCCCGCGCGCGGATGCCGCCGCGCACATGCTCGCCACGCAGGATCAGATCTACGCCGCGGGCGTCACCGCTCTGCAGATCCGTTCCGGCTCAGACGTCCTGCGGGAGATCCGCGAGCACCGCATCGTGCGCGCCTGGACGCAGCGCGGCACGGTGCACCTGGTCGCCGCGCAGGATGTCGGCTGGCTGACGCGGCTGTGCTCACCGCGCGTGGAGGCCGCCGCCGCCAAGCGACGCCCCGGCCTGGGCCTCACCCCGCAGGACTACGACCGCGCCCACACCGCCTTCCGCGAGCGCCTGGCCGACGGGCCCCTGACCCGCCCGCAGGCCTACGACCTCTTCCGCGCGGTCGGGATCTCCCCGGAGAACGGCCCCGGTCAGCACCTGCTGCGCAGCTTCGGAGGCCGGGGCGACATCGCCCAGGGCCCGCGGGAGGGCAGCGACGACACCTTCCTGCTCGTCGAGCACCTGCCCACGCCTCAGCGGGAGCTCGACGGCGACGACGCCCTGCGCGAGCTGGCCGTTCGCTTTCTCGCCTCGCACGGGCCCGCGACGGTCCAGGACCTCTCCTGGTGGTCGGGGCTGACGGTGCGCGACGCTAAACGAGCCGTCGAGCTGGCGGGGGACCACGCCGAGAAGGTGACGATCGAGGGCCGGACCGAGACCCTGTACGCGCCCCCGGAAGCCGAGCAGATCACCGAGGAGCAGCTCGCTTCGGCCCTGCAGACGGAGCTCGAGCTGCCGGCCTTCGACGAGTACCTCCTCGGCTACAAGGACCGCTCCGAGTTCCTGCCCGCCGAGCTGGTCCCGATCGTCGGGCCCACCAAGAACGGCATGTGCCGGCCGTTCCGCGTGCGCCAGGGGATCATCGCCGCCGCGGAGTGACCCGAAGGCACCGCATGACGCCTGGATTGTTGAACAATCACGGTCGTGCCTGATATACCGTGAGCCGTATCACTGAAGTCGCGCGCCACAGCGCCCGCACCCCCACAGGACGGAGACCACGGTGCCCCACGGATCCACCGCGGCCGATAGCGCGGACACCCGCACCGCGAACCCCGAGGACCCCCAGAGCTTCCAGACGCAGGGATCGAGCCCCCGCTTCGAGCTGAGCTGGACCATCTCGCTGTTCGGCACCGCCGTCGGCGCCGGCGTCCTGTTCCTGCCCATCAACGCAGGCCTCGGCGGCATCTGGCCGCTGCTGGTCGTCACGATCCTCATCGGCCCCATGACCTACCTGTCGCACCGGGCGCTCTCGCGCTTCGTGTGCGCCTCCCCCGATCCGGGTGCCGACATCACGGTCGTGGCGCGCAAGGCCTTCGGCGAGGGCGTCGGGCGCGTCATCACCGTCCTGTACTTCCTGGCGATCTTCCCGATCGTGCTGATCTACGGCATCGGCATCACCAACACGGTGGACTCGCTGATGGTCAACCAGCTGGGCATGGGCTCGCTGCCGCGCTGGCTGCTCTCCGGCGTGCTGATCGCGCTGATGATGCTCGTGATGGTCTCGAGCCAGCGGATCATGCTGATCGTGACCCAGTGGCTGGTCTACCCGCTGATCGCGATCCTGCTCTTCGTCACCCTCTACCTCATCCCCAGCTGGAAGCTCGACGGCCTCACCGCCGCCCCGAGCGCCGGCGATCTGCTGATGTCGATCTGGCTCGTGATCCCCGTTCTGGTCTTCGCGTTCAACCACTCCCCGGCGATCTCGCAGTTCTCCCTGGCCATGCAGCGCCAGTACGGCCCTCGCGCCAGCGAGCGCGCCTCCGTCGTGCTGCGCCGCACCACCGCCCTGCTGGTCATCTTCACCATGGGCTTCGTGTGGTCCTGCGTGCTGTCCCTGGGGATCGACGGGCTCCAGGACGCCAAGGACGCCAACCTCCCGGTGCTGTCGCACCTGGCCAACGTGCACGGCAGCCCGTTCATCGCCTACCTGGGCCCGGTCGTGGCGCTGGCGGCGATCGCCTCCTCCTTCTTCGGCCACTACCTGGGCGCGGCGGAGGGCGCGGCGGGCATCGTCCGCTCGATGGTCGACTCCGACGGCTCCCGGATCAGCGATCGCGCCCTGCACATCGGCATCGCCGCGTTCATCTTCCTGACCACCTGGGCCGCCGCGATCATCAACCCCTCGATCCTGTCCATGATCGAGTCGATCGCAGGCCCGGTCATCGCGATGATCCTCTACCTCATGCCCATGTACGCGATCCGGAAGATGCCCGCGCTGGAGCCGTACCGCGGCCGCCTCTCCAACGTGTTCGTCACCATCGCCGGTCTGGTGGCCGTCAGCGGCATCATCTACGGACTGGTCTCCTGACGCTGATCGCAGCCGGCTCGGCCCGCTGAGCGTCACGACGACGCACCCCCTGCGCGCCCCAGCGAGAATTCCACCTCTCACCTGCGAAGGTATCGAGAATCAGGTCGTCTGCCGGGCGACACCTCCACGGGCAATGACCAGATCGTGGACTCGCGCCAGGACACCGTCACCGACGGCGGCAGGGCCAACAAGGGCATCTTCTGAGCCGACGGCAGCGCTGAACGCCCCTCCGCAGGAGGCGGGTCTCACATGGAGACCCGCCTCCTGCGCCGTTGCGGTCACCTCCCCGCGGATACGCTGGATGCCCGCATCGCAGCCCGTCCTTCGCGATGCCACTAGGAGGAACCCCCACCGTGACCGGCCCCGCCGCTCCGAGACCCGGCATCAGCGTGGTCCTGCCTGTGCGCGACGACGCCCCCGCCCTGCGCAGCTGCCTGGCGGCCCTGGCCCGCCAGGACCGCCCCGCCGACGAGATCGTGGTCGTCGACAACGGGTCGAGCGACGACCTCCTCGCCGTCATTGCCGCCGCCGAACGGGACCAGGACCTGCCACTGCGCCTCCTGCAGGAGCCGCGTCCAGGGGTCTCATTCGCCGCCCACGCCGGCTACGACGCGGCCTCCCACGAGATCATCGCCCGCTGCGATGCCGACAGCATCCCGCCGTCGTCGTGGCTGGCACGCATCGAGCGGCAGCTGGCGGCGGAGGACGACAAGCTGGTCGCCATCACCGGGGGCGGGCGCTTCGCCCCCGGGCCGCGCGCGCTGGGCCGCTGGCTGTGCGGCCTCTACCTGGGGCTCTACGGCCTCGCCTCCGGACTGGCCCTGGCCCACCCGCCGCTGTGGGGCTCCAACATGGCCATGCGCACCTCATGGTGGAACCGGGTCAGCCCACGACTCGCTCCGCGCCCGGGCATCCATGACGACTTCGAGCTGAGCTTCGAGCTGCAGCCCCACGAGGCCATCGCGCTGGACCGCGGGAGCGTCATGCCGGTGTCGTGGCGGGCGGTCGTCTCCCCCCGTCGGCTGCTGGCCCAGCAGCGCATGGCTCGTCGGCTGCTGCTGCGGCGCTGGGAGCAGGAGCCGCCTTGGGAGAGGCATCGACGCCGATGGGCGGGACGCAGGTCGCCCCTGTGAGCACCCTCGCCCGCCTCACGGCCTCCGCGCTGTGCTTCACGGGCATCGCCGTCGCCGCGGTTTACGCGCTCCAGGCACGCTGGGTGGACGTCGCGGTGCTGCTGCTCGTGGGGCTGGGGCAGGTCCTGTGCTTGCTGGCCTTCCGCACCGTAGGAGCCACGGCCACGGGCAGCCTGATCCTGCTCGTCGCCGGGGTGAGCGCCGCCGAGCTGGTCTACGAGCGCATCCTCCTGTGGGACCTCGTGATCCATCTGCTGGCCACGGGTGTGCTGACGGCGCTGTGGCGCAGCTTGCGCGGTCATGGCGACCCGACCGACCGGCCGCCAGGCAGGGAGGGAGGGGCGACGGCGAGCAGGGTCCGGGTCTGCGCCGCGGTGGGCCTGGTCCTGGCGGTGATCTGGGAGCTCATGGAGGCCGCGGGATCCGTGCTGGTCACCCCCGAGATCCACAACCCGCCCCTGGACACCGTGCTGGACATCGGCGCGGGGATGATCGGCGCGGCCATGGTGGGGCTGCGACGCCGCCCGCTGTGAAGAGCATCGCCCGAGTTCCCGATGACGCATCGATCCCCCGAAGGATCCCCATCCTCATCGCCAACCTGCTGATCGCTCTGCGCGAGGGTTTCGAGGCCTCGCTCATCATCGGCATCCTGGTCGCCTACGGCAACGTCCAGGACCTGGTCCGCGCTCAGGACCCGGACCTGGCCGATGAGATCGAGGGCGGCTTCGGCGACGGCAACGCGCTGATCGATGCCCAGGCCACGGGCGAGGACGCCGACGGCAACCCGAACTACCCGTCGTACGCGGACATCGCCGCCGTGCAGGAGGATGCGACCGGGGAGGCTCCCACCGAGAAGGACTACACCGAGACCCAGCGCGACTTCTCGGATGCCGTCAACGGGCTGTCCGAGGTCGCCGGGACGGTCCTGCACTGATGAGCGACCAGCAGCCGACCGGCCCGGACCCGCAGCGAGCCGACGAGCAGGAGGCCACCGACGGACGCACGCGGGGCTTCTCGCGGCGCCGCCTGGTGGCGGGCACCGGGCTGGCCGGGATGCTGGGCATCGCGGGCTTCGGCGGTGCCGCGATCGGTCGGGCGACGGCCGATGACGGCGGTTCGCACACCGAGCTGACCTATCCGTTCCGCGGCGATCGCCAGGCCGGGATCCTCACGCCGGCGCAGGACAACATGTACTTCGCCGCCTTCGACCTGGACACCGACGACGTCGAGGATGTGAAGGAGCTGCTCGGCGAGTGGGCCGTGGCCGCCGAGCAGATGTGTGCCGGCGAGCTCGTGGGCGGCGAGCCGGATGCCGATCCGAACCGCCCGCCCAAGGACACGGGCGAGGCCTGGGACTACCCGCCCGCCGGGCTCACCATCACCTTCGGCTTCGGGGCCACGTTCTTCGCGGACGACGACGGCCAGGACCGCTTCGGGCTGCGTGATCGCATGCCGGAGATCCTCTCCGACGGGGTGCCGAAGTTCGCCAACGAGAAGCTGGTCCCCGGAGGCACCGGCGGGGACCTGATGATCCAGGCCTGCTCCAACGACCCGCAGATCTGCGTCCACGCGATCCGCAATCTCACGCGCATCGGCTTCGGCACCGCCGTGCTGAAGTGGGGCCAGATCGGCTACGGGCGCACGTCGTCCACCTCGACCGAGCAGGAGACCCCGCGCAACCTGTTCGGGTTCAAGGACGGCACCGCGAACCTCAAGGCCGAGGACGGCGAGAGCACCCTGGCCGAGCATGTGTGGGTCCAGGACGGCGACGACGATGCAGCCGCGTGGATGTCCGGCGGCAGCTACCTCATGGCGCGCAAGATCCGCATGACCCTGGAGGTGTGGGACCGGGTCCGACTCTCGGAGCAGGAGCAGATCATGGGCCGGGACAAGCGCTTCGGGGCGCCGCTGTCGGTGACGGAGCCCAGTGCGGAGGCCGAGTTCGAGCCCCTGGACCTGACCGCCCAGGGCGAGGACGGCCCGGCGATCCCCGCGGACTCGCACGTGGCGATCGTGGCGCCCGAGAACAACGACGGCCGCCGGATGCTGCGCCGCGGCTACAACTACACCGACGGCAACGACTCCCTGGGCCGCCTGGACGCGGGACTGTTCTTCCTCGCCTTCACCCGCGATCCGCGCACCGGCTTCTATCCGGTCCTGGAGCGGATGACCCAGAAGGACGCCCTCACGGAGTACCTGCAGCACGTGGGCTCGGCGCTGTTCGCCGTGCTGCCGGGCATGCGCGAAGGCGACACCATGGTGGGCCAGCGGCTCTTCGAGTGAGACTCCTGCCGACCACAGTCGGCGCGTGCACTCAGAGGCGCGGCGGGGCGTCGAGGGGGCGGTCGTCGTCGCGGTGCTTCCCGGCGCCGGCCTGCGACGGCTGCTCGTCGTCGCTGTCGGCGTCGAAGTACTCCAGCGCCCAGCCGACGACCAGGCCGGTCGCGCCCATGACCAGCAGCGGCCGTCGCACGCCGTGATGCACCAGGAAGCGCTCGAACGCACCGTCGAGGGCCATGCTCAGGGCGGCGGAGCCGCTGAGCAAGGCCGCGATCGTCGCCGTCACGCCGACCAGCTGAGGCGTCGCCTTCGGGCGGGTGCCCTGCTTCCCCGAGCTCCCCGGTACGGACAGCTGCGGCATCCCCTGCGCCTGATCCGCCTCGCCGCGCCGCGTCATCGCCCATGCGACGACGCCGGCGTAGCCGAGGCCCGGAGCGGCGATGATCGCAGCTCGCCCAGCCCCGCGCGCCCGGTGCCAGGGGATCATCTCGGCCAGCCCCGAGGCGGCCGCGAAAGCCAGGGTCCGGGGCGCGTACAGCCTGCTCAGCGGTGGACGTGCCATGCACTCCACGGTACGGCGGCACGGTCAGGGCGACCAGGGCAGCAGCCGACCCTTCTCCCGCCCGAGCTCAGAAGTCCATGGATGTCTCGTGCGGCTGGACGGGGCGGATGCGCTGCAGATGCGTGCGGCGCACGAAGCGGATCGTGGGGCGCAGCATCATCTGCACCGAGCCGAGCACGAACAGCCAGGTCCCGAGGTAGACGGTGTCCTCCCCGAAGAACAGGATGCTGCCCACCAGGAAGACCAGTCCCAGCACGAAGTCGTTGGCGATCGACAGCACCTCGTAGCGCTGCCGGATCACCAGCTCGTGGTGCCCCATGCGGATGTCCAGATCTTTGTCCTGCTTCGCCATGTGCGTCTGCTCCTGTGCTCTCAGGGACCTTCGGCTGCAGCTCCTCCGTCGTCACCGACCAGTGGACCACACCGGAGGCGCTCACAGGTGCGGGACGACCTCGCGGCCCAGCTGCCCGATGACCTCGCCGGTGGGGCGGTCATCGCTCGCCTTGGCGAAGATGCAGTGCTCCAGGCCGATCTCCCGGTACCGGCGCAGGGTCTCCACCAGGGCCTTCGACCCGGTGCGCAGGCCCAGGCTCATCTCCTGCGCGGGGGCGTCGGGATCCTTGAGCAGGTCCAGGCTCATGGACTGGATCAGCGCGGGGTCGTTGCCCTGACCGCGCTGCTCCACGGCCTGGCGCCACAGCCCGAAACGGCCCCTCTGCTCCTCGAACGGCCGGTAGTAAGTGGCCCAGGCATCGGCGTGGGCGGCGTTCCACTGCAGGGTCTGCTTGGCCGAGCCCACGATGACCTGCGGGATGCGGTGAGCGGGCGGGACCATGAGCTCGTACCCGTCGGTGGCCTGCAGAAGGTGCTCGCGCTCCTGCTCGTCGGGGCTCAGCGCGGAGCGCAGAAGGGCCCAGCGGTCGCGGAACGCGTCGCGGCGCTCGTCCAGGGAAGCGCCGAAGATCCCGAACTCCTCCGGGCGATCCCCCGTGGCCACGCCCAGCAGGAGCCTGCCGCCGCTGATCCGGTCTAGGGACAGCGCGGTCTTGGCCAGGTGCAGCGGGTGGCGCAGCGGCAGCACGGCGGCCGCCGTTCCCAGCGCGATCGTCGACGTGGCGCCGGCGAGCATCGACAGCCACTGGAAGGGGTCGTCCAGCGACGACGCCAGCCGGTCCTGTCCCTGCGGGATGGCCAAGGGGACGTCGCGCGTCCACAGTGCGGCGATCCCCTGCGCCTCGGCGAGCTGCGCCAGCTCCCGAGCCTCGGCGGGATCGGCCATGGAGCCCTGGGGCTGCGGCGGCGGGGTCATCAGCCCGAGCGTCAGGCGGCCGTCGGGAGAGCGGACGGCCGCCATGGCCGGCGAGAGGTCCTGGTGCACAGGTGAGGCCTCCTGTCCCTGAAGCGGCATCGCGAGACTCCACACTATCCAGACGTCCGGCTCCTGTATCGCGAGTACGGTGCCTCCCATGTCCTCCCCACAGCTGCACCGCTTCACCGGGCACATCGCAGGAGCTGGCACCGCCGAGGGGACTCGCCTGGTCCTGGGGTGCTGGACCCGCACGCCGCACGGGCCGTTCGCCGACGTCATGGTCGAGGACCGTGACGGCCATCGGATCCTGCTGGCACCCGATCGCTGGGTGGCCGATTTCGTCTCCGCGACCTACACCTTCGACGAGGTGCGCCTCGTCCCCGTCTCGGTGTCCCGCACGGGCCTGGGCCGGACGGGGCAGTGGGCGGTCCAGGCAGGACCTCTGGAGTGGCGCTTCCGGATCGGGGCGCGGGCGCCGCTGGGACATCTGCTGCGCCTGATCCCCCGACCGATCAGCCGCAGCCTCGCCTTCGCGCAGCTCAGCGATCCGATCGCCCGAGCCACGATGCCGGGGGTCCGCACTCTGGGTCAGGCCGGCCCGGGCCGCACCGAGTGGTACGCCGCCGACGATCTCCACCGGCTCAGGAGCAGCACCGCGATCTGGGAGGGGCAGAACCTGGGCGGCATGCGCGAGATGGTGCCCCCGCCGCGCTTCGGATTCAGCTCCACCCCTCGGCAGCCGTCGCTCACCGCGGTGACCAGCACGGTCCGGGTCGACTCCGCGGCGTGAGGCCTGCGCGCCTACGATGGCGAGGGGAACGCCACAACGTCCCGTCCTCGCACCACCACCCCAGGAGCTCCCCATGTCCTTCTCCTCGCAGAACCCCCACGATCCGCAGCACAACCCGCAGGGCCAGCAGCCCAGCTACGGCGGGCCGACGTACGGCGGGGCGAACCAGCCGATGCAGCAGCCGGGTCAGCACCAGCAGCCCTCGTACTCCGCACCCCAGGGCGGCTACACCCAGCCCGGCGGCCAGCCCCAGGGTCGTCCCGGCCGTCAGCCGGGGCAGGAGAAGGGGTTCTTCGCCGCCCTGTTCGACTTCTCCTTCAAGAACTACATCACCATCAAGTTCGCCTCGATCCTCTACATCGCGGGCATCGTGCTGCTGACGCTGGGCTGGTTCATCATGACGGTCGCCGCTTTCGCCACGGACAGCATGCTGGCCGGCATGGCGACGCTGATCTTCGGTCTGATCGTCCTGTTCATCTACATCGTGCTGTTCCGCCTGATGCTCGAGTTCTACGTGGCCATGGTCCGCACGGCCCAGAACACGTCGATCCTGGTGGATCGCGGCAACCGCCTCTGACGCGGGTCCACCCGAAGCCTCCACCGCCCGCCCGGTCGCCTCCTAAGACCGGGCGGGCGTCGCCTTCCCCAGGAATCCGGGCCTCCGCGCCGATAGGATCGGAACCACTCACCGATGAGGGAGCGATTCGTCACCGGCTCCCGTCCGAGAGGACCGACATGCCCGCCGCAGAGACCTCCGAACCGCGCACGGTCCGCCTGTCGGGGCGGGCGAGCGCGCAGATCCAGCGCCTTCCGCTGCCGTCGCCGGCATCCGGAGAGGAGATGGCCGGTGCCGTCTTCCACGACACCGACGACCGCGCACTGCGCCGCTGCGGCATCACCCTGAGCCGCAGCGCGGACCCCGAGCGCGGCTGGCTGCTGAGCGTCCCCGAGGGCGACGACCACTGGGCCGTGGAGGTCCCGCGGCTGCGCAGCGCACCGGAGCGCCTGCCTGCCGCAGTGGCGCAGCTGCTCAGCGGGATCGTCGGGCAGGACGAGCTGATCGAGATCGACGACGACGGCCAGGCCGCGGAGTCCGAGACCGGCGCCAAGGAATCGGCGAGGCCTGCCAAGAAGGCCCCGAGCAAGAAGGGCAAGGCGAAGAACCGCAAGGCCGTGGCGACGGGCGGTGAGCCCTCGGGCGTCGACGTCCTGCAGGCGGTGCTGGCTCAGCAGGCCGCGGCCCTGGAGCTGTGGGACCTGAAGGCGCGGCTGGACCTGCCGGACGCCCTGCATCAGCTGAGGGTCGCCGCGCGGTCCCTGCGCGGGCTGCTCAAGTCCGCGCGACCGCTCCTGGACCGCGAAGCCGCCGACGAGCTCGGCGATCGTCTCCAGCAGCTGGGCCGGTCCCTGTCCGCGGCCCGCGATGCCGAGGTCCTGGCCGAACAGCTTCCGGCACGTGCCGAGGCTCTCCAGGGGCGCGTGGGCGAGAAGACGGTGCAGGCGCTGGCGCAGACGGCTCTCAAGGACGCCGAGGCCTCGGCCGCCAAGGTGCGCGGCGGCGCGCAGCCGGAGCGGGCTGCCACTCTGGAGCTCGCCCGCTGCGCGGCACAGAACCCGCCCTTCACGGACAAGGGCCGGAAGAAGGCCGAGGAGCTGACCCCGCGGCAGATGAGCGATCGGCTGGTGCGCCGCGCACTGCGCAAGGCAGCCAAGGAGACCGACCGCACCCTGGCGGCCGACCGCGACGAGCAGCTGGATGCCGAACAACGCCTCGAGCACCTGCACACCGTCCGCAAGGCCACCAAGCGGGTCCGCTACGTCACCAAGGTCCTCAAAGCCGCAGGCTTCCGCCCGGCCAAACCTATGCGGAAGCTCGGCAAGGCCGCCAAGAAGGCGCAGGACGGGCTCGGCGAGACCATGGACGCCTCCGTGGCGCTCACCTGGCTCCAGGACTCCACCGCCGCGCTGCGCCGCGCCGGAGCCGACCCGTTCGAGCTGGGTCTGCTGACCGGCGCCGAGCTGCAGCGCCTGGCGCACGGAATCGACGACGGCTACGAGGTCATGGCGCGGCTGGCCCGGCGGTTCGAGGACCACAGCAGCTGAGCCGACGGAGCTCCGGCGTTCGTCGTCAGTGGTGCTCTGCGAAGGGGCGCTGATGCCGTCCTTCCCAGCGGGATGAACGGCATCAGCGCCCCCTCACAGGCCGTATCGAAGGGTTTCAGTCCTTCTTCGGCTCGCCGTCGATATCCGTCTCATGCTCCTCGGCCACCGGGTTGTACCACTCCGTGAGCGCGGGGTCGGCGCTCTCGAAGTCGGCTCCGGCGCCGTCGTCGTCCACGTGCGTAGCGCCGAAGACGAAGTCGTCGCCGTGCTCGTCGATGCCGCGGTGGACGCCCTTGTAGATCGCCTCGCGCGCGTAGCGGCGCCGGATCATGTACGGGTCGTTCCGGAGGTCCCTGGCCCAGGAGATCATGATCCCCAGGATGATCAGGCCGAACGGCAGGGCGCAGGTGACCATGACCGACTGCAGGCCCGACAGGGCGAACTGGCCGCCGGCCAGCAGCAGGAACATCGAGACCAGGCCCAGGGCCAGGCCCCACATGATCGTGACCGGGGTCGACGGATTCGACCGCCCGGACTGCGACATGGAGCCCATCACGTTGGTCGCCGAGTCGGCTGCCGTGGTGAAGAAGATCAGGATCGCGACCAGGACCAGGAACGACGTCAGCCCGGTCAGCGGCAGGTTGCCCAGCATGTCGAACATGACGTTCTCGCCGCTGCCCTCCACGCCGATCGGATGGCCATTGAGCTCCATCCACATGGTCGTGCCGCCGAAGACCACGAACCACAGCACCGAGATCGCCGACGGGGCGAACATCACGACGGTGACGAACTCGCGCAGCGTGCGGCCCTTGGAGATCTTGGCGATGAACATGCCCACGAACGGGGACCACGAGGTCCACCAGGCCCAGTACATCATCGTCCAGCTTGCGGAGAACTCGGACTCGACCTCGCCCTGGCTCGGCGCCACGGACAGCATCGCGAAGGCGTTCTGGATGGTCGCGTAGAACGTGGTGGGGATCAGATCGAGCAGGAACAGCAGGGGTCCGGTCACCGCCACGAAGATCGTCAGGCCGATCACCAGGACCATGTTCGTGTTGGACAGGAGGCGGATGCCGCGCTTCACGCCGGAGACCGCGGAGATGATGAAGACGACGGTGAGCACGCTGATGATGACGACCAGGATGCCGTCGCCCTCCAGCGGCTGCCCCGTGATGATCGAGGTGCCGGTGCGGATCTGCAGCGCGCCGATGCCCAGCGAGGTCGCGGTGCCGAACAGCGTGACCATGAGGGCGAAGACATCGATGATCTTGCCCGGGATGCGGTTCGTGGCGTTCGGGAAGATCGGGTCGAACAGCGCGGAGATCAGCGGGAGACGGCCGCGGCGGTAGGCCGCATATGCCAGGGCGCCGCCGATGAACGAGTACACGCCCCAGGGGACGATCGTGTAGTGCAGGCTGGTCTGGGCCATGGCGGCGGGGACCGCGTCCATGGAACCGGCCTCGACGTCGAAGGCCGGGGGCGGGGTCATGAAGTGGCTCAGCGGCTCCAGCGGACCGTAGAAGACCAGGCCGATGCCCAGGCCCGCCGCGAAGAGCATGGAGATCCAGGAGCCCGTGGAGAACTCCGGCTCGCTGTCATCCGCACCGAGCTTGATCTTGCCGGTGGGGCCGAATCCGATCACCAGCATGAACAGCACGACGAGTGCGACGAGAGAGCCCAGCAGCCAGCCGAAGTGCGTGACCACCCAGGTCTGCATCTGCGGACCGATCGCGCCCAGGTTCTCCGGGGCGATGATCGCCCAGCCCAGCACGCCGATGACCAGCACGGCGGCGGCGGCGAAGACGACCTTGTCGGTGGGGAAGTGGTCCCTGGCGTCCTCGACGTCCAGCCCGGGGATCAGCGCCGGATGGATCGTGCGGTGCCCGCCGGCTGCCAGGCGAATGGTGGTCTGGACGCTCTCGGGCGCCTTCTGCGCATGGATCCTGTTCTCGATCTGGATCTCCGAATCGGACTCGCTGTCCGAGGCTCGGTGTCTCATCTGAAGCTCCCTGACTTCTCGGCGACGTCCGAGGCTAGCGGGATGCTGGGCAGAACCCCAGAAGAGCCTGTCTGCGCGAGGCGATGTTCCTCCGGGATTCGCCGTCGGCGCTTGACCCTCTCATCGCGTGAGGTCCCACGCTGATCTCCATGGATGACAACCGCACTTCCGCACCGGCGAGCCCCGTTCCCACCCCCGACAGCAGTGCCCAGCCACCGGAGCTGTGCCGCGAGATCTACGGGATGCCGATGTTCGTCTCGATCCCCTGCCGGGACCTGACCGCCTCGTCCGCGCTCTGGACCGAGGGGCTCGGATTCTTCGAGCTGTTCGCGATCCCGGGCCAGCTGATCCACCTGCGGCGCTGGGCGTTCCAGGATGTCCTGCTGATCCCCGCCGAGGCGCAGCCGCTCGAGGCTTCCTCCCAGCCTCCGACGGTGAGCTTCGCGTGCGTCCTGGACCAGCTCGACGTGATCGCCGAGGCCTGCCGCTCAGCCGGCGGGGCGGTCGACGGCCCGCATGATCGCCCGTGGAACGCCCGCGAGCTCGCCGTCATCACACCTGAGGGGACTCGCGTGGTCATGACAGCAGCGAAGCCCTTCGTGCACGATTCGCGGGAGGACCACGCGCTGCGGGCCATGAGCATCTCCGAGTCCGCATGAGCACGTCGATCTGTTCCGAGGACGGCATGAGCACCACCGAGCAGGACCTGACCATCGGCCCCGCCGCAGCGGCATTGGGCGTCTCCGTGCGCACGCTGCGCCACTGGGATGACCTCGGCATCCTGCGTCCCGCCGGGCGGGCAGCGAGCGGATACCGGCTCTACTCGGCAGATGATGTGGTTCGCGGCCGACGGATCCTGGCATATCGGGAGCTGGGCTTCTCCCTGGACGAGGTGACGGCCCTGCTCCACGAGCCCGCACAGCAGACGGTTCGACGACTGCGCGAGCGCCGCAGCGCCGCGGAGGCGGAGGCCCGACGGCTGCAGGCCGCGCAGGACGACCTCGACCGCCTGGCCGATGCCCTCGAGCAGGGCATCCTGCTCTCCGAGGCCGACCAGGCGGAGGCCTTCGGTCCCGACTGGGATCCGCAGTGGACCCGAGAGGCCCGTGACCGCTGGGGCGGCACCGACGCCTGGACGGAGCAGGCGGAGCGCGGCGCACGGCGCGGCCCTGAGCAGTGGGCTCGTCTCGCCGCAGCGCCATGTCCTGCTCGGCAGGATGTAACCGACGGATCCGTCGTTCCGGGCCCGCTGCGACCGCCTGGCCGAAGGTCTGGTCGGCTGGCTCGCGCTGGTGATCGATGCCCGAGCCCGATCACTGGGCATCGACCCGGAGACCGCGGCCTGGGAGCGACGGTGACCGGGTCCAACGTCGTCGGGCGGCGGTGCTAGCTTCAGGCCATGACCGAGATCACCATCCGGACCGCAGTCCCCGATGACGTCCACGAGATCGTCGAGCTCGTGCACGACCTGGCCGTGTACGAGAAGGAGCCCGACGCCGTGAAGCTCACCCCGGAGGTGCTGCGGGAGCAGCTCTTCGGCGAGCGCCCGGCGATCTTCGCCCACGTCGCGCCCGCCCCGGAGGGCTCCGGACGGCGGATCGAGGGCTTCGCGCTGTGGTACCTGAGCTACTCCACCTGGGAGGGGACGCACGGGATCTACCTGGAGGACCTCTTCGTGCGGCCGGAGGCACGCGGCGCAGGGCACGGCAAGGCGCTGCTGCGCACCCTGGCCCGCACCGCCCGCGAGCGCGGCTATCAGCGCGTGGAGTGGTCCGTGCTGCAGTGGAATCAGCCGTCGATCGAGTTCTACCGCTCCCTCGGCGCGGTCCCCATGGACGGCTGGGACGTCTACCGGCTGACCGGCGACGCCCTCGTCTCCTTCGGCAGCTGAATCCCCGTGGACGAGCAGGAGCTGATGACCTGGGCGGAGGAGGTCGCCCTGCAGTGCCCCGGTGCTGAACTGGAGCACCCCTTCGGCCCGGAGACGGACGTGTTCAAGGTCCGCGGGCGGATGTTCCTCATGCGCCTGGAGCTGCGCGGCCAGTGGATGGTGAACCTCAAGGTCGAACCGCAGGACGGACAGGCCCTGCGCGATGAGTACGCCGAGATCACCCCCGGCTACCACATGAACAAGAGGCACTGGGTCTCGGTGCGCGCCGGCGAGGCCCTGAGCAGGAGGTTCGTCCGCGAGCTCGTCGTGGACTCCTACCGCCTGGTGCTCGAGAAGCTGCCGCGCAGCGTCCGCCCCGTGGATCCGGAGACGTACGGGGGCTGAGCTCCCGGCTCAGCGCGTGGGCCCGGGGACGGCGGTCTTCTCGAAGAGCGCCGCCGTGCCGATGCCGCCGGCCGAGCTGATCATGGCCAGCAGCAGGCTGCCCTCCGGCAGATCGCGCGCTCGGGCCAGCAGCCGGACCACGGAGACCGCCCCGGAGGCGCCGTAGGCGTGGCCGAGGGCCAGGGCGCCGCCGTCGGCGTTGAGCACGCGCTCGTCGATGCCCAGCAAGTCGGTGCAGGCGAGCACCTGCCCGGCGAAGGCCTCGTTGAACTCGACCGCCGCGAGCTGCCGCGCGGCTACCCCCTGCTCCGCCAGCAGCCGGGCCGCCGCGGCTGCCGCCCCCAGGCCCAGCCGCGTGGGATCCACCCCCTGGGTCGACGCGCCGCGGAAGGCCAGGGCCGTCGTCGCTCGCAGGCCGTGCGCCGCCGCCGGGGTCGCGATCAGGACTGCAGCGGCCCCATCCGCATCGGCGCACGAATTCCCTGCGGTCACGGTGCCTCCGTCGACGAATGCCGCCGGGAAGCGGGCCAGCAGCTCGGCGTTCAAGCGCGGACGCGGGCCGTTGTCGGCGGTGACTTCGCCGCGGGCTCCGGTCACCGGCACGAGCTCCTCATCGAACCGGCCGGCGGCCGCCGCCTCGAGCGCCCTGCGGTGGCTGCGCAGGGCGAAGGCATCCTGGCGCCGGCGATCGATCCCATGCTCCCGGGCCACGGTCTCCGCGGCTTCACCCATGCCCGGATCCCCCAGGTGCTCGGGGCTGAAGCGGGCGCGCCGGTAGAACTCGACCTCCCCGTCCGCGCCGCGACGGCCTCGCAGCGGAGCCGTGCTGATGCTCTCGGCGCCGCCGGCCAGGAAGGCGCTTCCCGCTCCGGCCTGCGCCAGTCGGCAGGCCAGCACGACGGCGTCGAGCCCCGAGCCGCACTGCCGATCGACCGTGACCCCCGGGACCGACAGCGGCAGGCCGGCCTCCAGGGCCGACAGCCGTGCCAGGTTGCCTCCGGCTCCCACCGCGTTGCCCATCACGACGTCCGCGACAGACTCCGGCGCCAGGCCCGTCTCTGTCACGAGCCGCTGCAGGATCGGCGCCAGCAGACGGTGCACGGGCACGTCGGCCAGCGCGGTCCCTGCTCGTGTCAGCGGGGTCCGGCGCCCGAGCAGGAGCAGAGGCGCTGAGGGATCAGCCGAGCGGTCGGGCACGGGGATCTCCCTCCTCGATCCAGGACCGCAGCACGGCTCGACTGATCTTCCCTCCGCCGGTGACGGGCAGTTCACCCAGACGCCAGTACTGCTGGGGCCGCTTGGTCGAGGCCAGCATGGTCTCCAGCGCGGCCCGCAGACTCTGCCGATCCGCCCCTTCGTCCTCGAGAAGGACGCCGGCGACCAGGCGCTGTCCGCGAGAAGGATCCGGCAGGCCCACCACGACGGCCTCGGCCACCCCCGGCACAGAGCCGATCGCGGCCTCCACCTCCTGGGGGTAGATGTTCAGCCCGCCCGTGTTGATCATCTCGGAGGCCCTGCCCAGCACGTGCAGCCGCCCATCGCGAAGGAAGCCCTGATCCCGCACCGTCGCCAGGTCTGCGATCCGCGCGAATGCCCGGCCGTCATCGCCCCACAGGTAGCCGTCGCACACCAGATCGGAGCGCACGGCGATGCTCCCGGTGCTCCCCTCCGGGAGGACACGGCCGTCGTGGTCCACGATGACCGCCTCCACGCCGGGGAACGGCAGCCCCACCGCCGTCGGGTCGAGCGTCCGGATCTCCCCCGGCGAATGCTCCTGAGCGGCCACGAAGCCGAGCTCCGCGGCGCCGAAGTACTCCCAGATCACGGCATTCGGCGCCCATCGGCGGGCCGCGGTCAGCGTCTGCGGATCCAGCTTCTGCCCCGCGCAGACGATTGCACGCAGTCCATGCGCAGACTCTCCGGCAGCCAGGGCGCGCTCGGCGATCAGGCGCAGCATCGTCGGCACGGCCACCACCCGGGTGACGCCCTCGGCGGTGATCGCCGCACGGGCCGCCGCGCTGTCGAAGCGCGGCAGGACGACGGCGGCGGCGCCGGCGTGCAGGCACTCGGAGAGAGCGTAGAGATTCATGCTCGACGACAGGGGGCCGGGCACCAGCACTCGGTCCTCGCTGCGCAGGTCGAAATGCCGGGTCGAGGCCTCGAAGGAGCGTCGCCAGGAGCCGCGGCTGCGCAGGAACCCCTTGGGCACGGAGGTGGTGCCGGAAGTCAGGCCCACCAGGAAGGCGGAGGCGTCGGGCCCGTCGCGCAGGTGTGCCGGTGCTGCGCTTTCCGGGAGCACGTCGCGGCAGCGCTGGCTCACCGCGCCGCCGATGCTCTCGGGCAGAGCCGGATCCAAGACCGCGCACACGCGCCGCTCGGCCACCCCCGCGGCCCATCGCACGACGAACTCCGTGCCGGTGCCCTGCTGCAGGATCCCGACAGCCTCCCCTGAAGCCGCCAGCTCGGCAGCCCGCGAGCGCAGCCCGCTCCAGCTCAGCCGGTCGTCGGCGCAGACGACGGCCGTGTCCTGCGGACGCTGCTCGGCCCAGCGGGAGAGACGGTCCAGGAAGGGCACGGCTAGGCCGTTCCCAGCATGAGCTTGAAGCCCTCGTGGCTGCACTCGAAGCCCAGCCGCTCGTAGTAGCGGTGGGCGTCCTTGCGCTGCCTGTCCTCCTCCGAGCGGATCCCATCGCGGGAGGCGCCCAGCATGTCGTGGGACATCAGCTCGATCAGCGCCGGCAGGCCCTCGGCCGTCGCCTCCTCCAGCACGACGTCAGTTCCCGGAAGCTCGATCCTGTCCATTCGTCCTCACCATCCCGGCTGGTTGCTGCTGGTCCACGGGTCGCTGCGATCGCGCCACGGATGCGGGCTGCCGTGGTCGATCTCGCGGCGCATCTCGACCAGGCGGTGATCCGCCTCGGCCCATCCGAGAACGCTCTCACGGTGGGCCACGTGCCCGCGCTCCGTCACGACCAGCGGCACGGCGGCCATCCCTGACGCACGGGCGAGCAGGACGAACGGCAGCGCGATCCACTGCGCCAGGGACTCGAGCAGCCACAGCACCAGCAGCGGAAGCAGCAGGATCATGGCGATCGCGCCCACGACGGCGGAGATCGGATCGTCCACGGCCGAGCCCGGCATGATCTCCAGGACGCCGGCCATCCAGCGCCGCGAGCGGCTTCGCCACGGAAGGAGGCGTCGGCGCGCCTTCATGGCTGTCTCCTCGGTCTCATGGCGGCCGACCGGCCGCGGATCGGTTCGTGAGCAGTCTGCCAGAGGTGCCCCGACAGGGCCTCTGTGTCGTCGGAGCCCCCTTCTACGCTTTCCAGCGGAAGGCACGACACGACTCATCAGGAGGTACCCATGCGCGGCGTCATCATGCACAGCCCCGGCGAGGTCCGGGTCCAGGATCGCGACGACCCCCAGATCGTCGAGCCCACGGACGCGATCATCAAGGTCACGGCCGCCTGCGTCTGCGGGTCGGACCTGTGGCCCTACCGCGGGGCCCAGGACGTGGAAGATCAGCCCATGGGCCACGAGTACGTGGGCGTCGTGGAGCAGGTCGGCGACAGCGTCACCACGGTGAAGCCCGGGGACTTCGTGGTGGGGTCGTTCATGACCTCGGACGGCACCTGCGAGATCTGCCAGGCCGGTTACCAGTCGCGCTGCGTGGACACCACGCCCATGGGCGGGATCGGCACGCAGGCGCAGCTCGCTCGCATCCCCCAGGCAGACGGCACGCTCGTGGCCACCCCGGAGCACCCGGACGAGGACCTCATCCCGTCGCTGCTCGCAGCCTCGGACGTGCTGGGCACCGGCTGGTTCGCCGCCGACGCCGCAGCCGCCGGCCCGGGCAAGACCGTGGCCGTGGTCGGCGACGGCGCCGTGGGCCTCATGGGCATCCTGGCCGCCCAGCAGATGGGCGCAGAGCGCATCATCGCCATGTCCCGCCACGAGTCCCGGCAGAAGCTTGCCCGCGAGTTCGGCGCCACGGATATCGTCACCGAGCGCGGAGACGACGGCGTGGCCAAGATCAAGGAGCTCACCGGCGGCCTCGGCGCGCACAGCGTCATCGAGGCTGTGGGCACCCAGGAGGCCATGCTCCAGGCCATCAAATCCACCCGCCCCGGCGGTCACGTGGGCTTCGTCGGCGTCTCCCACGGCGTGGAGCTGCCCGGCGACCTCCTCTTCGGCAGCACGGTCCACCTGCACGGCGGCCCCGCCCCGGTGCGCCGCTACCTCCCGGAGCTGATCCAGCTGATCCTGGATCGGAAGATCGAGCCCGGCAAGGTCTTCGACAAGCGCCTGCCGCTCGAGGAGGCCGCGGAGGCCTACCGCCTCATGGACCAGCGCGAGGCCATCAAGGTGCTGCTGGAGGTCTGAGCGGGTCCTCCAACTCCCAGTCTTCTCCAAATCCAAATTGGGACTTGGAGAAGACTGGGCGCAGTGGATTCAACGCTCGTACCCGGGCACCGAGCTGATCTGCTTCGCGGGGGTGCCGACCACCACGGCGCCCGCGGGCACGTCCTTGGTCACGGTCGAGGAGGCGCCCACCACCGCCCCATCGCCGATGGTGATCCCGCCCTGATCCTGGAACGCGCAGCCGGAGTTGATGAACACGTCGCGCCCGACGCGCAGGGCCTTGCCGAAGTCCGAGCGCAGCGGCGGGAAGACGGTCACGGAGGCGTCGATCTCCTGCCCGGTCAGAGCGCCCCCAGCAGCCGTCGGACCTCACCAGGGTCCTGATAGCCGGAGTTGAGCGCGGCGGTGATGCGCGGCGCCTCCTGGCTGATCTCGTGCATGGCCGCATGCAGGTCCGATCCGCCGCGGATGATCTCCCCGCGGCTCATCCGCTCCAGCAGCTCCTTGCGCTCCACGGTGTGCTCCGTCGTCGTCTTTCGCTGCTTCCTGCCCGGTTCAGGCCGCGAGCATGGCCCTGACGGGGTCCCCCACCGCCAGCTCGCCCTCCGTCACGACCATGCAGCCGTAGGCCAGCAGCGCCCCGGGACGGATGCGCCGCAGCAGGGAATGGTCCTTCTGCCCGGTGACGGGGTCATGGTCGATGATCACGCAGCGCTCCAGCTCCCCCACGACCTCCAGAGTCACCGCACCGACCTCAAGGCGCGATCCGGCCGCGAGCGCCAGCGGGGCGTCGCGGTCGTCGATCACCAGATTGGGACGGTAGCGGTCCGTGTCCGACGGCAGCCCCGCCAGCTCGGAGCGCAACAGCACGCTCACAGGCGCACCCCAGACGATCGCGTCCGAGAAAAGGGTGCGGGCCAGCAGGACCTGCCGCCCGGCCTCGGCCGAGAGGCGCCGCGCCAGAGGTCCGTCGTGCACGCGCGCAGGGATCCGGCGGTCGTAGTAGCGGATCCGTGCCTCCTGATGGACCACGTGCTGGTCATCCCCGGGAAGATCCCCCGGCTCGACCACCAGTCGGACCATTGACGGGAACTGCGGGGCCCGCAGGCAGGTCAGGTCATCGGCCCAGACCGGCGTCCAGCGACGGTCCCGGTCCAGCCCGCCGACCGCCACCCCGATCCGCTCATGCTGACTCCACCCCAGTCCCTTGACGAGGGTGGAGCCGATCCGCTCGAGGTGCGCCATGGTGGCCCGGCCGGCGGCTCAGGCCTCCGGGATCTCCTTGCCGAAGTCCTCGAGCGTGACCTGGTGCGGCTCCGGTCCGCCGCGCTTGCCGGTGTTCAGGGCATCGAGCTGCCCCAGCTCGTCCTCGGTCAGCTCGAAGCCGAAGACGTCCAGGTTCTCGCGGATGCGCTCGGGATTCACCGACTTGGGGATCACCTGACGGCCGCGCTGCAGCTGCCAGCGCAGCATGACCTGCGCCGGGGTGGCCTGGTGCGCCTGGGCGATCTGGGCGATCGTCGGGTCGTCGAACGTGGTGGTCTCCTGGCCCTCGGAGCCGCGGTAGCTGGTGATGCCGCCGATCGGGGACCAGGACTGGACCAGAATTCCGTGCTCGCGGCAGAACTGCTCCACCTCGGTCTGGGCGAAGTACGGGTGGTACTCGATCTGGTTCACAGCAGGCACCACGGTGGTGCGCTGCATGAGCTCCTCCAGGTGGCGGACCTCGAAGTTGCTGACACCGATCGCACGGACCTTGCCGTCTGCGAGCAGCTGCTCGAGGGCCATGTACGCCTGGATCGTGCGCTCGAACTCGCCTTCGAGGGCCTGGTGCAGGATCAGCAGGTCGAGCTGCTCCACACCGAGCTTGCCGGCGGCCTTGTCGAAGGCGTGCAGCGTCTCCTCATAGCCGTAGTCGTTGATCCAGACCTTGGTCTCCAGGAAGACCTCGTCACGCGGGACGCCGGAATCGCGCAGGCCCTGCCCGACCTCGCGCTCGTTGCCGTAGGCCGCGGCGGTGTCGATCAGGCGGTATCCGGCGCGCAGCGCGGCCTCGACGGCCTGGGCCGTCTCCTCCGGCTCGGACTGGTAGACGCCGAGCCCGATCACGGGCATCTCGACGCCGTTGTTCAGGATGAACGTGCTGGTGGGATTCTGCAGATCTGTCATCTGTCCATCATGCTCTGCGGCAGGGCATCTGCGGCAGGCCTTCTCCTCGACGCGAACACCCGCTCGCCACACGCGTCCTTGTTGTGACGTGCGCGACATCGACGCAGACTGGCCTCATGGACACCGCACCCCGCCCCGCCCTGCACACCACGGTCCTGGACACCCAGAACGTGGCCTCGCTGGCTGACTTCTACCGTTCGCTGTTGGGCTGGGACTACGCGCCCGGGACCGAGAAGGACTCCGGCGAGTGGCGCACGCTGCTCGGACCCGGCGGCGTCAGGCTCTCCTTCCAGCGGGTGGAGGCGCTCCCGCCTTCGACCTGGCCGAGTCCCGACGTGCCGCAGCAGATCCACCTCGATCTGACTCTCGAGACCGTCGACGAGCTGCGGGCCCTGAAGCCTCGCCTGCTCGAGCTCGGTGCCGTCATGCTGCAGGACTCCCTGGATGATCCGGAGGAGCGGCTGCTGATCGTGGCAGACCCGGCCGGTCACCCGCTGTGCGTCTTCGTACCCTGATCCCTCACTCCCCCTGACGACTCCCCCGCTCCCTCGCCGACCCAGGAGACCCATGACCGCCGAGCAGGCCTTCTTCCATCGCACCGGCCCCACCACGTTCGAGCCCACCGAGCACGCCTCGGGCGCCTGGTCGGAGGAGGATCACCACTTCGCCTCCATCGCCGGCCTCGTGGTGCACGAGCTCGAGCGCTTCCGCTCCGACCAGGGCGACTCGCAGCTGCAGCTCGGCCGGATCAGCTACGACATCCTGGGCCGCCTGCCCATGTCCGAGCTGACCGTCGAGATCGAGGTCCTTCGGCCGGGGCGGACGATCGAGCTGCTGCAGGCCACCGTGACCATCGGAGGCCGCGCCGTCGTCATCGCCCGGGCCTGGTACCTCTCGCGCGCCGACACCGCCGATGTCGTCGGCGGCCAGGCCGAGCCGATGCCCTCACCGGAGGAGGTCGAGCCCTGGGAGATGAGCAACGGGTGGCCGGGCGGCTACATCGCCCAGATCCAGGCCAGGGTCGTGCAGCAGCGTCCGGGGCGGGCGACCGTGTGGCTGCACAGCCCCTCGGAGATCGTGGAGGGGGAGACCGCCGGCGACCTCGCCCGGTTCTTCTCCAGCATCGACGCCGCCAACGGGATCGCCGTCCGCCAGCAGACGGACCGGTGGACCTTCCCCAACGTGGACCTGACCGTCCACCTGCACCGGGTCCCGGAGGGCACCTGGACCGGCCTGGACACCGAGGTCATCTGGGGCCCGGACGGCGTGGGCCTCACCAGCTCCACGCTGCACGACGCCCGCGGACCCGTTGGCACCGCCGAGCAGGTCCTGACGCTGCGTCGGATCTGAGGGTCTCTGCGACTGGCCGAAACGACACCTCAACCTCATCGAGTGGCTGATTGCTCACCGTTTCGTCGCTGAAACGGTGAGCAATCAGCCACTCGAGGGAGGGGCGGTGGCGATTTGGCCAGTCGTGACGACGACGGGTGACGCGACTGCCTCAGCGGTGCGTGGGCTCAGCGTGATCGTCCGGACGACGACGGCCCCAGATCGAGGCCAGGATCCCGCCGGAGATGTTGTGCCACACCGAGAAGATGGCCCCGGGCAGGGCCGCCTCGGGCGTGAAGTACTGCGCGGCCAGGCCTGAGGCCAGCCCCGAGTTCTGCATGCCGACCTCGACGGAGACTGCGCGTCGGGAAGCCACCGGGAAGCGCACGAGCGCTGCAACTGCATACCCCAGGCCGTAGCCCAGCAGGTTGTGGAGGATGACGCCCACGATCAGACCCAGGCCGGCAGCGGCCAGCACCTCGCCGGAGCCGGAGACCACGGCGATCACCACGTAGGTGATGCCCAGCACCGAGACCCACGGCAGGATCGGCTCGATCCGCCGCACGAATCCGGGCAGCAGAGAGTGGATGATCAGCCCCAGGATGATCGGGACCAGCACGATCTGCACGAGCGACAGGGCCAGGCTCCCGGTGGGCACCTCCAGGAACTGACCGGCCAGCGCCAGGGTGATCAGCGGCGTCAGCAGCGGCGAGAGCAGCGTGGACAGCGACGTCATGGTCACCGACAGCGCCACGTCGCCCTTGGCCAGGTAGGTCACGACGTTCGACGACGTCCCGCCCGGCACCGAGCCCACCAGGATCATGCCGGCCGCCAGCTGCGGCGGCAGATCGAGGGCGGTCGCGATGCCCAGAGCAAGCAGCGGCATGATCGTGAACTGCAGGATGACTCCGGCGATCACGGGCAGCGGCCGCTTCAGCACGAGCGCGAAGTCCGGCAGGGACAGCGTCAGCCCCATGCCGAACATGATGATCATCAGCGCCGGCGTCACGCCCGCGCCCCAGCCGGCGAAGGCCTGCGGGAACAGCAGGGCGACGGCGGCTCCGGCCAGGATCAGCAGCGGGAACACCGTCACGGCGCGTCGGCTGCTGCGCTGCTCCTGGCTCGATCCGCCGGTTGATCCTCCGCTGGGTGCGGTCTGCGAGTGCTGGGCCATGCTCGCCCTCCCCTTCCGTGTGCGATCCGTCGAGCCTATCGGCGGAGCACGGAGGAACGTGGGCTCAGCCCAGGTGCGCGATCGCAGAGATCTCCACCAGGAACTGCGGGCGGGCCAGGGCGGCCACGCCGATTACCGTGTGCGTGGGCAGGACGTCGCCGGTGAAATGCCGAGCGCGGGCGGCGCTGATCGACGGCGCCTGGGTGACGTCGGTGAGGTAGGTGGTCGTGGAGACGATGTCGTCCATGGACCCGCCGGCCTCCTCCACCACCGCGCACATGTTCGTGAAGACCTGCTCCACCTGGACGTCGATGTCTCCCTCGCCCACGATGGTGCCGTCCGAGGCGAAGGACACCAGTCCGGAGATGTGCAGATCGTCGCCGGCGCGCACGCCGTAGGAGCACACGGTGCGAGCGGCGGGCTCGGCCGGCAGCGCGGGCCGTCGGGCAGGTGGAGCATCTCGCCCACCGCGACCGAGGCGTCCACGACGCGACGGGTCCGGAAGCGCCGTCGTCGTTCGTATTCGAGGCGAGCGGCATCCCAGTCGTCGGAGCCGGCCAGCAGGTCCGAGAGCACGATCGCGTCCTCGATGGACTGGTTCGCGCCCTGCCCGTGGTGCGGGACGGTCGCGTGGGCGGCGTCGCCGAGCAGAGTGATCCGGCCGTCGGACCAGTGCGTGAGCGGCGGTCGGAAGAACAGCGCCCACCGCGCGGTCACGGGCACCGCGGTGACCATCTCGACGACGGGTGCGTCCCCGTCGGCGCAGTGCAGGACGGCTGCGTCGCCCGAGTCGTCGATCTGCGTCACGTGCTTGGACAGGTGCAGGGACTCCGGGTCCAGGGCGCCGAACAGGATGGCCTGCAGGTCCGCGCGGTGGATGCCCAGGAACGAGGCGCCGAAGCGGCTGCGGTACTCATCGTGCGACGACAGCCGTGCGATCCGCGCGCCGGTGCGGCCGTCCCGGAAGATCAGCCCGTCCACCTCCGCGGAGACGGCCCCCAGGGGCTCGGCCAGGCCGAAGCGCTGGTCGTAGAAGCGCGTGGCGTTGGCCGACAGCGACACCGCCGCCCCGACCTCCCGCAGCACCGGGGTCTGCTCGTAGAGCTGGACGTCCAACCCCCGGTGCTGCAGCTCGATGTCCAGGGTCAGGCCACCGATCCCAGCGCCGATGATGGCGATCCGCTTGCTCATGAGGTCTCCTTCGCAGGCCTGCGGCGAGCCTACGGCCTCGTGCTGCGCATCACATCCCCCGGGCCGCCAGCGCCCCGTGGCACGCCGCGAGCACTTCCGTCGCCGGCTCCCCCGCCCGGCAGGTGGACATGGGGACCTGGCCGAAGGCGCCGCGCGGCAGAGGATCCCGGCACAGCTGCGCGGTGCGCGGCCCATCCCAGTCGATGTGCACGAACCACGCACCGTCCTCCTGGACGATCTCTGCCACCGTCCCCACGGCGCACAGCTCCTGCCGCCGGGAGAGGTAGGCCCAGACCAGATCCCCGGGCCGCATGATCCGGAAGCCCGTGCGCAGGCACCAGCGGCGGATCGGCTGCGAGCGCCCGATCGCGTCCCAGACGGCCGTGGCATCTGCGCGGGTGCGCCAGTCGCTGGGCAGGTGCTCGGCGTGGGCGGCGGGGTCGATGGGCAGCAGCCAGTGCGCAGATCTCATCGCGGCGAGTGGTCGAAGATCAGGCTGGTGTTCGTGGAGGCGACCTCCTCGCGCATGCTGATCCGGTCCGAGACCAGAGCGCGCAGGGCCTCGGTGTCGCGCACGGCGGCGTGGACCAGGAAGTCTCGGTCGCCGGCGAGGAAGTAGACCTGCCGGGACTCGGGCATCTCGGTCAGGTAGGCCTGGAATCGCGTCAGGGAGCGACGGGCGTGCGGGTGGACGCGGATGCTGATGAGCACCTCGATCGACAGCCCGAGCGCAGCAGGATCCACCTCGGCGCGGAAGCCGGTGATCACCCCGGACTCGACCAGCGCACCCACCCGCTTGTGACAGGTCGACTCCGCCGCCCCCACTCGACGAGCCAGCTCGCTGATCGCCATTCGCCCGTTGCCGCGCAGCTCGCGCAGCAGGGCCTGATCCAGCTCATCCAGGGCACGAGGCGAGGCGGATTCTGCGGTGACCATGGGCTCTCCTGAGGGTCGGTCAGCGGATTCCGTCGATTATCGCTGAATGCGCACGGATTCCTCCATGGACCATGGAGGAATCGGCAGAGTCCTTCTAGTGTTCCGGATCACATCATCAGCAGCGCCCGCGGCCATCCGCACCGCACGGTCCCCCAGGAGGAGAGGCATGAGCCACGCCATCGTCATCGGAGCAGGAATGGTCGGTCTGGCCACCGCCTGGCACCTCCAGGAGCGCGGTCTCGAGGTCACCGTGATCGACAAGGAGGGCGTGGCCGCGGGGTCGTCGTGGGGCAATGCCGGCTGGCTCTCCCCGGGCAAGACCATCCCGCTGTCGCACCCGAGCCTGTGGGGCTACGGGCCCAAGGCGCTGCTGGACCCCGACGCCGCCCTGCACGTCCCCGCCCGCGTGGACCCCACGCTGTGGAGCTTCTTCGCCCGGTTCATGGCGCACGCGACCACCAAGTCGTGGGATCGCACCATGGCCGCGCTGACGCCGATCGACAAGCTCGCGCTGGAGGGCTTCGACGAGCTGACCGACGGCGGCATCGAGTCCTGGACGCGCAAGAGCCCGTTCGTCGTCGGGTTCGAGAACGAGAGGCAGTCCCAGGGGTTCCTGGGCGAGGTGGCCGGAGCGGTCCGCCACGGCCAGGACGTGCCGTTCGAGCCGCTCGAGAACCCCCGCGAGCTCGCGCCGATGCTCTCCGAGAATGTGAAGGTGGCCTACCGGCTGGAGGGCCAGCGCTTCTTCGAGCCCGGCCCGTTCATGGAGGCGCTGGGTCAGGCCTTCGTCCAGCGCGGCGGCACCCTGCGCACGGGTGTCGAAGTCACCGACGTGAACTCCACGCGGACCCCGTCGGTGACTCTGTCCACGGGCAAGCATTTCACCGCGGACACCGTCGTGATCGCCACCGGCGCCTGGCTGCCCCGGCTGGCGGCGCCGCTGGGCGTGAAGGTGAAGGTCCAAGCCGGGCGCGGGTACTCGTTCTCCGTGGCCACCGACCAGCCCGCCGAGCACCCCGTGTACCTGCCGCACGCGCGCATGGCCTGCACCCCCTACCAGGGGCGGTTCCGCATCGCCGGCACCATGGAGTTCAAGCACGCCGACGAGCCCTTCGACCCGGGGCGCATCACCGCGATCGTCAACGAGGCGCGGAAGCTGATGACCGGCGTGGACCTCGACGCGCGCCAGGACGAGTGGGTCGGCTCGCGCCCCGTCACCCCGGACGGCCTCCCGCTGATCGGCGCCACGCAGGTCCCCAATGTCTACGTGGCCGGCGGGCACGGCATGTGGGGCATGGTCCTGGGGCCGATCACCGGGCGCCTGCTGGCCGATCAGATCACCACCGGAGCGATCCACCCGGCGGTCAAGGCCTTCGATCCGCTGCGCTGAGACGGATACTGGGGCCATGAGCCCCACCTCCGACGACGTCCTGGCCGCCGACCGCATCCTCGAGGGCGTCGCGCACCGCACCCCGGTGCTGAGTTCGAGCACGCTCGACGAGCAGCTCGGGTGCTCCGCGCACCTCAAGGCCGAGAACCTGCAGCGGGCCGGAGCGTTCAAGTTCCGCGGGGCGTTCACCGCGCTGTCACGGCTGCCGCACGACGACGCCGTCGTCGCCTTCTCCTCGGGCAACCATGCCCAGGCGGTGGCCCTGGCCGCTGCGCTGCAGGGGCGTGCGGCCACGATCGTGATGCCGTCCGATGCCCCGGCGATGAAGGCGGCGGCCACGCGCGGCTACGGCGCCGAGGTGGTGGCCTACGACCGCCGCACCGAGGATCGCGCGGCGCTGGCGGCCCGTCTGGCCGAGGAGCGCGGGGCGCATGTGATCCCGCCGTTCGACCACCCGGACATCATCGCCGGGCAGGGCACGGCCACCCTCGAGCTGCTCCAGGAGACCGGGCCGCTCGATCTGCTCTTCGTGCCGCTGGGCGGCGGGGGCCTGCTCTCAGGGTCATTGCTGGCCGCCGGCCTGCTGGCTCCGGACTGCCGCGTGATCGGCGTGGAGCCCGCCGCTGGGGACGACGTCCAGCGCTCCCTGGCTCTGGGGCGCCCCGTCACCATCGACGTCCCCGAGACGCTGGCCGACGGGGCCCAGACCACCCGGGTGGGCGACACGACGTTCGCGATCATCCGCGAGCGCGTGGAGTCGGTCATCACCGTGGCCGACGACGCCCTGGTGGCCGAGATGCGCTTCCTGGCCGAGCGCATGAAGACGGTCGTGGAGCCCACCGGCTGCCTGGGGCTGGCAGGACTGCGCGCCTGGGCTCAGGAGCACGACGTCGGCGGGCTGCGGACGGGTGCGATCCTCAGCGGTGGGAACGTGGACCTGCGGAGGTTCGCGGCGCTGGTGGGGTGAGTCCGGTGGGCTCGGACTGTCACATCTACTGAAACATCGGTGCTGCAGCAGGTGTGACAGTTGATGTCATGTCACTTTTCGCGAGAAGTCCACGTCAGCTGTCGATGATCGCTTGGCTGGCGCGGAACTGCTCAGCTTCCGGAACTTCGACGAACTCCAGAAGATCGCCCTGAATCTTGACCAGCTCCTCACGAACCTCTGCCGGAGTCGCATAGAAGAACTCCCGGCGGTTGTTGATGCGATTGACGCGCCTGTCAGCGAAGCGTCGATGAAGCTCCGCTTCCACATCGACTGCGTCCTCCGAGAAGAAGAGGGCGTGCACATCGAACATGAACGGCACTGAGGCGTCCCCCAGCTCTCTGACACGATCCATCGGATCGAGTCGTCGAGTCAGTCCGATCTTGACGACCCGCTCACCGAATGCGCCCAGATTCGAGATCACGTACACGTACCCAGCCCGCTGATTGGCCTGCCTGTACTCGACATCGGCGATGCCGACCTCGATCTCGACGATCTTCTGCTGGATCTCCTCGGCCCTTACCTCATCGCCCAGATCTCGGATCTGGCCGAGAACCTTCTCGTAGTGAGCCCGCTCCTTCTCGAGCCGGGCCCGCTGCGCATCCATCTCCGCATCGATGCGAGCCTGCTCCTTGAGCTCAGCCCGTCGCTCACGCTCAGCTTCCTTCTCGATCTTCCTGGCGGACTCGACCTTCACCGCCAGCTCGAGCTCGCGAGCCTTCAGCTCCTGGTACTCCGTACTGATGCGCACATCAATCGGGGCCATCAGCCGGTCGATGGCGTCGGCCACTGAGTGGATCTTGTTCAGCGACGGCTGAAGGTTGGCAGCAGTCGCTGCTTGGACGATCTTCTCGGACTCAGCATTGAAGCTACGTGCCATAAGTCGCCGGACATTCTTGTCGAACCGCCGCTTTGCGGCAGGCGTCGCGGGAGTCACCCCCTCCCCCTCGATGGCATCGTCATCGGTGATCGCACGCTTCATCTCAGACCTCAGGGAACGGAGCTCGGACTGAAGCGCGACGAATGACTCCGCAGGGTGCGCAAAGTCCTCGAGCGCCGTGGCTGAGATCAATGAGCTCTCCCGAACCTGCGGGATCAAGGCCTCCAGCTCACGGTGCTCGGCCCGCAGTTCAGCACCTGCAGCACGCGCATTTTCAAGCTCTCGTGCCGCCGCTGCTCTGTCGGCACCTGCAGTCGACTCGGTTCTATCCGCCTGCTGACGCGCCTTCTCAATAATCTGCGCGGCCTCCACCCGGGCGCCCTCAAGGATCTGGGACCGCTTGTCTTCAGCCTCGGCCAACACCTTGGCCTCACGCTGCCGAGCCTGCTCGATGGATTCGTGCTGACGCTTGAGCACTACATCGGACTCCCAGACTTGGACACCGCCGTGGAAGTTGAGGAACGACTGGACGTGGGTGAGATTTGCCCGCTCTCGGTCCAGGTCGGTCTTCAGTCGGGCGATCTCCTCTGCCATCTTCCGAGTTCGCCCAATCCGAGGCATTTCACCGAAGTACCTCTCAACGGCGTCTGGACTCGTCGACTCGATGTGCGCTGGCCCCATCAAATGGCGCGGGTCGCTGTACATACGGGCTCCTCCTGGTCACTGCGACAGGGTCGCGCATAGGCCTGTTGCATGAGTTTCTCTCAACTCTAAGGGCATTTCCCCTGATCGGAACCCGCTGCCTTGGTCTCCCGGGCGAGATGACACCCACCCTTGACCGCCATACCCCAAGGGGGTATACCTGAAGTCAGCATCTACCCCATAGGGGTATCACCACGAGCGAAGGAGCGCACCATGGCCACCACCGAGTTCAACGTCACCGGCATGACCTGCGGGCACTGCGAGATGTCCGTGCGCGAGGAGGTCGAGGAGATCCCCGGCGCCTCCGTGAGCCAGGTCAGCCACGAGACCGGCCGCCTCGTCGTCGAGAGCGACCAGCCCGTCGACGACGCCGCCGTGAAGGCCGCCGTCGAGGAGGCCGGCTACTCGGCAGAGCGCGCAGCGTGAGCGCCGCCGCCCGCCTCGGGGCCTACCTCGCGGCGCTGGCGGCGGTCTTCGTCGCCGCCTTCTTCATCGGCGGCGCCGTCGTGCCTCAGAGCACCGTGGACTCCTGGACCCAGCAGGCCGAGGAGTCCTCGCACTCGCAGACCCCGGACGAGCCTGAGAACCCCGCCGATTCCGATCACTGACCCCCCGATCCGCCGCACCGGGCCGGGGAGAGCACCGACTTCCAGGAAGAAGCACCCATGACCACCTCCGCGCCCACGGACTCCAGCACCCAGCCGCAGTCGTCGGGTCCCGACGTCGAGCTGCTGCTCGGCGGCATGACCTGCGCGTCGTGCGCCAACCGCATCGAGCGCAAGCTGAACAAGCTCGACGGCGTGAGCGCCTCGGTCAACTACGCGACCGAGAAGGCGCGCGTCTCCGTGCCGGAGGGCTATGACAGCCAGCAGCTGATCAGCACGGTCGAGCAGGCGGGCTACACGGCCGAGCTGCCCAAGCCCAAGGCCGCGGGGCCGCAGAAGGACGACGAGGGCGAGGACCCCGAGCTGACCTCCCTGCGCCATCGCCTCATCGGGGCGGGTGTGCTGGGCGTTCCGGTCATCATCCTGGCGATGATCCCCGCACTGCAGTTCACCTACTGGCAGTGGCTCTCGCTCACCCTGGCCGCCCCCGTGATCGTGTGGGCCGGCTGGCCCTTCCACAAGGCCGCCTGGACCAACCTGCGCCACGGCTCGGCCACCATGGACACGCTGATCTCCATGGGCACGATCGCCGCGTTCCTGTGGTCGCTCTACGCCCTGTTCTTCGGCACCGCCGGGATGCCGGGAATGACGCACGCCTTCGAGCTGTCGGTCGAGCCCACGGACGGCGCCAGCTCGATCTACCTGGAGGTCGCCGCAGGCGTCATCTTCTTCATCCTGGGCGGGCGCTACTTCGAGAGGCGCTCCAAGCGCCAGGCCGGCGCTGCGCTGCGCTCGCTCATGGAGCTGGGCTCCAAGGAGGTCGCCGTCCTGCGCGACGGCGCCGAGACCCTCATCTCCATCGATGATCTCGCCGAGGGCGACGAGTTCGTCGTGCGCCCCGGCGAGAAGATCGCCGCCGACGGCACCGTGGTCTCCGGCTCCTCCGCCGTGGACGCCTCCATGCTGACCGGCGAGTCCGTCCCGGTCGAGGTCTCCGAGGGCGACGACGTCACCGGCGCGACCGTGAACACCGGCGGGCGCCTGGTCGTTCGCGCCACTCGCGTCGGCTCCGACACGCAGCTGGCGCAGATGGCCCAGATGGTCGAGGACGCGCAGTCCGGCAAGGCCGAGGTGCAGCGCCTGGCCGATCGGATCTCCGGCGTCTTCGTCCCGATCGTCATCGCGATCGCCGTGGCGACCCTGGGCGTGTGGCTGGGCGCGGGCTTCCCGATCACCGCCGCCTTCACCGCCTCGGTGGCCGTGCTGATCATCGCCTGCCCCTGCGCCCTGGGACTGGCGACTCCCACCGCGCTGCTGGTCGGCACCGGCCGCGGCGCGCAGCTGGGCATCCTCATCAAGGGCCCTGAGGTCCTGGAGTCCACCCGCAAGGTCGACACCGTGGTGCTGGACAAGACGGGCACCGTGACCACCGGCCGCATGACGCTGAAGAATGCATATGCCGCCGATGGAATGGATGAGCAGGAGCTGCTGCGCATCGCCGGCGCCCTGGAGGACTCCTCGGAGCACCCCATCGCGCGTGCCATCACCCGCGGCGCCCGCGAGCGCGTGGGCAAGCTGCCAGCCGTCGAGAGCTTCCAGAACCTCGAGGGCCGCGGCGTGCAGGGCGTCGTCGACGGACGTCTGGCGGTCATCGGCCGCGAGACCATGCTCCAGGAGTGGTCCCTGCAGATGCCCGAGGCCCTCGCCCGCGCCAAGGAGCAGGCGGAGTCCGATGGCGAGACTGCCGTCGTCGTGGCCTGGGACGGTGCCGTGGGCGGCTTCCTGACAGTCGCCGATGCGGTCAAGGAGACCAGCGCCGAGGCCATCCGCCAGTTCCGCGACCTGGGTCTGACTCCCGTGCTGCTGACCGGCGACAACCAGGCCGTGGCCGAGACGGTGGCCGCGGAGGTCGGGATCGAGAAGGTCATCGCCGGCGTCCTGCCGCAGGACAAGGTCACGACCATCCAGCAGCTGCAGGACGAGGGCCGCGTGGTCGCCATGGTCGGCGACGGCGTCAACGACTCCGCCGCCCTCGCCCAGGCCGATCTGGGCATGGCCATGGGCACCGGCACGGATGCCGCCATCCAGGCCGCCGACATCACACTGGTGCGCGGGGATCTGCGCGCGGCCTCGGATGCGGTGCGCCTGTCGCGCAAGACCCTGGGCGTGATCAAGTCCAACCTGTTCTGGGCCTTCGCCTACAACATGGCCGCGATCCCGCTGGCCGCCTTCGGACTGCTGAACCCCATGCTCGCCGGCGCGGCCATGGCATTCTCTTCCGTGTCCGTGGTGGCCAACAGCCTGCGGCTGCGCGGGTTCCGCAGCCGCTCCGGGGCCGCACCTGCCGCCGCGACGGCCGACGACCACGAGCCCGCCGCCGCATGAGCATCCCGAACGACCAGGAGACCAGCACCATGAGCACCGATCAGGACGCCGCCGACGAGGCCCTCGTGGAGCAGACGGCGGAAGCCACCGCGGACATGGCCCCGGACAGCGAGCTCGATCAGGACGGCCATGCCCACCACGGGTACATGTCGGACAAGCAGCGCTACCTTGCCCGCCTCAAGCGGATCGAGGGTCAGGCCCGGGGCATCCACCGCATGATCGACGAGGAGAAGTACTGCATCGACATCCTCACGCAGATCTCCGCACTGAACTCGGCCCTGCGCAATGTGGGCCTGGGCCTGCTCGACGACCACATGCGCCATTGCGTGGTCGACGCCGCCCAGGCAGGCGGCGAGGAGGCCGACGCCAAGATGCAGGAGGCCTCCCAGGCCATCGCTCGGCTCATGAAGGGCTAAGACCGGGCTCAGGAGCCCGCGAGAGATCGCACCCTGCCCGCGAGGGGTCGCTGATGCCGTCTTTCAGCACTGGAGGACGGCATCAGCGACCCCTCGGCGCGTGCCGAGGTCGCAAGGTCGTCCGACCCGCTAGATTCTCGATCGTTCACTATCGAGAAGAGGCCCCCTCCATGCGCAAGCGCCCTGTCCTGCTCTGCACCGCTGCCCTCCTGAGCCTGGCCCTGACCGGCTGCTCGGGCGGTGACGACGCCGAATCCGCTTCGGATTCGTCGACGTCCTCGGCCCCCGAGACCACGTCGAGCCCCTCAGCCACCAGCTCGACGACTCCCTCCGCAGAGGCCTCCGAGGAAGCCACCGCCCCGGCTGAGCCCGCCCCCGCCGCTCCGACTGCCGCAGAGGCGCCCGTGGATGCCCCCGCAGAGGCGGACGCAGCCTCGAGCTCAGGCATGTCCGCTGAGGCGCAGGCGTTCTTCGACGCCGGAGGCGCCTGCAACTCGGATACCTTCCCCACGGGCGCCCCGAGCCCCGAGCTCATGGCCGAGCTCCAGACCATCTGCGCGGCCCAGGCCGGGGATCAGCCGGGCTACGCCGGCCCGGGCTCCATCGACAACTACCCGATGTACCCCGACACCACGGATCAGACGGACTACGCCACCGACGACGGCAGCGGCTACCAGCGCCCGGAAGCCGACGCGGACGGCTACGTGGGCCCCTCGGAGGAGTACTACGGCTACAACGGCTATGTGGAGCCCGGCTTCGAGTACCAGGTGGGCTCCGAGTGCTTCGATGCCGATCTGGGCCGCTGCAAGACCAGCGGTGAGCTCCAGCTCGAGCACATGGAGGGCGCCGAGGTCGAGGAGCTCATGCAGGAGCAGGGCACCCCCCTGCCCTCGGAGCAGTGACCGGGCACTCGATTAGGCTCCGCCGCATGTCGCACATCGATATCTCCGAGCACCCCGCCTACAAGGCCATGCTGCGCATGGACGGCGAGGCCGCCAAGGCCGTCGCCGCGGCGGGCCTCGACCCGCTGCTGGCCGAGCTGGTGAAGATCCGCATCTCCCAGCTCAACGGGTGCGCCTTCTGCCTGCGCATGCACACGCGCGATGCCCTGCAGATGGGCGAGACCACGGATCGGCTGTCCGTGGTGGCCGCCTGGTGGGAGTCGCAGTACTTCACCGGGCAGGAGCAGGCCGCGCTGGGGCTGGCCGAGGAGATCACCCGCCTCTCGGTCCCCGAGCGCGCCGACTGGGACGACGGCTCCCTGAACGACGAGCAGGTCGCCGCGATCAGCTGGCTGGCCATCGTCGTGAACTCGTGGAACCGGATCGCGATCCGCAGCCACTACCCCGTGGGCCCGGACTCCGAGTGAGACCCGACTGATCCGCGCAGACACTACGACGGCCCCGGCATCTGCCGGGGCCGTCGTCGGTGCTCTCGCGCTCAGTAGTTGGCGGGCGGGTCGGAAGCCGGGAAGGACTCCCGCTCCTCCTCTTCCACCAGCTGCTCCTCGCGCTCGGACTCCGTCTGGGCGGGATGCTCCTGATCGGCGGGCTCCTGCGGGTTCTGCGATGCACTGGTTTCGCTCATGACCTGCTCCTTCCGTTCGACGATCACCTCTCCATTATCGGCCCTCCGCGCTTGAGCGGGGTGCCCGGTAGTTGATGGGGCTCGTGGCCCCGACATGCTGTTGGTCTCTCACAACGCGACAACAGCGAGGCCACGAGCATGAACGAGGGTACGTCAGTGCTGCTCGGGCTGGAGGACGAGTTCACCGTCCTGCAGCTCGAACGAATCGATGCCGACACGGTGCGTGTCGTCATCGAGGTCATCGACCCGGAGGGCGCCTGCCCCGAGTGCGGGGTGCTCACCTCAAGGATCAAGGAGCGGCCACTGGTTCAAGTCAAGGACTTGCCTGCCTCCGGCCAAAGAACCGATCTGTGGTGGCTCAAACGGCGCTTGGTGTGCCGCGAACCGGCCTGTGGGACAGCGACATTCACGCAGCAGTCCCGCGCTGTGCCGGCACGGTCGCGGCTCACGACCCGGCTACGAGAGAAGATCGGTTCGGCGATCGCGTCGGACAACCACGCCGTCAGCGAGGTCGCCAGCGAGTACCAGGTGGCGTGGTCGACCGCGCACCGGGCGCTCATCGCACTGGCCAACCAGTGGCTGCCCGAGCCGGAACCCACCCGCGTGCTCGGCATCGACGAGACCCGCGCCCGGTCGGTGCGCTGGGTGCTCGAAGAGGCCGGCTGGACACGGTCGAACCCGTGGATGACCTCGTTCGTCAACGCCGACCCCACCCTGCCCGGGCACCTTCTCGGGCTGACCCCGGGACGCTCCGGGGCGTGCGTGATCGACTGGCTCGCGCTTCAAGCCAGTGGCAATCCGGCCCGTGGTTGCCTCATCATGGAGCGGTGACTGCTGAGCGTGGCCGATCCACCGCCGATCCTGCCGAACCCCTTTCCGATGCCGAGGTGAATCGCCCCGGGTTTGTTAGAGGCTCGCAAGTGCCGCGTCGGCGGGTGCCGGTGCGGGGTGGTTGTGATGGTAGGTGTCCTCGAGCTCGACGGGCGGGATCATGCCGATCTCGCCGTGAAGTCGC